>JAXMBE010000094.1:0-23018 GCA_046349995.1 Isosphaeraceae bacterium | reverse complement strand
CGGGTGGAGCACGAGGCGGACCGGGTGATCGCCGAGGTGTATGAGGCGCTCAACCGGACGTTCGTCACGCCGCTGGACCGCTCGGACATCTACTCGCTGGCGAGCTCCCTCGAGGAGCTCGCGGACGCCGTCTTCGCCACGGCGCTGCAATTCATCGTCCACGCGATGGAGGACCTGCCCGACGGGAGTAGCGAGCTGGCCCGATTGATCCTCGAGGCGAGCGAGGCCATCCAGGACGCCGTCCTCCACGTCCGCGGCATGAAGGACGCCGCGACCATCCGCCGGCATTGCGACCTGCTCGACCGCCTGGAGAGCGAGGGGGATCGGATCTACCGGACGCGGGTCGCCGCGATGTTCCGGTCCGAGACCGACGCCATCCGGCTGATCCAGTACAAGGAGTTCCTCGAAGGGCTGGAACGCGCCCTCGACGTCTCCAACCGGGTGGGCGGTGCCCTGAGGGCCGTCGTGATCAAGAACGCCTGAGTGTCGACGCGGATAACGTCATGCTGATCCTTGCACTGGTCATCATCGCCGCCCTGGTCTTCGACTACATCAACGGGTTCCATGACGCGGCCAACGCGGTCGCGACCGTCGTCAGCACCGGCGTGCTGCCGCTGCGGACGGCCATCATCATGGCCGCCCTGCTGAACCTCGCCGGCGCGCTGACCGGCACGGCCGTCGCCGCGACGATCGGCAAGGGGCTCGTCGAGCCGGGGGCGATCACGCAGGGCGTCGTCCTCTCGGCGCTGCTGGGCGCGATCCTCTGGAACCTGCTGACCTGGTACTTCGGCATCCCGTCCTCGTCGTCGCACGCCCTGGTCGGCGGGCTGGTCGGCTCCGCCGCCGCCCACGCCGGCTGGGACGCGATCCGCCTCGACGGCCTCACGAAGGTCGTCGAGAGCCTGGTCGTCAGCCCGTTCGTCGGCTTCGCGATCGGCTTCGCCTGCATGATCGCCATCTTCTGGCTCGCGCGCGGCGGCAACCCCTCTCACCTCTCCTGGTACTTCCGCCGGCTCCAGATCCTGTCCTCCGGCCTGATGGCCCTCTCCCACGGCAGTAATGATGCCCAGAAGACGATGGGCATCATCGCGATGAGCCTGGCCGTCTACTCCGGCGGGTCCCAGGCCGCCTCGAGCTTCCACGTGCCGCTCTGGGTGATGCTCGCCTGCGCGATCGCGATGTCCCTGGGGACGCTGGGGGGAGGCGTCCGGATCATCCGGACGATGGGCACCAAGATCATCGACCTGAAGCCCGTGCACGGCTTCGCGGCCGAGACCAGCGCCGCGGTGACGATCCTCGTGGCGTCTCACCTCGGCCTGCCCGTCTCGACCACCCACGTGATCAGCGGGGCGATCATGGGGGTGGGCTCCAGCCAGCGCGTCTCGGCCGTGCGCTGGGGAGTCACGGCGCGGATCGCCTGGGCCTGGGTGCTGACCATCCCGGTCAGCGCCGCCGTGGCCTGTGCCTGCTACGGGCTCTTCAGCCTCCTCTGATCCGGACAGACCGGCGGCCGGATGCGATCGGCCGATGGTGCCGGGGATCACGGAAGAAGGCGAGCCGATCCCCGCGTGAACATGGAAGTCGCCCTGCCGAGGACGGCAGTACAGGTCGCAGAGCGAGAGCTCCTGCTTGACGTACTCGGCGAACGCCGCCGGGCTCGAGAACTGGGCGGGATTCCCCAGGATCGTGACGTCCGAGTCCATGGACCGGAGCCGCGACACGAACCCGGCGGGGTCGCTGCCCGGGGCGCATGCGAGGGCTCGGTGATCGCGTTCCCGCCGGGGTCGTCCTTGTTCGATCGAAATCCCGGGTGTTGGTGATCGCCGCCGCCCGCTCCAATTTCCCCTCGGCGGGGCACTCATTTCCGGTTCTGCAAGTAGCTGATTAGATCCGTGAACTCCAGCGACGAGAACACGGATTCGATCGAGCCCAGCGGCTGGTGCGCCCGGGCGACCGGGGCGCGGGGGGTGAGCAGCGCGTCGACGATCTCGGCCCGGGTCCGGCCCCTCGCGAATCCGGCGAGATCCGGGCCCGGCGGTTGTTGATCGTCGTGGCAGCGGGCGCAGGACGCGGCTCCCCGGTCGCGGAACAGCTCCTCGCCCTTGCGTGGGTCGCCCTGGTGAGCGAGGGCGAAGCGGCGGAGCGTCGTGAGCTCGGGGACAGGGTCGGGCTTCGTCGCCGCGGCCGGTCTCGTCGCGGGATCGGCCGGCGGCGGAAGCGAGGCGAGGGCGCCCTCGGCCAGGCGTCGCAGCGCCGGATCGGAATCGCGGCTGGCCGCGCGGTAGATGGCGCTCGCCCTGGGGTCGGGCATCCGGCAGAGTGCCGCGATGGCGTGAGGGCGAAGCTCATCACCGGCCCGGGAGGCGATCGCGATCAGCGCGGGACCGTCTTCGGTCAGCCCTGCCGCGCCGGCCGTTGCGGATCGCCGCCTGCCGGACCTCCGGCGCGGGATCGTCGAGCAGGGCGGTCGTCCGAACGCGGATCTCGGCCGGGGGCTTCCTGGCGTTCAGGCTCAGCAGGGCCGCGTCCCTTGACCTCCGGGGAGGCGTGCTCCAGAAAGCCGGCGAGGTCGCTGGGCGCAGGATCCTCGCCCGGGCCAGCGGCGGCGCGCGGCCACGAGGGACGGAGGCGTCGCCGGGTCGTATGGTGAGGCTCAGCCGGGTCCGAGGACGTCCGCCCCCGGTTGGGGCCGCCAGGGCATCGGAGCGTTGCGGCCTGGACGGGCCTCCGGTCGCCGCGTCGGCGACGAGCGTTCGGAGCAGATCGATCGAGGCCGGGTCCTTGATCAGGCCGAGCGTCCTCGACGATGCTTTTCCAGGTTGCGGGGCCCTTGCCCGTCCCCGCCGCTGCCTCGAGAAGGGCCACGGCCCGGCCGGCGGCCCGACCTGACCGAGGGCGAAGATCGACTGGAAGCGGACGGAGGCGTCCCGGCCGCCCAGCCCGAGGCGCGCCCCGCAGAACGGCATCCGCACCCTCGGGCGCTCCCACTCCCGCGTTCGCCATTCTTCCCGGCCAGGCGGATCGGGGCCCCACCACGCCGGTCCACTCCGGGAAGGCGGTATTGGCCGGCGAGGTGGTGGCGACGATGCGGCCGCGGACCTCGGCTCGCCCGTCTTCCCGAGGGTCACGCCGTGAGGGCCCGAGCCACCGGCACGGACCACGCCTCGTACGCCAGAACAGGGCGGCCTCCCGCCGACGAGGATCCACCAGGGCAGCATCTCTTCACTCGGATTTCCGAGCCTGCGGATCGCGGCGCGGGATCGACCAGGCCGCGAAGCGGTCGGGGTCGGCGAGGTGGTCCATCAGCGGGAGAATCGCCGCGCGATCGCCGAGCCGGCCGAGGGCGGCGGCCGCCTCGCGACGGGCCGCGGCGTCCCGATCGTCGAGCAGCCGGGCGAGGGCTCTTCGCCGGCGCGCCGCGGTCGAGGTTGCGGTTCCGGGCTGTTCGACTCGCACGCCCGGCGAAGGGTCGCGGAGCGCCTCCCGGATCGCCGCCCTGCCGCCCGCCGTCCCGATCGCGTCCACGCTGCCCAGAGCGCATGCACTCCGGCCGCGGTCGCTGCCGGGTTGCTCGAGCCGGTTGACCAGCGGCTTCACCGCCGGGTCTCCCATCTCGCCAGGAGCCGCTGAGCTTCGGAGCTGCAGCGACGGGTTCAAAGTGGTCGAGGGCCTTGATTTGCGGCTCGATCTCCGAGCTCCTCCGGCTTCGGCCCGTCGCGGCCGGCGAGCGATGCGTGCGCTTCAGGCGGTACAGCCGGCCCGGCGTCGCTCGGCGTGGCCGCGTCGGCGATCTGGTAGCCGTCTCCATCCGGACGCAATCGCGATGGACACGGGACGGAAGTTCGCCACGATGGCCCGGCTCGACGACCACCCCCTTCCGCGACACCCTGAACGTGCCGCCGGCCTTCCGGCGCTGGATCCGCAGCACGGCGCTTTTTCCCGGGGGTCGCAGACGAGGAAGCTCACCCGATCCGCGGCCTCCCCCTGCCCCTCGGCGAGAAGGATCTGACCGCCGGCTCCCCCGACCCCGCCGCCCACCACCGGGAGCGACCGGAACGGCGCCGTCAGGAACTGGTAAGGGAAGCCGTAGTGCCCATCCTCGATGTGGTGGGTCAGTCCGCCCGGCCATCGTCCGGAGGGGTCCGGATCGCCCAGGGTGAAGAGCTCACCGTCGGGGTCGAGCGCGACGGAACGCGGGCACCGCTCGCCCGTCGAGACGACCTGGAGGCCGGTCCCGTCGGGCCTCACGCGGAGGACCCCGCCGCCCTGGAGCGTCACCGCGGTCCTGTCGGCGGCCGTCGCCTTCGGAAGCCCTCGATCATCGACCGCGAAATAGAGGGCGCCATCCATCCCGAGTCGGAGCCCTCCGGCCACGGGATGGTCTCGGGATCCGGCCGCCGGATTGCCCAGTCCGGTCACCAGGTCGAGGCGCTGTTCGGCGGCGCCGTCGCGGTCGCGGAGCACGCTCAGGCGGGTACCGTGGAGGACATAGAGCGAGCCGCCGGACCACTCCAGGCCACTGATCGGTCCCAGCCGATCGGCAGACCGCTTCCGCGAACCGGGCCCGAGGGCGAGGACCGCTCCGCCCACGGGGCCGGCGTCTGGCGTCGCGCCCCACTCGTTGACTCCGACGAACGCGGTTCCCTCTGGAGCCGCGACGAGGGACGCGTTGGCGGGCGTGAACCGGCCCCCGAGGTCGGGGCCAGGCTCCAAGGTCCAGCCGGTCGCCGCGACGGGCAGCCCAGGATTCGCAGCTTCCTGCCCTCGCGACGGCTCCCCCAGGACGAGGGACGCGAGCAGCAGCCCGGTGAGCCAGTGAGTCAGCATGGTTCCCCTTCCCTGGTCGAGCCGCCGGCATCGGCTGGACCGGCCCGGGCTGGACTGGTCAAGCCGATCGTCCTCGATCACAATGTCGTTCTCGAGAGGCCGGGTCGGGATTCTACCGGCGGTGCCCGATCGCCTCAACGCGAACCGGGGCCGAACGCGGAGCCGGGCTCCGGCGGAAGCTCACGAATCGCGGCCACTCCGATCCGCCGAGTCTGGGAGATCCCTCCTTGTCGACCACATCGCCTGCGGCCCGGGCCCAGGAGTCCCACGAACCCGCCCCCCCCGCCCGGGTGGACGCCCCCTACAGGAACCCCACCTATCCGGCCCGGACCCACTGGTCCGAGCGCGCCGGACTGGAGGATCGGCTGAAGGCGTGGGACCAGAAGATCGGCGACTACGCTCGACGCCTGGCCACGCTGCGCGACTCCGCGAGCCGGGCGTCCTTCGAGCGGATCTACCACCAGATGACCGGTGCCCGGGACCAGTTCGCCGACGCCGCCCGGCGGCTGCCTCGGGAGACCGGCGCGCTCTACCACGAGGATCTCGAGCGCCTGGAGAACGCAGAGTCGGCGCTCCAGCGGCTGGTCCAGCGATGGGACAGGGCGAAGGCCTGATGGCCAACGCCCCGATCCGCCTGCATTTCGTGTGAGCCTCGACGTTTCACAGGGCCAGCAGCCGCTTCCGCCGCGCCGTTGCCGGCCGCGGGGAATGCTCCTCGGTCTCATCGGTCGGGTAGGCGCCCAGGATCAGGTCGACCGCGGCCGACGGGAGCGCGCGGGGTGTGCTGGACGACTCCGGCGCGGTCGGGACGGTCGCGGCGGATCCGCTCGCGATTCGCTGCGTCTCGACTGGCGAAGCCGGCGGCTTCGGGGCGAGGCCGTTGACCTCGCGGGTGACCACCAGGCTATAGCTGCGGGCGATGGCCGGGGCGGAGACCAGGATCGTGTAGATCCCCGTCTCGCTCGCCACGAAACCGGAGAGGAGGACGTCGAGATCATCGGTCCCTGTGCTGAAGCTCCACTCGCTGCCGTCGGGAGCGCGAAGGGTGAGCACCGTGGGCGCGATGAGGTTCAGGTGCACCGCGACGTTGCCGCTGTAGGCGCCCGCCGTGACGACGTCCGGATGACCATCCCCGTCGAGGTCGCCCACGGCGAGGTCGATCACGCCGGAGGTGGAATCAACGATTTGCAGAGCGCCGAACGTCCCGCCGCCCTGGTTTACCAGCACGGAGATCCCGCCGGCGCTGAAGGACGGGTTGTAAAGCGAGGCGGTCGCGATGTCGTCTGAGCCATCGCCATCGACGTCCTCGAGGGCGACGGAGCGGACGTAGAAGCCGCCCACGCTGTAGAACGATGGGGCTCCGAACGTCCCCGAGCCGTCGCCATTATTCAGCAGGACGGCGACCGTGTTGCTGTACTCGTTGGTGGTGACGATGTCCGGCGCGCCATCGCCATTCACGTCCCCCAGGGCCACGGCGTTGTTGTCGTATCCCGCGAAGTAGCCGATACCCGCACCGAAGTTGCCGTCGCCCTGGTTCAGCAAGACGGTGACCGACTGGCCGTCGTTGTAGGCCCCGGAGTAGTTCGCCGAGACGATGTCGAGGCCATTGCCGCCGTCCACGTCGGCAAGGGCGACATCCCAGGGGTTGGCACCCACGGTGTAGACGACCGCCGCCCCGAAGGTGCCGTCTCCATTGCCGGGCAGCACGTAGAGGTTGTCGGAGTAAGCCTCATTGACCGTGACGATGTCGGGCATCCCGTCGCCGGTGACGTCGCCGACCGCGACGCTGCGGTTGTAGATGCCCGCCCAGTAGCCAACCGGGGACTGGAACGTGCCATCCCCGTTGCCGAGCCAGACCGTCACGCTCCGATTGACATCGCCGCCGTACAACGTGGCCGCGATCAGATCGAGGTTTCCATCGTCGTTGACGTCGCCGAGGACCACCTGGGTGACGTTGTCGCCGTTGCCGTCGCTGAAAGTGGTAGGATCGCCGAAGCTCCCGTCGCCCAGGCCGAGGCGGACCGCGAAGCTTGAGTAATTGGCGCTCGCCGTGACCATGTCGAGGTGGTTGTCGTTGTCGACGTCGCCGAGGGCGATCGAGTTGGGCCAGTCCGCGAAGTACCCGGTCGGCGGGCCGTAGAAAGTCGCGAGCGGCTGATCGAACGCGAGGGCCGCGGTGAGCGACTGGCCAGCCGCGAGGTGGAACGAGTAGACGTCGTCATCCCCCGAGACGCCCCGGACGGCGCCGCGATCCGCCCCCCCGGCCAGCGGGATGAAGCTGCCCTCGATCGACTGGGCCGAGTCCGGACGATTGTTCGCCCCGCCCCCGTGGGCTTCCTCCTCCAGGGCCGCGTTCAGGGTCAGGCCCACGGAGTAGCCGCCCGGGGATCCACTCCCGCCGATGGTGACCGTGTACGTGCCCGCCGAGCCGATCGGCACGGTCTGGAGCAGGACGGCGCCGCCGGCTGAGGAGCCCGTGGCGGAGGCGATCGACACGTTCGACGGATCGCGCACCGCGATCGACGCCTGGAGGGTCGATCCTGGCTGGACCAGCACCGTGAGGACCTGTCCGGCCTCGAGCTCGATCGTGAAGTCGTCGGAGTCGGCTCCGAAGGTGATGGCGCCGGTGCTGTCGTACGGGGTCTGGAAGATGAGGCTACCCTCGGGGCCCAGCGGGGCCAGCGGCACCGGGAACGCCTGTGGCCCGACATCTGTCGCGAAGTTGACGAAGAAGTCGCCGCCTTCGACCCCGTTGCCGGGGACTGCTTGCCGATCGCCGTCGAGGATCAGGCCGACCCGGTCCACGAAGCTCAAGGAGTTGGCGAAGAGGGTGAGCGTGTAGGTGTCATCGGCGAGGTCGGTGAAGGTCATCGTCATGACCGTGCCGGTGGCGTCGAACGACACGCTGCTGGGATTCCTGTACGACCCGGAGATCGATCCATGGAGCGCGATGTCCCAGGGGTCGACCAGGCTTGTCTGGAGAGGCTCGGAGAAGGTGACGGTGTAGACCACGTCGCCGACGGGCACGACAGCGCCATCGGCGATCGAGGTGGAGACGACCCGCGGAGGGGTGTAATCGAGTGTGATCATGCCGTTGTAGGCCGTCAGGCCCGTGCCCTGGATGTCCTGGACCGATCCGGACGCCAGGCCGATGGTGTGCGTCCCCTCGCTGGCGATCCAGGTTCCGGGAGGCAGGGCCGTCAGCTCGATGATCCCCTGATACTCCCACGCGTGGGGCAGGTCGGCCCACTGCCCGTCCTCGATGGACCAGAACCAGTTGAGACCCACCCCGTCCTCGATGCCCTCGTAGTTGTCGGGCTGGTCCGGGCCCCAGTTGGTGTAGGTCACCGGCTCGCCGCTCGCCCAGACGAAGCTTCCTTCCTCGGCGACGTCGTTCAGGCCCGTCCAGAAGACGGTTGAGCGGTTCGCCGCCGAGGCGAAGACGCGCTTCAGGAACGCCTGCTCGGCCGCGTCGTTGACGGTCACCAGGTGTCCGCCCCGGGCGACGGCCTCGGCCTCGGCGTCGGCCCAATTGCGTGCCGTCCTCGTGAGCAAGTAGTAATGGCCGCCGAAGGAGTAAGCGTATGGCGTGCTGAAGCTCGCCGTGTCGCCATCCACCAGCGTCACGCCCGAGACCGGGACGCC
Source organism: Isosphaeraceae bacterium (assembly GCA_046349995.1). Classification (GTDB taxonomy): domain Bacteria; phylum Planctomycetota; class Planctomycetia; order Isosphaerales; family Isosphaeraceae; genus Aquisphaera. The sequence continues at coordinate 14,546 of JAXMBE010000094.1, read as the reverse complement.
GTCGACCGTCAGGTCCGAGGCCTGGATCGTCGGGACCAGGACCGAGTCGTTGAAGTCGATGGAGATGCTCGACGGCGGCGTGTAGGACACGAAGCCGTCTCCCGGCGCCGTGTCCTCGACAAGGAAGGGATCCTGCGGGGCGCGCGCCCCCTTGACGGTCAGGAAGTACTCGCCCTTCGTGGGCTCGGCGGTCGCGTCGGAAGGCAGCACCTCGATGGTGAACGTCCCGCCGCCGTCCTTCGGGACCTTGTACGACAGCCTCGCGTTGCGGCCGTCGGCCGCGCCGTTGTCGTTGGAGGCGAGCAGGTTGCCCGCCGCGTCATAGAGCCGGACCATCGGGTCCAGCCCGTTCTCGAACTCGCCTGACAGGGCCGCCGGCAGCGAGGTCTCGATCTCGATCGTCCTGTTGCCGTCGGCGGTGATCCGGTAGAAGTCCGAGGTGGCTACGAGGGTCGCGAAGTTCACCACCAGCTTCAGCTCGTCCCCGGTCATGCCGGCGAGCGTCTCCTCGCCGAGGGCCGCGAGCTCGGGTGCCCGCGCCAGGGCGTCCGCCTGGCTCGCGTTCTGGGACGCGAAGTGCATGACGATCTTCGTCTCGCCGGGTGCCAGGCTGAGGTCGTAGTTGTAGGAGAGGTTGTCGCCGAATCTGGCCGCGTACGAGGGCCTCGAGCCGCCCTCGCCGGCGATGACGTGCAGCATCGTGGGATCGCCGGCCGCGTCGTAATCGTCGGTGACGATCCAGTCGTCCGCGGCGTCGAAGTCGCCGTCCCCGCTCGAGGTCCGGACGAAGGTCTCGTTCCCGTCGGATCCCAGGTTGGTCCTGATCCGCACGGTGTAGTCCGTCGGCCAGGCGCCCGCGTTGGTGACGATCTCCAGGAAGCGGGCGAACGTGCCGTCGGCGGGCACGTAGATCTTCCGGGTGACCACCACGTCGCCGATGGTGGCCTGTCCGATGACAATCTCTCGGCCGCCGTCCTCCGCGGCCGCGCTCGAGAAGTACGGGAAGCCTTCGTGATAGAGCCCGCCGTCGTAGGCGTCGGACGTCCCGTCACCGATGTCCCCGTCTCCCGCGATGTCCCAGAGGAAGCCGGAACCGTCGTAGAGGCCCAGCGGGAGGCCGACCGGGTCGGACGGCGAGGACTCGCCGTCCAGCCCGCCGAGTTCTCCGATCGCCCACCGCCGGCCGGCGACCTCGGGGCCGAGGATGGGCTGCGCGGAGGCGAGGTCGCGGTCACGTCCCGAGTCGAGCGCGGCATTGCGGGTGACCACCAGGCCGTAGGACGTCCCTTCGTCGCCGTCGACCTTGACGGAGTAGATGCCGCCCGCGGTCGCCAGGAAGTCGGCGATCCGATCGGCGTCGTTCCCGATCGCGAGGGTCGCTCCCGTCGGGCCGAGCAGCGTCACATCGGCATCCCCGGCCGACAGGCTCGCCAGGGCGACCGTGACGCTCTGCCCGGGCGCGACGAAGAAGCGGTAGTAGTCGTCGCGGCCGCCCGCGACCGACGAGATCCGGCCCAGCACGGCGACGCGGTCCGGCTGCGTCGCCGAACCGCCCCCGGTGTTGAGCGTGACGAACGCGCCGTCGAGCTTCTGGGCCGTCGTGCGCGTGTCGTTCGTCGCCCCGCCGTGGCCCTCGGTCTCGACCGCAGCGTTGAGGTAAAGGCTCGCCGTGAAGAGACCCGTCGTGCCGCCGTTGCCGGCGATCTCGACCCGGTAGGTGACCGGAGCACCCCCGCCGGCGATCGGGCCGGGGACGTGGATGGTCTGCACGAGCGCATCGGCGCCCTGCGAGATGGCGGTCGCCGTGTCGACCACGGCGCCGGACTGGTCGAGGACCCGGATGACCGGCCGGAGGCCGCCGGCCGGCTCGACCAGCACGCTGAGCGTCTGGCCCGGGTCGATTCGCAGCGAGTAGCCCTCGACGCGTCCGGCCTCGGCGATCACGCCCTCGATCGAGGCCCCGTGGATCAGGCTGCCCAGGGGACGGACCGCCTCCGCGGGTGGGAGCTCGTTGTCGTAGTTGGTCGCCCAGACGTCGTCCGCGTCGAACCAATTGAACCGCAGATCCTGGCTGATCGCCGGACCGGTCAGGATGGAGTACGCGACCGGGCCGTCGACGACCGCGTCGTTGACGCCGGTGATCGTCGCCACCTGCGGGACGTTCCAGTTGGCCGGAGTGAAGGTGAGCGAGGCGGGGGCGACGGTCCCCTCCCCGGGGTCCGAGCTGCTGAGCGGAACGATCACGCTCGCGGTCGGCTTCACGGAGAGGACCACTGTGAACCTGGACCGGGCGCCGTTCTCGGTGGTCGCCAGGCCGTCGAGCGGGGAGACCCGGACCAGGGGAAAGTCCGAGAACTCCGACGTGCTGCCGTCGGGGCTGGTGGCCGTGGCGCTGACCAGCTCGCCCGACGAAGTCGCCGCGGCCAGGGCGGCGTCGATGGTGGCCAGGCCGGACCCGTCGGTCGTCACCTGGACCGAGCCCAGGTAGCGGAGGCTCGAGCCAGGATTGACGGGAGCCTTGCCCGCCTGCGCGTAGAGGTCGATCGTGAAGGTCGTGTTCGGCGTGCTGCTCAACCGGCCGGTGACATGCGTCGTCGCGCCGGTGGTCAGGCTCTCGATGACGGGGTAGTTCTGAAGATCGTTCGGCCCGAAGTCCAGGTCGCCCAGGTCGTTGGCCGTGCGCCCGTCGCCGCCGAGGTCGATCGCCAGGCCGCCGTTGTCGTGGATCGCGTTGCCGCGGATCGAGTTGCCCGCGTAGCCGTAAAGGACCGCGATCCCCGCCCCCGTGTTGCCGGTGATCGTGTTGCCGGTTCCCGGCGTGCCGATCGTTGAGCCGGAAGAGCCGTACTCGGTCCGGATGCCGTCACCGAGATTGTCGGTGATCGCGCTGTCCGCGACGTGGAGCGTGGTCGCGTAGGCGTGGATTCCGCCCCCGCCGTCGCCCGCCGTATTGGCGGAGACCACCGCGCCAGCAAGCGTCAGCGTGTCCGACACGCTGTACAGACCGCCGCCCCGGTTCCCGGCCGCGTTGCCCGCGATTTTGCTATTGAGGATCGTGACGGATCCGAAGCCGGAATTGAAGGCCAGGCCGCCCCCGGTATCCATGGCCGTGTTGCTTGTGATGTTGCTGTCGGTGATGTTCGTCGTCCGGCCATAGCCGTAGTTGACGACGCCGCCGCCGGAGCCGAACTGACTGGTATTGTCGGCGATGGTGCTGTTGCTGACGAGCGTCGTGCCGAAGTCCCCACCCAGGATCACGCCACCGCCGCTGTAGTAGGCCGTGTTGCCGGAGATCTCGCTGCCCTCGATGGTCACCGTGTCGGAGATGACGTAGCTGTACATCCCTCCGCCGTACCCGCTCTGGCTGATGTTGTCCCGGATGACCGTGCCGGAGACGAGGATCGGCTCGTAGTAAGACGAGAGGCCACCACCGTCACCCCAGGACCGGTTATTGGAGATGGTGCTCCCGTGGACCTCCAGCGTGGCGTCATAGCTGTGGACGCCGCCGCCGTCGCTGTTCATTGCCCGGTTGCCGTCGATCGTGGTGTTCGAGACGACCAGCGACCCGATGTAGTTGTCGATGCCGCCCCCACCGTAGAATGCCTCGTTGTTGATCAGGGAGCTGTCGCTGAGCGTTGCCGTGCCGTAGGTCGAGAGCGCCCCGCCCCAGGCCTCGGTCGAGACATTGCCGTCGAACGTGGTGCGCGTGATGTCAAGGTGGCTGGCGAAGTCGGCGTCGGTGAAGTAGTTGAAGATGCCCCCGCCCGAATACCTGGCGGAATTGCCGACGATGGTGCAGTCGCTCACCGTCATCGTGCCGCCGTTGCCGACGGCGCGCCGGCGCCGGATGTGGCCTGGTTGCCCTCGAAGTGGCTGCCGGAGAGCACCAGCACGCCATTGTTGTCGAACCCGCCGCCGTTATAGTACGACGTGTTGCCGATGAACGCGGAATCGCTCACCGTCATCGACCCGTGGTTGCCCCAGATGCCGAGGTTCCGGAAGCCGCCTCCGTACCCCCCGGAGTGATTCTCCTTGAACGTTGTTCCCGAGATGGTCGCCACTCCATCGCCCAGGTTATCCAGCCCACCTCCTTCGCCCGCCGCCGAATTACCGATGATCGAGCTCCCCTCGACCGTCAGCGTCCCCAGGTTGTAGATGCCGCCGCCGGTCGCGGCAGAATAGCCGCCGGTGATGACCAGGCCCCGCAGCGTGACGTCGCTCCCGGCCGCGATCGAGAACACCCGGCTGGCGCCCAGGGCGTCGATCGTCGCCGTGCCGCCGTCGGACTCGATGGTGAGCGCGTCGGCATCGTCGACGGCCAGCTCGCCCAGGACGAGCGTATACGTCCCCACCACGCCGCCGATCGCGTGCGGCAGGACGATCGTGTCCTCGGCCCCGTCGTCGTCGGCCAGGGCGATGGCCTCTCGAAGGCTGGTGAAGCCGTCAGGCGCGACGACGTGGTCTAAGGTGGCGCCCTTTATGGACCGCAGGGTCCGGCTCGCCATCAACTCCCGTAACGGCCGGGAGCGCGGCCGCGACCGGTCGGCTCTGACCCGCGAGTGGCGGCGGCGAGTGAGCTTGCCCATCGGGTGTGTCGACATGGGAGCTGAGGCCTTTCTTGGAGGAATCGGGGCCAACCTGGCTGGTCGACGGACACTGGCGAAGTGGTTGGGGGCTTCAGATCGAATCGGTGCAATTCTTCTCGATGACCCGCCGGCCGAATGCGCCTTGCACGCGTTGTTCTGCCGGTCAAGGACGCGACCCTTGATTTGGGCCACCTGAGAATCTCGAGGAAGAAGAGCGAACGCGGCTGTGCTCGGAATCGAGGCGACTCACGGGCTGTTCAAGGCGATCCCGAACGGATGCGTCTCCACCATGGCTGAGGAGGCTGACACCGACACCGAGGTCGGACGGGATCCGACCGGATGAGGCCATCCTCGATCGGGCCAGCCTCACGTCCGGGCCCTGAAGCCGATCATCGACGGGGCCGCAGAGCGGACTGCCCCGTCACGGGCGATGAAGGTCACGGGACGAGGGCACGAACCGACGCGACAGACTGAACATGGGAGAAGGCCGCGCGACGCCAACCAATGGCATCGCCTTCGCAAGTTTCGCGCACTTCCGGACTTGAGGCGGGTGCCCAGGGGAGCATCCGGATTTCCGGGTCCCAAACCCGGGAATCCACTCCAATCCAGGACAGCTCTCCGGGGTCAGGGACGCGGCGACGTCCTGCCAGAGGCCCTGGGCCATTGGGCAGACGCTTGCGATGATCCTCGTGGACGGAACACATGGACGAACAGGGGATACTACATACCTCTACGTACCGAATTGAAAAGCCTTACAGAATCGGTCGGATTTCCTTCCCAATCGGATTGAAGTTCGGGTCCCAGACCTGGCCTGGCACCTGCGCGGATGGGCGGCGACCTCCCGCGACACTCCGGCTTCGAATACGCGCGATCGCTCCGCGCCGGAGATGCGACCTGGCACAGAGCAATCGCATTGATCTCGAGGGAACTCGGGGCGACAGCAGCCCACCGGACGCGGAACCGCCGCGTCCACGTCGGGCATTCGGCCGCCGACCCCGTCATCCGCGTCCTCGCCGGCCCCGTGATCGTCGGGACTCCCTGCTCCTGGGCCCCGCGTCCTTGATCTGCTCACCGTTGTCATCGCGGCGAGCGGCCGCTGCTGGAGACGAAGGCTGAAGCGGAGGTCATCGCCCGGGGATGAGCGCGCCTCGCTCGGGTGACGCCGTTGCCGCCTCCTGGAGGATGGCCCTGGCGATCGGGTTCCCGGGCAGGAAGCATCGGCGGCGCGGGAGGACGATCACCCGTTTGCCGACGATTGACGTGCCGGCCTCATGCAGCCGAGCCGCGGCGCGGCGGCCGTGCGAGTGCGGGCCACTACGGTCGCGCGCCCGAAGCGGACGATGGTCCGTTCTGGAGTATTGACGAAGGTGCCCCGCTGAACAGCCTGACGTGGCCGAGATCCCTGTCGGGGCGCTGATTGATGAGGGCTCTCGATCGCGGCCTTTCATGCCACTTCACCGGCCGAGGCGGAGCCCCTCCTTCCGGGGTGCGTCGGGCCGGCGAGCGGCAGCCACGCGTCGGGCGGAACTTCCCCCGTTCACTGGGCCGAGACGGCCGCGGCCCGGGGCTGCGCGTCCTCGGCGTCGGCCCGGAGCGCCTCGGCGGCGATTCGCTTCAGGGCGCGGAGGTCGAGCTTGCCCGTCCCGAGGATCGGCAGCTCCTGCACCTTCACGAAGTGGTCGCGACGGGGGAGGAACAGGTTGGGGAGGCCCATGGCCCCGAGCTTCGCCAGGCACCCGTCGACCTGGCCGTCGTCCAGCAGGTGCAGCACTGCGAGGCGGTCTCCCCCGCGGCCGTCGGGGACGGCCGTCACGGCGAAGGCCGGCTCGTCGGTCCCGGCGGCCTGGTTGAGCGCCTCCTCGACCCGCGCGTGCGGAACCATCTCGCCCCCGATCTTGGAGAACCGCGAGAATCGGCCCGTAATCGTCAGGAATCCGTCCTCATCGAGTCGCCCGAGATCCCCGGTGACGTACCAGCCGTCGCTGATCGCCTTGCGCGTCAGGTCGTCGCGCTTCAGGTAGCCGCGCATCACGTTGGGCCCCTTCACGAGGATCAAACCCTCCGTGCCGACCGGCAGGGTCTCCACCTGTTCGAGCCCTTCGAGCACGGGCTGATCGATGACCCCGTCGGGCTTCACCACCCTGAGTGCCACGCCCGGCAAGGCGTGTCCCACCGTGCCCCGCCGATGCCCCGGCTGGAAGAAGCCCGGCGCGCGGAAGTCCGGCGCGTTGACGGCCACCACCGGCGAGCACTCGGTCATGCCGTAGCCCTCCAGGGGACGGATGCCGAACTTGTCCTCGAAGGCCGCGGACACCGGGTCGGAGAGCTTCTCCGCCCCCGCGATGACCAGCCGGAGCGACCCGAACTGCGGGGCCGGACACCGCCTGGTGTAGATGTTCAGGAAGCTCGGCGTCGCGAACAGGACGGTCGCCGCATGTTGCTCGACCAGCGCGCCGACGGTGCCCGACTCCTGCGGCTTGACGTGGCAGACGAGCCCCATCCCGCGGCAGAGCGACAGCCAGAGCAACAGGTACCCGTAGGAGTGGAAGAACGGCAGGATGTCCATGATGCGGTCGTCCGGATACATCCGGAAGACCTGCGCGATCGACTCGATCTGGGAGTCGATGTTGAAGTGGGAGAGGACCACCCCCTTCGGCTCGCCCTCGCTCCCGCTGCTGAAAATCAGGGCGGTTGTGTCGTCGATCGTCGTCTTCCGCGTCGCGCCGCAGAGCCGCTCGAGGAGACGGGCCGGGGCGAGGCAGGCGATCGCCAGGGCCCGCGCCCGGTCGGTGCCGGTGATCGTGCCCTTCAGGTCCTCCAGCCAGATGACCTCGACGCCCTCGGGCGGCTGGATCGCGGCCTTTTCGAGGAACGCCCGGCTGGAGACCACGGTCCGGACGGCCGCCTGCGCGCACGCCGAGTCCACGGCGGCCCGTCCGGCCGTGAAGTTCAGGTTCACGGCGATCCGGCCGGACAACGCGGCCGCGAGGTTGACCAGGGCCCCGGCCACGCTCGACGGCAGCATGATCCCGACGGCGTCCTGAGCCTCCCAGCGGGGTCGGAGCGCCCGGGCCATCGCGACCGACGCCGCCAGTGCCCTGATGTAGGACAGCTCGGGGGTGATCCCGTCGACCAGGGCCATGCGGAACGGGTGGCGGCGTGCCCGGCTGATGAACTGGTGATGGAGCGGCGGCCGATCGGGCTTGCGGTGCTCCCATGCGGCCTGGTCGAGCTCGGTGATGGCCTGGCGGATCTCGCCGGGCGAGGTCGTGGCGGGGAGCGGCCGGCCGAAGGAGATCGTGACCGGTAGCGGGAGCTGCTGGGGCAGTCTCCTCTCCTGCATCGGGCTGAAGATGCTGGAGGTCACCTGGTCGAGATGGATGGGAATCACCGGGACGTCGCGCCCCTTGAGGATCCGCTCGAAGCCGCGCTGAAAGGGCAGCGTCATGCCCGTTCGCGTGAGCTGTCCTTCGGGGAAGATGCAGACCAGCTCGCCGGCGTCGAGGGTCCTCCCCGCCTCGCGGAAGGCCTCCAGGATCATCTTCGGCCCGCCGCTGCCGGCGATCGGGATCGCCTTCATGGCACGGAGGAACCGCCCGATGAGTGGCCGCTTGAAGTACTCGGCGTAGACGACGAACCGGATCGGCCGGTCGATCGCCGCGATCAGGAACAGGCCGTCGACGAAGGAGACGTGGTTGGGCGTCAGGAGCGCCGGCCCCTCCAGGGGGACGTTCTCCCGGCCGACCACCCGGAGCCGGTAGAACGTCCCGCACGCCAGCACGAGGAGGAACCGAGGAGGGCGTCGGGCAGGAGCCAGAGCGCCTACACCGTTCCCAGGCCCAGCGCGATGGCGACCCCGAGGAAGAGGCTGGCGGATCCGATGCCCGTGGCGGCCAGCAGAAACGCGAGGACCGAGCCAGCCAGCATGCCGACGTTGACCAGCACGGTCACCACCGAGATGACCGACCCCCTGCGGTCCTCCGGCGCCCGCCACTGGATCAGGGCGTTCAGGGGGACCAGGACCAGCCCGCCGGAGACGCCGACGAGCGCCATGAGCACCATCGTCAGGGCGAACCCCGGGGTGATCAGTCCGAAGACCAGGGTGCTCAGGAACAGCCCGATGGCGCCCAGCGGCACCAGTCCATACTCCACCTTGGCCGCGGAGAGCTTGCCCGCGGCCATCGAGCCCAGCCCGATGCCCAGGCCCAGGGCGGCCAGCGGGAAGCCCGTCTGCCACCTCGGCAATCCCAGGGTGGCGAGCGAATGGCTCAGCACCGCCGCGGGGATCAGGCTGGCGATCGACCAGATCAGGATCTGCCCCACGGTCGCCAGCCGCATGATGCGGTCGGTGCGGATGGCCGTCCAGCCGATGCCCAGGGTCTCGCTCAGCCTTCGCTCGGGCCGGGCGGCCGGGACGCGCGGGATCGTCAGGGCCGCCGCCAACCCGCACGCCGCCACGACCGTCAGGGACAGGGCACCCAGCCAGGTCCTCGCCCCCGACAGCTCCAGGATCAGGCCCCCGGCGACGGTCCCGAGGATGATCGCCAGGTTCCCCCACATCTCGAGCAGCCCGTTGCCCACCGAGAGCGACTCGTGAGGCAGGATCTCCGGCAGGATCCCATACTTGGAGGGGCTGGAGAGCGCCGCCTGCACGCCGAGCAGGCCAAGCACCAGGAGCGCCGCATTGCCCCCCGCAGGGTTCGCGATCAGGGCTAGTCCGGCGACGGCCATCAGTGCCACTTCCACGACCTTCAGGGCCACCAGGACAGTCCGCTTGCTCAGGCGATCGGCGAGGGCGCCGCCCGGCAGATTGAAGAGCACCAGCGGCAGCAGCAGCGTGGCCTGGGCGAGCGCCGCCTGCCGCATCGTGGCCTCGAAGCTCGCCGCCGCCGAGGCCGTGAGCAGGACGGCAATCTGCTTCCAGGCGTTGTCATTGAACGCCCCCAGGGCCTGCGAGATCACCAGCCCGAGGAGCTGACGGCCGGGCGGCCCTGAACGAATTGGTGCGGACGCTGATGTCACGGCCCCGACCCCCGAGAGAACGAAATGACCGGTGGACCTGGTTCGATCGCCGACGCGTGGGACGCTCGGGCCGGGGGACCGCGGTCCGAAGACGGACCACAAACGCCCCGACGCCCCATGAGCCCACCCGGTGCGGGTGCGTCCCGCCGCCCATCCTAGACCGAAACGCCCGGATGTCGATACGAGGACGGCGATTGCTCCGGGCCCGTCCCTTCATCGCCGAGCGAGGACGCCGGGTCAACCCGGTATCCTCGACTATCCATGAGCAGTCGTCCGCCCGCGGTGCCAGGTGCCCGGCGCTGTCGACTCGCCTTGGTCGGGGATGGCGGATAGAATTCGTTGACCCCGGTGCGTCGGGGCGTGAGGGTCCGGCACTCGACGTCCGGCGTCCGACGTCTCGCACTTCTCGTCGCCTCGCCGGCCTGACCGCCCCCGGAGGCGGGCCCCGACGTGCGTCAGGCCGGACCGTCGATGATCGTCCGAATCATGACCATCCTTTCCCGTTCTTTCTGATTTCCGGAACCTTCGGCAACGTGGATGCGTCCAAAGCGGTAACGACTGGGGCTCCGGACGACGACAGCCTCGTTTCGGCCTGCCGCTCAGGCCACACCGAGGCCTTCGGCGTCCTGGTCCGGCGTTATCAGGATCGTCTCTACCCGACCATCCACCACCTTTTGGGCTCCGCGGAGGATGCCCAGGACGTGGTCCAGGACGCGTTCGTGAGGGCCTTCCAGAAACTGGACCAGTTCCAGGGCGAGAGTTCCTTCTACACCTGGATTTACCGCATCGCGGTGAACCTGGCGCTGAGCGGGAGACGGAGCCGCAAATTTTCCGTATTTCAGGGATTAGGGCACCGAAGCAGTCACCAGGCGGCCGTCGAGCTGGCCGACGAGTCGTCCGCCAGCGACCCCTCGGCCGCCCTCGAGCGCGGGGAGCGTGAGGCCATCGTCGCGGACGCCCTCGGGAAGCTCTGCCCGGAGCATCGGGCCGTCGTGCTCCTGAAAGACTTCGACGGTTGCCGTTACGAAGAAATTGGTGAACTTTTGAACATTCCCGTCGGCACGGTCCGGAGCCGGTTGCATCGTGCCCGTTGCGAGCTCCGACTGCTCCTGGAAGGCACCCTCGGTCCGGATCCGGCCGGCAGCCGTCGAGCCGGAGGCGCGAAGCACGCTGCGAAAGATTGAGGCGGGAAACCCAGCTCCGCCGTCCCGCCGCGGCACGCAATCGGTCGTCCCTTATGTCCCACGAGAATCCGTCCCAGAGCCGAGTCATGATTACTCCCGACGATCCGATCCTGAGCGCCTACCTCGACGGCGAGCTCGACGCCAGTCAAGCCGGGCGGATCGAGGCGGCCATCGCCGCGGATCCCGCCCTCTCCAGGGCCGTCGAGTCGTTGCGGGCGGTCAGGCGATCGGTCGCCGGCCTCTCCCGCCCACAGCCCCCGGACCTCTCGGCGCGGGTCCTCGACCGCCTGGTTGCGGAGCCGCGGACTCGCGGGACCTGGGGTTGGTCTCCTCGCGACTCCCGCCGCGTGCGTCTCGCCGGTGCGGCCGCGGCCGCGGCGATCCTCCTCGCGTGCCTGCCCGCCGTGCTCCCGCGCCTGGGGAGGGTGTTGCGTCCGGACCAGGGCGACCGTCCGGTGGTGATCGCCGGCAACCCGGTCATGCAGCCCCCGCGCGAGGCCAGGGCCCCCGGCGTCGAGTCCGAGACGCAGGATCGGGAGGCCCACGAGATCATCTCGAGGACCGAATCCCCTCCCGCGGCGGTTCCGGTCGAGGTCCCCACGGTCCCGGCCGTGGCCGTCGCGGACACGCCGGGGGAATCCCGCGATCAGCGCGGGTGCGGGCGTTGCTCGACGACCAGCGTCTCCGGAAGATCTTCGTCATCACCGACCAGATCGACCGTTCCTGCGAGCCCGAGGTCCGCTCGCTGGTGGAGTCAACGACGCAGCGCGACTTCTTCAGGATCTCGGTGGCCCAGGGGATCGTGGTCGATCCGGCCCATCCCGGCAAGGCGACGGTCTTCGCGGTCGTCCTCGACGAGAGCGAGCTCCAACCGTTCCGGGACCGCCTGAAGGCGACCTTCGCCGATCGGGTGCAGGAGGATGCCGTCGAGCCCCTGATCGCGGTCCAGCTGGCCGAAATCGGCCAGGTGGTCTCGCTGCCGGCTCATCCCGCCGGCGATATCAAGCTGGCAGAGGCGACCGAGCTTGCGTATAGGACCACCCCGACGACTCCGCCGTCCGGGACGCCTCCCGCACCCGCGGTTGAGGCGACCGCTGGGCGGGAACGGGAACGCAGCCGCCCCGACCTCCGCGAGCCGGAGCCCTCCCCCACGCAGCCGACGCAGGCCGAACTGCTGGCTGGACTTCCGGAGCGGAAGCCCTCGGAAGAGCGCGGAGCCCCGCCCCGGGAGCCCGGTCGGGCTGCCGTCGAGGGCCCACGGAACGCCCATCGCGACGACGGCATGCAGTGCGTGGTCCTCGTCTGGGTCGCCGAACCGTCCACGGGGTGACGGGCATCCATCCGACCAGATCATGGGAGCAGTTCTACACGCACCCAGGAGTGCGCCATCGCTCGTCCTTCACGACGTCATGTGGTGAGAGATGCCCTCCTCATGGATCTTCAGACCGGCCTCGGTGTCACCGATCCGTCTCCTGGTGTACTCTTGGTGAAGGGCGGGACGCCGGCCCGACCGAGACATCGCCGAGGGACGGGCTGAGGGCTCCTGGGAGGCCGACGCGGACATGATTGAGGTGGAGCGGCTGAGCAGGTGGTTCGGCTCGGTCGAGGCCGTGGCCCGGATGACCTTCCGGGTCGGGAAGGGCGAGATCGTCGGGCTGCTCGGCCCCAACGGGGCGGGCAAGACGACCACCATGCGCATCCTGACGACCTTCCTCTCGCCGACGAGCGGCCGGGCGGTGCTCGCCGGCTGCGACGTCCTGGACGACCCGCTGGGGGTCCGCCGCCGGGTCGGCTACCTGCCGGAGAACGTCCCGCTCTACACCGAGATGCGGGTGAAGGAGTACCTGCGGTACCGCGCGAAGCTGAAGGACGTGGCCCGGTCGCGGCGCCGGCTGGCCGTCAGCGAGGTGGTCTCGCGGTGCGGCCTGCGGGACGTCGAGGACCGCGTGCTCGGCCAGCTCTCGCGGGGCTACCGTCAGCGTGTGGGCCTCGCCGACGCCCTGGTCCACAGCCCCGAGATCCTGATCCTCGACGAGCCGACCTCCGGGCTCGACCCGATCCAGATCCTGGAGGTCCGGGCGCTGATCCGCGAGCTCGGCGATCGCCACACGGTCCTGCTGTCCACGCACATCATGTCGGAGGTCGAGGCCGTCTGCGGGCGGGCGATCATCATCGCCCGGGGCCGGATCGTGCTGGACGAGCCGCTCGAGCGGCTGAAACAGGAGAAGGCCATCTTCGTCGAGGCGCGCGGGCCGGCCGAGGCCGTCCGCGCGGCGCTCCTGGCGGTCGAGGGAGTCCGCAAGGCGGTCATCGAATCGGCCGAGGACGGCCTGTGCGGCCTGACCGTCTTCGCACGAGCCGGCTCGGACCCGAGAGAGTCCATCTGCCGGAAGCTCACCTCCAACGGGTGGGTGATCCGCGGGCTCGAGCTCCGGCGCAGCTCGCTGGAGGAGCGATTCGTCGAGGCCGTGACGGGCGGTGACACAGCCGCGGTCGGAGAACAGGTGGCCTGAACATGCGGCATGTCCCGACCCTCCTGGCACGCGAACTCGGCTCGTTCTTCCTCGGGCCGATGGCCTACCTGGTGCTCCTGGCGTTCCAGGTGATCGCGTTCCTGAACTTCTGGGAGCTCGTGGAGCTGCTCGCGCAGCCCCAGCGAGAGCTCTCCAGCCTGCGTGACCCGATGACGACCTACATCTCGGGCAGCTCGCTGTTCTGGATCTCCATCGTGATCGCCGTGCCGCTGCTGACGATGCGACTGATCGCCGAGGAGCGGAAGTCGGGGACGATCGAGACGCTCCTGACCCTCCCGGTTTCCGAGCTCGAGGTGGTGACCTCCAAGTGGCTGGCGGGCCTGATCGTCTACCTCGCGATCCTGGCCCCGTTCTTCCTGTACCTGCCGTTCCTCTACTACCAGGCGAAATTCTACTTCGACCTCGGTCCGCTGCTCAGCCTGGGCATCGGGCTGACCTCGATGGGGATGATGTTCGTCGCGATCGGTCTGCTGTTCAGCGCGCTGACGCGAAACCAGATCGTGGCCGCGATCTGGACGTTCGTCGTGCTCTTCCTCATGGTCGTGCTGACGATGCTGCTCTACTTCCAGGGGATCCGTCAGCAGGCCGGCTGGGCCGACGCCATCCGGTTCGTGGCGGTCTACATCCAGCTCCGCGCGCTGGGCCAGGGTCAGCTCGACCCGAGGTTTATCGCGTTGCATCTGTCGGTCTGCGTGCTGGCCCTGTTCGTGACCGTCAAGGTCGTGGAGAACCGGCGCCGGGTCTGAGGCGATCAAATTCGAGTCGAGAGACGTTGCGTCGATGCTTGAAGGTCCGTCCAATCTGCTGAGCCGACCGGAAGTCTGGCTGGCGTTCGTGGCCCTGGGGGGCTTCCTGGCGATCTACGCGGTGCTGCGGGGGTCGCTGCCCGGCACCCGGCCCGGCCCCGAGGATGAGTCGCAGGCGCCAACGCCGGTCCACCGCGAGCGGTCGTTGCTCCTGCTGGCGATCGGCCTGGGGCTCGTCCTGGCCGGGGGACTTCTCGCGCCGACTTACGGGATCCCGTGGTCGATCCCGCCCTTCCTGGCGGGCGTCGGGCTGGTCGTCTGGCAGAACCAGGCGAATCGCCCCTACCGGCACTGTAGCCCGGTCCTCCGCCGCGCGACGGACCTCTCCCACCTGTTCCTGAACACGGCGCTGCTGGCCGGCATCCTGGTCGTGGCGAATGTCGCTGCCTTCCGCTACGGCGGCCGCGGGATCGA
>JAXMBE010000093.1:0-24901 GCA_046349995.1 Isosphaeraceae bacterium | reverse complement strand
ATTACCCAGAATGGCGCAATCGCCCTGACTGCGACGGTGACAATTCCCCGGTCTGCGGGGGCATCGAACGAAGGCCACCGCTTCGACCGGTTGGCGAGCCGCATGTGCGCCCTCTGCACGGCTTTCCCCGTGTGCCCACGTTCGATGAGCAGGCAGAGACCAATCAATGCGAAGGCGACAGTGATCGGCTTCGAGGAAGGACCGGCGTGCTGGGCGGCGTAGGCGTCCACCGTCACTTGATGGATGAAGAACGCATCGCCGTGAGCCAGCGTGTAGAGCGAGAGTTCGTGGCAGAACCGCTGGCACTCGGCAGAGGCGTTCACCTGCGGGTTCGCCACGCCGTCTTCCAGGCGGGGCAACCGGAGGCCGCAGCCGGGGCAGATGACGACATCCTCTGCATCGCCCTGTGAGCCTATCATCGTAGATGTCCTCCCTGGCGATGCCCAGCTTACCCTGATCACATCAACTCGAAGAACGACTCCTTCCCGATGTGCGGGCAGTACTTCTTGACGAGATCGGGGAGATGACCGATGCCCCCCGACGACCACAGGTCGATCCAGTCGTCGATCGAGCCACGGAAACACCACCGTTGGACACGGAACGTCCGCTCGCCCTCGTCGTCCAGGATGAACTGCATGACTTTCATGTAGCGCCCGAAGAAGATCGGCTCGCTGCGAACGAAAGCGGAGGCGGGAAGGTCGAGCTTCGACTTCTCGGCGTGGTAAACGACGATGTGCTCTCCCTGAACATCGACCAGGCACTTCTCACCCGGAGCGTACCGTTCCAGCCCCTTCGTCACAGTGGCGACCTCGAAGGGCGTCACCTTCTGCGGCACGATCTTGCGGAGAAAGACCTGGCAATCGGGGTTTTCGTAGACCTCGTAGCCCTCGGGAAGTGCATCGACGAGATCGCCCTCGGGGCTCTTCGAGAACCAGTACCTCGGGTTACCCTTCCTGGTCTTCCCGACATGCAGGTAGTAGGTCGTCTCATGACGGTTGACGTAGGTCACGGGCATGGCAAAGCTCGATTACGCTGTCGGTACAACTCTGCTTCACTTTATCCTGGAGCGTGCGTCTGATCGACGGCGTGTTCTTTGCTTCGGTCCAATCATCAACGACTGGAAACCACGGATGGAGCGGACGGTTCGCCATCTCGCCGGGGCTCGGAGACACAATGGCCTTGCCCAGAACGGTTAGTCGTTCACGAATAGCACCTACAACAAGCAGCGGTACACCTTGATTCGCAGGATCGCCGCCGAGAACGCTCGGGCTCAGCGGTCTGCATGTGACCACAACAGGATGAGCCTGATCATCTGCTCTTGGCCCGCCACGGCGAGGAGCCGCCAATCGGCGGATACGGCGACCGGCTCAATGGCGTCCGTGGCATCGCCGTACTCAAGAACCTGCTCGCCCGTCTTGGCGTCCCAAGGTCGTGCCGTCTTGTCGTAACCGCCCGACAGCAGATACTTCCCGCCAGGAAGATAGGCGACACCTCCCACGGCTTGGGTGTGCATCTCGAAGACCAAGATCGTTTTCCCGCTGCGGGCGTCCAGGACTCTCACGACAAAGCCATTGACGCAGACGATCGTCGAGCCGTCTGGCGAAAAGGTGATGCAACGGGGGGTCTTCCGAACCTCCTCGATCGCCGAGCGTTTCAAGTAAGGTCGTTGCTCATTGTTCCAGACCCAGATCTGTGTCTTTCGGGCGGTTGATGAGAACCCCGATGTCGTCGCTGGCCCCCTTCTGAACCTCGGTTATGCCCTCATCAGTTGCCGCCCCTCTTCATAAGGTATTCCAGCCGCTTCGACGCCGTACCCACCTCGCCTGTGAAGAGGTCGCTCACGATGCCGTCGATTGCTCCTCGTGCCTCAGCCGAGAGGCCGCTGTGCTTCCGCAGTTCGTAGACTCGGAAGGGCAACCGGAGATCCGCCGCCGTGTAGGGGAACCCACGGTCGCCAGATCGGAGGCGGATCGCCTGGATCTTTTCGAGGTACGTGTAGCCATGCTCACGGGTCGGCTCGATGCAGGTGCCCTCGCCGAAGTCATTCCAGGTGATCGTCTGGATGAAGGGACTTCCCGACTCCTTGGCCCGCACCAGCGTATGGTCGAGCGTCTCGCCATTGCGAGGATCGAGGAAACCGTAAGTCGGCTGGGCTCCCGCCTCCTTGTAGATGTCGTGGAACCCAGGGAAGGCACCTGCGATCTTGGGGCCGTCCTGCTTGTAGAAGCGGTCGAGGTACTCATCGAGGGCTTTCGTGGTGAGCACGCCGTCCTTCGAGGCCCACATCGGTGGCCAGGCGAAACTCCCGATCGCCGGTTCTCGCCGCTCGTTGAGGGTGAGGAAGGCCGGGCTCGGCTGTAAGCCCAACAGAATCGACACCCATTGATCCTGCTTCAAGTACTCTGGTCCGAAGACGAGCAACAGCGGCCTCCCGTCCCACCTGGCATAAGCAGGATCACCGAACCACTTCTCGGCACAAAACCGAAGGTCCGACTTCCCCTGATCGAGTGCTTGTCCAGGCGACAATTTGCCATGCTCGACCAGCGCCTTGAGTGCCCGATCCTCGTAGCAGACGGCAAACTTCATCCCGACCCGTTTGAGCGAGTCAAATAGCGATACGGTTCGGCGATGGATCATCGCATAGTCGTTGAAGTCCCTGGTTCCGTACCAGTCCACGATCACGCCATCAATCCCGGCGATCCTCATCAGCAGGGTGTGATACTCAAGCACGTCGGGGTCCGCGGAATCATAAGGGCCGATCAACGGGTAGAGGTGGGAGGCGATCTCCCGCTTGCCTGTGGAATCAATCCGCTCGGGGTCGAAGTGCCCCATCGTCCAGTGCCAGCCCCAGACCTTACTCGTGGGCTTGGTCTCGAACCACGTCATGTAGTGGGTCAGGATGACCGGGCGAGCGGGATCGGGTTCACTGACCTCACCGCTGATCGTCGGCGAGGTTGATCCGAAGCCCGCCACCAGCACCGTGAAGAACGCCGCCGCACGATTCATGGAAGTACCCTGTAAAGCCCAACATCGCCGTCGCCTGGTCATGCGGAGGAGAGACGATCAGGCTGCGTCGGTTCGATCCTCCGATAGATGACCTGTCGCCGCAAGGCAATCCGGTCTCCGTAGAATGTGGGGAGAGGGTCTCGTGTGTCGTGATCGGGCTGGGAGCCGATTCCATGACCGAAGCGGAGTGGCTGACCTGTGAGTTCTCGTCGCCGATGCTGGAGCATCTGCGGGAGCACCACATTGGAAGCTGGCGTAAGCGGCTCTTTCTCTCGCTGGCTTGTTGTCGCCGGGTTGCGGGCATGATGAGTACCGATGGCCTGCGAGCGGTCGAGGTGGCCGAGCGGTTCGTCGAGGGAAATGCCACCGAGGAGGAGCGGTGGGAGGCGTTCGTTTCATCGGGCGAAGCGATGGACGAAGCCAACGAATTGCACACCCAGAAGGCCGTCTACTGCGCCTATCGGTTCATCCAACTGGCTGCGGAACAGGAGTTCCCGCTGACATGGGACGACGACATCGCCGCCTGGATCGCATTCACAGCACCGGAGGCGTTTGGCTGGACGGGCACGCAGTGGGACGAGACGGTCCTGAATCGCCACCGCCGTGACATCGCCGATTGGGTCCGGGACATCTTCGGCAACCCGTTCCGTCCCGTGACCTTCGCCCCGGCGTGGAGGACGCCTGGCGTGATGACCCTCGCCACGGAGATCGATGAGCGGCAGTCCTTCGACCGCATTCCGAGCCTGGCAGATGCCTTGGAGCAATCGGGCTGCCGAGCCGCCGAGGTTCTTTCACATTGTCGGATTTCGACCGGGCACGTGCGGGGCTGCTGGGTGATCGAGGCGATCCTCGGCCACCACTGAAGCCAGCAGGAAAGTCACATGCCGATGGAAAAGGAGCCATTCGATCGCCGTCGCCTGATCACGAGCACCGCAGCAACCCTCGTAGTATTGTTGCTGTGGCTGTTCGTCCCGGCAGGCACGCTCGGATGGCTTCGGGGCTGGCTGTTCTTCGTCGTGACCGTCGTTGCCGGGATCGTTCTGAGCATCTACCTCCGACGGGTCAATCCCGACATCTTCGCCGCACGGGTCAACCGCCGCACCGGGACCAAATCCTGGGACAAGGGGATCGTCGTCCTGCTGATCAGCGTCATGACCTCGGTTATCCCCGTCGCCGCCCTGGACGACGGTCGCTTCCACTGGTCGCTCGTCCCGTGGTGGGTCTGTGCGATCGGCTATGCCTTGTTCCTCGTCGGCTTGGTAGGCATGGCGTGGGCCGAGGCGGTAAACAAGTTCTTCGAGCCGACCGTCCGCATCCAGACCGACAGGGGACACCACGTCATCGACAGCGGGCCTTACGCAATCGTTCGGCATCCGGGTTACCTATCCGCCTCCCCGCTCGTCGTGGGGATGGCCCTCTCCCTGGGCTCGTACTGGGCGCTGATCCCGGCAGTCCTGTGCTGCCTGATCCTGTTCGTGCGGACAGTCCTGGAGGACCGGACGCTCCAGGCGGAACTGCCGGGCTATAGGGAGTACGCCCAGCGGGTCCGGTACAGGCTGATGCCCGGCGTGTGGTGAAGAGACCACACTTCGAGGCTCAAGACCGTTTATCAACCATACAGGTCCGGTGGATCGCCCCGATCCGCTCCATGTGCCGGGTGCCCCACTGGCACAAAGGCGTCATCGCCTCCTTCAGCGAGACGCCGAAGGGGGTCAGCGAGTACTCGACCCTGGGCGGGATCTCCGGGTACGCCTTGCGATGGACGATCCCGTCCGCTTCCAGTTCCCGCAACTGCTGGATGAGCACCTTCTCGCTGATCCCGGCCACCAGCCGCTTCAGTTCGCCGAAGCGTCGCCGCCCCGACTGCAAGTTCCAGAGGATCAGCGGCTTCCACTTGCCGCCCAGCACGTCGAGCGCCGCCTCCAGCCCGCAGTTGTAGACCTTTCCCGCCGTCTCGCCCTTCATCCCGCACACCTCCGGGTAAGTACCAACCTCAAGGTAGGTACTTGTCGCTGCGAAATCAAGGATTACAAGGATGCGGATCGTCCAGCGTCCTGTCCAGGAGGATCCCCATGCCCGACCATGCAAGCACACGAGTCTACCGCTTCCACGAGTACGGTGGTCCCGACAGGCTGAAGTTGGAGGAAGAGTCACTGACGGAGCAGGGGCACGGCGAGGTCCGGGTCCGGGTGCAGGCGATGGGGCTGAACCGAGCCGACCTCCTCTACCTGGCGAACGCCTACATCGAGTCGCCCCGGCTGCCCAGTCGCCTTGGATACGAGATCAGCGGCACCGTCGAGGCGGTCGGCCCCGGCGTCACGGCCTTCAGGGCGGGCGACCGGGTGAGTTCGATCCCGGCGTTCTCGATCAGCGATTACGCCAACTTCGGGGAGACGGCCACACTGCCCGAGCGGGGGCTCATGAAGACCCCCGATCGCCTGACCCCGGCGCAAGGGGCGAGCTTCGCATTCGCCTACTTCACGGGCTACTTCGCCCTGATGGAACTGGCCCGGCTTCAGCCGTACCAGAGCGTGCTGGTGACGGCTGCGACGAGCACGACCGGGCAGGCGGCGATCCCGATCATCCACAAGGCCGGGGCCACCGTGATCGCCACGACCCGCACCAGCAAGAAGAAGGGCGTACTGGTCGAGGCCGGGGCCGATCACGTGATCGCCACGGAGGAGGAAGACCTCCCGGCTCGGGTGCTGGAGATCACCGGGGGCCGGGGCGTGGACGTGGCCTACGACTGCGTGGCGGGCAACCTGTCGGAGAAGATCGTGCAGTCCACGGCGGTGCGGGGGCATTGGATCGTCTACGGTCTGATGGATTACGCCCCGGTGCCGTTCCCCTGGCTGTCGGCGTTCATCCGCAGCCTACGGTTCGACCTCTATGCGGTGTTCAATTACACCGGCAATCGACACCTCGGCCTGCTCGGGGACGAGGCGGCATTCGCCCGTGCGAGGCACTTCGTCGGCACTGGGTTGGGTGACGGGTCTTTGCCCCCCGTGCTCATCGACCGGGAGTTCAAGGGCCTGGAGAGCCTGCCGGAAGCCCTGACGTACATGGGCTCCAACCAGGCGGCGGGCAGGATCGTGGTGACACTCTGAGCAAAGCAACGGAGGGATGAGCGATGGCCGACAAGAAGGTGGCGCTGGTGACGGGTGCGAACAAGGGGATCGGCTTCGAGATCGCCCGGCAACTGGGCAAGCATGGCTTCGCCGTGGTGCTCGCCGCACGTGACGAGGCGAAGGTCCGAGAAGCCACAGCCAAGCTCAAGAGTGATGGGCTGGACGCCCACTCCGTCGTCCTGGACGTGACCGACCCGCAGAGTGCCGAAGCCGCTGCCCGCTGGGTGGGCGAGACCTTCGGCAAGCTCGACGTGCTGGTGAACAACGCCGGGATCAACGCCGAGTTCGCCTCGCCGCCGAGGCCGTCGCAACTGGCGATGGAGACGCTGCGAACAACCTACGACACCAACTTCTTCGGGGCTTTCAACGTGACGCAGCACATGCTGCCTCTGTTGCGGAAGTCGGCATCCGCACGGATCATCAACCAGTCCTCGACACTGGCCTCGCTCGCCGTGCTCAGCGACCCGAAGTCGCCGTACTACGGCATGAACATGCTCGCCTACAACTCCTCGAAAACCGCCCTCAACGCCCTGACCCTGGCGTTGGCCAAGGATCTCGCAGCAGACTGAATCTCAATCAATTCGGTCTGCCCCGGCTGGGTCAAGACCGACATGGGATCTGAAGCCGCCCCCCGCACCGTCGATCAGGGCGCTGCCATCGCCCTCAAGCTGGCGACGATGGACGCCCCGCCCACGGGCAAGTACCTGGACGATGGGGGCGAGATCCCCTGGTGATCCACGTCGATCTACGATTGTCTACACAGTGACAGCGACACAGTGGTGTGATTTCGGGGATGCGAGGCTATTCTCTCGCAGAATGTTCGGGAAGTAGGCTCCGAGGTTCCTGGGAAGGAGGTCTCCTTGCGACACGACTCATGGGACAGGTTTGATCGAAGGGCGTTCCTCGTGGCGCAAGCCGGGCTCGTGGGCGGGGCCACGTTAGGCACGAGCCAGGTACATGCCGATGGACAGAGGCGGGTCGAGCCGTCCGAGCCCAGGGTCGTGGCCGAGGGCGAGGGGACCAAGGTCTGGGCGATGGGCGTCCGGGTGACGGTCAAGGTGCGGGCTGAGGACACCGGTGGTGCGTATTCCGTCTTCGAGGATGTGATCCCGCCCGGTGGTGGCCCGCCGCCGCACACGCACTCCAGGGAGAACGAGACGATCTACGTCGTCGAGGGCGAGTTGACGGCGCACCTGGGGGACAAGTCCTACGTGGTCAAGCCGGGGACGTGGGTCCACATGCCGGTGGGCGTGGAGCACTGGTTCAGGAACACGACCGACCGCCCGACGAAGATGATCCTGACGTACTCGCCGGGCGGCTTCGAGAAGTGGTTCCTGGAGGTCGGCACCCCCGTCAAGGACGGGGATTCAGGCCCACCCACCACGACCGCTGAGGACATCCATAAGGCCGTGGCGGCTGCCGAACGATACGGCGTAGTCTTCCGCAAGCAATGAGGAGGGAAAGCCGCCTCAACATGAGACTCACGCCCGAAGACCTCGACGACATGAAGAGGTTCTCCCTCGTCGAAGAGGTCGCCCATGAGAAGCTCGTTCCCGCCGTGCAGGCTTACCTCAAGCGACCCAGCCCGGTGAAGGCGATCTACGTCCTTGTCAACGCCGTCGCCTTCGCCGTCCTTGGGTTCCTGTGGGTCAGGTCGGGAGTCCCGTTCCTCGATGCGTTCCCCAACCTCGCCCTGGGTATGTGCCTCGGCTACCTCGTGCTGCTGCCGGTACACGAGGCGGTCCATGCGCTCACCTATCGCTGGCTGGGGGCGAGAGGGACCAGGATCGTCTACACATGGAGGAACCTTACGGCCTACTGCGTGGCGGTAGCTGTTCACGGTGTGAGGAGACGACCTCGCATTGATGTCATAAGATTGGTCGTGGTTGAGGATCAGAACGAGGAAGGGCTGGCGAGCGGCGCGGCGTTCCTCCGCGCTTACGACCCTTGAGCGAGTCCGGTCTCCAGATGACCCAGCTTCAATGCCCACGTCAGGGCCGATTCGCCGCGTGATGTCCGGACATTCAGAAGCCCGCCTTGATCCAGAAGTCGAAGCGCTCGATCCGTATCCCCGCTCGCAGCCGCTAGGAGGACCCCCATCCACTCGTACCCGGATGGCGGCTGATGTCCGCGCCTCGGGCGAGCAGCAAGCGGACGGTCTCGGTCTGCCCCGCCTCCACCACGGCGATCAGTGCGTTTGATCGTCCGTTGGTGGCGTCGATCTCGGCGCCGTGGTCCAGCAGGATCTCGAGCCGCTTGACATCACCGAGCGACGCCGCCTGGATCAGCGGGGTGCCCCCGGCCCGATCCCGTGCATTGACGTTCGCGCCGTGCGCGATGAGCAACGGGAGGAGGGGGGTTGGAGCGACCATCAAGGCCGTCGTGCCTTCCTCATCGGTCGCGTCGGGCTTGGCACCGCGATCCAGGAGTTCTCCCACCAGCTCCGGCGGAAGGTCATCGTCGCTGATCGCATAGTCCAGTGGGGTCGAGCCATCCTCGTCCCTCTGATTGACGTCGGCCCCTCGTTCGAGAAGCTCCCGCACCCGATCCATCTGATGCCGCCTCAGTGCCGCGAACAGGGCGCGCTCCAGTCGCGGCCCGGTCGACTTCCCGCCGAATAGTCCTCGCATCGCGCGTAAGAAGCCGACCATGCGGGAACTCCCGTCAGGTGGTTTTGACCTCCGCCGTGGTGATCGGCAGCAGAGTTGGGAGAGCTTGGCCGCGACAATCGGCTTCAAAGCAAGAGGTCAGGTACTCTCGGGACGTTGCGGCCCTGCTGCCGGCACGTCGCCACCACCGTCAGCATCCGCTCCACGAACCGGCTCCCCGCTCGCTGTCGGTCCCCCGCTGATCCGCCGCCAGAGCACCGCATGGCGCAGCGCCCACTCCACCGCGTTGTTCGTCGGCTCGATCCCTTGACCCGCGCAAGGCCCACAGGCCCTCCTCTACCTTGAGGATCTCGAAGCACGTCGCCGCCGTCTTCGCAGCCGCACCGCGACCCGTCCTCGAGGGCATGTTTGACCTCCCGGCGCAGGCGGCCCATCCGCTCTTGGAACGGGCCCCATGGCAGGGTCCCGTCGCGCGCGCAGGTGCCAGTGGCGGAACAACCGGTTCGATAGCGAAGCAGCAGCCGCCGGCCGATCGCTTCGCCCTCGCCGCCGCGGTCGATCATCGCCTGGAAATCCGGCGGAGGTGCGCTTCCAGCAGACCTGGCGCCCATCGCGGCAGGATCAGTCGTAGGCGCTGAAGCGGTCGCTGCCGACGACTTGATCGTCTTCGCTGCCCAGCAGCGCCTTGGCGACGTCGCCGCTGCGGCCCTGGCGATGGTGAAGACCGTGAAGAGTGGGGTGACCCGCCCACAACAGACCTTGCGGGTCCGCTCGCGCCACGACGTCTCGTCGATGTTCGTCGCCTTGGCGTGATGGACGGCGATCGCCAGCTCGTTGTAGGGGCCTCAACACGGCGGCCGAGCGCGCTCCAGCTGGAGATCATCCCGGTGGCGATCGAGAGGGCGAACAGGTCGGCGGCCAATTGCTGGATCTGCCGCTTGCTGAGGCGATAGGCCCCGCGAACATCGCCAGCACGGCCTGGAGTACGGGCCGAAGCACCCGGTGGGGACGCCCTCGGGCAGCGCGCCCGCAGGTCGTCGCGCCGCAGCCGAGCAGGTCAGGCGTGGAGCCGATACTCATCGACGACGGGCTCGATACTGGGCAGCTCGGCGACTTGATGGATCCGGGCTCGGGGTCCTCGCCCTCGAGCCCCCGGCCGCAGCCCGGCAGGCCGTCGGCTTGCAGTCGAAGGTCTGGTGGACCTGCTCGGGCGGGACCAAGGTGCGGCGAGCCTTGCGATGTCCGGGCTGGCCGCCGCGGCTCCCTCCCGCTGGGAGGGGCCGGGGGAGCTTGCGGCTTCAGCCCGATCGGATCGGACGAGGGGGGCTTGGAGGAGTTGGTCGAGTTGAGCTTGAGCCGCGCCTCGAGGTCATGGACCCGCGTTTCCAATTGCTCGACCCTCTGCCGCATCGCCAGAAACGCGGCGGTGATGGCCGCCTGAGCCTCGCGCGGGACCTTGGTCCAGAGTTCGTCAGGGATAGGCAGGGGGTCGATCATGACGACGGTATAGCGGACTCATCGGCGACTTTCAATGCCGGGCTGTGAACGGCTACGCGTGGCGGATCGGTTCGTGGTCACCGGGCGGGAGTTCGTTTGGGTCTGCCTGATGCCATTCCTCGTGCTGGACACGATCCTCGTCGGAATCCTCGTGATCATCGGCGGTTTCCAGCCCCTCCTCTGGGGCATGCTGCTCCTGAACATCGGGGCGTGCAGCGGCGACTTCGCCTTCGTCAACCTGGCCTGGGCTCACCGCAATGACGGGCTGCTGACGTACGATGACGTGGCCGGGAAGAGGACGCTGTTCTACACCACTCGACCTCTGGTGCCTGCCGGATCATGAAGGGTGGGTGACGGGCACCTCGTCACCAGGTCGCACATCCAGGACTCGATTCTGAGCGAACGTGAACCGGTTCGGCACGAGCGGTGTCACTGCGACGGCCCTCGCCCGCCTTCGGAGAAAACTGGATGATCCGACCGATCCTGCCCCAGGACACGCCCGCCATCCTCTCCGTGTGCGAGAGCACCAGGCTGTTCCCGCCCGATGAGATGACAGTGCTCCAGAAGCTCTTCGACGACTTCCACGGGAAGAACGAGCACGGTCATCGAGCCCTCCTCGGCGACGAGGGGGGCACACCGGTTGGGATCGCCTACTTCACGCCCAAGGAGATGACCGACCGCACCTGGGAACTCTTGATGATCATGGTGCATGCCGATCGCCAGGGACGGGGAATCGGCACTCGCCTCCTGCGGGCGGTGGAAGACGAACTGAGTGCTGCGGGCGGTCGGATGCTCCTGATCGAGACCGCTTCCGTCCCGGAACTGGAGAAGACCCGGCAGTTCTATCGCCAGCGGGGATTCGCCGAGGTCGCCAACGTCCCGGACTACTACGCCGATGGCGTGGGCAAGGTCACCTTCACCAAGCTGCTCTGAGCCGAGAGACCGGCCTGCTTCGGGAGTCGCAGGGGACGCACACCGGCCACTGTCCCGGTGACAGACCGATTCCAACGCAATCCCGACCTCGGCGATCCTGGTCAGGAGGCCCGACCGATTGTCTCCATCGCCTTGAGCTTCTCTTCGAGTTCCCGGACTCGGTCCTGGAGACGTTCGATGACCGGGGCGACCTCACGTTCCGAGAATCGCCTGTGGATGTGCTGCTGGCAGTTCACGTCCCACGCCTCGATCTCGAACAGGATCGCCCACTCCACCTTCCCCGGATAGGACGGGTCGGCGAGCCGCTCCAGAAGCGCCGGGTCGTCGTCCACGACACGGGCTTTGCCCCAGAGCTTGACCCGCTGTCGGTTGGCGTAGTCCATCAGGAAGACGAACGCCCTGGGGTTCTCCGAGAGGTTGCCCAGGGTGATGTACTGCCGGTTGCCGCCGAGGTCGGCAAAGCCGAGCGTCCGCGCGTCGATGACCTTGAGGAAGCCGGGTGGCCCGCCCCGGTACTGGACGTAGGGCTGCCCCTCGGCGCTGGCCGTGCCGAGGTAGAACATGTCCAGCCCGGCGAGGAAATCGGCCAGGTCGGGGGTGACGGTCGTTTGCCAGCCGCCCGCCCGCTCCATGCGAGCGTAGGCGGTCCTCGACCCCTTTCGCTCCTGGATTGCCTTCACGGCGGGCGTGAAGGCCACGTCGCTGCTGGGTGAGCGCATCGGAGAACCTCACGTTTCGAGGTGGAGATGGGTGATTGTGAACGGAGTCATCGCCTGACTCAGCGGACTTCCGGGATGCCGGGGTGGTCCGCAGGCCGGGGACCGGGGGCGGGCCAGCGGAGCCGCCGCTCATGCTCCTGGATGGGCACGTCGTTGATGCTCGCCTCCCGCCGCCGCATCAGCCCCGCCTCGTCGAACTCCCACAACTCGTTGCCGTAGGCACGGAACCAGCGGCCCTCGGCGTCGTGGTACTCGTACTGAAACCGGACGGCGATGCGGTCGTCGCCGAAGGCCCAGAGCGACTTGACCAGGCGGTAGTCGAGTTCCCGCTTCCACTTGCCCATGAGGAACTCCCGAATCTCGTCCCGGCCCCGGAGGAACCGGTCCCGATTACGCCACTCCGAGTCCTCGGAGTAGGCGAGCGAGACCCGCATCGGGTCACGGCTGTTCCAGGCGTCCTCGGCGGCTCGCACCTTCTTCGTGGCGGTTTCGAGCGTGAAGGGCGGTCGGATGGTGGCCGGGGTCATGGCGTCATCTCCGAAGGGCGACCCGTCTGCCCGGCAAGGGATGAACCAGGCGAACCCAGGCACAAACACGCAGGGCAGACGGGTCAATACTCGTGAGAAAGGGACGAGCCCTGCCGCCTACTTCGACAGCCGCTTGCCGAGGAAGCTGCGGATCAGCCCGGCGATGGTCGCCCCGTCTTCCTCCAGGGCGAAGTGCCCGGTGTCGAGCAGGTGGAATTCGACATCCTTCAGGTCACGCCGGTAGGGGTGCGCCCCCTCGGCGGGGAAGATGGCGTCGTTCTCGCCCCATACGATCAGGGTCGGCGGCTGGTGCTTGCGAAAGTACGCCTGCCACTCCGGGTACAGCGGCGGGTTCGAGCCGTAGCTGTGGAACAGGGCCAGTTGGATCTCGGCGTTGCCGGGGCGGTCCAGGAACCGCTGGTCGAGGTTCCACGTGTCGGGGCTGATCGCCTCGACGTTGCGGACGCCGTTGGTGTACTGCCACCTCGTCGCCTCGATCGTCAGCAGCTTCCGCAGCGCCGCCTCGTTCTCCGGGGTCTTCGCCTTCCAGTACGCCTTCAGCGGCACCCAGAACTCCCGCAGGCCCTCGTCGTAGGCGTTGCCGTTTTGGACGATGAGCGACTGCACCCGCTCGGGGTGGCGGGTCGCCAGGCGGTAGCCCACCGGCGCACCGTAGTCCATCACGTAGAGCGTGTATCGTTCCAGCCCGATCGCCTGCGTGAAGTGGTCGATCACGTCGGCGAGGTGGTCGAACGTGTACTCGAACTCATCGACCTTCGGCATCGAACTGTTGCCGAAGCCGGGGTAGTCGGGGGCGACGAGGTGATACTTGTCGGCCAGGGCCGGGATCAGGTTGCGGAACATGGCCGAGGAGGTCGGGAAGCCGTGCAGCAGGAGGATCGTCGGGGCATCCTTGCGCCCGGCCTCCCGGTAGAAGATGTCCAGGCCGTCCACCTTGACGGTGCGGTGGGCGACGGCCGCCGTGGGCACGGCGACCGCCCCGGCATCCTGCGCCGAGGCGGGGCGATGGGGCAAGAGTCCGGTCGCCAGGGCGACGAGCCCGGCAGCGACGACGGTCAGAAATGGCTTGGGTCGTGTGCGGAACATCGAAGCAATCTCCTCAAGATCGGGGGCCGGGGGCGGGACCGGGGACACGAAGCTCCGTGATCAAACGGTGAGCGGTGGCACGGCCGGGAAGTCGATGGGCGTCTCGACGGCGTTGTTGAAGTAGTTGGTCAGGACGTTGAGTGCGACGTGGGCGATGATCTCGGCGACCTGCCCGTCATCGAAGCCCGCCGACCGGATCGCCTGCACATCCGCCGCCGTCACCTCACCTTTCCGTTCGAGCAGGGTGCGGGCGAACGCCAGGGCGGCGTCTGCCTTCGGGTCGTGCGAGTGGCCCGTGCGGTTGGCCTGGCGCTCCTCATCGTCGAGCCCGGCGAGCTTGCCGAGCAGGCTGTGGGCCGCCAGGCAGTACTCGCAGCCGTTTGATTCGGCGGTCCCGATGGCGATCCGCTCCCGGATCTGGGGGTCGAGCGTGCCGTGCGAGAGCGCCCCGCTGAGCCCGAGGTAGCCCTCCAGCACGGCGGGCGAATTGGCCATCGCCTTCATCAAGTTCGGGACCCGGCCCATCTTCTCCTTGACGGCGGCGAACAGTTCGGCGGCCTGGCCCTTGGCCTGCGACGGATCGACGAGTGGCAAGCGGGACATGGCGAAGCTCCTACGTGGGATGCCCGGCATCGGCCGGGACTGGGTAAGGGCAGGAAGAGTACAGACAGGTCTGTCTATGTTCCCGCCCAAGAAAGGGGCTGAACGACTCAGCCCCAAGTGAATCGGCCTGCGATTACTTCGATACGGCGGTGCTGGTAGGCAATGCTGCCTTCAGCAGCGTCCGTGCGGCATCCTTGGCGGTCACCGCCCAATCGGACGATCTTTCCATCAGGGCCATGACGATCGCCCCTTCCACCAGGAGGGCGAGTTCAGCGGCCAGGGCAGCGGGGTTCTTCACTCCCGCCTCGTGGGCGAGCCCCCGGATCTCCTCACGCAACAGCTTCTTGTGGCGGGCGGCGAGGTCGCCGATCCGTTGGTCGAGCCCGCAGTACTCCGAGGCGGCGTTGATGAACATGCAGCCCCGGAACTCCTCCTGGGCGAACCACTCGCCCAGAACGTCGAAGACGGCCAGGATCCGCTGCTGCGGGGACTTGCCCCGACGCTTCAGTTCCCCGGCGAACCACTCCATCCAGCGCCGGTCCCGCAGTTCCAGGGCGGCGAGGATGAGGTCGTCCTTGCCCTTGAAGTACTTGTAGAGGGTCATCTTGGCGACCCCGGACTCGGCCAGGATCGTGTCGATACCGGTGGCGTGGAAGCCGTTCCGGTAGAACAGCCCCAAGGCGGTCTCGACCAGGTGGTCCCTGCGGGCAGAAGCGGCGTCCATCGTTCACCTCGAACTAGACAGAACTGTCTGTATCATAGCCAGGCCGACTCGTCAGTCAAGCCCGCACCGCATTTTCTCCCAGATTAGCCGGGGTCGAGTCGGCTGAAGAAACACCCCGCTGGCACAGGACGCTCAACGATTATCTGATAGGGGAACGAGAAGACGGAATCTCTGGGCGTATCGCCAGCGGCGTGCCGCTCAGCGAATGCGACGAGCCGCTGACGTTCTGGAGGGCTCCTCTGTGATGAACGATGCGAACGACGTGGCGACAGCCCTGATCGAAGGCGCACTGACCGCCTTCCGCTCCAGCAAGAGCCTCGCAGACAAGGCGGTGGCCCAACTCACCGACGAGAAGCTGCACATCGCCCTCGACGGGAATACGAACAGCATCGCCGTGATCATGAAGCACGTCGCCGGGAACCTGCTCTCCCGGTGGACCGACTTCCTGACCTCGGACGGGGAGAAGCCCTGGCGGGACAGGGACGGAGAGTTCATCGACTCTCTCACGACCCGAGGGGAACTGCTGGCCTATTGGGAATCCGGCTGGCAACGGCTGTTCGACTCCCTCTCGGCCCTGACCGCCGATGACCTTGGCAAGTCCGTGACGATCCGGGGCGAGGCGCATTCGGTGCCCCTGGCGATCCAGCGGTCGCTGGCCCATTGCGGCTACCACGTCGGCCAGATCGTGCTGATCGCCCGCATCCTGGCCGGGGACAAGTGGGACACCCTCACCATCCCTCGGGGGGCTTCAGCGGGGTTCAACCAGCGGGTGTGGGGCCAGGGACACTACCAGACGCCGGGGTCTGAGGAGTGATGAGCGGGCGCACTTCCTCGGTCGCTCGTTCAGTCAGGCAGGGCAGGCAGGAGACGGGCTGGGCACTCAATCGATCTGGCTCGGGAACTCACCCTCCCACTTGCCGGTGCCGGAAGCAATCGACGAGGTGGTCGTTCACCAACCCCGTCGCCTGCATCATGGCGTAGCAGATCGTCGTGCCGACGAACGTGAAGCCCCGCTTCTTGAGATCCTTGCTAATCGCATCGGAGAGCGGCGTGCGAGCCGGGACATCCGCCAGTCGGCTCCAGGCGTTCTGGATCGGACGGCCCTCGACGAACCGCCAGATGTACTCATCAAAGCCGCCGAACTCTTCACGCACCCGCAGGAACGCTCGTGCGTTCTTCACCGCCGAGGAGACCTTCAGCCGGTTCCGCACGATGCCAGGGTCAGCCAGGAGCGATACGATGCGGGCTTCATCGAAACCGGCCACGGCCAGCGGGTCGAAGCCTGCGAACGCCCGGCAATACGCCTCTCTCTTGCGGAGGATCGTGTCCCAACTCAGCCCCGCCTGAGCACCCTCCAGGATCAGGAACTCGAACCAGCGGCGATCATCGTGGAGAGGTACGCCCCACTCCTCGTCGTGGTAGCGAATCGAGAGGTCGTTCTTCGCCCAGCCGCATCGGTTCATTGCCTTGCATCCCCGATGACCTCGTAGTGCGAACCCACGGCGGGCTGTCCCGTATAGTTCGGCCCGGCCGTGTCGTCCGCACCGAGGTAGCGGTACGGCAAGCTCACCTGCCTCCGCCCCCGGCAGGATACGAGCCGACGCCGGGTGTCGTACCGCAATCCCGCCCGACGCAGGTCGGAGGCAAGCCGACGTGCAGAAGAATCGCCGCCTACCTTCAGATTGTGGAGGTCCAGGCTCGCCACGAACAGGCCGTCGTCCGTCAGCCAGGAGGCGGCACGGGCGATGAGACCCAGCTTGTCCCCAACGTAGTGCAGCCCGTGGACGCAGGTGATGAGGTCGAAGTCCCGGTCGGGTCGCCACGTGCGCAAGGACGCCTCGACCAGCCGTAATCTGGAGACGTTCGGAGGCGTCGGATCGAACATCCCGACGAGATCCACGCCCACGATGTCGATAATCAGCCGCTCGGCTTGGAGGATTTCAGCCGCCTGAATCAATGCTCGTCCAGTGCCACAGCATAGGTCCAGCCAGGATGCCGTGCCTCGGTCAGTGGTCCTATCCTTGAGGAAGGCGAGCGGGTTGAAGCCGAGTTCCCGATCGTAACCGTTCGACCCCAGCAGTTTCCGCTCACGGTTCATGCGGCAGTTGGCGACGACCGCCGACCGCTCCAGTTCATCCTCACCGAGCAGGCGCATCGGGCACCCTCCCTCGGACCCTCACCCGAGCCCCATCTCGGCGAGGAGGGCGTCCTCGGCCCCGTAGTCCAGGAGCCCGATGCCCTGGATGCTCTCCGGTGGGTTCGCCCGTTCCCAGGCGACGGTGCGCCCGAGAGCCTCGATTCCGTCCACCCATTCGATAACGCCGAGTTCGTGCCCGAGGCGGGAGGGGTCCGTGTCGAGGTGCTGCTCGCAGCGGTAGGGCAGCGGGATGCGACCGGCCGGTACCGACACGACCTCGCCCTCCCAGCCGACCACCTCACCGATTTTGGCGACCCATTCGGCTTCGGTGAAGGCGACGGGATCGGCCACGTTGTAGACTCGTCCGGTCGCCCGGTCGTCCACGACCGACCTGGCAATCGCTGCCGCCACGTCCTGGACGAATCCTCTCGGGCACCTCCAGCGTGCCATCCCATGGTCCAGCACGATGAGGGGCCGTTCGTCGTCCATCCGCTTGAGATAGCAGGAGAGTCGGCGGTAGGGATCGCCGGGGCCGTGGACCATCGGCAGCCTCAGCACCGTGCCCGGCAGTTGGGGATCGCCGAGGTACGACCGCTCCACCGGGATCTTGTCGTAGTCGTGGCGGAAGTCGTCCGGCCCCTGAGCCTGCTGGCGGTAGGGGAAGAGGGCCGACCGCAGCGGTGCGTCCTCCGACAGCGGCGTGGCCTCGTCCTGCCCGCCTTCGATGCCGAGGAACCGCCCGTAGGCCCGGTACACGTCCGCACTGGAAATGACGACGGTGCGGCGTGCCAGCCCACGGAACATGCCGACCACACCAAGGGCGTCGGCCTCCGTGAAGGCGATCATGTCCACGACGACCTCGGGGCCGATGCGGCGGAATCGGGCGGCATGGTCGTGCAGAGCATGCCGATCGCCGTGGATCTCGCCCACCCCGGTCGGGAGGTCGGCGTGTGTCCGTCCTCGGTGGAAAACGGTGACCTCGTGGCCGAGGCTGACGAGGTGAAGAACCAGGGGAGGTCCGATGAAGTTCGTGCCGCCGATGATCAGGACTCTCATACGAACCCCTCCCGCCCACGGCGGGGCCTCGCACATGCTCGGCGATCTACGCCATGATCGCTACCATCTCCAGGACACTCCCGCCCAGCCCGGCATCGCCCTCGATT
This sequence comes from Isosphaeraceae bacterium, assembly GCA_046349995.1. Classification (GTDB taxonomy): domain Bacteria; phylum Planctomycetota; class Planctomycetia; order Isosphaerales; family Isosphaeraceae; genus Aquisphaera. The sequence continues at coordinate 6,748 of JAXMBE010000093.1, read as the reverse complement.
CGGATGCCGGGGAACCTTGCACGAGCGGTCGCACGATCCGTCCGCTTCGTGAAAAGCCGCCAGGCGTCCCCTTGGTCGATCACGACCCTGGCCGCCGGCGATCCCGACATGCCCTCGAACAGCGTCCATCCGCCATCCATCCTGCGGGCGTGCCAGTCGCCCCCCGCCTCGCCTTCGATCGAGACGACGAATGCCGACCCGTCCGGTGCGTCCGCTCGCCGGAGGGCGTACGGCAGCGCCCGGATGAAGGTGTCCAGGACCGGGTGGTACAGGCGTCGAGCGTCGATCGGCGTCGGTCGCCCCACGGCCAGGGCGATCTGCCGCTGGTGGTGCCAGCGCTCGGTGTACTCCCTGGCGATGTCGAACCACATCACCGAATGCGAGTCGCCCGCCCAGCCCACCGGGAAGGTCGCCGGGCCGAACGGGTCGGACAACTCGAAGAGTTCGGCGACCTCCACGCCGCTGACCTCCAGGAGCCGGATGAGCGTGCGGGTGCTGAGTCGGCGGGTGGCAGTCGTCCAGTCCGCATTGAGCCGGGTCAGATAGGCGACCAGGGCTGCATGCGAGTCAAAGCCGGTCGGTGCGTCCGGGGGCATGTAGCCATCACGCTGGAAGGAGAGCCTTCGGAGGTCGCCGTCCAGCAGGTGCGAGGCGATGTCCTTGACGCACCATGCGGAACAGACGGTCGGGGAGTGCCAATCGTCATTGGCGAGCGAACGCAGCAGGTCGAGGAGATGCCCGTGGAGTTCCCGGAACAGGTGCCAAGCGAGGATGGGTTCGGGTCGCTTCATGATCGCCTCCGGGCGGATTCCTTCCAACTCGGATACTACGTACCGCCCAGTGGTTCGCCAACCTCGCTCGTAGGGGTGCGTATCAGCCCGTCTGACTGGTCATGGACCGCCGCATGACATGCAAGCCGAGCGGTGCTTTCGACTGACTGATACTCTGCATGACCACCTTCCCACCCCGCAACGTCTCCTCGGTCACCACATACCGGACGCCCGCCTCAACGTCGAACAGCACCGGCTCCAGGACCGCCTCGACCACCGCCCGCAGCCCACGGGCTCCCGTCCCACGCCGCATGGTGACCCCGGCGATCTCCCGCACCGCCTAGTCGGTGACCACCAGATCCGCACCGTGGAAGCGGACCAGCTTGCGATATTGGGCGACAAGCGAGTCCTTCGGCTGGGTCAGGATGCGGGCGAGGTCATCCTCGGTCAGGGCGTCCAGGGGGGTGATCACTGGGAGCCGTCCGATCAACTCCGGGATCAGTCCGAATGCCTGGAGATCCTCGGGCAGCACATGGCGTAGCAGGTCGCCTTGGCACGGATCAGCCGCTCGATCGAAGCCGAACCCGCCACGACCAAGCCGCCTGGCGACGACCTCTTCCAGACCCACGAACGCCCCAGCGCAGATGAACAAGACGTTCGTCGTGTCGAAGGAGATGCCCGGCTGAGCCAGATGACGCCAGCCGCCGTTCGGCGGGACAGAGGCGATCGTCCCTTCGAGCATCTTGAGCAAGGCTTGCTGGACGCCCAGCCGCATGTCTTTCGACCCGCTGCCGGACGCCCGCAGCTTGTCGATCTCGTCGAGATACACGATTCCACGCTGGGCGACCTCCACATCGACACCAACCGCCTGGATCAACCGAAAGAGCAGACTCTCCACCCCGTCGCCGACGTACCCGCTCTCCGAGAGGCTGGTCGCATCACCGATCACGAGGGCAGGGGGCTGGCTCGGGAGCGGGCAGGAGGCAGGTAAGGACCGCCTGAGCGGCGCAACGGCGTCAAATGTGGAGAATCGATTCGATGCCGCCCTGCGGGAGCGGGACGTTCAAATCGAGGCAGAAGTCGCAGTCTTCGGGCGCTTGAGAGGGCATGGCCAGAGCGAGATTGAGAGCGTTCATGCACGCCCCAGTGGGTGGCCGGACGCCTCGCCAGGTGGAGTCAGATCTTGGGGTTCAGGCCCAACTGACCGCAGTCTCGAATAAAGGGCCCTGTGGAAGAGAAAATCTGGAAGGACACCTGGGACTTAGATTCTTTCCCCTGGACTTCCGCGCAACATGCGAAGAAGTTTCCGGGATAGTAACGCCCGACTATGCTGCGAGTTCAGGCCAAACGGGATAGTACAGCTGGACGACCTTGCCCAGGAGTTGCCTGCCATCTTCGGTCACGCGCCAACGGCGGCTGCGCGGGATCTTGGCCACCAGATGGCGGACGTGGAGGCGTTTCAGCAGCCGCCCCACGGCCGCGCTCGCTCGCCGCTGTTGAGCCGGCTTCAGGAGTCTCCCGAACAGGGGCCCCCGGATGTCGCCGTTGCGAAAGCCACGCGCGATGTGGTCGCCATCCAGGACGGCTCGGAACAGCTGCACGTCGTCGCGCCGCGCCGGGTTGAACCCCGCGTAGCTGCGGCCGGCGACCACCTTCGGCTCGATGAGTTGGCGCAGTTCCACGTAGGCCGGCGCCGGGTCGTCCACCACCGCCAGGGCGTCCAGGTAGCGGCGGTTGCAGGCCGACGCCTGCTCCTGGTAGTCGGCCAGGGATGCCACGCCCTTGGTCATGGGATAGTAGCCGGACGAGGAGGTGCCGTCGCGGTGGGGCCGCACGCGATACACCCAGAACTCCTTCGGGCTGTTGATCACCGTCTCGATCCGGAGGATGCGCCCGAACTTGTCGTACATCTTCAGCCAGTTGGTCTTCATGCGGTGCTTGATCCGCGTGCCGAACCAGCGGTCGTCCTCGTAGTGCGTGTGCACCTCGCCGTCGAAGCGGCGGTCCCACTTGCGGCCGAGGAAGCCCAGGATGTCCTTGGGGGTAAAGGTACGTACCGCGTAATCGAGCAGGGCGCGGTACAGGCCGGCCAGAGCCGCGCGACTCGTGAACAACAGGTCGGTGGCGTACTCGGCCTGATCGACGACCCAGTGGATGGGGTAGCCGGGGAGCAGTTCACGGAGCAGCGGGTTGACCTGCCTGGCCCGGCGGTCGAGGGTCTTCGGCCAGTCGAGTTTGGCGAAGCGGTCTGCGATGCGTTGTGCCTCGGCGGGGTCGTCGAGTTGGGTGAACGCGTTGTGCTGCTGCACGAAGCCCAGCTTCTGGTGGACCATCTGCTGGGCGAGCCACTCGTGGCCGTTGACGTAGACCTGGACGGTGAACGGCAACCAGGTCTGGAGGCGGACGTGGACCAGGCCGAACTCGCGGTCGAGGAAGTAGTAGTAGAGGACCCGCTGCTGGCGGGGTCGGCTGACGAACTGAGGCCGCTTCGCCCCGGGCACGAGTGCGAAGGAGGGGCAGGTTTCCAAGGTACAGAGGATGCCGACGAGCCCTTCGGAGATACGCCGGTCTCGGATCAGGCCCTGGGCCCACTCGTCCTTGCGGAACTGGCCGGTACGGTACTCGTAGGTGCGGCCGGCCTTTCCGGCCCAGTTCCGGGCATGCGCGACCAGGCGGTCGGAGTACTGCGGCGCCAGGGTCTTCATGAAATCGCTGCGGCGGACCTTCAGGATGCAGTCAACGAAGTACTCCAACTCACGGGGGGCGGAGAGCGACAGGTGACCCTTGAAGATGACGCGGTCGAAGCAGGAGAGCACGGCGACAATCAGGCCGGTAAACTTGGCGATGAAGCGTGACAGCGTCTTCATGGCGTCCTCCTCCGGTAAGGGTCTGAGCAACCCCTATTCTGGAGGCAGGACGCCGTCTTTGCTCATCCTCTTTGGTTGCGGCTTTGCCGCGTTGGGAACCTTCGCGGTCACAACCGCCCAAGACAATGGCGACACAGGGATCCTCCCGGGCGTGATCTTCTGCCTGAGGGCCGTCGGGGAGAAGTCGGGGAATCTCGCTGAATCGGGCTGCCCCCTCGCTCCACACTATCTACTCCACGTTGTGGCCGCAGGCCCGGCAGAGCTGGCCGAGGGGCTCGGGCGATCCCACCTCCGGAGGCCGTGTGCCGGGTTCATTCATGGCAGTGCTCAGCGCACGAGGGTAGGATCAGCGTGGGGTGGAGCGACATTACTCTCCCGGGGACGACGCGAAGCTTAGAATGGCTCGACCATGTCAAAACACGATTTCTCCGTGGCTGAGTTCTCGTCCCGCCGATCCCGCGTGCGTGAGGCGATCGTCCAGGCCGGCCTCGACTGGTTGGTCGCTTTCCACCCCGTGTCGATTCACTGGCTGACCGGATCGGACGCGAAGAGTTATCAGGAATTTCAATGCCTGCTGATCTCCGCGGAGGACGGACCGGTGTGTGTCGTGACGCGGGCGGGGGAGCGGAACGAGTTCCAGGATGACGCCCTGGTCGATCGGCTAAGTACCTGGGGAGGCGGCGAGCCCGATGATCCGATCGCCGCGTTCGAACGCCTCGCCGACTCGCTCGGCCTACGCCGGGCTCGCGTCGGGATCGAGGTCCCGGCCTATTATCTGCACCCGCACCACTATGTGCAGATCAGGCAGCTCCTCGGCGCCGCTCTCGTCGCCGAGCCGACGAACCTGATCCATGACCTCAAGCTGGTGAAATCTCCGGCCGAGCTGGAATACATCCGCGAGGCGAGCCGCATCGCCGACGAGGCTATGGCCCTCTTCGTCGACGCGCTGGCGGAGGGCCGCACCGAGCTCGAGGTGGCGGCGAGCGTGTATCATGCCCTGCTGACCTCGGGTAGCGGCCTAGCGGCGAGCCCGATCAACCTCGTCTCGGGGGAACGCTCGGGCTTCAGCCACGGCGCACCAACGTCACGGCGGCTGCGGCGGGGAGACTTCGGCAGCGTCGAGTACGGCTCGACCTGCAAGCGGTACACGGCCACGATCGGCCGGCAGTTCAGCATGGGTCCGCCTACGCCCCGGATGCGTGAACTGTACGAGCTGGTCCGTCGGGCCGCCGACGCCTGCATCGCGCGGATCCGCGCCGGGGTGCCGGCCGTCGTCCACAATGAGGCCGCGAAATGGGTCATCTCCGACGCCGGGCTCGATCACGGTCGCGTCCACACCTCGGGCTACGGCCTGGCGCCGGGTTTTCCGCCGACCTGGGGCGAGCCCCTGCACATGATCGGCGGGAGCCCCTACACGCTGCGAGCCGGGATGGTCGTGACGGTGGAACCCCCGGTCTTCCTGGGCGAGGAGCACCTCGGCGCCCGCATCATCGATAATGTCCTCGTCACCGACCAGGGTGCGGAGGTCCTCTCGCGGTTCAGCCGTGACCTCATCGTGATCGACTGACGCGGCCCGCTCAGCGTCCGAGCCGCCCGGTGCGCATCTGTGCGCTCCGAGCCAGGTAATCCCGAAGGGTCTCGAGGCCGAACTCGGCGGCGACCGCCTCGACCTTCAGCTCGGGTCGCCGCGAAGCCAGTAAGAAGAAGCCCTCCGGCTCCCGGACCTCGATCTCCACATCGGGACCATACTTGTCGCAGATCGCCGGGAACTTATCCTGGTTATAGTCGAGATGGAACAGCTCCCGGTTAATGACGACGTCGCTCACGGCCCAGGGCGGCAGATGCCCCTGGCGCACCTGGTAGGTATCAGTACCCTGTCGCGCGAGGGAGCGGCCACTCATGTCGATGACGGCGCTTTCCAGGCTGTAAGCGACCGCGATGGAGAAACCGTACCGTAGCGCCCAATGCTCCAGGAGCTGGCCTCCCCAGTACATCGAAGGCCAGAAGACCAGGCGAGCCCGCTGCCGCTGGAGGTCCGCGGCGACGTGATCGAAGTTGAGGTCGAAGCAGACCGCCACGCCGACGCGGAGCCCATCGCAGTCGGCGACGGGCACCTCGCTCCCGGGGCTGATGCCCGCCTGCATCTCGGAGATGGTCGGGTAGTTCTTGCGATAGACCAGCGCCAGCTTGCCCCGCCGGTCGACGATGGGCACCGAGTTGTAGAAGCGGTCCCCCCCACGCTCGATGAACGGGGCGACGATCGCCGCGTTGAACTCAACGGCGAGCTTGCCCACCGCGTCGACGTACGGTTCCAACTCGGGCGCGACCTCGATCCCCTTCTCGATGCCCTTGGCGATGCACGCGCAGGCCTCGGGATAGCAGACGAAGTCGGGCCGCTCCCTAGCGACCTTCGCGGTCATCTCGCGCAACGCCGAGAGATCCACGCCCCTTGATCGGTGGTCGTGGAAGGGAGGCGTGAAGCTGACGGCCGCCACCCTCGCGGTGCACCTGTCCTTGAGGACGGGCGCCGCGGACGCCTCGCGCGAGAGTACCCGCGCCCCTGCCACGGCCCCGACTACCCCCAGGATCTGCCGGCGGTTCATGGACACGCTGGTCACCCTCCTCATGGCGGATCACGCGACGATGTCGCGGACGACCCGGCCCGCGACGTCGGTGAGTCGGAAATCGCGCCCCGCATACCTGTAGGTCAGCCGCTCGTGGTCGAGGCCCAACAGGTGGAGGATCGTCGCGTGGAGGTCGTGGACGTGCACCTTCTCGTCGACGGCGAAATAGCCGTAGTCATCGGTGGCGCCGTGGTGGAAGCCCCCCTGAACGCCACCGCCGGCGAGCCACACGGTGAAGCCCTCGGGGTTATGGTCGCGGCCGTCCCTGCCACCCTCGGCGGTGGGAGTCCGGCCGAACTCGCCGCCCCAGAGGAGTAGCGTGTCGTCGAGGAGTCCTCGCGCCTTCAGGTCCCGGATCAACGCCGCGATCGGCTTGTCCACCTCGCGCGCATTCTTCTCGTGCCCTTTCTTGAGGTTGCTGTGCTGGTCCCACTGCACTTCCGAGTCGTTATGGGTGACCTGGACGAAGCGGACCCCGCGCTCGGCG
>JAXMBE010000092.1:0-26012 GCA_046349995.1 Isosphaeraceae bacterium | reverse complement strand
GCGGGTCAAGTGCGTGGCCTGCATGCTCTGCGCCACGGCCTGCCCGGCGCACTGCATCGACATCGTCGGCGCCTCGGCGCCGGAAACCTGGCCGGACCGCGAGAAGTACCCGGAGAGCTTCGTCATCGACGAACTCCGGTGCATCTACTGCGGGATGTGCGAGGAGGCCTGCCCGGTCGAGGCGATCGAGCTGACCGGCCTGTACGACTTGACCGGCCTGACCCGCGAGCAGATGATCTTCGACAAGGCGAAGCTGCTGTCGGTCTTCGACGCGACCCGGGACGCCGAGCCGATGAAGTACACGACGGCCCCCCCGGGGTCGTCGGCCGCCACCAGGATGCTGGAATCAACGCCCGATTGACCGCCCCCGCCGCCCGCCGGCTCGCGTGAGAGACCGCTGCTCGTCGGCACCCCGACCTGGAAGTGTGAATCGCCATGCCCACCAGCCAAATGATCCTGATCACGCTGATCGTCCTGACCGGGGCCGGCGGTACCTACCTCCTCTTGCCGCACCGATTCGGGCAGGTCCGGAAGCGGACGGCCCACCTCGCCGGCGCAGGCCTGGCCGGGCTGGCGCTCGTCGGATTCCTCGGGCTCCTCAGCCCAGCGGGGCCGTTCCTCGCCGGGCTGTTCTTCTACCTCTTCAGCATCGGGGCCGTCGTCGGGGCCCTCCTGACGGTCACCAGCCGGAACCCGATCTACAGTGCCCTCTGGTTCGCCTCGGTGGTGCTCTGCACCGCGGGGCTGTTCCTCCTGGCCGGGGCGCAGTTCCTGGCGGCGGGGACGATCATCGTCTACGCCGGGGCGATCATCGTCACCTTCCTGTTCGTGATCATGCTGGCGCAGATGGAAGGCAAGGCGGAGTACGACCGGGCCGCGCGGGCCCCGGGCACCTCGACGATCACCTGCTTCCTGCTGCTCTGGTCGCTGATGTACCTGCTCGGCTCGCTGGTCCCGCCGGACACCGCGTCGGCCCGGCTGAACAACAGCCAGGCGTCCGCCGAGCGGGTCCTGGTGCGGAGCCGGTTCATGGCCGGATTCTACAACCTCCACGAGCGGCACCCGGCGAACCGGATCCTCGGCCGGGTGACGCGCCCCACGTCGGCCATGCTCGACGCCTCCGGGGCGGCCAAGCCGAATGTCGCCGGGCTCGGCGAGGCGCTTTACGCCGATCACCTGGTGACCGTCGAGCTCGCCGGCGCGCTGCTGTTCGTGGCCCTGGTTGCGGCGGTGGTCATCACCAGTCCCCGGCGCCCCGTCCGGCCGGGTGAGGCCGTCCCCGCGCCCCCTCAGGAGTCGCGGCCGCTCTGAGCGCGAGGGTCCATCCGCATCGAATCCCGGCTCCGGCCGACCGTCCGACCCGTTCGAGAACCCCACATGCCCATGACCGATGACTTCACGCTGGACCTGCTGAGGAACTACCTGCTCGTCGGGGCCGTCCTCTTCTGCCTGGGGATGCTCGGCTTCCTGGCGCGTCGAAACCTGATCGTGATGTTCCTGTCGGCCGAGATGATGCTCCAGGGGACGGCGCTGAGCCTGATCGCGCTGGGGCGGTACCACGGGAACTGGACGGGCCAGGTCTTCACAATCGTGATCCTCACGGTGGCCGCCTGCGAGGCGTCGGTCGCGCTGGCCCTGATCGTGGTGCTCTACAACCGGCGTTCCTCGCTGGACGTCACGCTCTGGCAGAACATCCGCGAGGAGGGGGTCATGGCCGAGTCTCCCGCGGTGGAGGCGGCCGAGGCCGAGCCCCTGGAGCCGGTGCCCGGCCCCGAGTCGTATCCCGCGCTCACTCCCTCCGGGATCGAGCCGGCCCACCCGGTCCAGCCCTGGCTCGAGCGGCGAAGCTGAGGCGGCGAGGCGGACACTCGGCGGGGGCGATGCGAGCGATCGAGCGAAACAAGGAGCTGCAAGGTGCCTGGGTTCTTCGTGCAGTATGTCTGGCTGATCCCGCTCCTGCCCCTGCTGGGGGCCGCGGTGACCGCCCTGCGGGGCCGGGCGCTGGGGCCCCAGGCCCACCTGCCGGTCGTGGCCGGGATTGCGGCTGCGTTCCTGGTGTCGCTCGGGGCCCTGTTCTCGGCGGGCCCGGAGACGACCTCGCTGGTCGCCCGCTGGCTGTCGATCAGTAACCTGGACGTCCCAATCGAGTTCCGGGTGGACGGGCTGACCACGATGATGCTGTCGATGGTCACGTTCGTCTCCTCGCTGGTGGCCGTCTTCGCCGCGGGCTACATGGCCGGCGATCCCGGCTATCCCCGGTTCTTCGCCCTCATCGGCCTGTTCGTCTTCTCGATGACGGGGCTCGTGCTCTCCAACAATTTCCTGCTCACCTACGCGTTCTGGGAGGGCGTGGGCGTCTGCAGCTACCTGCTGATCGGCTACTGGCACACCCGGCCGGCGGCCGCGGCGGCGGCGATGAAGGCGTTCCTCGTCAACCGGATCGGCGACGTCGGCTTCGCGATCGCCATCTTCTGGCTCTGGGTCGTGGCCCCCGGCCATGACCTCAGGTACGGCAACATCCTGAACCCGGAGACCCTGGCCGGGCTGCCCGACGCCGCGAAGGTCGGTATCCCGCTCCTGCTCTTCTGGGCGGCCACCGCGAAGAGTGCCCAGATCCCGCTCTACGTCTGGCTCCCCGACGCGATGGAAGGGCCGACGCCCGTCTCGGCCCTGATCCACGCCGCGACGATGGTCACGGCGGGCGTCTACCTGATCGCCCGGTCGATGCCGCTGGTGGCGCTCGCCCCGGGGGTCCAGGTCCTGATCGCGGTCGCCGGCTGCGCCACGGCCCTGCTGGCCGCCTCGATCGCGGTCACGCAGAATGACCTCAAGCGGGTGATGGCCTACTCGACGGTCAGCCAGCTCGGCTACATGTTCATGGGCCTGGGGGCGGGCGTCGGCGACGTGGCGCAGCTCGCGGTGGTCGCCGGCATGTTCCACCTGTTCACCCACGCCTTTTTCAAGGCCCTCCTGTTCCTCTCGTCCGGCAGCGTGATGCACGCGATGGGAGACGTGATCGACATGCGGCGGTTCGGCGGCCTGCGGCATCGCCTGCCGTACACGCACGCGACCTTCGCAGTTGGCGCCCTGGCCCTCGCGGGGATCTTCCCGCTGGCCGGCTTCTTCAGCAAGGACGAGATCCTGCTGGCGCTGAAGTCGGCGTCGCACTCCGCCGAGCCCCTGGGGTGGGGTTGGATTTACTCGCTGATCTACTGGGTCGCCATCCTCACGGCCTTCATGACGGCGTTCTACACCGGGCGGGCCTACTTCCTGACGTTCTGGGGCCCGGAGAAACTCCCCAGCCCGGACGACCCGGAGGCCCCGAAGCCCGAGCCGGGGTCGGGCCACGGCGACGATCACGCCCACGGCGCTGAGGAGGACGAGACCCACCACGGGCATCACGAGATCGGGCACGAGTCTCCGCGGATCATGACCTACCCGCTGATCGCCCTGGCGGCCTGCGCGGCGATGGTCGGCCTGATCTTCGGGCCGTTCCACCTGTTCGAGCACCACCTGGAGCACACCCTGGGATTCGAGGCGCTCGGCCACGGGGAGCACGGATTCGACCTGGCGACGGCGGTCATCAGCACGATCGCGGGGCTCGCCGGGATTGCGCTGGCCTATCGGCTCTACTTCCAGCGCGGTGACCTGCCGGCCCGGCTGGCGGATCGCGTGAAGCCGCTCTACACGGCCTCGCTGAACAAGTTCTACGTGGACGAGGCCTACGACTGGCTGGTCGTCAAGGTGACGAACGCGGTGGCAATCGTCTGCGAATTCCTGGACGTCTACCTGGTGGACCAGCTCGTGCTGGGGATCGCCAAGCTGCCCCGCAAGCTGGGCAAGGACCTCCTGGCCGGCTACCAGAACGGCCTGCTCCAGTACTACGCCGCGGCCTCGGCGCTCTGCCTGGCCGCCCTGCTCTGGATCCTGCTCTGGTTCTGACGGCACCCCGGCCCCGAACCCCGCGACGCTGACGAGACGAGGAACGATCGATGGCGACACTCCTGGCGTTCACAGTGCTGCTCCCGCTGCTCGGCAGCCTGGTGCTCGTGCTGACGCCGCAACTCGACCGCAACGCCGCGCGGGCCATCGCGCTGGGGGTCACGCTGGTCGCGATGGCCCTGAGCCTGCTCCTGCTCCTGGCCTTCAACCCGGCCGTGACGACCCCGCAGTTCGCCTTCGGGCCCGAGGGCGGGCCCTATGGGCTGCGGTGGCTGAGCCGGCCGGATATCCGCTTCGCGCTGGGGCTGGACGGGCTGAGCCTCTGGCTTTTCGAGCTCACCGCGCTCCTGATGATCACGGCCATCTTCGCCTCGTGGGAATCGATCAGCGATCGGGCCCCGCTCTACTACGCCCTCCTGCTGGCCCTGGAGACGGGGCTGCTGGGGCTCTTCGCCAGCCTCGACGTGGTGCTGTTCTACATCTTCTTCGAGTTCACGCTGATCCCGCTCTTCTTCCTGATCGGCCTCTGGGGGGGCAAGGAGCGGCAGCGGGCCTCGATCATGTTCTTCCTGTACACCCTGGCGGGGAGCCTGCTGACGCTCCTGGGCGTGATCGCGCTGGTGGTCGTCCATTACCGCTTCTCGCCGGACCGCGTGCTGACCTTCTCGATCCCCGAGCTGACCCGCGGGCTGGCCACCTTGCCGTGGCCGAGGTGGCACGAGGTGGGCTCCTGGACGAGCCCGCAGGTGCTGATCTTCCTGCTCCTGCTGGCCGGCTTCGCGATCAAGGTGCCGATGTTCCCGTTCCACACGTGGCTGCCGCTGGCGCACGTCGAGGCGCCCACGGCCGGGTCGATCCTGCTGGCCGGAGTCCTCCTCAAGGTCGGCAGCTATGGCCTGATGCGGTTCAACATGGGGATGACGCCGCTGGGGGCCGTCGACCTGTTCCCGCTCCTGGCGACCCTCGCGGTGATCGGGATCATCTACGGGGCACTGGTGGCCCTCGCCCAGACCGACATCAAACGGCTGGTCGCCTATAGCTCGGTGAGCCACATGGGATTCGTCGTCCTGGGGATGTTCGCCCTCAACGGCACCGGCATGGACGGCTCGGTGATCCAGATGATCAATCACGGGATCACCACGGGGGCCCTGTTCGCCTGCGTGGGGGTCCTTTACGAGCGTTACCACACCCGCGAGATGGACGAGGTAGGGGGGGTCTGGAATCGACTCCCGATCCTCGCGTTCTTCCTGATCCTGGCCGCGCTGGGCTCGGCGGCGCTGCCGGGCCTGAACGGCTTCGTGGGCGAGTTCCCGATCCTGGTCGGGATGTTCGCCGAGAGCCGCCGCGCCGGGGTGCTCGCGGCCATGGGCATGATCCTGGGGGCCGCCTACCTGCTCTGGATGCTCCGCAAGGTCGTCTTCGGGCCGCTCCGTGAGCCGGGGCACGGCCACCACGGCGGGGGGCACGGCCACGGCGCCGAGGCTCATGCCGAGTCGGTCCGCCCCGTCGGCTGGCACGAGATCGCGGGGCTGACGCCGCTGATGGTGCTGATCGTGCTCATCGGCGTCATGCCCGGCCCGTTCCTCGATCGGATCCGCCCGGCGGTGGAGCAGATCGACCGTAACTTGCAGGCCCAGCGGGCGACGATGAAAGCGGCCGAGGCGCCCAGCGTGAATCCCGAGCGGGGGAGCGTCAAGGTCGGGCCCAGAGGCCGATGACCGCACACCGAGGAAGCCGTCGATGAACGTCGAAACCGCCTACCAGCAAGTCCTCCTCACGCTCCGGGTGCTGATCCCGGAGCTCATCCTCCTGGCGGCCTCCCTCGCCATGATCACGGCCGCGCCCTTCTTCCGACTGCCGCGACGGCGCTGGTGCGCGATCGCCGCCGGCGCGACGCTCGCGTCGCTCGTCGCCCTCCTGCTCGTCGGCAACATCCGGACCGACATGTACGCCGCGGCCGCCTTGAACGACGCGCTGGGGTACTACGGCAGCCTGGTCGCGCTCCTGACCGGCCTGGTCCTCCTTGGTCTCGCCCACCAGGAACCCCCGGACGAGCGGGCCGGCGAATTCTTCGGCGCCCTCCTGATGATCAACGCGGGGGCCATGCTCGTGGCGAAGTCCAACGAGCTGGTCTTCCTGTTCGTGGGGCTGGAGCTGGTGAGCATTCCCACCTACCTGCTGCTCTACCTGTCGCGGCGGAACCTGGCGACCCAGGAGACCGCGACCAAGTACTTCTACCTGAGCATCTTCTCCTCCGGATTGCTGCTCTACGGGATGGCGTTCCTGTACGGCCTGACCGGCGCGAGCCACCTCCGAGCGATTGCCGCGCTCACCACGGAACTGCCAGGAATCCCCGACGGGAGCCTGGCCCTGATCGCCCTGATCTTCATCATGTCCGGGCTCTGCTTCCGGGTCGCCGCCGTCCCCTTCCACTTCTACGCGCCCGACGTCTACCAGGGCTCCCCCACCGTCATCGCGGCCCTGCTGTCCTGGGTGCCCAAGGGGATCGGTTTCGTGGCCATTATCCGGGCGCTCGTGACCGTGATCGCGGTCAAGGGGGCCGACGACCCGCTGGTGCAGAAGGCGATCTGGATCGCCTGGATCGTCGCCGCGGCGACCATGACGCTGGGCAACACCGTCGCGCTGCTCCAGACCGACCTGAAGCGGCTGCTCGCCTACTCCTCGATCGCCCATGCGGGCTACCTGATGATCGGCGTCGCCGCGGCGTTCGGGGGCGGGAACCGGCCCGCCACGCTCTACGGCGGCAGCGAGGGCATCTTCTTCTACCTCGTCGCTTACGCCCTCATGACCCTGGGGGGCTTCGGCGTCATCATCGCCCTGCGGACCAACCAGCGGCCGGTCGAGACGATCGACGACCTGGCCGGGCTCGGGTCGACCCAGCCGTTCCCGGCCCTGGCGCTGACGATCTGCCTGTTGAGCCTCAGCGGCATCCCGCCGCTCGCGGGGTTCTGGGGGAAGTTCCAACTCTTCTCCGCTGCCCTGGCCGCCAGCCCTGAGGGGGCATCCGGGCCGTTCCTGCTCCTGGTTGTCATCGGCGTCCTGAACGCCGCCGCGGGGGCGTTCTACTACCTCCGCATCGTCGTGACGATGTACCTCAGGCCATCCAAGCAGGCGGTGCAGGCGACCGGAGGGTGGCCGCTTGCCGTCGCGGTCGGGGCCTGTGCCGTGCTCTCACTGGGCCTGGGCTTTTTCCCGGACCCCGTCTCCAGGGCGGCCCGCGCCTCCGCCGAATCGGCTGCCCTGCTGGAAAGAGTCCCGGCGGCCGTGATGCCGCCCGGCCCGGACGGTCGGCCCTGACAATTGATGGATGTCCCCACCACTCGTTTGTTGAGTTGAACGAGAACAAAAGTTAAGCTGATCGTTACGGTCCGTGACGAGCGTCTCGGATTTCTATTGAGGGATCCCGCCGCCGCTTACGTAGGTATCCATGATCCCCCCTCGGGTGTCGGGCAAAGTGCACCGACGACGAAGAGAGGGACAGGCGGCGTGGATCGTCCGCCCGAACCAGTTTCTGGCGAGCCGGTCCCGGGTCCAGCCGGCCCCCGGGCTCCGGAACGAACGACGTCCGCCAGCGAGACCGAGATGAGCATGAACGAGCCCGCCAGCCTGGCAGGGTCGCTGGCTACAGAGTTCCGCAGCCTCTGGGAGACCACGGGAGAATCTCCCGACGTCTTCGGGTTCCTCGCTGCGCGGGCGGACCTGACGCCTCGCCAGCGGCTGGACGTCCTGCGGGTGGACGTGCGCCAGCGATGGAAGCGCGGAGAACCACTGTCCCTCAAGGTCTACCTGTCCCGGCTGCCCGACGTCGCCGCCGATCCCGACCTGGTCCGCCTGCTGGTGGAGAGCGATCAGAAGAACCGTCGCGAATTTGGCCCCCTGTCGGGGATCCTGCCGGTGGAATGCTCCCGGACATCCCGGAGTTGCACACGGGTCATCGTTGAATCCCACGACCGGGAGACCATCGCCGACGAGGCCGCGCCGACCCTGCCGGGCACGGGGACCGACGAGACGGCCCCGCCGCGCGCCCTGCTCGACACGGCCGAGCAGAGCCCGCCCCCCGACCGGCTCGACTTCGAGCTGACCTCGGGCATCGAGCGCCTGGCCAGGGCCGAGAGCCTTCGGCCGCTGATCGAGAGCCCTCGGTTCACCCTGATCAGCCAGCTCGGCGCCGGCGGCATGGGGGTCGTCTACGAGGCCTTCGATCAGGATCGCGGGGAGTTCGTAGCCCTCAAGACGATGCGCCACGTCGACCAGACGTCCCTGGTCCGGTTCAAGCAGGAATTCCGGGCCCTCAGCGACATCACGCATCCCAACCTGGTCAACCTCTATCAGCTCTTCGCCGTCGAGCCCCCGTGGTTCTTCACCATGGAGCTCGTCGAGGGCCCCGACTTCCTGACCTATGTCCGCGGCCGAGGGGCCTCGGGCGACATGCCTGAGACCCGGCTGTCCCATCACGCCAGCCCGCCGGGCGGGACGCCGGATCGGCACGCCATGGCGGCCCCCGGCCAGGGTCGCACCCAGCTCCACGAGGGGCGGCTGCGCGATGCGCTCCGGCAGCTCGTGGAGGGCGTGCACGCGCTGCACCAGGCGGGCAAGCTGCACCGCGACATCAAGCCGACGAACGTCCTGGTGAGCCGCCGGGGCCTGGTCAAGCTGCTGGACTTCGGCCTCACCGCGGACCTCGAGCCCAGCGGGGAGCACCGCACCGCGGATCGCCAGGTCGTGGGCACCCTGGCACATATGTCGCCCGAGCAGGCCATCGGCTCGAAGGTAACCCGGGCGAGCGACTGGTACAGTGTGGGCGTCATGCTCTACCAGGCGCTCACGGGCCTGGTGCCCTTCTCCGGATCCTACGAGGAGGTCGTCGGCCGGAAACTGAGCCGGCAGCCGGACCCGCCCGACGCCCTCGCCGAGGCCCTCCCCCCGGACCTGGTGGGCCTCTGCATGGAGCTGCTCCGGCGGGATCCCACGGAGCGTCCCGACGGGCCGTCGATCCTCGCGAGGCTCGACGGAAAGACTCCTTGCGCGGCGGCCCCGTCCCTGCCGCGGCGGGACGTCGCGCTCATCGGACGCACCCATCACCGCCAGGTTCTGGATTCTGCCTATTCCAACCTCCTGGCGGGCCGCTCGACCGCGGTGCTCGTCCACGGCCGAACAGGGGCGGGCAAGACGGCGCTGGTCCGTTCCTTCGTCGAGGAGCTGGCGGCCGACAAGCAGACTTTGGTCCTCTGCGGCCGGTGCCACGAGCGGGAATGCGTCGCCTTCAAGGCGCTCGACAGCCTGATCGATCACCTCGCCCGATACCTGAAGCAACTGGATAACGCCGAGCGTGCCACGCTGCTGCCGGACGACGCGGCGCTCCTCTCCCGCGTCTTCCTCGTGCTCCGGGGACTCCAGGCTCCCGGCGGTCCTCGGCCTGAGGAGCCGACGCTGAACGACCCCCAGGAGACGCGGATCCGGGGCTTCGCCGCGCTGCGGGAGCTGCTCCGCCGACTGGGCGAGCGGGTCAATCTGGTCCTGGCCATCGACGACCTCCAGTGGGGAGATAGCGACAGCGCCCTGCTCCTTTCGGAGCTGCTCTACGCGCCGGATGCGCCGCGGCTGCTGTTCCTGGGCTGCTATCGACTGGAGGATGCCGAGCAGAGCCAGCTCCTGCCGATCCTCAGGCAGGCCCGGCTCAATAACCAGAGCGGGATCGAGCACCATGAACTGGCGGTCGGCCCGCTCACCCAGGCGGAATCCTGGGAGCTGGCCCGGCAGCTCCTCGGCGACGCCAGCACGAACCTGGCCGTGGCGCACCTCGTCGCCATCGAGTCCGAGCGGAATCCGCTGTTCATCGAGGAACTCGTGAAGTACGTCCAGGCCGGCAACTTCTCGCGCGACCTGGATGGCTCGGTCCGGCTCGACCTGGACGCGGTCCTCTGGGCCCGGATCCAGGCCCAGCCCGCGGACGCCCAGCGACTGCTCGAGATCGTCTCGGTGTCGGGCCGGCCGATCCGGGAGACCCTGGCCTTCCGAGCCGCGGAACTCGGCGCCGGCGGCCGGGTGGCACTCGGATCGCTACGATCCGCGCGCCTGATCCGGAACCTGGGCGAGGGCCGGGTGGACACGGTCGAGATCTACCACGACCGGATCCGCGATGCCGTCCGCGAACACCTCCCGGCCGAGTCGCTCCGGCAGATCCATGAGCGGCTCGCCCAGGTGTACGAGGAATCGGGGCAGACCGACCCGGAAGTCCTGGCCGTCCACTACCAGGGGGCCGGGGACCGCGAGCGGGCCTGCCGGTTCTACGTGCAGGCCGGTGAGAAGGCGTTCGCAGCGCTGGCCTTCGACCACGCGGCCCGGCTGTACCTCAGCGCGCTGGAGCTCCACCCCGGCCCGGCCGGCGCGACAGAGAAGCTGTGTCGCAAGCTGGGCGAGGCCCTCGCCAGCAGCGGGCGGGGTGCCGACGCGGCCTGCTATTTCCTGCAAGCGGCGCGGGGCGCGACGGCCGCCGAGGGCCTGGAGCTGCGCCGGCTCGCCTCCACCAACCTGCTGCTCAGCGGCCGGGTGGAATCGGGCCTCTCCCTGCTCGCGTCGATCCTCGAACCGCTGGGGCTGGGCATGCCCCCGACTCCCCGCCGCGCACTCTTCTCCCTCCTCCGGCACCGGGCCGCGCTGCGGCTCCGCGGGACGTCGTTCCGCGAGCGCGACGAGACCCAGGTCTCCGCGGAGGCCCTCACCCGGATCGACCTCTGCTGGTCGGCCGCCGTCGGGCTCAGCGTGATCGACCCGATCCTTGGAGCCGACTTCCAGGCAAAGGGGCTTCTGCTGGCCCTGCGAGCGGGCGAGCCATTCCGCGTCGCGCGTTCGCTGGCGATGGAGGCCGCCCACCAGTCGACCGCGGGCAATCGCGGGGCCGGCCGCGCCGCGGCCCTGATCGACGCGACCGGGGCCCTGGCACGCAAGCTCGACTCCCCGCAGATCTGGGGGATGCTCGACCTGGCCCGCGGGACCAACGACCTGATGCTCGGCCGATGGCAGGCTGCACACGAGTCGCTCGACCGAGCGGCTGCCACCTTCCGGGAACGGTGCACGGGCGTAACCTGGGAACGCGACACGGTGAACACCTTCGGCCTCTGGGCCCTGCAGCACCTGGGTCGAATCCGCGAGCTGCGCGAGCGCTGGTCGGTCCTGTGGAAGGAGGCTCAACGCAGGGGCGACCTTTATGCCGCAACGACGCTCACCACCTACTTCATGACCATGGTGAGGCTGGCCGACGACGACACCTCGCTCATCGAGGACGACGTGTCGACCGCGATGGTCCCCTGGTCGCGGCAGGGCTTCCTGGTCCAGCATTCCACCGCCTGCCGGTCGCTGGTCCACCTCGACCTCTACCGCGGCCGGGTGGACCGCGCCTGGGAGCGGCTGGACTCGCTCTGGCCCGAGTACTCGCGGTCGCTGCTGTTCCGGATCCAGATCGTCCGGATCCTGATGCGCGAACTGCGGGCCCGGTGTACGCTGGCCCGCGCGGAACTCATCGAGGCGCCGGCCGACCTGCTGGCCTCCGCCGAGAAGGACGCCCGGGCCCTAGAGGGCGAACGTCAGACCTGGGCCGCCGGGCACGGCGAGTACATCCGGGCGGGGATCGCCGCCTGCCGGCAAGACGCCATCAAGGCCGCCCACCACCTGTCGAGGGCCGCCGAGCTCTACGAGCAGGCGGACATGACGCTGAACGCCGCGGTGATGCGGTATCGGCTCGGTGAGATCCAGGTCGGCGATGAGGCCCGAAAGCTGATGAGCGAGGCCGAACGCGCGATGCGTGACCAGTCGATCCGGTCTCCGGGGCAGTGGGCACGGATGACCGCGCCGGGGTTCTCGGACATCGCCACCTGCCCGGCCGAGACGACCTACTGACGGGATCACTCCCGGCACGACCTCTGGCGGATCCCGCGGCCTCTCAGTCCCGGCAGAGCCCGCGACGAGCGTCCCGAACCGCCTCGGCGTATGCCTCGGGAAGTTGTGCCGGCTTCCCCGCCGGGGTCCACCAGCGCGGCGTCTCGGTGTAGACCCAGACGAATTCGTCGGCGCGCTCGAGCGCGGCGCGGAGGGCGGTCCGGAACCGGGCCGGGGAGAAGTAGTTCGCCTCCGGGTCGTCGGCCTTCCAGCCTCGTTTCCGCCAGTCGTAGTCCATCCAGAGGCCGAATCCCGGCCGGACCAAGCGAGCGTAGGCGCGCGGATCGATCATCAGCCCTGCGGCGTCGACCGTCATGATCTGGCGGCCTCGATCGAACTGGGCCGGGTCGCGGTAGCCGTACGAGAGCTCATAGCCGTCCACGATCCGGGTCTCGCCCCGGGAGGCGGCGATCATGCCGTCGAAGAACGGGACGATGAGCCCGTAGTCGCGCTCGGCGAGCGGGACCTTGCCCCCGTCGCCCTGCTTCCAGGCCAGGCTCGGACCGAAGGTGGTCATCAGCCTCAGCCCAGGAAACCCCTCCTGGAGGGCGGCCATGAACTCCTCACCCCGGACGCGCACCTGGGCCGCGTAAGCTTCCCACGACGTGGTCGCCGCCCGACGCTGCTTCCGGTAGTTGAACAGGCCCTTCTCGTACTGCTCGGTGTCGAGCAGGATCCCCCGGCAATGACCCTCACGAGCCAGGCGGGCCGCCAGCCTCGCATTGGCCATCACGGCCTCGTGGTCCTCGAACCAGTCGAGATCGCCCGGGGTCACGTTGAACCGCAGGAAGTTGTCGCGGAATCGGGTCCACCGGATGGACCGGAGATCGGCGAACGCGGCCGCGAGGTCCCCCTCGCCGAACCGGCGCTTGCCCCAGCAGAGCCACGTGAAGTTCTCATCCGCCTTGCCCCGCGTCGACGTGATCGCATGGAAGACGCAGCCGTCGAAGGGCGTCCGCTCCAGCTCGCCCTGGTGGGCCTTCAGGAAGGCCGTATCGGGCTCGTCCCAGCCGAATTCGATCAGCTTACGGGTCCGGGCCGAGGGCGCCTGGTCCGCTCGCTGCTGCTTGTGCTCGGGGAAATCCCGCTCGTAGCGGGCCTGGAGTGCCGGGAAATCGGCGGGCACCAGGTAGAGCTTGCCCCGGATGGACTTCGATTCGCCCGGCCTCAGTCCGCCGATCCGGAAGTCCGAGTGGAGGCAGACGATGATTCCCTGGAAGAGCTCCTGGTAGGGCTCCCATGCGGTCGCGAGGATCGTGGAGCCGTCGTGGGAGACGCAGCCGATCAGCCCGTTGGACGGGACCAGCGGGCTAAGCGGCCTGGGGTTGACGTCTTCACGGCTCACGCCGGACGGGCACCAGACCTGCCCCGGGGTGTAGCGTGCCTCCCGCGCCCACGGCCGGGTCGGCAACCTCGTCGGCTTCCCGTCCAGGAAGACGAAGCAGGAGGGCAGGTAGGCCTCGGAATTACGCTCGGACTTGACCCCCGTGAATCGATCGACGCGGATGCAGGGCTGGGCCCAGTGGGCCTCCGACTCGGACCGGCCCGGGTTGCTCGCGACGACCCGGAAGTCCACCTCATCGTCGGACGCGCGGATCTCCGAGTCGACGGCCACGCCGTCGTCCAGAACCGAGCGGAGGCGGAGCCGGGTGCCGTCCGCGGCACGTTCAATCAGTTGCGTCCGGTGGGGGATCACCGTCTCCTTCCAGTCGCGGCCGGTGGAACCCGGACGACAGAACGCCTCGAGATACCAGACGGACACCTCGCCGCCCGGGAGCCGCGGCCCGCGGATCGTCAGGATCTCGTCCTTCCAGTCCAGCTTCAGCGACTGCCCGAGTCCCACCGACGGGGTGGCGAGCCGTGCCAGCAGGATGAGCACCAGACCGATGAGATGAGCCGGGCGGGTCGCGGACATCAGGGGAGTCTCCAGTTGAGCTCGGGACCGGGCCTAGCCAGTCGCCTTCACCTCGTGCCCGACCTCGCGACCGGATTGAACCGCGAGCCTCCCGAGGAATCGTTCCAGCAGGAAGAACGCGGGGAAGGCCAGGATCACACCGATAATGTCCGCGATCACATCGTCCAGGCCGGCATCCCGGTGTACGATCGGGATTTCCTGGCCCAGTTCGGTGAGCGCCGCGGCGGCGATTCCCCCGACGAGGATCCAGAGATACCACCGCTTCTCGCCCCGGGCGGCACGCAGCCAGAGGACGCCGAAGACCGCGAAGATCCCGGCGTGAACGAGCTTGTCGAGCGGTAACGGGAGGATCCACGCCAGCAGGCCGGGCTCTTCCTGCACCGGCAGATAGATGTCCGGGGTCCAGCAGAGGATGAAGATGATCACGGTCCAGAGGATAGCCGAGGCGAGACGAAGCCGGTTGACCATGGGGCGCGGAACTCCAGGTGACAATCGAATCCAGCGGAAGTCTACCACGAATACCGGCCCGGGATCATCCGAGTCACGCGTCGGTGAGATGCCGCCGCGAAACGCCCCATCGGCCAGCGACGGGTGTTGACGAGGAGCATCATGGAAGGCGTTCCTCGGCGCGAACCCGCCGGCCTCCGGGGGCGTCTGTTCTCGCGTGAGACCGAGACATGCCGTCGATCCAGATGACCGATCGTCGTCACAACTGACTGAATGTTACCCTCGGGCCGGTAGCTGAGATGGTCTAGCGCCACGCTGAAAACGTGGAGAGGTGGATTCGAGCGCCACACGGCCCACTCAAGAGTTGAACGGGAGAGGTGGGGTCTCGGGGTAAATGAAGGAAGAGAATCGAACCACAGAGGGCACAGAGAACACAGAGGAAGAAAAGAAAATAGAATGATTCATCCAACTTTGAAACGGCAATAGTCGGTACAGTCCAGGCAGATGCTTCTTGCATTCTCCCCGTGTTCTCTGTGCCCTCCGTGGTTCGATTCCCCCTCCCGGACAATCCAGCAGCCGCGCCCCCGGAGTGTGACGGATTCGCACGCGACTCTACGAAAGTCGCAGACCAGGTTCGACTCCTGGCGAGGGCACTTGAAGGCACCCGACGTCGCGTCCCCGCCGGACTTCTGGTAGGTTATTCCTACCTGCGTCAAAGATCCGGTCCGGCGGGGCGAAGAGACTTCATGAGCACACTGAGATCGCGTGCGAGCAAGGAGGCCCGGCCGTCGGCGGCACCACGGCCGGCCCCGAAGAACGATGATCACCGCCGCGGCCGCCGTGAGACGATCGAGTCGTTCGTCGTGGTCCTCGTCTCGTTCCTGCTGTGGAGCTTCGAGGCCGAGGGATTCGTCATCCCGACCGGCTCGATGGCACCCACCCTGATGGGCCGGCACAAGGAGATCACCTGCCCGGAATGCGGTTACGTCTACCGGGTCAACGCCGACTGCGAGGTCGATCCGAACGGCTCGGGGGCTGGGACCGGGCTGCGAGTCGCCTGGGGCACCTGCGAGAACTGCCGGTTCGAGGCCCGGGTGGACGACGCCCCCAGTGCCGGGGGCGATCGGATCTACACCATGAAGGCGGGCCTGCACCTGCCGCTGGTCCCCGCGGCGGGGCGAGTCGGCCCGCGGCGCTGGGAAGTCACGGTCTTCAAGCTGCCGGAAGAGCCCGAGGTGCGGTACATCAAGCGACTGGTCGGGCTCCCCGGAGAGACCATCCGGATCCTTCAGGGCGACCTCTGGCGCAAGGGAGGGGAGGAGTCGGCCGTGTTCGAGCGGCTCCGCCGGCCGTGGTCGCACCAGCAGGCTACGCAGGTCACGGTGCATGACGACGCTCACCGACCCGCGAGCCTGCGCGACGATCCTCAGTGGCGACGCTGGACGCCCGCCGACGAAGCCTGGACCGAGTCGGCGCCGGGCAGGTACAGGTCCACCCGCCGCGGACAGGGCTGGGACGAGTTGAGCTATCGCCATGTCGTTCCCGACCCGGAGCAGTGGCAGGCCATCCGCGAACGCCAGCCGCCCTCGGCCCCCGCCCGGGCGACCCTGATCACCGACTTCTCGTCGTACAACACCGACCTGACCCGACAGGCGGCGGCCCGTCCCCGGACGGCCTCTCGGCGGTGGCTCCAGCCCCACTGGGTCGGCGACCTGACGCTCTCGGGGACCGTCCGGGTCTCGGAGCCGGCCGGCCGGCTCAGGCTCGAGCTCATCAAGGCGGGACACTCCTGCCGCTGCGAGGTCGACCTCGCGACCGGGGCGGCGACCCTGTTCCGGGACGAGGTCAGCCTGGGTGAAGCGGCCGCCACGTCCCTGAATCGGCCCGGGCGGCATCGCGTGGTCCTGGCGAACGTGGACGATCGCCTGACGCTCTCGATCGACGGGGCACTGCCGTTCGGCGATGGCCTCGTTTACGACTCGTCCGACGACAATCGGCCGAGTCTCCCGACCGGTGAGGACCTCCAGCCCGCCCGGATCGCGGCGCGGGACGCCGACGTCGAGGTCTCGGACCTGGTCCTCAAGCGGGACATCCACTACACGCTCGACCCCGGGGAGCCCGACCTGCGGGGCCTCGAGGCGTTCGCGTTTCGTCCACCGTCGGCGCTCTTCGACCTGCTGGCCGACCCGCGGCGATATGCCGAGCTGGGTCCGCCCTCATCTCACGATTATCCGCTCGGGCCTGGGCGATACCTGATGCTCGGGGACAACAGCCCATGGAGCCGCGACGGCCGCGCATGGGGAACAACCGATCAGATCAACCCTTGATTCCTGGTCGAGCTGGGATGATTCTGGGCGGGAAAGCTGGGAGGTTCCTGAGAACCTCATCATTGGCAAGGCGTTCTGCGTCTACTGGCCCCATCTGAAGCCCGTCTGGCCCGCGCTGGCACTGGGCCAGGACTTCCGCCTGCCGGCGCGACCTTACCTGGAGCGGGTACGGTGGATCCGCTGATGCGGCCGCGCGGCTAGGCCCTCGCCACCAGCTCGGGCGGGTGCCGGGCACCCGTGTCGCCGGCCTTGACTCGCCGGAAGATCGCCATAGACTTTTTGTTACGATTTCTCTCCGGTTCGGGCCGGCGACCGTCCCCCGGCGGCGACCCCTTTGTCCCCCGGTCTGAACTTTCGGCGACGGCGGTGCGTACCATGGTTAAGGTCATCGGGTCCGATCAGGCACACGACCTCGGGCGGGCAACCGACGAGGAGCTGATGAGCCGCTACCGGGACGATGGCCGGGAGTTCGAGTTCAACGAACTGGTCCACCGCTACGAGCGTGAGCTCTATCGCTACCTCGCCCGCTATCTCGGCGACCCGACGCTTGCCGAGGATGTGTTCCAGAACACGTTCCTCCAGGTTCACCTGAAGCGCGGGCTCTATGAGACGGGGCGGCCGTTCCGTCCCTGGCTCTACGCCATCGCGACGCATCAGGCCGTCGATTCGCTCCGCAAGGCGGGGAGACACCCCACGATCAGCCTGGACCAGCAAGTCACCCCCACCCAGCGCGAGTCGGAGGCCGGATCGCTGCTCGACCTGCTCGTGAACGAAGGGGTCGGGCCGCTCTCCGAGCTCCAGGAGCAGGAGCGTCAGCAATGGGTCCGCGACAGCATCGCGAAGCTCCCCGACTCGCTCCGACAGACGCTGATCCTTGCCTACCACCAGGATTTGAAGTACCGCGAGATCGCCGATATCCTCAAGATTCCTGTGGGGACGGTCAAGTCGCGGCTGCACGCCGCGATGGCCAAGCTCCAGGAGATGGCGCGCTCCGCGAACCGGGACGGGAATGATTGACGCCATGAACCCCGACCAGATGCTCGATTACGTGCTGGGACGTCTCGATGACCTCGACCGGGAAGGCCTTGAGCGCATGCTCCAGGGCAATCCGGCCGCGGAGCATCGAGCCCGACATCTCGGCCAGTGCGTCTCCCTCTTGCTCGACGACGGGTGTCACACGCTGACACCACCGCCCGGGCTGGCGAGGCGTACACTGACGCTCGTGGCGGAGGCCAGATCCAGGCCGCGGTCGATCCTCGATTACGTGCCGACCCGCGTGCCCTTCCGCTGGGCGGATTTCGCGGTCGCGGCCAGCATCTTCCTGGCGGGATTCCTCACCCTGGTGCCGGCCATCCAGCACTCGCGAGGGAGGATGAACCAGGCGGGCTGCGTCTTCAACCTCCAGCAGATCGGCCACAGCCTCGCCCAGTACGCCACGATGCACCCGTTCTATCCCTATCCGCCGGGCAACCAGCCCGACGCGCCGGCCGGCACGTTCGCCGCCGTGCTCCACGACGCCGGCCTGCTCCGGGACCTCTCGGTGCTGCATTGCCCCTGCAACGGTCCCTGCTCTGGCCATGTGCGGGAGCTGCCCGCCTGCGAGCAGCTCGTGGAGCTGCGACGGTCCGAGCCGGACCGGTTCGCCAAGCTCCTCCGCTGGGACTATGCCTACAACGTCGGCTATCGCCATCCATCGGGGAAGCCCGGCCCCGTCGAGTCGCGGCTGCCCATGGCGATCCCGGTCGTGGCGGACGCCCCGGCTCACGTGAACTACACGCAGATCCTCGACGGCAATAGCCCCAACCACGGCCGTCGGGGACAGAACGTCCTCTACAGCGACGGCAGCGTCCACTGGCTGCGGACCCGCCGGGTCAGCCCGCACGACGCGGACCTCTTCCTCAACAAGCTCCGCGAGGTCGGGCCCGGCATGGACGAGCTCGACGCCGCCCTCCTGCCGAGCTACACACCCTTCAACGGCCCCGGGGGACATTAAGAGGTAGCGGAAGGAATGAGGCAACTCCGCAGGGGACTTTACTGGAGTAGCCGCATGCAGATGAGGGCGCATCCCAGCGATACGAGCCCCTCGTGCATGGCCAGCGTTCGGTCCAGCCGCCGTCGCAGCCGGCCGAACCCGTGGAGCCACGACAGCGTCCGCTCGACGAACCAGCGGGTCACCCCCAGCCCGCTGCCGTGCTCCGTGTTCCGCCTCGCCAAGACGGGGATGATCCCCCGCTCCCGCAGCCAGAGCCGGTCCGGCTCCGAGTCGTACGCCCGGTCCCCCTGGGCGGCCTTGGGCCGTCTCCGCGGCCGGCCCCGGCGGCCCCGCACCGGCGGGATCGCCTCCACCAGCGGGCGCAGCTGGGTGGAGTCGTGGCGGTTGGCCCCGGTCGTCGTGGCCGCCAGCGGCACGCCGCCGGCGTCGGTCGCGACGTGGTGCTTGGTCCCCTTCTTCCTGCGGTCGACGGGGCTCGGCCCGGTCGCCTCGCCCCCGCGCGGCGCCCGCGTTGAGCGCTGTCAGCAGCGCCCCTCGACCAGTCGATCAGTCCCGCGGCGTTGAGCTCGGCCAGGACCGACTCGTGCAGCCGCCGCCACACCCCGGCCCGGTGCCAGCGCGAAGGCCTCGCGGCAGGTCCGGCCGCATCCCCAGCCGAGCTCGGCCGGCATGTCGTCCCAGCGGATCCCGGTCTTGAGGACGAAGAGGATCCCCGAGAGCAGTTGTCGCGGGTGGATCGGCTTGCGGCCGGGAAGCGGGACCGGCGGGGCTTCTCCGGCGGCAGCAACGGCTCGACGCGGGACCACAACCATCGCTGACCAGGGGCTTTGGACATGGCGCGGCTCCGGGGTGACTTCTCGACCCAAGCCAAAAGCCGCAGATCCCGTGCCCCTCATCCCATTTCTTCCGCTACCTCTAAGGCCCCGGACTCGTGCCGTCGATGAAACCACGGTGAACTCCTCCTTCAGAAACAGCGGGCCAGTGCCCGCTGCTTCGTTTTGGTACCGACGCCAGTACTCCGGGGACAAGCCCGCGGCCGGGTGGTACCCTGGTGTGACCTTGATCCCGAGGGGACGTTCCAAGCCGACCGATGGTGCCCGTTGGAGTCTCGCGTCATGCCTGCCCCAGCTCCGAGAATCCACATCGTCTCCCTGGCCTACGCTCTGGTCTTCAGTCTCGGCTGCTTCGCGACGGCGGCACCTCCGACGAGCGAGGGGCCGGACAGGCGGTTCCCGGCCGGAGACGGCTGGAAGGCCCTCTTCAACGGGAGGGACCTGGAGGGCTGGAAGTTCCGTAACCCGGCGGCGCGGAAGGTCTGGATCGCCTGCGACGAGGTCCGGCTCGACCCCGCCAACCCGGCGCGGCTGCTGCCCGTGGGGGCGGGCGGATCGCCCTCCGCCGTGCTCCTCTGCGGCGACGACGGCCGCGGCTCGGACATCATGACCGCCGAGGACTTTGACGACTACGAGCTCCACCTGGAGTTCACCGTGCCGAAGGGGAGCAACTCCGGCGTCTACAATCGCGGCCTGTTCGAGATCCAGGTCTTCGACAGCTACGGCGCGCCGAGGCTCGCCTTCCACGACTGCGGCGCCCTCTACGAGCGGGCCATCCCCCCGGAGAACCTCTCCCGCCCGCCCGGCGAGTGGCAATCCTTCGACATCACGATGAAGGGGAAGGCCATCACCCTCATCTGGAACGGGAAGACGGTCTTCAAGGACAAGGACGTCCGCTACGGAGAGACGGATAAGGCCGCTTACGAGCGGCTGAACAAGGAGAATGCCGGCAGGCCGGAGGCCCTCCGGGTGAAGCTCCGAGAGGAAAACGGGAAGTACCTTGGCTACTTCGGCGAGGGCGGGACCCGTTCGGGCCTCGACGGCCCGGACCGCCCCGGACCGATCCTGTTCCAGGGCGACCACGGGCCCGTGGCCTACCGCAACCTCTACATCCGACGTCTCGACTCGGGCCGGCGACCATGAGCCGCTGAGCGACCCGGCAACGCTCAAACGCCCTCGTACACTCCCCAAGTTCGGCCCATGAAATCGCTCAAGTTCACGCTGGATTACGATCGAACGGGACTGGTCGTGGAACTCCCCGCGGAGCGCGTGGTCGGCCCGCTGACGATCCGCGAAGTCCCTCCCCTGGACAATCCTCGTCGAGCAGTGGCCGAAGCGCTCGCCGCCCCGATCGGGGCTCCGCCCCTACGCGAGCTGGCGGGGGGCCGGAAGGACGCCTGCATCCTGGTCTGCGATATCACCCGGCCCGTACCCAATCGCGTGATCCTCGGGCCGCTGCTCGAGGTGCTCCACGAGGCGGGCATCCCGAGGGAAAATACCCTGATCCTGGTCGCGACCGGGCTCCATCGGGCGAGCACGCCCGCCGAGAAGCTCGAGCTCCTGGGAGAGGACATCGCCGCCGCCTACCGGATTGAAGACCATGACGGCACCCGGCTCGAGGACCATACGTTCGTGGGCACGAGCCCGCGCGGCATTCCGGCGTGGATCGACACTCGATACCTTCGTGCGGAGCTCAAGATCGCGGTGGGGATGATCGAGCCCCACTTCATGGCCGGCTACTCCGGGGGCCGCAAGCTGATCTGCCCGGGCGTCGCGGCCATGCCGACGATCCGGCGCTGGCACAGCCCGGAATTCCTCGAGCATCCCAGGGCCGATTCGGGATGCCTGGACGGCAACCCGGTCCACGAGGAGAACACGCGGATCGCCCGTATGGCCGGCTGCGACTTCATCGTCAACGTCACCATCGATGGCCGGCGCGCGGTGACCTCGGTCGTGGCGGGCGACATGGAAGCGGCCTTCCTGGCCGGGGTCCGCTTCGTGGAGGGTCTCGTCCGTGCGCCGGTGGCCCGCCCGGTGGATATCGTGGTGACCAGTTCCGCCGGCTATCCGCTGGACACCACGTTCTACCAGTCGGTCAAGGGCATGGCGGGGTGCCTGCCGATCCTCAACCCCGGCGGCACGATCATCCTTGCCGCCGGGCTCTCCGAGGGAATGGGCTCACGTGAGTTCACCTCGCTCTTCGACGAGCATCCCACACTCGAGGGCTTCATGGACCGGATCCAGTCCCCCGAGTACTTCGTGATGGACCAGTGGCAACTCGAGAGGCTGGCTCGGGTCCGCCGCCACGCCCGCGTGAAGGTTGTCTCCGATGGCTTGCCGGCCGAGCGCCTCGCCCGCTGCTTCGTCGAGCCGGCGACCAGCGTGGAGGCTGCCCTCGCCGACTCGCTGCTGGACTACGGCGCCGAGGCCCAGGTGGCCGTGATCCCCAAGGGGCCCTACGTGATGCCGGTCATCGCCGGGTGAGCGACCGAACTGCGTGGACCTTCTTGAGGGGCGGGGGGATACCTGCGGCCCGGAGTCGCTGGGGACACACGCTGGCTCGCTCCCCGAGCCAACTCACGACCGGTCACGAACCGGGCCGTCAGGGAGATCGATCTCCGCCTCCTCACCCGGCACCGTTCTCCTGGTAAGCACCCCAGGTATCGGCGCCCGCTGTGGAGGCCCGGTTTCGCCGGAACGAGATCAGTGCGAGCTTCGCGCGAGGGTTGTTCAGGAAGGCGATGCCGCCACCGTATCCCAGTCCTGCGGGGCCTCCCGGGACCGATTGACCGAGGGCCAGATTCCCGTTGAACTGAGTCCCCTGAAACGTGGCAACGGGGACGTAGGGGGTGCCCGTCTGATCGGTTTCATGCTCGTGCGCGACGGCCCCGCCGTAAGCTGTTCCTCCCGTTGCCGATGCACGATTGCCCATGAAGCGGGAACCCATGTCGCTGAGGATGTTCCCCCCGTTGAAGATGGCACCTCCGACAGCCACGCCGCCCCCAACGGCGACCGCCTGATTGGCCTGGAAGAGGACCCCCGCCAGGTAGGTATTTGTCACGTAGTCATAGTCGGGCGGGCTATCGATCGGGCTGGCGTAAATGGCCCCTCCCTTGGCATCTCTTCCGGGACCCAGGTTGCTCCCTCGAACCAGGTTCTTGGAGAACGTCCCCCCTCGGACCCGGAGCTCTCCATTCTCGTGGAAAATCGCGCCTCCGAGGCCCTGGCCGTTGTAGTCGCCGCCCTTTCCCGTTGTGCCGGCAGCACCACCCAGCGCCGCATTTCCGGTGAACTTGCAGTCGTTGAACTCCGTGCTCGGATGCTGGCCGACGATGTAGACGGCTCCGCCCTTACCTGTTCCAGCGTAGCCGGAGCCTGTGTCGGTACCTCCCACTGCAGCGTTGTTCTTGAAGGTCACGCCCACCAGAACGGTATTCGGCGAGTTGATCAGAAACGCCCCCGCGGATGCTTCCCTGTACGTCGGATTCGGTGAATCATTCCCGCCGATGGACTGATTGTCACGGAAGATCCCGCCGACGATGAGAGTGTGACTGTCGTCGGCTCCGTAGGGCGTCGCGAGTGCACCACCAGCGGACATCGTGGCGGTCCCGCCGATCGAACGATTGCCGATCCAGTCCGTCCGGATGATGTCGATCCCGAGGTTCCCCGCCAGGTCCGCTCCCCCCGCCTGGGCACCACCTCCCGCATGCACCTCGTTCAGCCGACCCTGCCCCATGGCCCCGCCCTGAACCGTGTTGCCCTGGATGACGCAGTCGCGGAGCGTCACGGGTTCCACGTATGGATCGACACCCGCCCCTCCGCGACCGTTGATCACGTAGAGGCCGCCACCGTAGGCCCAGCCTCCGGCGCCTGCATCGGAGGTGCCATCGGCCGGGGAATCCGATCCCCTTCCGCCCTCGGCAAAATTGTTGCTGACCTGGGATCGGATGATGTCGACGCGGCTGCCTCGCTCGGAGTACAGCGCGCCACCTTGCGCCACTCCGCCCCAGCCGACATTCCTGCCCCACCCGGATGTGTTCGGCCCGGCCCCGCCTCCGGTCGCGCTATTCGAGTCGACGGTTGAATAACTGATCACCAGGCTCGTGTTGCCGTAGGCCAGGATGGCGCCGCCCTGTCCGCGACCTCCCTGGGCCCCCGGGAGGGATTCATCCGGCGTACCTGCAACACCTCCTCGGACCCTGTTCCCGTGAAATGTCGATCGAACGATCGACATGGGAGTCGGAGATGACTCATCGCCCGGTCCGTTGACCAGGATCGCGCCGCCTCCGGCATAGCCTCCGCCGCCGACCTGCGCGGCGATATCGCCATGTGAGAGTGCGGCATCCAGGCCCTTGCCCCCGATCGCCACGTTCCGGGAGAACTTGACCCCCGTTACTTGCAGTGGCGAGAGAATCCCGTAGATCGCTCCGCCACCGCCCGAACCGCCGTCGCTCGACGGCCATTCGGTCATCTCGTTCAGTGAGTTCCCACCCCTGACCGCGTTCGCGACGAACTGTCCCCCCGTCACCGAGACCGCCGAGTCGTTCGCCAGGATCGCCCCACCCATCGCCCTGCCCGCCTGGAGGAGGGCCGTGTTCTCGCCGCCCACGACCGAGTTCTCGCGGAAAGTGCATTTCTTCAGGGTCAGGCTCCCGGAATCGACGAAAATGGCGCCTCCCGCCGCTGCCGCCACAAACGTGTCATCGAGGCTCTGGTTGCCGGCCTCGACCACGTTCCGCTGGAAGATGCAATTTTGGATCTTGAGATCGGCGTCCGAGGCCAGGATCGCCCCCCCGACGTAGCCGAAGGCACCATCGAAGCCAGGCTTGCCGTCTTCCAACGTCAAGTTGCTGATCGCTAGCGTCAGCTCGGGTCCCACGGCCCTGAAGATCCGCGACAGCTGATCGGGATCGAGCACCTGACCGCTGCCGTTGATGGTCAGGGAAGTGGAAATCGCGATCTCGCCACCGGTCAACTTCAGGGTCGCGCCGGAGAGCCTCGGAGCGAAACGGACGACGTCGCCGGCCTGGGCACGTCCGACGACGTCGCGAAGCGATCCCGGCAGGCCATCCACGACGGTCGTCACCGTGAGCGTGCTGAGCAACTCTCGCGGTTCCAGATGATCGAGCGCGGGGCGACTCCAAGATCGACGCGCCATCCCTCTCGACCTGGCCATGTTAAACCTCCCGGGGGCAAGCGACGAACGAGCATTGATGGTACGCAGGAGGCCGGATTGTCCCGCGGGGGAGCCACGGCACGATCCGCATCGATCGGCGCGAACACGCGTGCAGGCGGAACGATCAGCCGATACAGATAACCTAGGATGTCACGCAATCAATAACAACTACACCGGGGGGATCCTTAGATGGGACTGATAACAGGGGGTTTCAGGCTCCTGGTGCATCGAGTCAACAGCCGGCAGCCTCCACACACCGCAGGTGGGCTCTGCGATGCGTCGCGATGGCGTCTTGCGCCCGTCGCCGGGGGTATCGCATTCGCCAGGGCAGCCGGGCGGTCCTTCGGGGAAGCACGGGGCTAGACTTCCTGAAGGGGACCCGTGAGTTGCTCAAGGAACCTCCACCCGAGACAGACCAGAGCGACCATCGCAGGGAGACCCGTCCAATGTCGATCCTCACCGCCCGGTTCCGGCGAAGGCCTTCCTCGAGGATGCGTCGCCTCCTGCCGGAGGCCCTGGAATCGAGACAACTGCTCTCGGGGCTGCGCTACGAGATCGGATCGCCGAACGTCGTTGATGTCTGGATCGACCCGACCCACGGCTCGGACGCCAACTCGGGGAGTAGCCGGATCACTCCCCTCCGATCCGTCAACGCCGCCTGGGACCTCGTGCCGCAGGGGACCACGCTCGGCACGGGATTCCGGTTGAATCTGATGGCCGGTCGATATGGTGAGGATGTCTTCCCGATCTGGATGGACGGCCGCCGTGGGACGGCTGATGCACCGGTGATCCTTCGGGCGGCCGATGGTCCGGGCACCGTCGAGGTCCCCGCCTTCCAGGTCAACCATTGCTCCTTCATCTACCTCGTCGGCCTCTATGCACAGGCCGGCGGTGACGATGTGCTGCACGTCGCGGGGAGCGACCACATCCTCATCCGCGACACGAGACTCGTGGGGACCGGGACCGGCTATAACCGTCCCCAAGAGAGCCTGAAGGTGAACCAGACTCAGTACCTCTTCGTCGAGAATTGCGATATCTCCGGGGCCTGGGGCAACGCGCTGGATTGTGTGTCCGTCCAGTACGGCTGGATCGTGGACAGCCGGATCCACGACGCCGAGGACTGGGTGATGTATCTGAAGGGGGGATCGGCGTACATCCACGTCGAGGGTAACGAGATCTACGGCGGCGGGACCGGCGGCTTCTCCGCGGGGCAGGGGACCGGCTTCGAATACATGGTGGCCCCCTGGCTGCACTACGAGTGCTACGGCATCACCGTGGTGAACAACGTGATCCACGACACCGAGGGTGCGGGCCTGGGCGTCAACGGCAGCTACAACGTGCTGATGGCCGGTAATACCCTCTACCGGGTGGGCAGACGGAGCCATGCGATCGAGGTCGTCCAGGGGGCACGAGGCTGCGACGG
>JAXMBE010000091.1:0-26138 GCA_046349995.1 Isosphaeraceae bacterium | reverse complement strand
CGTTACGAGACGGCGAACGGCTTCGCGGCCGACCTGACGAGGTACCTCTCCGACGAGCCACTCTCGGTCGGGCCGCCATCGGCGGGATACCGGCTTCGGAAGTTCGCCCGTCGGAACCGGCGTGCGCTGGCCCTGGCGATGCTACTGGCGGTCGCGACCCTTGTCGCCCTCGGTGCGGTCGCGGCGAGCGTCGGCTGGATCATGCACGACCGCGCGACGAGGCGAGCCGCCGTCGAGCAGCAGGCGGCCCTGGCGTTCGATGAGGCAGAGGGTTGGATCGAGCAGGAGAATTGGCAGAAGGCGAAGCAGGCCATCCAGCGCGGCGCGGGCATCCTGGCAGGCGGCGGCCGAGAAGGGATCCGAGACCGCATGAGCCGGCAGGATCGGCATGTGAGCATGATGCTCCGCCTCGAGGAGATCGACTACCTGGCGATGGAGTTGCAGCGAAACTGGCACGAGTGGGACGTTCTCCATGACGGGTATGCCCGGGCATTCGTCGACTTCGGGGTCGACGTCGTGAGCCTGCCGGTCGAGGAGGCTGCGGCTCGGCTCCGCTCGGAGGGCAGGATCACCGCCCCACTAGTTCGCGCTCTGGATACCTGGGCCTCGCTGGTCAGCCCGAAGACGCGGGAGTGCAAGCCCAAGCTCCGGGCTGTCGCCGGGCTGATCGACGACGATCACTGGCGTCGCCGGGTTCGGGAGGCGCTGGAACGTCGCGATGGCGAGAGTCTCGCGGAGCTGGCCGGCTCACCGGACCTCGATCGGCAATCGCGGGACAACCTCGCCTTCCTCGAATTCTCACTGGATGACATGTGTCGTCCGGATCTGGCCCTCGCGGTGCGGAGGCTCCTACAACGTAACCACCCGGGCAACTTCATGGCGACCTACTGGCTGGCGCACAGGCTCTTCTGGTCCTCGCCTTCCGACCCGGCTGAGGTGGTTTCCTTCGCCCGTGCGGCCGTCGCCCTCCGTCCACGGGCCGCCGCGGCTCAACTCCTCCTCGCCATCGCACTGCAACGGGCCGGCAAGCTCGACGAGTCGCTCCATCACCACGACAAGGCTATCGAGCTCGCGCCAGAGAACCCTTATGCGTATCATGACCGCGGGTGGACCCTCCACCTGATGGGCAGGTACGAGGAGGCCGTGGCCAGCAACCGAAAGGCGATCGATCTCTGGGATCGGGATCATTTCGCCTACGGGAACATGGCCCGGTCGCTGAAGGCACTGAATCGGAAGCCCGAGTCCCTTGCCGCCTCGAGGAAGGCCGCCGAGTTTCACCCGGATCCGCTCCAAGTCCTGTTCGAGACCGCCAACTCCCTGCGCGATGAGAGGAGGCTGGACGAGGCCATCGACGTTCTCAACGAGATCATCGCCAGGAACCCGAATTCCGCGGAGGCGTACCACATCCTTGGCCGGACCCTCTCCAGCCAGCGCAAGTTCGACGAGGCCATCGCCAACTACACGAAGGCCATCGAACTCGAACCGAAGAACGGCTGGGCACACCTGAGCCTCGGCCTGACCCGGACGGCTCAGGGGCAAACGGCGGAGGCTGACGCCCATTATCGGAGGGCCATCGAACTCGACCCGACTATCCCCCACTTTCACTTCTACCTCGGGTGGAACTGGCACCTCCGGGGGGATGACGCCGAGGCCGTCCTCTGCTTCCGGGCGGCGACCCGGCTGGCCAGAAATCCTGCGGTCCCATTCCACTCAAACCTCAACCGGCTGTTCAACGAGCGGGCCCGGCGGTTGGCCAACGATCCGAACGCGGAGGCACGACGCCCGAGGCTCGCGGTCGAGCTCGCGGAGGAAGCCGTCCGGCTCAACCCCGCGATCGGCGCGAACTGGAACACGCTGGGCGTGGCCCACTACCGCAGCGGAGACTGGAAGTCCGCAGTCCAGGCGCTCAACACGTCGATGGAAAGGCTCGCGGGCTTCGACGAGGGCTCGAACCTGTTCTTCCTGGCGCTGGCGACCTGGCAGATGGGCAACCAGGGTGAAGCCCGCAAGTACTACGACAGGGCCGTCGCTTGGACGGACGCGAACCGGCCCAGGGACCCAGACCTGATCCGGTTCCGGGCGGAGGCGAGCGAGCTCCTGAGGGTCGGGGGCCAGGGCAAGCCCGAGCTCGCCCCAGCGTCGCGAGTCGAGCGATGACCCGACTCGTCGACGCGCAATAGGCACCCGATGTACGAAGCCGGTCCGGCCGATCTCGCCGAGCGAGTCTCGGCCGGCCGACCCCGCCCCGGCGCTCGGTCTGCGCGCCGAGCGGGCTGATCTCGTCGCAGACCGCATCCCTGGAGGAGACGACCGATGCGACTCAGCTACTCGTCCCGATCCGCGAAGTCCCGGCCCGCCGTTCGTCCGGCCGTCGATTTTCTCGACGTTCGGGTCGTTCCATCAACGCTGTCCGTGGGCGACACCACGATCATCGAGGGGAATGCCGACACCCGGTACGCGCTGGTAAGCGTGACCCTGAACGTGCCGAACAAGCAGGCCGTGACGGTCAACTACAAGACCGTAGCCGGGACGGCCAGGGCCGGCGTCGACTACGGATCCGTATCCGGCAAGCTCACGTTCGCCCGCGGTGAGACGATCAAGACGATCGCCATTCCGGTCCACGGCGATCGTGCCGCGGAAGCGGACGAGTCCTTCACCGTGAGGCTGAGCGGCGCCCGTGGTGCCTGGATTGGCGACAGCCAGGCAGTCGTGACCATCGTCGAGGACGAGCCGCGCCTCTCGATCGGCGATGCTGCCGGCACCGTCTACTCTCTGTGGGACGGCACGGTCCAGCCCGCGACGCTCCGTTTCACCGTGAGCCTGGCGGTCGCCTACGACCAGGCCGTCAGCGTCGATTTCGCCACCGCCGACGGCACGGCCAGGGCGGGCGTTGACTACCTGGCCCGGTCCGGCACGTTGACGTTCGCTCCCGGAGAGACGACCAAGGAAATCGAGGTCGTGGCCATGGGGCCGTTCACCCAGTTCTACATCAACCTGAGCCGGGCCTCCAGCAACGCGAGAATCCTCGACGTCCAGGGCGTCGGGTCCATCAACGGTTATTACGAGCAGCCCTCCCCCGACCCCGGCGACGGCTGCAACGCAGACCACCCCTACTGGCCGAATTGCTGAGGCTGCGGCCGTTCGCTTGCAGGGGCGAGTCAGCCCCGCTCGCGAGGCGCAACCCACCGTCAACCCTGTGGGTCTCGCGGGCTCCGCCGGCTGACCCACCGCACCGAAGAGTCGTCAGGACACCTCTTCCCGGGACTCCTATCCCCTTCCAAGGGTGACGTCCACGGCCCCGATGAGGCTCTCGCCGAGGCCCTTCTGGTGGATCTTCTCGAGGTCGAGTCGGGACGCGAAGAGGGCGTCGACGACGGCGGCGTCCCACTGGACACCGCGGCCCTTCCGGAAAATCTCGTCGATCTGCTTAGGGGCCAGGCGCTTGCGGTACTGCCGGTCGCTGGACATCGCGTCGAAGGCGTCGGCCACCGCCAGGATCCGCGCCTCCAGCGGGATCTCCTCGCCGGAGAGGTGGTCGGGGTAGCCGCTGCCGTCGACGCTCTCGTGGTGATGGCGGACCGCCGGCAGGATGTGGCAGAGCTTCTTCAGGTCCCTGAGGATCCGCACACCGGTCTCTACGTGTTCCTGGATCATCCGGAATTCCTCGGGCGTCAGCGGGCCGGGCTTGTTGAGGACCTGGTCGCTGACGCCGATCTTGCCGATGTCGTGGAGCAGGCCCGCCAGGTACAGGTCGCTCCGCGCCTGGGGGGGGATGCCGAGCTCCTCGGCGAGCCGCACGGCGATCCGCGCCACCCGCTCGGAGTGGCCGCAGGTGTAGCGGTCCTTCGCGTCGACCGCGGCGGTCAGCGCGCGGATGATCCCGAAGAGCAACTCCTTCAGCTCGGCGTAGCTCCTTGCGTTGCTCGACTGGGTGGCGATCAGCGAAGCCACGTACTGCATTCGCTCGACGTCCGGCGGGCCGATCGTCCGGTTCAGGAGCGGATTGATCGCGACCAGCCAGCCGGCCGACCCGGCCGAGACCGACACGTACTTGCTCACGCCCCGGAGCCCTACGGCCCGTGCGTCGTCCGTCGGCTCGTTGACGATCACGGCCGAGTCGCGCGGGTTGGGCGGGATGACCGCCCGGTAGGCCGACGAGGCCACGCCCTCGAGCTCGCCGCTGGCGACCACCGGCTCGTGAGGATCTCCGGGCACCCAGGCGACCGCCGCCATCCCCAGCGACGTCCGCAGCACGTTGGTGGCAAGCGACTGGAACCGCGAGGGCGAGTCGGAGATTCGCATCCGTCGGATCAGGCGGCCGATCACCAGGTGGTCGCTCTCCGGTTCGGCCGCCGGCGCCGGATCGACCGGGTAGATCCGCGTCTCGAACTTGCTCTCCAGGCGATTGACGATCTGCTGGCCCCATGCGCGAAGGGCCGCCTCGGGGCAGGGCGGACCCCAGCTCGGGACGCCCGCGGGCTCTAGTCCGGGATCCGCGGCCGACGGCCCCGGGCCGACCGCCCCGTGGGCCAGGAACGGCCGGAAGCCCGCCAGCGCGATCCAGTCGACGCCGCCGCTCGAAGGGATGCACAACACCAGCCAGAGCGGGCCCCGGGGCCCCGACGGCCGCCAAAACGCGACCCGGCCCATCCGCAGGCCGGCGGAGGCGGCCAGGTCCTTGAGGGCCTCGTCCACAGGCGGGAACGCATCCAGGGGGGCCCCGACCATCCCGCCCCAGACCCACCGTTCGGTATCCAGGACGCCCACCGGCGCGGTCAGCTTCCGGGCGGGTGACGGGCCAGCGGGCGCGCCCGGAGAGCGGGTCGGCGTTGCTCCTGGGGTCGTGCCCCTGAGCATCGCCCCGACCGGGCCGTCGTCCTCGAGTCCGTTTCGGGTCATGGTCCAGCCTTCCTCCGGCATCGGTCGTCGATCGCCCTCCGTGCCCGGTGAACGCTCCACCCCCCGGGTGGGATGCGGCGGCGAGAGGGCCGGACGGCGGCCCGCACAGGGCGTGCCGCCGCCGTCGTCCCGCCCGGACGCTCCGGCACCGTCCCCCATCCCCTCAAGCCTAGAACACGTCTCCGGCGTGGCGAGCCCGCCGGCCCCCGCCCCGGCGGGCGGCCGATCCTCCTGGACAAACACGCGAGGGGACCTAGATTTCAGCGACGGCGTGCCTCGGCCTCGGACGGCGGGACCACGCGCGCCGGGATGGGACCTGCGGCGATGTCGCGCGAGACGGACTCCTGGGACGACCTGCACCGCGACCTCATGGCCGACTGGAACCCCGAGCCGGAAGAGGAGGGGCCTCCGGCCCCCTCGACGGGGGCGCCGGCCGGGGGTGAACTTCCCAGCCGGCTGGAGCGACCCTGGCGCCCGGAGGAGAAACACGACTCGTTCCCCTCCGGGCCAACCGCGCTCTGCCGGGCGTTCGCCCTCCACCCGCCGGAGCCGCCGGAGGATCACTCGGAGAGCCCCCCCGGTGCCGACCGGGGCGAGGATGGTCCTTCCCCCAGCGGCAATCGAGCCCGGGGGGCGGGCCAGCTCGGACGCCTGCCGAGGATCGGAGAGGAGGTCAAGGGCTTCCTGCTTCGGCTCGAACTCGGCCGGGGTGCTTTCGCGCGCGTCTTCCTCGCCGAGGAGATCAACCTCGGCCACCGACTGGTCGCGCTGAAGGTCTCCCAGGTCGAGGGCGAGGAGCCGAAGATCCTGGCGCGGCTGCAACATCCCCACATCGTTCCGGTGCACTCGGTGCACGACGATCCGGGCACCGGGTTGCGGCTGCTCTGCATGCCGTTCCTCGGGGGGGCGAACCTGGCCCAGCTCCTCCAGGAGGCATGGGGCCTGGCCCATGACCAGGCCACCGGCCGGAGCCTGGTGGACGCGCTGGATCACCTGAGCCAGCGGCTGCCCGCCGCGATCAGCCGGGAGGCCTCGCTCGGCCCGCTTCGCTCCCGCCGTTCGCGGTCGGGATCGCTGGTGGCGCCGGACGGGGGCGCGGTGGGAGGGACGCCCGACGACGGCCCGCCCCGGCCCCGCGCACGGTCCAGGTCCCCGGGCGAGCGGCTCCGCTCGTTCTTCTCCCGGCTCATCGGCCAGCCGGCCCCCGCCGTCGCCGGGCCCGACGAGAACGCCGAGGACGACGGGCGGCCGTCGCGCCGCTTCCTTCGCGGGGCCAACGGCATCCAGGCTTCGGCCTGGATCGTCGCACGGCTCGCGGAGGGCCTCGACCACGCCCACGAGCGCGGCCTGCTGCACCGCGACCTGAAGCCGGCCAACGTGCTGGTCGCGGCCGACGGCACGCCGATGCTCCTGGACTTCAACCTCGCGGCGGAGGCCCAGCTCGAGGACCGCGCCGAGGGCGGGGCGGAGCCGCTCAGCCGCGCGGTCCTCGGCGGCACCTTGCCCTACATGTCGCCGGAACACCTCGACGCCTTCGACCCGGAGGGGAGCACGCGCCCCGACCAGGTGGACGAGCGGTCCGACCTCTACGCCCTGGGGCTGATCCTCTTCGAAATGGTCTCCGGCGAGCGGCCGTTCCCTGAGCCCGCCGGGGAGGTCGCGCCGATCGACGCGATCCGCGAGATGCGCGCCGAGCGGGGCCGTCGGCCGGTGCCGTCGCTGAAGGAGCGCTGCCCCGACGCTCCGTGGAGCCTGGACGCGCTGGTGTCGCGGTGCCTGGACCCCGACCCCGATCGCCGCTACGACCGGGCGCGTGATCTCGCCGAGGACCTCCGCCGGTTCCTCGAGGACCTGCCG
Source organism: Isosphaeraceae bacterium (assembly GCA_046349995.1). GTDB lineage: Bacteria > Planctomycetota > Planctomycetia > Isosphaerales > Isosphaeraceae > Aquisphaera. The sequence continues at coordinate 19,382 of JAXMBE010000091.1, read as the reverse complement.
ATGAAGCACTGCCGGGAGCCGAGCCTCCGCGAGCGGGCGGCGAAGTGGACCAGGCGGCATCCCACGCTCTGCAGCTCGGGCTTCGTCGCGGCGGCGGGAGTGGTTTTGCTCGCCCTGTTCTCGATCGCCGGGCTGCTCGCGTACGACCGGATGCTCGGGCTCCGGGCCCGGATGCGGCTCCAGGCGTTCCAGCGAGAGTTCACGGACCTCCAGTTCCGCCTGAACACTGCCGGCCGCCGCGAGGAGACGCTGAGGCGCGGCGTCCTGCTGGCCAACGCGATGCTCCACCGCGAGGGCATCCCCGATCCGAGCGGGCACGGGAAGGGGGCCGGCGCGTCCCCGCCGGTCGCCGGGCCCGACTGGATCGGCCGGCTGCCCCGGGACGATCAGCTCTCGGTCCGCCGCGACCTGATCGAGCTGCTGATGCTCGAGGCCAGGGGGGCCGTGGCCCTCGCGATGCTTCGGGGCTCGCCCGGGGACGATCGAAGCGCGGTCCGCCGGGCGATCGCCCGGCTCGACCAGGCAGCGCGGCTGGACGCCCCGGCGCCCTCGGCCCTCTTCCGCGAACGCGCCGGGTACCACGAGCGGCTGGGCGAACGCGCCGAAGCCGCGGAGGATCGTGCCCTCGCCGCGACGGTGAAGCCCGCGAGCAGCCGTGACTTGACCCTCCAGGGGGCCGCTCTCCTTGAGGAGCGCGACCTGCACGGCGCCGAACAGGCGCTGCGGGTGGCCACTGCCCTGGACGTGACCTCACCCTGGGCCTGGTTCGTGATGGGCCACTGCCACTTCGAACTGGGCCGCTACGCCGACGCCGTCGGCGACTTCACCGCGAGCGTCGCCGGCGGCCCCGGGTACGCCTGGACCCACTTCAATCGGGGACTGGCCCTGGCGCGCACCGGCCGGCTGCTCGACGCCCGGCTCGCCTACGACCAGGCGCTCGCGATCGACCCGGACCTGATCGAGGCGCGGGTCAACCGGGGGATCGTGGCGCTCCAGTTGGACCAGACGAGCGAGGCCCTCGCCGACCTGAAGGCCGCCGTTGCCGCCGGCTGCCGCGAGGTCGGCGCGATCGCCGCGCTGGCCGGCATTCTGTCGCGGCAGGGGAGGAGTTCGGAGGCCGACGCGCTCTTCGTCGAGTTGCTCGATCGCGACCCGGGCGACCCGGTGGCACTCGTCGCCCGCGGCATGACCTGCCTCGAGTCGGATCGCGAGGGGGCCGAGCGGGATTTCCGGTCGGTCCTCGATCGCGAGCCGCGGGCCGCGATGGCCCTCTACGGGATGGCCCGGCTGGTCCGCTTCCGGGACCGGCCCGCCGCGCTGGCTCACCTGGACCGGGCCCTGGACGCCGACCCCGAGCTGATGGACGCACTCCAGCTCCGCGCGCTCGAGCGGGCCCGGGAGGGCCTCCTTGCGACGCTCGATGATGTCGAGCGGCTGATCCGGATCCCCACCCCGCAGCACCTCTACAACGCCGCGTGCGCCCTGGCCCTCCTCGGAGAGAAGACGGGCGAGTCCAGGCACCTGGCACGCGCCGTGGATGTCCTGGTCCTCGCCCTCCGGGCCGGTTTCCCCCCCGCCCACGCCGCCGCCGACCCGGACCTCCGCGCGCTTCAGGATCTCCCCGAGTTCATCCGGCTGAGGTCACGTTTCCACGTGCCGCCGAAGCCGACGAGTCCCGCCGAGGGAGCCGGGCCTTCCCGCTGAGTCGCCGGACTTCTCCTCTGCGACTCCCGCCATATAAGGATGCGTAGATCACGCGGTGGAGGCTTCGCCGTCGCGTCGTGGGCGGTCTCTGCCGGGAGCGGGGCCGCCAGCGCGAGCACGTTGACCAGATAACCGTCGCTCACGAGATCCCCCCGGGCCTGTTCGGACAACCGTCGTACGCGGACCTTCGGAATAGGCTGGGAGTAACTTCCCGACATTCCCGAGCAGGGGTGGCTGGGGTCTCGGTACGCCGAGACCCCGGGGCTGTCCGGGAACCGGGGTCTCGGCGTACCGAGACCCCGGCCACCCGGAACGGAGTCAGGCATGCGGAGACAGGAAGTGATTCCCGGCCTGTTCCTTAACGCGGGCTCGGCGTGCGTTCAACCGGCGGGGAGACGGCGCGTTCGGTCGGGGCCGATGCGCCCTCCTCCTGCTGGCGCAGGTCCGGGCCGCGAGGCGAGGCGATCGCGGGCTGCGGCGTATAAGGATAGAACGGCGTCCGGTCGAAGAAGTTCCTCGGGCGGAGGTCGAAGCCGCTCCACATCACCAGGGCCGAGCCCTCCCAGGCGTCGTCGCCGGGCCAGAATTTCGGGCCGGAGTTGGGCTTGCCGTCCTCGTCGCGGGGCTCATGGTGGGCACACGAGGTGCCCCACAGGACGATGTCGGCCGACTCGACGGGCTCCTCCTCCTTCACGATCGCCGGGAGGTTCGAGAAGATGTACTCGAGCGGACGCTCGGGGTGTGACTGGGTGACCCAGAAGTCGTGCTTCGAGAACTCCTCGGCGTGCCGCGACGAGCCCATGCGGACCGGCATGAAATCATAAGCGATCGTCTTGCCGTTGGCGTTCTTCCTGCTGGACGCCACGCGGATCATGGTGAATTCCTTCGGGTTCCAGTCGAGCCCTCCCTCATAGCCGCGGTTGAACGGCTCCTCGACGTCCTCGGCCCCCATGCTCGCGGGGTCCTCGACGTGCCGCATCACCATCGCCGAGTTCTTCTTGCCGTCGATCAGGTCGATGTCGATCCGCCAGTGAGCGTTGTGCGAGTGGGCCTCGCCCCGGTGGCCCGGCAGGTTCTGCCCGGTGGCGCCGACGCGGAAGCTGACCGTGCCGTCGTCGTGGAACCCGTACGACATGAGGTACATGTAGTTGCCCGCCTCGAGCGCCCCCCAAAGCACCAGCTCCTTGCCGCGGCGGACGCCATGGGCGTAGTCCTTCCAGACGACACCGCGGTCGCGGACCTCCTTGACGACCGTCGGATAGGGGTCGCCTTTGAACGGCGGCATGAGCGTGCCGTTGGGGCCGGCGTCCTCCTCGCGGACCTGGGCCAGCGGGAACGAGAAGCCGGTGAGGTCGAAGTAGCGGATGTAGCTCGACTGGTGATAGGGGACGAACAGCTCCGCGACCCGGGCGTCGTTGAGGATCTTGATCCAGACCTCGCCGAGGTGCCGCTTGTACCAGGCCGGTGATGTAGAGCCCCTTGTGCAGCCCGCGCGCGAAGTGGACCTTCCAGGCCGTCGCCTTGCGGGCTCGAGCCCGCCGGCGTCGCCGACGGGGAACTCGGCGATCACCTCCTGAGACGGCGGGTCCGGGACGGCGCTCCGGGGGAAGAACTGGGCCCGGGCGGAGTCGGAGCCGAGGACCAGCCCCACGAGCGTTGCCAGGAGCGCGGAGCGGAGCAGCGAGCGTTCCATGCGGGTTACCTCGGACGTTGGTTGCGTGGATCCGGAGCAGATCGCGGAGGCCTGCCCCTCCCGGTCAGCGGCGACGCGGCTGCGGGAACACCTCGGGCCCGGGCGTCTCGACGCTCCGGGTCGTGAGGTCGACGACGGGGCGGGGATAGCTCAGGTCCCTGGTCCCAACCCTGTAGGTCAGGTGGATGACCCGGTGGATCCTCGGATCGCCCTTGACGGTGGACTGGCTGAACTGTGGGTAGGCGGTGAGCTTGTCGCCGAACCGGGCGTACAGCTCCTTGACGGGCCCGCTCCGCTCGCGGGCCATGGCCTTGGCCTCCTCGAACTCCTCGTCCGAGAGGGCCGAGCGGAGATGCTGTGCGGCCTGGACGTCCACGACGCGGCCGGTGCCCAGGTCGATGGTGGAGAACACGGTGATGTCATCGAAGTAGCGATACGCCGTGACAACGGCAAACGGCCCCGGCTTCCTCGGCGGATTTTCGCGGGCCTGACCCTGGCCCTTCGGGCTCTCCGGCCCGGGCGCGGCCTTCGCCTTTGCCTCCTGCGCGGCGGACTTCCGATCGGGCGTGCGGGCCGCCGGGGGCGCGGCGCTGAGGAACTCGACCCCCACAATGTACTCGCGGCGGTCGACGTCCGGGGCGGCGGCCCCTTCCGTCTTCTTCCGCAGCTCGGTGAGGGCGCCTCTGGCCAGCTCCACGGCCCGCAGGGTCTGCTGGGCAGTCAGGCCGGGCCTCAGGTCCTGCGTCCCCTGGGCAAAGGGACCGTCGGCCAGTCCCGCGGACAGCAGGGCGAAGGTGATCAGGGCGATGGCCCCGGCTCGTCGGCTCATGCACAGGCTCCCGGTTGAAGAAGCATCCCGCCGGGGGAGTGTCCCGGCGGGATGCCGCGTCGTTTCTCGCTGCTCGCGGCCCGGATCAGGGCTCCTTGATGTCGAGGTTGGCCTCGAGCACCTTGGCGATCCGGTGCTTGCACTCCTCGAGGTGGGCCCGCGAGGTGTCGTCGAGGGAGGCGTTCTTGGTCTCGAGGACCATGTTGATCCGGCCGGCGACCTCCTTCAGGTGGAGCCGGGCCAGGGCCCGGGCGTCGGCCGGCACCGAGCCGTTGCCATTACCGCCGACGAAGATCACGTAGGTGAAGGAGTCGCCGAACGAATTGCTGCGGTCGCCCAGGACGAGGCTGGTCAGCCGCCGCAGGTACTCGCGCTGGAGGTTCCGGCGGAGCGTGGAGAAGGCGAGCTTGGCCGCCTTCGGGTCCTTCGCGTCCTTCACCTCCGGCTGCTTGTCCAGGTCGCCCCAGACGCCATCGGTGAGCGAGCGGAAGACCTCGTCCATGCGGAGCGGGTCGGCGCCGGCGTCGGCCTGGAGCTGCTGATTCTGGATCCGCGCCAGGGTCGAGCCGCTCAGGCAGTGGGCCAGGACGATCTTCTGGATGCCGAGGATCCGCTCCAGGACCGAGATGTCGATGGACGGGCCGAACATGCCGCTCTCATTGCCCCAGTGGTACCAGCGTTCGGTGCCGAGGCGGCGGAGCAGGGCGGGGGAGTACTGGAAGGCCCGGTCGCTGAGGATGTTCTCGGCCAGGAACTTCAGGCAGTCGCGCTGCTTGGCCCCGGAGACCGGGACGATCGGGTCGCGGGCGTCCTTGTCGCCCTTGTGGTCGCGGGAGACCGACTGGCCGCCGATGAACTGGGCGGCCAGCGTCGCGCCGTCGCCGTACTGCGAGAGAAGCATCGAGAAGGCCCTGCGGACGCGGGCCCAGGAGTCGCCGTCCTTGACCACGCGGGCGTCCAGGTCCTTCAGCAGCTCGGCGGCCAGCTCGATCCGCTCGCGGCCGAACTGGCAGGGGTCGCTGCCGAGGTCCCAGCGGTTGACGTAGGGGTCCTCGTTGAGGAACGAGTCCTCGTCGGTCGCGTAGACGAGGTCGTGCTCGGGCGCCCTCGCGGCGATCTTCTTCAGCTCGCTCGCCTCGTCGCCGTCGACCGGCTTGTAGGCGTACTCGATGGCCCAGTAGTCGTACGGGCCGATTGTCGTCGAGTAGTAGTCGCCCTGCTTCTTGCCCTTCGGCGCGAGGTTGATCGGCGAGTAGTCCATGACGCTGCCGACAAGCCCCTTGCTCCGGGTGATCGCCGTGTCGTGGAGCTGATTGTCGCTGAGCATCGTGGACGACTTGAAGTTGTGCCGCAGGCCCAGAGAGTGGCCGACCTCGTGCATCGTGATGTGCTTGATCGCCTGGCCGAGGAACTCCTCGGGGAGCTCCGGCTTCGGCTCGGGCTTCTTGGCCGCCTTGTCCTTGTCGTCCTTGTCCTTCTCCTTGTCCTTGTCGGTCTTCGGGGCCTCGGGCTTGGGCGTGTCGGCCAGGGCGATGGCGGCCAGGCCCAGGTCGCGCTGGAAGCCCGAGTTGAACTGGCAGAAGCCGCGGGCGCCGAAGGCGAGGTTGCGGGTCAGCTGCCACTGGAGGGGGTTCTGGTCGGCGGGGACGACCTCGGCGGTCATCTGGCCGGGGGCCCTGTTGAGGGCCCCGAGCCCGCCGAGCACCCGGGCGATCGGCTGGCCGTAGCCCATCTTCGAGGCCAGGATCGGGCTGATGACCTCGCCGAAGGCCAGGGTCTCGGACTCCGTCGCCCCGGCCGCCGCCGGCTTACCGCCGACCAGGAGGGCGTAGCTGTCCTTCCAGTAGCGGATGAAGCTGGCGTCGAAGACGACGTCTCCGTCGATCATCTCGCCGGTGATCGGGTTGGCCCTCAGGCAGGACATGGCGTAGCTGCTGTCGCTGGTGATCCAGCGGAACGTGCAGTAGTTCGTGTCCTCGGGGTCGAAGTCGTCGCGGCCCGCCTCCTGCCAGCGGACGGCGATGGCGTTCTTGAAGCCGATCTTCTCGAACGCCTTGTTCCACTCGCTGATCCCCTCCTCGACGTAGGGGCGGTACTCGAGCGGGACGGTGTCCTCGACGTACCAGATGATCTGCTTCTTGGGGGGCGAGAGCTTGGCCCGCGGGTCGGCCTTCTCGAGCCGCCAGCGGTTGATGTAGCGGACGAAGTTGGAATCCGGGTCGGAGATCCCGAAGTCCTTGGTGGCGCTCAGGAAGTGGCCCACCCGGTCGTCGGCCACGCGGGGCCGGTAGCCGGCCTCCTGGGCCTTGATGATGCTGAAGTGGAGCACCAACGTGATGCCGCGGGGGTCGGTGCCGGGGTCGCCGCCGCGCCGCGACCTGCCCATCATGCCACCGGTGTAGGTGGCCTCGAGCTCGAGCTCCAGGTTATTGGGGAAGCCCTTGACCTTCGTCCACTGGCTGCGGGAGCGGTCGATCGCGCCGATCCGCAGGTCGGCGATGTCGTTCATGAAGATGTCCGACAGGTCGATCAGGGGCGCGCCGCCGCGCATGGTGTTGATCGTGACGATCGGCAGGGCCATGATCACGGTGTCGGTGTAGTTCTGCTTGACGGCCTTGTCCAGCGGGGTGCCGGCGGGCGCCTTGTAGAAGACGTTGCGGCGGACGACCTGGATCCGGTCGCCGACCCGGCGAAGGATCAGCACCCGGTCGTCGTCGCCGACGGGGATGCCGGCCTGGGCCATGCCGCGGGCGATCGTCGTCGGCGTGAGCAGCGGCTGATTGAACTGGTCGGGGCGGATCTCGGCGTAGAGGTGATCGCCCGTCTTGTAGAGCGTGAACAGGCCGTCGATCTTCTCGGCGCCCTTGGTCACCTCGTTGAAGTCGCGGAAGTTGCTGGTCGGCCCGCGGTTCGCCCCCGCCTGGCGGGCGGCGACCACGACGCCTTCGAAGTCGATGTTCACCGGCGGCTGCGGCTCCTGCGCAATGGCCGGCCGGCCGGCGTACCAGCCCCCCACCAGCATTGTGGCGGCCATCGCCGCGCACCATGACCAACGCCTGCTGAGACTCATGAAGCCCTCCCAAAGAAGCGTGCACCACTGGCGCTGGGCGGCCCGAACGATCGGGGAGTTCGTCGCCGATCCCGGGAGCGATGCCGTAGCTCTTGGACCACCCGGGCCGGCGACCGCCGGCCCTCTGTCCCTACGCTCAGTCTGACTTGCCCGAACTAACATCCTGCCGAAGGAATTCAGCGATTGCAAGCGAAGGCTCTCGCGTTCGTCCCGGTCGTGCGAATCGCGCCGGCATTTCCGCTGCTTCCGGAGGAACCGGAGGGGAAGACCCGGAGGCCGGTGCCCCGCCGGGTCGGGGCCCCACCCACGAGGAGGATCTTCGGGTCCGCGCGCGAGACCGCCCCGGGTTCTCCGGGGCGGACGGCGGTGCCGGGGAATGCAGCCGGTCGCGGCTCAGCCCGAGCCGACGACGATGCTCACCGGGATCCTCAACTCACTGACCCGCGGGTGGTCGGTCTTGAGAATGATCTGGTCGTCGAGCTGGAACGCGGGCGAGCCGGGTGGAACGCTGATGGTGAGCCGGTATCGGCCCTTGAGGGTGGGGGTCTCGTTCGCGTTGAGCGAGACCTCGACCTTCTCCGGCTTGTGGGCGATCGTGAAGTTCGTCGAGCGGCCCTCGCGGACCAGCAGGGTCAGCTCGTTCTTGCCGCCCCGCTTGCCGTTGACGGTGACCATGTTGAGGCTGGGCGGGATGACGCTGATCGGGCCGGTGATCGTCCCGGTGAGGATGTACTGGAGCTTCGGCTGGTCGGGGTGATCGGTCTCGATGATCAGCTCCTCTCGGAGGTTCCCCTGGCTCATGCCGGGCTTGATCTCGAGGTTGACGCGGTATCCCCCCTTGTTCTGGAGCTGGGCCTGCTCGTCCTTGGTCAGCGGCAGCGGCGTCACCGTGATCGCGTCCGGCTTGGAGCTGGTGATCTTCGTCACCTTCATCTCGGGCCGGTCCGGCGAGAAGACGGCCATCGACATCCTCATGGGCTCGTCGTTGTTGATCGAGCCAAGCGGGATCGTGTTCTCCACCGGCGGGGGCATGATGACCACCGGGTTCTGGACCATGCCGCGCACGGTGAGCTTGAACTCGGGGCGGCGGGGGTCGTTGGTCGAGATGGTCGCGTTCTTGGAGAACTCGCCGACCATGTCCTTGGTCTTCCACTCGACCTCGATCTCGGTCGAGCGCCCGGCTTGACGACCTCCTTGCTCCCCTCGTCCTTCAAGCTTGGCGACGGTGCAGACGCAGCTCGAGCCGGAGAGCCACAGCTCGAGGTCCCCCTCGCCCCGGTTGTGGACGACCCATTTGCGGGAGCCGGTCTTCTGGGTCACCATGTTGCCGAACTCGTGCGTGAGCGAGCCGTCGATCTCCACCTTCGGGAGGGGCCGCTCCTGGATCTGCCGGCGGGCAGGTTCCAGCTCGGACTGCCGCCCGTACCGACTGCGCCACCAGGGTCGCCGTCGCGGCCAGGCGACCACGGCGACCGACAGGATCACCCATCAACATGATGAAATCACTCCGGAGAAATGTATCGCGATGAAGACGGGATCCACTTGGCCTCGAGCTGCCGACGGAGCATCCGCTGTCTCGTCCCGTCGATCTTGGGTACCGGGCCGCTGCGGTCAGCCCGCGGGGCCCGGGCGGCGACTCGCCCGGGCGGCGGCCCGCGAGGTGTGACCCCGTGGCCCTGGCCCTCGTGGTAGAAGACCTGGCCCGCCGAGAGGTCCTCCACGTCGACGAGGCCGGCCTCCGCGAACTCATCCGCGGACCTCTTCACGGGTGTGCCGCGAGAGGTAGCGGGGCGCGTACCAGTCGAGCGTGTCGCAGACCCGGACCTCCGGGTCGGGGTGCATCGACACGCCGATGGTCTGCAGGTGCAGGGCGACGCCCGAGCGTTCGACGAAGCCGCCAGCGGCTGGCCATCAGCCGACGCTTCGCCCCGATCAGCGCCGACCAGCGACATCCTCACCAGCAGACCAAGAGGCAGCCGGGTCGAGACGGCCCGCTGGAGGTCCATCATCGCCTCGACGAGCGGCCGCTCCCGGCGGTAGATCCCGACCAGCCGCCCCCCGGCTTCCTGAGCAGGCTGGCCAGTTCGAGGAACGCGGCCTTCGGGTCGGGCGTGTGGTCGAGGACCCCGATCGAGTAGATGCTGATCGAATCGGCCGCGGGGGAAGTGGGGGCCGGAGGAGGTCGCCCGGACGATCGAGACGCGGCCGGGAGGCCCGAGGTCAGCTCGCGGGCCGCGACGACCGCCCGGTTGAGGTCCATGCCGACGAGGGCCGCCGGGCCGAGCTCGGCGGCGACCCTCAGGTAGCGGCTCCATCCTGCGCCGCCGTCCAGCACGAGCTTCCCGTCGAGGTCCTCGGCCGTACACCCGGTGCGGCTGCGGAAGGTGGCCCGGTCCTCCGGGCGGAGGATCCGGAAGCGGTTCCACTGGAGGCCGTAGGCGTCCTTGGTGCGGGTCTGGTCGATCGTCATCGGCGGGGAGTCCGGCCCCGGCCGGACCTGGAGCGGAGGGGGTCCGCCCCCCCGGCCCCGGCCCGGATTCGCGGACCTCACGATGCCCGCCGGGCGTCGCGGACTCCAGCGAACAGCGGGCCGGACGGGTGGTCGCGGGGGTACCCGACGTGTCCGATCCGCTCCGATTCGGTCACACTTTTGTTGAACGCTTACGTCTGATCACCTGAATGTTGATGGAGGGCATCGTCCTTTAATTTCTTCGGACGGAGAATTCGGCCCCCTCGGGTGAAATCCGTGACTTTCTCGCAAACTTGAGTATTGAAATCGTCCCGCACGGTGAATAACGTAGTGTCACTCTCCCGTCATCGTGGGGCATTCGTCCCCCGCGATGTCCGCGTGTGCAGCCTCTATTCGCAACAACACTGATTTCACAACGAGATTTCTAAGAGTCAGCCGGCATCGCCTGTGCGGGTCCTCTGCGATTGCGCCCTCTCGGGACGGTCCCGGTCGAGCCCGGGTCGCCCGGGTGCGGCCCGGTCTCCCGGAGCATGCCCGCGGGCCTCGTCGGTTCCGACTATTGATCGACGATTGATCGGTAGTAACCGCTGATATCCGCTCCTCGACCAAATGTTGAACGCTGATCATGGCGACCGCCGCGGGCACGGGAGAGTCGTCCCGCTCCGGGTCCTGAGCCGTCGGACCGTTCTCGCGAAACAGGATGGCCCTTGCACGACCCCGCCGAAATCGCTCGCAGTTCATGATCAATGTCTGTTCAATCGTACAGGATTCTGCTGGGAGACCCGCGGACACCTGTCGATCGTTCCTGTTCTCCGGGATCGGGGTCACCCCGGTCCGTTTCCGTCCCCGTCCGCGAAAGGCAAGACATCGATGAGTCGAAGGCTGACCGTCATCACCTTGGGATTCTCCCTGGTACTAAGCCTCGCCGCCCTCAATTCCGGCTGCAGCGACCCCGGGCAGCCTGCCCGCGAATCCATCTCCGCGCCCCGCAAGGGCGGCGGCCTCGAAGACGCGGGGCCGGCCGGCAAGGGCAAGAAGGCGGCGACCGGGAAGATCGGCGGCAAGGGCGGAGAGCTCTGAGTCCACCGGCGGGCCGGCCGGCTCTCCCTCCCTCCGTGATACGAAATCGTCCCGTGTTCTCTTCATGTTTGTCCCGTTCCCCATTCAGGAGTTCTCCATGTTCTTCCGTCCCGTCTCGAGAGGCCGTGATCGACGCGGCTTCACCCTGATCGAACTGCTCGTCGTCATCGCGATCATCGCCGTGCTGATCTCGCTGCTCTTGCCCGCGGTGCAGTCGGCCCGCGAGGCCGCTCGGCGCGCTAGTGCACGAACAACCTGAAGCAGCTCGGCCTGGCCCTGGCCAACTACGAGAGCGCCAACGGGTCGTTCCCGATGGCCTTCTTCTGGCAGTGGGGCGAGCCCGGCGGCCCGATCTCCGGCAGCATCGGCAACGGCTACGGCCCGCTGGTCGCGCTGCTGCCCTTCTACGAGCAGGGTGCCCTCTGGAACTCGTACAACACCTCCGTTTCCGCGTTCAACGACGCCAACTCGACGGTCGACGGCACCGGCGTCGGCACCATCTGGTGCCCCAGTGACGGCTCGATCCAGGGCTATCGCGCCACCTACGCGCCGGGCGAGATCTACAACAACCTGCCGCACCCGATGTGCTACACCAACTACCGCGGCAACTGGGGCTACTGGACCGGCAGCCCGACCGGCTCCCCCGATCCGGATTCCGGCGCCCGTCAGCGTGCGATCCAGCAGTACAACGGCGTGTTCGTGACCAGCGGTTACGGCGCCGCCGGCGGCGCTGCTGCCGAACCGGGCCAGCGTGCAGCGGAGCCCGCAGAAGATCTCCTCCGTCACCGACGGCACCAGCAACACGGCCGCCTTCAGCGAGATCGCCCACGGCCTGCTCTCGAAGAACGACTACTCGCCGCACGGCAGCTTCGAGGACTGGCAGTGGTGGACCTCCGGCAACCTGGGCGACTCGACCTACGCCCACTATTGGCCGATCAACCCCCAGAAGAACACCGGCAACAACACCACGGTCGACCAGGCCGGCGCATTCGTCAACGGGGCCTCCAGCTTCCACCCCGGCGGCGTGAACGTCGCCTTCGTGGACGGCTCGGTCCGGTTCATCAAGGAGTCGATCGACACCTGGAAGGTCGACCCCTCGACGGGTTATCCGGTCGGCGTCACCCGCCCGGGCGGCTCGGTCTGGGAGATGGTCCCGGGCTCGAAGGTCGGCGTCTGGCAGGCCCTTGCCTCGGTCAACGGCGGCGAGGTCGTGAGCTCCGACCAGTACTGATCCCGTCCGACGCGTCCCTCGGTTGACCGGACCCCGCGGCCCCTCGCCGCGGGGCGCTGGGGAGCAAAGTCCGGCGACAAATGAAGCGGCCGCATCCTCCTTCCGGCGGATGCGGCCGCTTCGTTCGAACACCGGACCTGGACGACTGAACGGCGTTCGGGGAGATCGCCGTGGCCCGGCTTGTGAACCATCAGCCGCCCCTGAGGGACAGCTTCCCCTTCGGAGGAAGGGATCGAAAGGCGAGCCGGGTCAACATTCTTCGAACCGACTTCCCGACAGCGAGGCCGGCCGACAGGCCGGAAGCTGGTTCGCGGAGTTGCCGCGGCCAGCCTGCTCAACCTCCTTCGCTCCCCAGGGCTGATTCTCCGCCAGGGTGGGATGGCTCCTCGGCCCGCTTTTCCTGGAGGGCGCGGCCCGGTAAGGGTCCCCCGGAGAAGGCGAGGTCAGATCGGCCTGCCCGATCAGCCTTACTTGCCGCCCGGTGTCATGACCTTGGTATCCGGACCGGCCTTCTTCCCCTGGTCGGCGCCCTTGGCGTCGCCCCCGCCCGGCTTCATCGACCCGCGATCGGGGACCTGGACAGACCCGCGCTCCACGCCGTCGCCGCAACCGACGAACCCGAGGACCGTCCCCAGGACGCACCAGCGGGCAACGCGGCCGAGGGAACGCGTCAGTTCCAATTTTCTTTCGCTCATAGGAATAAGTTCTCCATTCATGAGGAAGGCCACCCCTTCGAGGTACGAAAAAAAACAGGAAGCCTGACTCGATCAGGCTTCCTGGAGACGAAATCAAGTGTGATCTACCGACCGTCTCAGATCAATACTGTTCAGATCAATACTGATCGGCGCTGAGGACCTCGCCGCCGGCGCGGGTCGAGAGGGCCTGGTAGACGCCGAACTGGGCTCCCGGGGCCAGAGCGTAGATCGTATCCCAGTATGGGTTCTGGGCGCCCTGGAGCGTGTAGGTGACGGATGACGGGATCGGGGCGTCGTTGCCGTCCTTGCCGATGGGCTGGATCGGCCAGCTCTGCACGGTGTCCTTGAGGAACCGCACCGAGCCGTCGACGAAGGCGAAGTTCGCGCCGCCGGGGTGGAGGCTGGAGGCCGAGTTCACGAAGATACTGCCGCCGACGCCGGAGCCGCTGGCGTTCTGGACGGTGCGCTGGGGGTTCAGCGGGAACATGGTGGTGATATTCGTATCACCCAGGTTGCCGGAATCCCACCACTGCCAGCTCGGCCGCTGATCGGCAGCGATCAGGCCGTGACCGTGCTCGCCGAAGATCATGGTGTTGCTGGTGCCGTCGGTGACCGACGAGATCTTCACGTTGGAGCAGACGCCGAACATGCCGAGCATGTTGCCCTTGGCAGCACCGTGTGTCGCGCGGGCACCGGAGCCCAGGCCGGGGATCGACCAGGTGTTGGGATACCACGGGCCGTTGACGCCGGCGTAGCTGGAGTAGGCCATGCGCGCGGCCTGCGGGGCCACGACCGGCTCGAAGAAGATGTCGGAGGCGAGGGTCTGGACCTCGCTGATGCTGCCGTCGCTAGGGCACCAGAGCGATGAGCTGCCGATCGCGTGCACCGTCAGGTTGCTGTTGTAGTAGATGTTCTCCATGAAGTTGATGGCATTGTAAAGCTGGGCCTGTTCAAAGTAGGGGGTCAGGTGGACCAGGGGACCGCAGTTGGTCCCGACATAACCCTGATAGGGACCGGTCAGGATGCACCAGTAGAGGCCGGGAGGATAGACGCCGGTGGCACCCTCGTAATTCGCGGCGGCGAGAGCGAGCTGCTTCAGGTTGTTGACGCACTGGGCGCGGCGGGCGGCCTCGCGGGCGGACTGGACCGCGGGCAGGAGCAGCGAGATCAGGACGGCGATGATCGCGATCACCACCAAGAGCTCGATCAGGGTGAAGCCCCCGGATCGGCGGGTCGAGTTACGGCGCGACGGTTTCGACATGGAGAAAGACTCCTGGAAGGAAGGAAAAGAGGACATCGGTACAGAACCGCTCACTCCCTGGCTGCAAAGCTCGCTGAGTCGTTCCATGAAAAAGGGTTCATCTTGGCACGATTGTCTGCCAAGGTAGACTCGCACCGACTCAGGGGGGCGTCATCGCACCGGGGCCCGGCGACGAATCCTCGTCGCCGGCCCAGTCCCTCAAGACCGCAGCCACGACGCCCGCCCGCCGGAGACCGGGGCCGGTGATCGTCGTCGAGCCGCGAGCGGTTCATGGTCGAGTCCTCATGCTGAGAGAGGCGTCGAACGCGGGGTTGTCCGGGGCGGGGAATCGTGGGCGGGCGGGAAAGTCAAGATTCTCGAGAACGAACCCGCACCTTCCCAGGTCTTGCGGCGTCACGAGACTCCCCGGACATCTCTAAGGCGAGAGACAAACGCAACAGATCCGAATTCCTGGACTGCACGAAGAGCAGGATCCGAGGGCTCGGGAAGTATTGCGCTGACCCAACGAGTCTACCGAACCCGAATTTTTTGCGTCAAGACTTCGTGAAGGATGGATCGAGGATTTATCGGGGTCTACCTGCTCAACGCGGGCGGGCGACGGCTACACCTCGGGCCCGGGTCACCGGACCGTCATGATCGCAATTGTATGCGCGCGTCAAGGCCGGTCATTCGTCGCGGGTGGCGACGCGGGGGTCGGCGTCCGGGTCCGTCTCGAAGGGATGCCCGTCCCCGTTTGAGGAGGCGGCGCCGTTCGAGTGGCCGTTGCGCGACCCGGCGTGGCGGACGGGCTCGTCGTGCGGGTGCGCGCCCGCTCCGGAGTGGCCGTCGGCCGCGGGCATCGGCGGCGCCGCGCGTCCGGTGCGGCGGTCGTCTGCCCGCTGGATCACGTAGTAGAAGACGGGCGTCAGGAAGATGCCGAAGAGCGTCACGCCGAGCATGCCGCTGAAGACGGCCACGCCGAGGGTGTGCCGCATCTCCGACCCGGCCCCGGTCGAGAGGATCAGCGGAACCACGCCGAGGATGAACGCCAGCGAGGTCATCATGATCGGCCGGAGCCGCAGCTCGCAGGCGTCGAGCGTCGCCTCGTATGCCGAGGCGCCGAACTCCCGCCGCTTCTTGGCGAACTCGACGATCAGGATCGCGTTCTTGCACGCCAGGCCGACCAGCACGATGAACCCGACCTGGGTGAAGATGTTGATGTCCAGGCGGGCCAGGTTCACGCCCGCGGTCGAGCAGAGCAGGCACATCGGGACCACCAGGATGACCGCCAGCGGCAGCGCCCAGCTCTCGTACTGGGCGGCCAGCACGAGGAACACCAGGACCACCGCCAGGGTGAACGCGTACATCGCGGTGCTCCCGGTCTGGTTCTGGAGCAGGGCCAGCTCGGTCCAGACCCAGCGCATCTTCTGGGGCAGCTCCTCACGGACGACGCCCTCCATGCTCCGCAGGGCCTGCCCGGAGCTGACGCCGGGGGCGGCGTTCAGGTTGACCGCCGCCGAGGGATAGAGGTTGTAGCGGATGATCATCACCGGCCCGGGGATGTTGCGGATCTGGGCGAGCGTCCCCAGGGGGACCATGCCGCCGCGCTCGCTCCGCACCCGCAGGCCGGAGAGGTCCTCGATCTGCTTGCGGAAGTCCGCCTCGCCCTGCACGTTGACCTGCCAGGTGCGGCCGAAGCGGTTGAAGTCGTTGACGTAGAGCGACCCGAGGTAGACCTGGAGGGTGTTGAACAGCTCGGCGATCGAGACGCCCAGGAGCTTCGCCTTCTCGCGGTCGACGTCGAGGTAGAGCCAGGGGGTGTTCGCCCGGAAGCTCGTGAACAGCCCCTGGAGCTTCTCGTTGCCCGATCCGGCCGCGACGACCCGGTTGGCGACATCCTCCAGCTCGTCGGCGCCGAGGTCCCCGCGGTCCTCGATCACGATCTTGAAGCCGCCGGCGGTCCCCAGGCCGTCCACCGGCGGGGCCTCGAAGACGTTGACCAGGCCGTCCTTGATCTCCTCCTGGAGGGCCCGCTCCAGCCCGGCGGCGATCACCGGGCCGGTCAGCCCCAGGCCGGCGCGGTGGTGGAACTCGTCGAGCATCACATACATCGCGCCGAAGTTCGGCGCGTTGGCGTTCATCAGGATCGACTGGCCGGCGATCGCCAGCGTGTGGGTCACGCCCGGCTGGGAGCGGGCGGCCGCCTCGACGCGGCGCATCGTCGCCTGGGTGCGCTCCAGCGATGAGGAGTCCGGGAGCTGGACGTTGACCAGCAGATACCCCTTGTCCTGCGCCGGGATGAACCCGGTGGGCGTGCGGGTGAATCCCCAGTAGGTCAGCGCCAGCAGGCCGCCGTAGACGACCAGCACCAGCAGGCTGACGCGGAGCAAGCCCCCCACGGCCCGCGCGTAGACACCGGTGGCCGCGTCGAAGGCCCTGTTGAACAGGTAGAACGACCAGCCCATCAGGCGATTTAGCGGCCCGCTCAGGAGCCAGCCGACGAGACCGCCCAGGACCGCCCCAACCAGCACGCCGAGCCGCTCGTGGGTCAGGCCCGAGGGGAGCGGCCCCGGCAGCAGCCGCGACGCCGAGCCGGCAAGCGGCCCGGCGAGGAACTCGAAACCGGCCCAGCAGCCCAGGGCGATGAACGCGGCACGTGGAAGCGCCTGGTAGACGCCCTTCTGCCGGGGCCGCAGCAGGATGGCCGCGAGCGCGGGGCTCAGCGTCAGCGAGTTGAACGCCGAGATCACCGTGGACGTGGCGATCGTCAGCGCGAACTGGCGGTAGAACTGCCCCACGATGCCCGAGATGAACGCGCAGGGGATGAACACCGCGGCGAGCACCAGGCCGACGGCGATGACCGGTGCCGAGACCTGCTCCATCGCCTTGATCGTGGCGGCCCGCGGCTTGAGGCCGACCTCGATGTGGTGCTCGACGGCCTCCACCACCACGATCGCGTCGTCCACCACGATCCCGATCGCCAGCACCAGACCGAAGAGCGTCAGGTTGTTCAGCGAGAACCCCAGCGCCGCCATCACGGCCAGGGTGCCGACGATCGCCACCGGCACGGCGATCAGCGGGATCAGGGCCGACCGCCAGTTCTGAAGGAACAGCAAGACAACCAGCGCCACCAGGATCACCGCGTCGCGCAGGGTCTTGAACACCTCGTTGACCGATTCCTCGATGAACGGCGTGGTGTCGTAGACGATCTTGTAGTCGACGCCCTCGGGGAACTGCTGCCTGAGCTCGTCCATCTTCTCGCGGACCAGCCGGGCGGTCTGGAGGGCGTTCGACCCGGGCCGCTGGTAGACCGAGAGGGCGACCGTCGGCTTGCCGTCGAGGGTGCAGTCCTGGTCGTATCCCTGCGCGCCCAGCTCGACCCGGGCGACGTCCCGGAGGCGGACGACGCCCCCCTGCTGGTCGGTCTTCAGGATCATCTCCGAGAAGTCGTCGATCTCGCTGAGCCGGCCCTTGGTGCTGATGGTGAACTGGAAGGCCTGGCCGTTGGAGACCGGCGGCTGGCCGAGCTGCCCCGCGGCCACCTGGATGTTCTGCTGCTGGATGGCCGCGACGACGTCCGAGGAGGTCAGGTTCCGGAACGACATCTTCTGGGGGTCGAGCCAGACCCGCATGCTGTAGTTGCGCTGGCCGATGTAGGTGATGTCGCCCACGCCGTCGAGCCGGGCCAGCTCGTCTCGAAGCTGGATGGTCGCGTAGTTGCTCAGGTAGAGGTTGTCCTTGGTCTCGTCGGGCGAGTAGACGTTGATGATCATCAGGATGCTCGGCGACTTCTTCTTCACCGAGACGCCCCGGCGCTTGACCAGCTCGGGCAGGATGGGCTCGGCCAGCGACTCTCGGTTCTGCACGAGCACCTGGGCCATGTTCAGGTCGGTGTCGGGCTTGAAGGTGACCGTGAGCGTGTAGTTGCCGTCGTTGGTGCACTGCGACGACATGTACATCATGTTCTCGACGCCGTTGACCTGCTGCTCGATCGGCGCGGCGACGGTGTCGGCCACGACCTGGGCGTTGGCCCCGGGGTAGTAGGCCGAGACCTCCACCGTCGGCGGCGTGATCTCGGGGTACTGCGCCACCGGGAGGGCGAAGTAGGTGATGCCCCCGGCCAGCGTGATGATGATGGACAGCACCGAGGCGAAGATCGGGCGGTCGATGAAGAAGCGCGACACGGGTACCCTCTCTTGGAGTGGCGGATCAAGGCTCTTCGGTCAGGCCGGGGGGCTTGCCGTGCCGCGCCGACGACTTGCGGCGGGCCGCCCGGACCAGCTCGCGGACCCCCACGACCGGGACGAGGACCATCAGCAGGAGCCTGGCCGCGCGCCGGACCCTCGGGTCGGCGAAGACGTGCGACTCGGCCATGCTGTCGATGACATAGAAGAAGACCGGCGTGAGCAGCACGCCGAAGGCGGTGACCCCGAGCATGCCGCTGAAGACGGCCACCCCCAGCGACTGCCGCATCTCGGCCCCGGCCCCGTGCGCGAACAGCAGGGGGACGACGCCCAGGACGAAGGCCATCGAGGTCATGATGATCGGCCGCAGCCGCAGTCGGCACGACTCGAGCGTCGCCTCGCGGATCGAATGCCCCCGGCTCTGGTGGATCAGCTTGGCGAACTGGACGATCAGGATCGCATTCTTGCTGGCCAGCCCGACGAGCACCACCAGGCCGATCTGGGTGAAAATGTTGATATCCAGGCTCGTGTAATTGGCCCCGAGGTCCTTGGCGTGGACCACGCCGTACAGCGCGCTGAGCATGCAGAGCGGGACCGATAGGATGACCGCCAGCGGCATCGCCCAGCTCTCGAACTGGGCGGCCAGCACGAGGAACACCATGACGATCGAGAAGCCGAAGACGATGATCGCCGTGTTGCCCGCCTGGAGCTCGAGGTAGGCCATCTCGGTCCACTCGAAGCTCATCGCCTGGGGCAGCTCCCGATCGGCGAGCCCCTCCATCGCCCCGATGGCGCTGCCGGAGCTGACCCCCGGCGCGGCGCTGCCGTTGATCGAGGCGGCCGGGTACATGTTGTACCGCGTCAGCACCAGCGGCCCGTTGATCTCGCGGACCTTCGCCACCGCGCCCAGCGGCACCATCGTCCCCTGCCGGTTGCGGACCTGGAGCCGGCTGATGTCCTCCTTCTGGTCGCGGTACCTCGGCAGCGCCTGCACGATCACCTGCCAGGTGCGGCCGAAGCGGTTGAAGTCGTTGACGTAGAGCGACCCGAGGTAGGCCTGGAGCGTGGTGAAGACGTCCCGCAGCTCGACCCCCTTGAGCATGCAGGCGGTGCGGTCGACGTCGAGGTAGACCTGCGGCACGTTGGCCCGGAAGACAGAGGTCAGCCCCTGGACCGCGCGGCGGGC
>JAXMBE010000090.1:0-26180 GCA_046349995.1 Isosphaeraceae bacterium | reverse complement strand
CTGGCTGGCGATGTCATGGCGTGGCTCCCGGGGTGGATTCTCGCTGGCGGGGTCGCGCCGGAGCGCAGGCGCAGCGCGCCCCTTTCCCAGTACGATCTGGTTCGGGAGGCCCGAAGTTGCAGGAAAATGCCCGAGCCCCGCGGATTTGCGGAAAAGGGGGGCGGATCGGTCACATCGCGACCACCAAAGGTTGGTGATCGTCGCTGATTTGCTTGGCGACTGGCAGAATGGAGATTCGGGGGACGCGGCGGGCTCAGATCTGCCTGGAACACCGGTCTTGCCCCGGGGATTGGGGATCGCCCCCTGACGGCCCTCCCCGGACGTCCTTGACGCCCCTCTGAGGGGAGAGCACCATGACCGGCACCGCCCCTTGCTCCCGTCGTCGGGTATGCGGTCCGGTGGGCGGCCCGTCCAACCGAAGGATCAGGACCGGACCGATCCGGCAGGAGCCCGGATCGATATCCTCGCCTGACACCGCGGAGGTGAACGATGTTCTTGAAGACCGCTCGCAGAATCGTCGTGCCGTTGATCGCGCTGGCGTTCGGCTACTGCCTCGGCGGGATGGCCGGACCCCGGGCCGTCGCGCAGCCGGGCCTTCCTCCGCCCTCGGGGCGATACCAGGTCTCGGCCTGGGCGCTGCCGCCCACCGAGGGGGAGGCCCAGCGCAGGGTCGGCTGCTACATGGTGGATTCCGCGACCGGTGAGCTCTGGCGGCTGGAGCAACAAGCTGGCGGCAGCGAGTGGACGAAGGTTCCCTCGCGGCCGAAGAATTGATCCTTGCCCGGGGGTTGGCCACTGGGATTGGACTGCCAGAGCACCGGTTCTGCCCCACCCGCGAGGGGGCCGGAGTGAGGGCCCGGATGGCGGGGATGGTCTGGGGCCAGCCATGTCGTTCGCGCACGTGCGTGCGGGGAACGAAACGGAGACGCGGAGCGGGCGGGCACGAGTTTCTTGGGGACAGGGCTGACTCGCTGCGTCGGCGTTGCCAGGTCTCGGAAGAACAACCCGATGCCGGTCGTCATCTGACCAGGTTCGCTACCTTGCCCGGGTCTCGATTCTTCTTCTTGAAGGCCTCCAGCATCTGGTTCTTCACTTCCATGCCGGGCCGGCTTGACGCCGCGGCGTTGTCCTTGAAGCCACGTTCCCCGCCGCCGCCGCATCCGGAGAATAGCACGGCAAGGTGATCGCGACGATCCAACGATGAAGGCGTCTGGTCAAGGCACTTCTCTCCCCTGGGAATCCGGAGTCGATCGGCAGGTCTTCGGCGACGCCTGCTGCCTGTCCCTGGTTCAGCTGCACACCATCGGCCCCCCACCCACCCTCCCCACAGGGGGAGGGCTTCCGAACTGATCTCCCTCTCCCAGGGAGGGTCAGGGGTGGGGGGAAAGTCGAGGAGGACCCTGGCCGCGTCCTGGGGCCGGCCGCCGGGATGATCCTCGTGCAAGGCATCGGCGAAGAGGCGAAGTGTGAGGAGCAAATCGCTCTTGCCCTCCGGCTCCCGCGCCGTGGGCGGGCTCAGTAGGAATCGGCGGAGACGACCTCGCCGCCGGCGCGGGTCCCCAGGGCCCACCAGGTCCGGAGGTCGACCGTGTCCTTGACGAACCGCACCGAGCCGTCGGAGAAGGCGACGTTGACGCCGCCGGGGTGGTTGCTCGTCGCCGTGATCGCCGCCCCGACCCCGCCCCAGCTCGCGTCCGCGATGCCGAAGAGCGACGACCCGATGCAGGAGATCCCGTTCGGGGTCATCGTGTGCATGTACCCGGTGTTGGCGGAGGTGTAGCCCTGGTTCAGGAGCCACTGGGTGCCGAAGGCGACGTTCGTCACCGGCAGCGTCCCTCCGGGCAAGGACTTGCAGGCGGCCACGAAGAGCTGGGCCTGATCCGCGTTGTTCGCATCGATCGTGATCGGGACGTTTGTCTGGAAGAGCCCGCGCTTCTGGTTGTTGGCGCCAACCGCGGCGCTGGGGCTCGGGGGGTCGAAGATGTTCGAGCCGAAGCCCAGCAGGTGCTCGCTGAACAGCGCCGTGTTCGAGGTCCCGTCGCTGATCGCCGAGAGCCGGACCGGGCCGGGGTTGGACGGCGCGGCGACGCCCCCCACGAACGGGATCCAGAAGGTGAAGATCTGGTTGCCGCGATTCGGGACGATCGTCCCGTTGCACGCCTGGATCGACGCCGGGCCGCCCCAGTTGCCGGCGTAGCTGGCCATGCCCCAGAAGCCCGAGAGCGAGGGGCTGCTCGGGACGATGCTGTCCGAGGGGCAGATCAGGCTGCTGATCGTCGTCAGCCCGACCGTGGTGTTGTTCAGCGAGCCCGGCGGCGGGTCCCCGCCGAACCAGATCTCCATCATCGGGACGCTGAAGTTCAGCGCGTTGTACATGGGCTGCTGCTCCAGGTTCGGCAAGATCAGTGCCGTCCACGGGGCCGTCCAGCCCCAGGTCGCGGTGTTGTCGATCTGGTACGCGGGCATCACGTCGAATTGCGAGACGTAGTTATGCACCGCCAGGCCCATCTGCTTCAGGTTGTTGGTGCACTGCGCCCGACGCGCCGCCTCGCGCGCCGACTGCACCGCGGGTAGCAGTAATGAGATCAGGACGGCGATGATGGCGATGACGACGAGGAGCTCGATCAGCGTGAAGCCGCCTCTTCTGCGTTCCGACCTATTCATGGAGCGATCCTTTCAGCCGACTCGACGACCGAGGGAGAGGTCAGAGGAGTTTGCCCCGGGGGAATTGCGTGATCGGTACCGGACACGTGCGTGATCTCAGACTGTCGCGACTCGAGGCGATTTGCAACCCGTTTGTGGAGAAACTCGGGGGATCGCCGCGCGGGCCGCCCCTCGGAGCACAGGACCCTCGATGTTCGGGGCCGCCCTGCCCCTCTCGCCGGATGGCCCATTGTCCCGTTCGTGCCGCCTCTGTAGCATCGGTCGAGCCGCGGAGACGAGGGCGGGCCCGCGCCGGCGGGGCCGAGACGAGACGATTCGCGAGGGCGCCGTGATGGAATCGGTCGATCCGACCCCAGCCTCATCCGAACTGCCCGGGCCCGACGCGACGGCGGACGAGGCATCAACGGCCCGGGCCGCACGGGCACGGTGCTGGGGCGCGGCCCTGCTGGCCGGGCTGCTGGCGGGTGCCGGTGCCTGGCTGGTCGGCGAGTCGGGCGTCGTCCGGTTCCAGCCCGGCAAGGAGCGGGTGAGCGTGATGGGCGCGGAGCTGCTGGAGGCCTCGCCCCGACCCGGGCCGTCGCCGCCCTCCGGGGCGCCTCGGCGAGCTTCGGCGTCCTCGGCGGCCTGATGGGGCTGGCCTTCGCCCTGGCCGGGCGCCGGAGTCGGGGCGCGTCGGCCCGACCGCCGGACCTGGGGCGTCGCCGCCGCGGACCTGCTCCTCGGCACGGCCGCCGGGGCGATCCTCCCCTGATCGTGATCCCCCTGGCCAGCCGAGCCGAGGACCTCAGCGGCGCCGACCTCGGCCGCTCGATGCTGATCCATGCCGCCATGTGGGTCGCCCTCAGCGCCGTCGCCGGGCTGGCGATGGGCATCGGCGCCGGCGGCCGCCGCCGTGCCCTCGACGGCCTGATCGGCGGGGCACTCGGGGCGCTCATTGGCGTGATCGCCTACGACCTCATCGGCGGCCTGGGCTTCCCCCTGGCCAATACCGGCATGCCGATCTCGACCACGCCATCCACCCGCCTGCTCGCCCGGCTCCTCATCGCCCTCGGCGCCGCCGCCGGGGCCGCGTCGCTGCTGACATCCGACCGGGCGGCCGCCCGACGTGCGTGAGCCCGACCCCCGCGAGCGCCGGGCGCTCGCGCCGAATTCCGACGGGACGGAACCTCTGAACTGGCGCCGCCCGAATCACCCCGGCTGCCGCGAAGCAGCGTAGAGACCGGGGTAGCGAGGGCCAACTGCATCCTCGGTCCGGCCGCCTGACTCCGTTTCGCCCCCATTGGCGCGCAGGGGCTGCATGTTAAAATGGGTAATCTCGAAATACTCTACTACCTGACCATCGTTTGAGGCACCCATGGCCAAGAAAGCTGCTGCGAAGGCCGCCGGAACCAACGCCGAGACCTCGGGCAACGAGGGATCTCAGGGCGCGGCGATCTCCAAGGCTGAAGCCGTCCGCCGCATGCTGGCGGATGGAATCGACAATCCGTCGCAGGGCTCCCAGGAGATCAAGGCTCGGTTCGGCATGGACGTGACGCCGCAGCACTTCTCGGCGACGAAGGCCCAGATCAAGAACAGGAAAGGCGGCGCGTCCCTCGGCAGACGCGGGCGCAGGCCCAAGGCCGCGGTGGAAGGCTATCTTGCCCCGCCATCGAAGATCAGGCCGACCGGCGAAGGCGACCTGATCGATACCCTGGAGACGCTCAAGCCGCTGGTCGCGCAGCTGGGTACCGACAAGGTCCACCGGCTGATCGATCTGCTGGGGTGATCGACGTGCGGTTCTTGCTCCGTCGAGCTGGGTGAGCAGCCGGTGTCAGCTCTCCGCGCTCCGCGAGATCCAACCGGGCTGCATGAATGAATTGAAATCCATGGAACGATCCTGTACTCCGGTGCCGAACGGATGGCTCGCCGCCCGGAGGCCGGCAAGATCGGCGGGCTCCGATTCGTCCGGTCGGGTTCGGTTTGTCGTGAGATGACACAGCCGAGGTCCAGGAATGATGGCCGCAAGACACCGGACGTGTGGGAATAGAGGAGCGGCAATCCCGGCCGCGTGATCCGGCCTCACGAGGGCGACCTCCCGAACGAGCAGGCGAAGTCATTGCTGCGTCTCCGCTTCGACCAGAGCGATCTGGACCGCATGCATGACCTGGTCATCACGAAATCAGGGCGACGCCTTGAGCCCCGCGGAGAAGGAAGAACTTGAAGGCTACCTCCGAGTCGGCGCGTTCCTCGACCCGATGCACGCCAGGGCCCGTTACTCCCTCCGCAGGCACGATTGATGGGAGAAGTCGCTCCCTCTCCGGCTCCCGGAGTGCCCCCTCGCGGATGCGCGAGCGGCTCCTATAGAGTAAGGGGCGGGGAAAACCGGGCCGGGGTCGGGCTCTGGCGGAGTCAGGGAGATCACGCATGAATCGTCGGACGTTCCTTCAGGCGGGCGCCGGGGGGCTGGCGCTGGGGTCGTTGCGGGAGACGGTCGCGGCGCTGGCGGATCAGCCGGCGAAGCGGGTCGGGCTGATCGGGTCGGGGTGGTACGGGAAAGTCGACCTGCTGCGGCTGATCCAGGTGGCCCCGGTCGAGGTGGTCTCGCTCTGCGACGTCGACAAGAAGATGCTCGACGAGGCCGCCGAGATCGTCGCCGGCAGGCAGGCGTCGAAGAAGCGGCCCCGAACGTATGACGACTATCGCAAGATGCTGGCCGAGAAGGACCTCGACATCGTCCTGATCGCCACGCCCGACCACTGGCACGCGCTGCCGATGATCGCCGCCGTCGAGGCCGGGGCCGACGTCTACGTCCAGAAGCCCATCAGCGTGGATGTGACCGAGGGCCAGGCGATGGTCGCCGCGGCCCGGAAGCACGGCCGGGTCGTCCAGGTCGGCACGCAGCGGCGGAGCACGCCCCACCTGATCGAGGCCCGCGACCGGATCATCAACGAGGGCAAGCTCGGCAAGATTGGCCACATCGAAACGTACTGCTACTATCACATGCGCGGACAGGGCAGCCCGCCCGACACGGCGCCGCCGGATTACCTGGACTGGGAGATGTGGACCGGCCCCGCCCCGATGCTCCCCTACAACCCGATGAAGCATCCTCGCGGCTGGCGGGCGTTCAAGGAGTACGGCAACGGTATTCTTGGCGACATGTGCATCCACATGCTGGACATGGTCCGCTGGATGCTGGGCCTCGGCTGGCCGAAGCGGATCGGCTCCACGGGGGGCATCTACATCCAGAAGGGGAGCAAGTCGAACGTCCCCGACACCCAGACGGCCACCTTCGACTTCGGCGACCTCGACGTCGTCTGGGAGCACCGCACCTGGGGAGCGGAGCCCGACCCGAAGTACCCCTGGGGCGCCACGATCTACGGCGACAAGGGGACGCTCAAGCTGAGCGTGTACAGCTACGACTTCATCCCGATGGGCGGCGGCACGCCGATCCACAAGGACGTCACGTACGAGCTGGATCAGTACCCCGAGGACAGGACCGAGAAGGACATCGAGAAGCACGTCGCGCCGGCCGTCCGGCGGCACATGCTCGACCTGCTGGCGGCCATCCAGTCACGGGGCAAGCCGGTGGCCGACATCGAGCAGGGCCACATCTCCACGGCGAGCTGCATCCTGGCGAACCTGGCGCTCCAGCTCGGCCGGACCCTCACCTGGGACGCCGAGGCGGGCCGCGTGAAGGACGACGAGGAGGCCAACCGCCTGCTCACCCGGCCCTATCGCGAGCCCTGGGTCCATCCGTCCGTCGGGTAAATCCCTCGCCTGGCGAGTACCTACCGGGGCGACGACGTCGACACGGCGGGGCTCGAACCTTCTCCCCGGGGGAGGAGGTGCCGCGCAGCGGCGGATGAGGGTTCGATCGCCGCGGCCCGCGCCCATGAACCCTCATCCGGCACTCCGTGCCACCTTCCCCCCCAGGGGGAGGGATTCGATCGGCACGCAGCGGCGGATGCGGGATGTCGGCTGCGCTGATCTCTATCCGCGAGACGAGCGATGAAACTGACGCGATTCGAGGGGAATCCGATCCTTTCGCCGGAGCCGAAGAACCCCTGGGAAGACCTCGCCGTCTTCAACCCGGCGGCCTGGTACGACGAGGGGCGAGGTGAGGTCTTGCTCCTCTACCGCTCGGCCGAGTCCGGGCCGGAGTACAAGTGCTACTTCGGCCTGGCGACCAGCCGCGACGGCTATCACTTCGAGCGGGTCTCGGATCAGCCTGCGCTCAGTCCGAGCGTCGAGGGCTTCGACGGCGCAACGATCCAGGATCCTCGGATCACGAAGATGGGCGAGTGGTACTACGTGACGTATGCCGCCCGTCACTATCCCTTTGGCCGGTTCTGGCTGCCGGGGGGGCGCGACCCGTACGTCACGCCCCCCTGCCCGTCCGAGTTCCCGAGGTACCTGAAGATCAACGCCACGCTCACCGGCCTGGCGATGACGAAGGACTTCCAGACCTGGATCCGCGCGGGCTGGCTGACCGATCCGCTGCTCGACGACCGCGACGCGATCCTGTTCCCCGAGAAGGTCGGCGGCAAGTTCGTGATGATGCACCGCCCGCTGGAGTGGGTCGGCGAGTCCTACGGCACCGACCAGCCCTGCGCGTGGATCTCGTTCGCCGACGACCTCCTCGGGTTCCCGAAGGCGGGGAGCCGGCTGCTGATCAAGAACAGGTACCCGTGGGAGGCCGCGAAGCTCGGCGTCAACACGCCCCCGATCCGGACGCCCCACGGGTGGTTCACGCTCTACCACGCCGTCGGTCAGGACAAGTTCTACCGCCTCGGCGCCCTGCTGCTGGACCTGGAGGACCCGAGCAAGGTCCTCCACCGCACGCCCGACTGGCTCATGGAACCCGAGGCCGACTACGAGATCGAGGGCTTCTATCGCGGCGTCTGCTTCCCCTGCGGGACGGTCGTCCTCAACGACACGCTGTTCGTCTACTACGGCGGTGGCGACAAGTTCTGCGCCCTGGCGACGTGCTCGTTCCCGGAACTGATCGAGCACCTCCGCTCGTGCCCCGCCTGACGGCGGAAGGACGTGCCCTTGCATCCCCTCGACCTCACGATCATCGCGATCTACCTGGTGCTCATGTCGGTCGTCGGCTGGTGGGTCTCGAAGAAGGCGTCGCAGAGCGCCGAGACGTATTTCCTGGCGGGCAAGAGCCTGCCGTGGTGGGTCATCGGGGTGGCCCACGGCTCCAGCGGCGTGGACATCACGGGGACGATGTGGTTCGTCACGATGTTCTTCGTCTACGGGGTGAAGGCGACGTGGCTGCTCTGGGTCTGGCCGCTGTTCAACGTCATCTTCCGGATGATGTACCTGGGCACGTGGATCCGGCGCTCGAATGTGCTGACCGGGGCGGAGTGGATGCGGACGCGGTTCGGCGAGAGCCGGGGCGCCGATCTCGCGTACATCAGCGTGGTGGTCTATGCGCTCGTGAGCGTCGTCGGGTTCCTCGGCTACGCGTTCCGCGGCATCGGCAAGTTCACGAGGCCGTTTTTCCCCTGGGACCTTCCCGACGGTGCCTACGCGACGGCCATGCTGCTGGTGACCGGCGTGTATTGCGTGGTGGGCGGCATGTACAGCGTCGTGATGAACGACCTGATCCAGTTCGCGCTCAAGCTCGTGGCGGCGACGGCCGTCGCGGTGATCGCGATTTCCCTGGTGACCCCGGAGCAGATCGCCGCCGCGGTCCCCGCCGGCTGGGATCAGCTCTTCTTCGGCTGGAGGCTCGACCTCGACTGGTCGAACCTGATGCCGCAGTTGAACGAGCGGATCTACGGAGCCTCGGGCGACGGGTATTCCCTGTTCGGCTTCTTCGTCGCCATGCTCTTCTTCAAGGGCGTGCTCCTGAGCATGGCGGGGCCGACGCCGAATTACGCCATCCAGCACATCCTCTCGACGCGGAGCCCGCGCGAGGCGGCGCTCGAGAACATGGTGATGGCCCTGGTCTCGCTCGCCCCGAGGTTCCTGCTGATCGCGGCCATCGCGGTCCTGGGCATCGCCTTCTACAGCCACGACCTCGCCGCGATGGGGCCGAACGTGGACTTCGAGAAGATCCTCCCCAACGTGCTGCGCGACTACGTCCCCATCGGGTTCAAGGGCATCCTGATCGCCGCGCTGCTGGCGTCGTTCATGAGCACGTTCGTCTCGACCGTGAACTCGGGCGCGGCCTATGTCGTCAATGATATCTACCAGCGATACATCAACCCGGACGCCCCCGCGAGGCGGTACGTCGCCATCGGCTGGATCACCTCCAGCGCCATGATCGTGCTGGGCATCGTGTTCGGCCTGTTCACCGAGTCGGTCCACAAGGTGACCGAGTGGATCGTCTCGGCGCTGCTGCCGGCGTTCGTCGCGCCCAACGTCCTGAAGTGGCACTGGTGGCGGTTCAACGGCTACGGCTTCTTCGCCGGGATGGCGGCCGGGACGCTCGCCGCGCTCCTGAAGCTCGCGATCCCGCTGCATCCGGTCTTCGGGTTCCTGCTGATCCTGGCGATCAGCTTCGTCGCCTCGATCGCGGCCTGCCTGGTCACCCGTCCGGAGGACGACGAGATCCTCAAGAGCTTCTACCGGACCGTCCGCCCGTGGGGCTTCTGGGGGCCAATCTATCGCCTTTGCCGCGCTGAGGACCCCGGCTTCGAACGCAACCGCGACTTCGGCCGCGACATGGCCAACATCGCCATCGGGCTGGTCTGGCAGACCAGTCTGGTCACGGCGCCGATCTACCTGGTGATCCAGCACTGGCGGGAGATGTGGATCTCCGTGGTGATCTTCGCCGCGACGTCCGTCATCCTGAAATTCACCTGGTACGACCACCTCGGCCCGGGCGAGATGTACCTGACCGAGGACGGCCAGCTGCACGAAGAGGCGGCCGCGGGCGAGGCCGTCCAGGCCGCTCACTGAGCGACCCCGGCCGATGGACGGTGGCCGGAGCGTCGTCCTGTTGCGACAATGCACCTTCCAGGCGGCTGGCCGGGATTGGACTTCACTTGCTCGGCCAGCGCCCCCCCACCCAACCCTCCCCCACGAGGGGAGGGCTTCCAATCATCCTCCCCCTCGTGGGGGAGGGTTGGGTGGGGGCAAGCGAAGTCCCCAGCAACCGTCGCCAGCCGCTCAGGGACGTCGCCGAAGCCCGAGTCACCGACGAATCCCCGATCATCGAGTGTCGTCCGACATCGTGAGAACCGCAGCATCCAGAAGGAGAGCAGAATGTCCCGATCAGACCATCGCCCGGGATCCGGATCGAGCGCGACCCGGCGTGAGATGTTGCAGGCCGCCGCGGCCGCGAGTGCGCTCGGCGGCATCCTCGGCTCGACGACGGCCTCGGCAGCCCCTGCCGGCCGGTCGGCGGCGAGCTCCGGGCGGATCAAGCAGTCGGTCTGCCGCTGGTGCTACGGCAAGGTCTCGCTGGAGGACCTCTGCGTCGCGGCGAAGCGGATGGGCCTCGTCGGCATCGACCTGCTCGGCCCGGCCGATTTCTCGACGATCAAGAAGCACGGCCTGGTCTGCACGATGGTCAGTTCGCACCCGCTGGACAGGGGCCTCGCCGACCCGAAGTACTGGGACGCCTCGCTGAAGGCCCTCAGCGCCGCCATCGAGGCCACGGCGAAGGAGGGCTGGCGGAACGTCATCACCTTCTCCGGCAACCGCCGGGGCATCGACGACAAGACCGGGATGGACAACTGCGTGAAGGCCCTCAGGGAGATCGTCCCGGTCGCCGAGAAGGCGAACGTGATCCTCAACATGGAGCTGCTCAACAGCAAGGTGGATCATCACGACTACATGTGCGACCGCTCGCCCTGGGGGGTGGAGCTGGTCAAGCGTGTCGGCTCGGGCCACTTCAAGCTGCTCTACGACATCTACCACATGCAGATCATGGAGGGCGACGTGATCCGGACGATCCAGAAGGACCACGACGCCTTCGGCCACTACCACACCGGCGGCAACCCCGGCCGGCACGAGATCGACGAGGGCCAGGAACTGAACTACAAGGCCATCTCGAAGGCCATCGCCGACATCGGCTTCCAGGGCTTCATGGCCCACGAGTTCATCCCCGCCCGCGACCCGCTCACCAGCCTCGGCGAGGCGGTGGAGCTATGCGTGGTGTGAGGAATGACGCGAGCGGAATGAGGTAGGGTGGGCCAGCCGCCTAGGGGGGCGCAGCCCACCGCACACCTGGCTCAGCTCTCGGTGGGTTGCGCGTCGAGGACGACGCTGACCCACCCTACCGGGCTGGCACGGGGCGGATGTCGGATGCGAGGATGTCATGGCCGGCTCCGTCAGGGGCGATGGATTGGCGTGGTAACCGCCACCGTCTCCGCCGAGCCGGCCGTCGTCTATGCAACGCGCATGAGGCCGCGAGATCTCAGATGACTCCCACTGTGCCCGAGGCCTGGAAGCCGCGACTGAGGCAGTACCTCCGGGAGCGGTGTGGCGTGGATCGCGAGTGCCTCTCGGCGGGCGACTTCCCGCCCGACCAGAGCGTCCTCGTTCGGTTCCCCGATGGCTCGCACGCCCACTTTCGGTTTGCCTTCGCTATCGCGGACGAGGCAGCCGGAGAGGTCGCCGTGTTCACTGAACACTGCGGATACCACGTATTCCCCTCCGGCGATGCCGAGGTGGAGACCCTCAAGTCCGTCTGGCGGTAGGCCGGAACCCGTCCTGCCGTCAGCGGCGAGCAGCAAGGAATCCTCGCAGACCGGATGCGTCACGTTGCGGAAAGTACAGTTGGCTCTCAGGATGATGATTCTTCCCGGTGGATCAATTGTGCTCACGCCCGCGCCAGGGCCCCCGCCCCGGCCTGGATCTTCCGCACGGCGGCGGCGATCTGGTCCATGTCGCTCCGGGTGCCCAGGAACATCGTCTGGGTGAACCAGACGGCCTCCTGGCAGAGCTGGTCGTTGGCCGGGCAGCGGTTCCGCTCGTCGTACCGGTCGAGCAACTCCTTCGGGAAGATCCGCTTGAATCCCCTGGAGTTCAGCGCGGTCGGGAGGAACGACTCCCGGTTCAGGGGCGAGTAGCCGCCCGAGCAGGGGATGCCCTCCGCGTTCAGGGCCTCGATGAACTTCGCCCGGGGCAGGCCGCCGAACGCCTCGCTGCTGTAGCGGAACATGTAGAGGTGATACGCGTTCCGCGTGCAACCGTCGTACATCTTCGCCGGCCGGATGCCGGGGATCTCTTTCAGCAGACTCGTCAGGTACTGGGCGTTCTGCTCGCGGGTCTTCGACTGCTCCTCCAGCCGCGTCATCTGGGCCAGCAAGAGGTTCCCCTGGAACTCGGTGAGCCGGAGGTTGGCGCCCCGGCCGCTGAGGTAGGCGAAGTTATACCCGGTCGCGGCGCGGCCGCGGTTGTTGTTCTGGAACGCGTAGCACTTCTCGGCGAACTGGGCGTCGTTCGTCAGGATCGCGCCGCCCTCGCCGGAGCTCAGGTTCTTGGTCACCTGGAAGCTGAAGCAGCCGGCCGAGCCGAGCGTGCCGACCTTCTTCCCGCGCCATTCGGCCAGGTGCGCCTGGCAGGCGTCCTCGATGACCGGCAGCTTGTGCTTCGCCGCGACCGCGAGGATCGTATCCATGTCGGCCACGCTGCCGCCGAGGTGCACCGGCATGATGGCCACCGTGCGGTCGGTGATGGCCGCCTCGATCTTCCTCGCGTCGATCTGGCACGTCTCCGGGTCGGTGTCCACGAAGACCGGCAGCGCGTACTGGAGCAGCACGGCGTTGATCGTGGCGATGAAGGTGTACGGCGGGACGATGACCTCGTCGCCCGGCTCGACGCCGATCGACGCCAGCGAGGTCAGGAGCGCGCTGGTCCCGTTGGCCGTCGCCACGCAATGCCTGGCGCCGGTCATCTCGGCGTAGGCCGCCTCGAAGTGGTTCACGCACTCGCCGCCGCCGCGGTACCAGTGCCCGCTGTGCAGCACGTCCAGCAGGTTCTTCTCGTCGCGCTGGTCGAATCTCGGCCAGCCGGGGAAGGGCTCGCGGCGGACGGGCTTGCCGCCGAGGAGTGCGGGCTTGTCCTGGTCGGCGGCCTGGGTGGAGGTCGCGGCCATGGCGGCGCCGGCGGCCGCGGAGGTCGCCAGGAAATGGCGGCGGTCGAACTGGCTCTTCATGGGATGCCTTTCTGGATGATGATCCGAGAAAGGGTCGGGGCGGTCATTCCCCGGCCCGCTGAGTGCGCTCGATCCGATCTTTGAGCTGCGAGGCCGAGACGCTGATGAGGTCGGTCCGCGTCTTGCCCGACGCGGTGATCCGCGAGAGCGCGTAGACCGTGCCGTCCTTGCCCACCGCGATCGAGTTGACGTACGACGGCCGCTGGCCGTCGGCGAGGAAGATGGCGCCGTGATCGACCGTGGCCATCGTGGGGATGTCGTACGTGACGAGGTGGAGGTTCTCCACCCCCTTCGATTCGCCCATCGCCGACTTCGACTTGCCGGCCACCCGCCTGCCGTCCACGAACACCGGGCCGCCGGTCAGGTAATAGAGCGTGCGGCCGTCTGGCCCGAGCGTGAACCCGAGGTAGCCGTAGCTGAACTGGTCGAACATCCCCGTGCGCCGCGAGGGGAGCGACGTGATCCGATCCAGCACGTCGATCCGCTCGGCCTTCGGGTCGAAGCGGAAGAGGTAGCCCGAGTTGCCGTGCACGCCGTAGACCATCGACGCCGACGGCACCCAGACGACCTGCCGCCAGTTGTAGCCCATGTGCCCCGGCGAGATCGGGTCGTAGAGCCCGAAGTAGTCCTTCTTCATGTCCTCGCCGCGGACGACCTCGACCGCGTCGGCCTCGGCCCGGTAGCGGTGGATCGTGCCCTCCGAGTCGGTGAAGTACGCCGAGCCGTCGCGCGGGTCGACCGCGATCGACCGGCAGATCGTCCGGTAATCCCGCCCCGTGACGCTCTCGCCGAGGGCACAGACCGGGCCGAAATCCTTGAGGTCCCGCCCCGACTCATGCAGCCGGAAGAACCGTCCCGTGGGCCAGGTGAGGCCGAAGATCGTCCCCCGGGTCGTGTCCATGTTCATCGACAGGACGCCCTCGCGGCGGGGGGCGATGCCGAGGTCCTCGAACTTCTCGCTCTTCGTGTCGAACGCCAGCAGGTGGCCGCCGGGATAGGGCTGATAGCCCTCCGGAGGCACGCCCATGGTCTCCATCCCATTGACGATCGAGTAATAGCCGATGTGGGTGGCGAAGTAGAGCTTGCCGTCCTTCTCCACGAAGTTGACGTGGCTCTTGCCCTGCACGATCGCCTTGCGTCCCTTCTCGCCGCAGGCCTCGGTGAGGTCGCCCAGGTCGCGGATGGCGCCGGCGGCGGGATCGAAGACGAACATCCGCGCCCCGACGTCGTACCGCTCGGAGCTCAGCACGTAGTAGATCCGCCCGTCGCTCGCGGAGGACAGGCCGTTGTACGTGTCATGCGCCAGGGCGAAGCCCGAGTCGTGGGCCCTCGCCTCCAGCTTCGGCGCGGGCTCCGCGCACGGAACGAGCCCCGGGCTGAGGAACAGGACCAGGATCGCGCCGATGGACCCCGCGATCGAACGACGGCCTCCGCTCATGACGTTGCTCCCTCGCATCTCCGTGTCTCCGGCAGTCACTCGAATGCCCCCAGCCGGCGCAGGTAGGCGACCGAATCCGCGACGGCCTGCCTGGTCTCGGCCTCGTTCCAGGGCTTGCCCTCGACGCCCTCGACCTCGATGGTGATCGGCCCCGCGTAGTGGTGCTCCCTCAGGACGGCGATCACCCCCTTGAGGTCGAGCTTGCCCTGGCCCAGAGCGGGGAAGTCCCAGGTCTTCGGGCGGCCCCCGTGGTCCTTCAGTTCCACCGTCGCGACGTAGTCGATCACCTTCTTCAGTTCGGCGACGACGTCGGCCCCCGCGTTGTAGTACGTGATGTTCCCGGTGTCGAAGTTGACGCGGACGTTCGGGTGGTCGACCCGCCGCATCGTCTCCAGGTGAACCTCGGCGTTGGTCCCCAGGTCGGGGTGCGTCTCCAGGGCGATCGTCACGCCGTGGCGGCGGGCGATGTCCCCCGCCTGCCGCAGCCGCTCGTAGGCGGCCTCCTTCGCCACGCCCGTGTGCCGGGGCGAGAAGAACAGGTAGCGCACGCCCATCCGCTCGCAGGTGGCGAGCTGGCGGGAGAGCCCTTCGAGGCACTTCGGTTCGCCCAGGTCGCCATGCCCCCGGACGACCAGCGGAGAGAGCCGATGCGCCTTCAGCTTCTCCTCGACCGCGGCGACCTCGGGCTCGTCGGGCACGGGGAGGAAGAGGTAGCGGACGCCGAGCGTCGGCAGGTGGCTCCAGGCCTGGCTCTGGAACTTGCCGTAGCTGGCCAGCCGGCAGGCGAGCCGCCAGCGATCGGCAGGCGGCTCGGCCGACCTGACCTGTGCGTGCGCCGTCGGGGTCGAGGCGCCCCACCAGGTGATCGCGGCCAGGAGGGCCAGATGTCGTGCCGCGGTCCGTCCGTGACTGGGTCTCCGCATGGGGCAATCTCTCGTGGATGCGACCGGTGACACGTCCCGACTCTCGACGTCATCGCCGATCATAGCCGGTGCCCGGCGCGGGGGCAAAGGTCCACCGGGCCCCGGGCCGGGATCGGCGTGCAGGGGCCCCGTCGGTTCGCAGACGTCCCTTCGGAGGCCATCTCGTTGACCCGGTCATCGGGCACCGATAGGTTGAAGAGAGACTCCAACCCGGGGAGGGTTCTCTCCATGACCGTCCTTCAGTCCGCCCCCGCCATCACGCCCAGCCGCCAGCGCGTCCTCGACGCCATCTCCCATCGCCAGCCCGACCGGGTGCCCCTGGATTTCGGCAGCACGTCGGTCACCGGCATCCACGTGAGCTGCGTGGCCGCGCTGCGCGATCACTACGGGCTCGAGAAGCGGCCCGTCAAGGTCCACGAGCCGTTCCAGATGCTCGGCCTGCTCGACGAGGACCTCAAGCAGGCGATGGGCATCGACGTCGAGGGGGTCTTCCGCCGCCGGACCATGTTCGGGTTCGAAAACAGGGACTGGAAGCCCTGGACGTTCAACGGCCTCGATGTGCTCGTCGCCGGGAAGTTCAACACGACGACCGACGAGAACGGCGACACCCTGATCTACCCGCAGGGCGACCTCTCCGCCGAGCCGAGCGGCCGGATGCCAAAGGGGTTCCACTTCTTCGACGCGATCATCCGCCAGAAGCACCTCGACCCCGAGCGCCTGAACGTCGAGGACAACCTGGAGGAGTTCGGCCCGCTCAGCCAGGCCGACCTCGACACGATCAAGGCCGACGTCGAGGCCGCGCGGGCGACGGGGCGGGCGATCATCGCGAACTTCGGCGGCATGGCGCTCGGCGACATCGCGCTGGTGCCGGCCCCCTTCCTGAAGGACCCGCGCGGCATCCGCGACGTCAGCGAGTGGTACATGTCGCTGAAGAGCCGTCGCGACTACGTCGAGCGGATCTTCGAGCGGCAGACCGAGATCGCGATGGGCAACCTGGAGCGGGTGTATCGGACCATTGGCAACTCGGTCGACATCGTGTTCATCTGCGGGACCGACTTCGGCACCCAGACCTCCGCCTTCTGCTCGGTGCCCACCTTCCGCGAACTCTGGCTGCCCTATTACAAGCAGATGTGCGACTGGGTCCACGCCCACACGACGTGGAAGTGCTTCAAGCACTCGTGCGGCTCGGTGCGGCGGTTCTACGAGTCGTTCGCCGAGGCCGGGCTGGAGATCGTCAACCCGGTGCAGTGCTCCGCGACGGGCATGGAACCCGAGGCGCTGAAGCGCGACTTCGGCGACGTCCTGACCTTCTGGGGAGGCGGCGTGGACACCCAGAAGACCCTGCCGTTCGGCACCCCGGCCGAGGTCCGCGACCAGGTGCTCGGCCGCTGCGAGGCGTTCGCGCCGGGGGGCGGGTTCGTCTTCAACACCATCCACAACATCCAGGCCGGCACCCCCGTCGAGAACATCGTGGCGATGCTCGACGCCGTGAGCGAGTTCAACGGTCGAGCCTGATCCCCGCGGCCTCTCCTGACGAACGAAAGGTAACCCATGGCCGATCTGAAGAAGCTCCACGACGCCGTGCTTCAGGGCGACGCCAAGACGGCGGTCGCGGTCACGAAACAGGCCCTCGAGGAGAACCTCGACCCGATCGAGCTGATCTCGGGCACCATGGTCCCGGCGATGGACGAGGTGGGCCGGCTCTACGAGCAGGAGGAGTACTTCGTGCCGGAGCTGCTGCTCTCGGCCAGGGCCATGAAGGGCTCGCTCGAACTGCTCCGGCCGCTGCTCGCCGAGCGTGGCGCGAAGCCCACGGGGACCGTCGCGATCGGCACGGTGAAGGGCGACCTGCACGACATCGGCAAGAACCTGGTCGCCTCACTGCTGGAAGGCGGCGGCTTCGAGGTCATCGACCTGGGCGCGGACGTGCCCCCGGAGAAGTTCATCGAGGCCATCCGCGAGAAGGGGGCGCAGATCGTCTGCCTCTCCGCCCTGCTCACGGTGACCATGCCGTCGATGAAGAGCACCATCGAGGCCCTCAAGGAGGCCGGCGTCCGCGACAAGGTGAAGGTGCTCGTCGGCGGCGCGCCCGTCACCCAGCAGTTCGCCGACGACATCGGGGCCGACGGCTACGGCGAGAGCGCCAGCAACGCGGTGAGCCTGGCGCGGAAGCTCTGCGGGGTGGGATCAACCGGCGGGTAGGCCCCCATGGCGACCTCGATCTTCCTCGACCTTGCCCGCCACGGCGTCCGGTTCCCGTTCGCGACCGACCTGGTGCTGAACCAGGAGCCGGACCCCGAGGCCGCCCGGAGCGACGGGGGCCGGCTGGCCCGAGTCGTCGAGCGTCACGCGCGGCGCTGGGACTGCCCCCTGGCGTTCCCGCTCATGGACCTGAGGCTCGAGAAGGCCGACCTCCTGAGCACGCTCGGGATCGACGAGGAGGCCGCGGACCGGTTCCACTTCCCGGGGCCCATCGACGAGGCCGACAGGGAGAGGCTGGCCCACGGCGAGGTGAAACTCTGCCCGGCCAGCGAGGCCCGCGACCACGCCCTCGAGGACATCGCCGCGAGGACGGACCTCCTGCCGATCGGCATGACGATCGGGCCGTTCTCGCTCGCGACCAAACTGATTGCCGACCCGATCACGGCCGCGGCCCTGATGGGCTCGGGCGTCTCCGCGGCGGAGGACCCCCAGGTCCGCCTGCTAGAGGACTGCCTGGAGGCCGCCGAATCCGTCGTCGCCGCCTCCGTGCGCCGGCAGCTCGGCCGCGGCGCCCGCGCGATGCTGGTGTGCGAGCCCACGGCGAGCACGGCCTACCTGTCGCCCCGGCAGTTGAAGGCCGGCGCGACGACTTTCGAGCGCCTGGTGATGGAGCCGAACACGCGGATCGCGCGGCTCCTCCGGGAATCGGGCGCCGACCTGATCTTCCACGATTGCGGCGAGCTGACGGCGGACATGATCCGCGCCTTCGCCACCCGGCTGGCGCCGGCCGTCCTGAGCCTGGGCAGTTCCCGGAAGCTCTGGGAGGACGCCGCCCTCGTGCCGGAGACGGTGGTCCTCTACGGCAACCTGCCCACGAAGTCCTTCTACTCGGACGCCGTGATGCCGGTCGAGGAGGTCCGCCGCAGGTCGGAGGAGCTGGCGGCCGCCATGCGCGGGCGGGGGCACCCGCACATCCTCGGCTCGGAATGCGACGTGCTCCACGTCCCGGATGCGGCGGGGACGATCTGGGCCAAGGTGGAGGCGATGATGTCAGCGGGGCCGGCAGGAGTCGCTTCCCGTTGACGGGCGACCGCGATGCCACGGATTTCCCTGTTCTACGGAATCGCGATCTACATGTATTATCGGGATCATTCCCCGCCTCACGTACACGCCATTTACGGAGAGCATGAGGCTATCATCGAGATCGGGACCGGCGCCATACTCGAAGGAAGTCTCCCCCGCCGCGCGCTGTCAATGGCGTGCGACTGGGTGGCGATGCATCGCAAGGAACTCGATGCGAACTGGCAGTTTGCCAGGGCAGGCCAGCCATTGAACCAGATCGCTCCCCTGGATTGAGAAGAGTCCGTCGTCATGATCCTTCGCATCCTGGAAGCGGAAGTCATGGGAGATCTCCTGTTGCGAGTCACGTTCAATGACGGGACTCGCAAGGTCGTGGACGTGAATTCCATCCTCGATGGTCCAGTCTTCGAGCCGCTCCGGGATCGTCGATACTTCTCGCGGGCCCGGCTCGATCCGGTCTGTGGGACCGTCGTCTGGCCCAACGGAGCGGACTTCGCCCCCGAAGCGATCTACGACCTCCCCCCCGTGAATGGACATGAGGCAGACCAGGACGGAGGCTCCGAGATCGGAAGGTGACATGAGCTGGTTTCAATCATTCTGTTCCGACGGCCTGATCATCACCGACGGCGCCTGGGGGACCGAGTTCCAGAAGCTGGGCCTGGGGATCGGCGAGCCGTCCGACTTCTGGAACCTCGCCCGCCCGGGCGACGTGGAGTCGGTGGCGCGCAGCTACGTCGAGGCGGGCAGCCGCGTGATCCTGACCAACACGTTCCGGTCGAATGCCGTGGCACTCACGTCCGCGACGTCGGCCGGCGAGATCGCCGAGCTGAACCGCCGGGGCGCGGAGCTGTCCCGCAGGGCGGCCGGCTCGGACGTCCGCGTCTTCGGGAGCATGGGGCCGACGGGCAAGCTGCTTGCAACCGGGGAGATCGACGCCGGGGCCGTCGGCGACGCCTTCCGCGAGCAGGCCGCGGCGCTCGCGTCCGGCGGGGTCGACGCCCTCCTGCTGGAGACCTTCAGCGACCTGGAGGAAGCCCGCCTCGCGGTGCGTGCGGTGAAGGACCTCGACCTGCCGATCGTCGTCTCGTTCGCGTTCGACAGCGGCAAGAACAAGGACCGGACCATGATGGGGGTGAAGCCGGAGGCCGCCGGCGCCGCCATGGCCGAGGAAGGGGCGAGTGCCGTGGGCGCCAACTGCGGCGCCGGCCCCGAGGCCTTCGCCGAGGTCTGCCGCAGGTTGAAGGAGGCTTCCGGCCTCCCCGTCTGGATCAAGCCGAACGCCGGCCTGCCGACGCTCGAGGCCGGCAGGCCCAAGTACACGATGGATCCGGAGGCCTTCGCGACCTTCCTGCCGGCCCTGGCGGCCGCGGGGGCCTCGTTCCTGGGAGGCTGCTGCGGCACGAGCCCCGCGTACATCCAGGCGCTCCTGAAGGCTTCCAGATCATGCGCATCCTCCTGATCGGCTGCGAGGTCATCATCCGCGAGCTGAGCGACGCGATCACGCGGTCGCCGCACGTCGTGGACGCCCGGTACCTCTCCAAGGGGCTGCACGACCGAGGCGCCCGCACGATGCGCGAGGCGCTCCAGGCGGCCATCGACGAGGCCGAGACGACGGCCGACAAGTACGACGCCATCGCCCTGGGCTACGGCCTCTGCGGCAACGGCCTGGCCGGGCTGGAGGCGCGCTCCATCCCCCTGGTCCTGGCCCGCGCGCACGACTGCATCACCCTGCTCATGGGCAGCCGCTCCCGGTTCGAACGCTATTTCCAGGATCACCCCGGCGTCTACTACCGATCGACCGGGTGGGTCGAGCGGGGCGCCGATCTCGAGCCGCTAGCCCGCAACCAGACGGGCATGGGTTTCACGCTCGACGCCCTGATCGAGAAGTACGGCGAGGACAACGGCCGGTTCCTCTACGAGGAGCTGACGCGGTACCGCGAGACCTACCAGCAGCTCACCTTCATCGAGACCGGCATCGAGCCGGACGGCCGGGCCGAGGCCGAGGCCCGGGCCGAGGCCGTCGAGAAGGGCTGGAAGTTCGAGAAGCTCCCCGGCGACCTGGGACTCTTCCGGGGCCTGCTCGCGGGCGACTGGAACGAGGCCGACTTCCTGGTCGTCCCGCCCGGACATCGGATCGTCGCCCGGCCCGACCAGGGGATCGTCGCCGCCAAGAGAATTCCTTCGTAAGACAGAGGAGAACCGCAGGGCACCACGAGGAGGAACACAGAAGTTGATCGGGAGAAAGAAGATTAGCCACAGATGAACACAGATGAACACAGATAAATTAAGACTGTTGAGGCGGGAGGAGATCGGGCCCCCGGAGTTCTCTTCCCATCTGTGTTCATCTGTGTTCATCTGTGGCTCATTTTCCGATTTCCATTCCTTCAACATTGAGGGGCGGTGATTCGTGCCATGAACGGCAAGGAGCGCGTGCTGGCGATGTTCGACGGCCGCCCCGTCGATCACCTGCCGCTGATGCCGATCACGATGATGTTCGCGGCCGACCTGGCCGGCGTGCCGTACCGGGACTACGCGTCGGATCATCGCGCGCTGGCCGAGTCGCAGGTCCGCGTGGCCGAGACCTTCGGCTTCGACTACGTCTCGGCGATCTCCGATCCGGCCCGCGAGGTTTCCGACCTCGGCGGGGCCGTCGAGTGGTTCGACAACCAGCCCCCCGCCGTGGTCGAGAGCCATGCGCTGCTCGCCGACAAGTCGCGGCTGGATACGCTCGCGATCCCGGACATGACGGCCCCGGGCCGGATGCGCGACCGCATCGAGGCGGTCGCCCTCCTGAAGGAGCGGACGGCCGGGGCCCTGATCGTCGAGGGCTGGGTGGAGGGCCCCTGCGCGATGGGCGCCGACCTCCGGGGCCTGAATACCCTGATGCTCGATTTCCAGGATGACCCCGATTTCGTCACCCGGCTCTTCGACTTCGTGGTCGCGATGGAGGTGGAATTCGCCAGGGCCCAGGTGGCCGCCGGGGCGGACCTCATCGGGATCGGCGACGCCGCGGCCTCGCTGATCGGCCCGAGGCGCTACGAGGCCTTCGTCCTGCCCTACGAGCAGCGGCTCGTGAAGGAGATCCGGGCGACCGGCGCGCGGGTCCGGCTGCACATCTGCGGCAACACCCGCAAGCTCCTCCGCGGGATGGGCTCGCTCGGTGCGGACCTGGTCGACCTCGACTTCCTCAGTCCCATGGCCGAGGGCCGCGAGGCGATGGGCCCGGGCCAGGCCCTCCTCGGGAACCTCGACCCCGTCCGCGTGCTCCGCGACGGCACGCCGGAGACGATCTCGGCCGCAATCGGCGAGTGCTACCGGGAGGCCGGCCCGCGGTACGTCGTCGGGGCCGGATGCGAGGTCCCGCGCGGGACGCCGCACGAGAACCTCCGGGCCCTGACCGAATTCGCAAGGACGTCCCGACCGTGACCGGCGCCGAACCGCTTCGACTGGAACCGGGCCCGGGCCGGACGCTCCGCGACCTGCTCTTCGAGCGCGGCGTCGAGTTTCCCTGCGCCGGGGTCACCCAGTGCGGCGGGTGCAAGGTGCGGGTCCTGGCCGGTGAGGTCCCCGTCACCGACGAGATGCGCGCCGTGCTCTCGCCGGAGGAGCTCCAGTCCGGCTGGCGACTGGGATGCATGGCCGAGGCCGACGGTCCCGTGACGCTCGAGATCGCCCAGTGGTCGGTCCAGATCCTGGACGATCACGCCCGCCTCCCGTTCGAGCCCTCGGAGGGCTTCGGGGCCGTGGTGGACCTCGGGACCACGACCCTGGTGGCCCAGCTCGTCGACCGGAGCACCGGAGCGGTCGCCGAGGTGGAGACGGCACTGAATGTCCAGGGCCGATTCGGCGCGGACCTGATGAGCCGGATCCGGCACGACCTGGAGCGGCCCGGCGAGCTCTGCCGGCTGATCCGCGAGCAGATCGGCGCGATGCTCATGCGACTCGCCGGCGGCCGGCCGCTGCAGGAGGTGCTGCTGGTGGGCAACACGGCGATGCACCATCTCGTCTGCGGGCTGAGCGTCGAGCCTCTGGCGGCGGTGCCATTCCGATCGCCATTCCTGGAGGCCCGCTTCCTGGAGGCCCGTGAACTCGGCTGGAGCGTCGCGCTGGAGCGTCCGGCGTGCTTCCTGCCGTGCATCGGTGGGTTCGTCGGCAGCGACCTCCTGGCCGGGCTGGTGGCGACGGGCCTGAACGACAGCGCCGAGCCCGGGGCGCTCCTGGACCTGGGGACCAACGGCGAGATCGCCGTCGGCGACCGCGCGGGCATCCACTGCGCCTCGACGGCGGCGGGCCCGGCGTTCGAGGGGGGCCGCATCGGCAGGGGGATGCGTGCGTCGGCGGGGGCCATCGATCGGGTCTCGGTTGTGGACGGCTCGCTCGAATGCGGCGTGATCGGCGGCGGCCCGCCCAGGGGCCTCTGCGGCAGCGGCCTGGTGGACGCCGCGGCGGCCGCGCTCGAGCTGGGCTGGATCGCCCCCAGCGGGCGGATGACCGGAGGCCGCAAGTCGGTCCCGCTGAGTGGGGAAGTGAGCCTGACCCAGGCCGACATCCGCGAACTGCAACTGGCCAAGGGGGCGGTGGCCGCCGGGCTGGAGCTCCTTCTCGCCGGCCGGCGGTTCCCCGGGTCGCGCGTGTTCCTCGCCGGCGCGTTCGGGAACTACGTGCGCGGCCAGAGCGCCCGCCGCATCGGCCTCCTGCCCTCCTGGGCGGGCCACCCCACGGCGGCGGGGAACTCCGCGCTTCGGGG
The DNA here is from genome assembly GCA_046349995.1 of Isosphaeraceae bacterium. GTDB lineage: Bacteria > Planctomycetota > Planctomycetia > Isosphaerales > Isosphaeraceae > Aquisphaera. Next base: position 3,027 of record JAXMBE010000090.1, on the reverse strand, counting down.
CACGCGCATGCTCCTGCTCGCCCCTTCCCGGCGCGAGGCGGTCCTGCGGTCCCTGCTGGGGGCCACCACGCACATCGAGCTGGCCGCCGACCCGCAATTCCAGGATGCGTTCGTCGGCCACATGCGATTCCCCGACGCCGAGGAACTGTGCCCCGGGAGCTAGCCGGATCGGCGGAGTGACTCCGAGACGGTCCAAACCCTCACCCGCGACAGCGGGAGACGGTGGCACGAAGTGCCGGGTGAGGGCCGACGCGGCCCGCGGCATGCGCGCCCCCTCATCCGCCCCTCCGGGGCACCTCCTCCCCCGGCGCGAGGGAGAAGGTCCTTCGGACCCACGCCCGCGGCGTCCGGGATGACCGTGGCCCCCACCTGGTGCCGCCTACGTCGCCGGGGCCTGCTCGGTGGTGAACCGCTTGATGATGGTGACCTCGTTGCCCCGCTGGTTGTAGCGGAAGTCGTCCACCAGGCCGCGGGCGAGCATGATCCCGAAGCCCCCCTCGCGGAGGCCCAGCTCGTTGCGCAGCTCGATGTGGCCGATGGGGTCCTCGTCGGAGGCGGCGTGGGGGAGGTTCCTCGGATTGAAGCCCGGTCCCTGATCCTGGATGATCAGGGTCACCTTCTCGGGATCGATCCTGTACGTGATCCGGAGGACGAGCTCCGCGTTCTTGCGGTGCCCCCACTCGATCGCGTTGCCGCCCATCTCCATCACGGCCTGCTTCAGGTCCTTGATCTGGCGGTCGGTGAGGGGGGTGTGGGCGAAGAGGTCGGCGAGCATGTCGTTGGCCTGCGACAGGTAGGTCAGCTCGCTGCGGATGTCGAAGTTGATCTCGCCGTGGGTGCCCCGTTTCTGGTGCTCCTCGTGCCAGGCGATCGCCTGGTCGATCGTCTCGTAGAGCTTGTCCGGGGTGAACGGCTTGATCAGATAGCCGTTGGCGCCGACGCGGACGCCGGCCGCGCGATGGTGGGCGTCTTGCAGCGCCGTGACCATCACGATCGGGATCAGGTTCGTCTCGCGATTCCGCTTCAGGCGGTCGCAGATGGCGAAGCCGTCGATATCCGGGAGCATGAGGTCCAGGAGGATGACCTCGGGCTTCCGCTCCGTGACCAGCGGCCAGACCTGCGACCCCGAGTAGACCTGGATCGGTTCGAAATCCCGTGCCCTCACGAGACTGGCCAAGATATCGTTGGTGTCGCGCTCATCGTCGACAATCAGAACGGTGCGCGGCATGTGCAGAACTCGTCGGGACTACGAGGATTCGACAACCTCTCGTGTGGGCCACGCGGAAAACGTGGGACTTCTTATTCTCTCGCGCCAGGCCAGAGGTGGCAAGGGTTTGTAACAACCGGTGCGCGTCCCGGGTGCCGCGATCCCGCGGCTCGCCGGACCGCCGCGGGGGGGTCCGGGCGCGTGTCCGGCCCCGCATCCGCCCCGGGATCTCGACGCAAGTCGTTACGATCAATCAGGATCCAGGCATCGTCCGCGTACCGGGAGCGGACCGATCCGGCCCTCCCGCCCGGACGGCCGCCGCCCGCCGCGACGGATGACCTCAACGACGAGGTGCGAATCGTCTCCCTGAAAGAACTCGGACTCCCGGCCCGGCGACTCCCGGCGAGGGCCTCCACCGGGTCGCCACGCCGTCGCCCGAACCCTGCACGGCCCGTGCGCCGGATTGCCCCGGCACCCGCGCTTACGCTCTTGCGGCGGCCGAGGCCGACTCGCCAGAATGAGTTACGATCGATTCTCCGGCATGGGATGGCGGCGGGATGGCCCCGCGGCCCGCCCCACCCTCGACCCTGACGGCTCCCGACGATCCGATCCCCGGAGTGGACCGCCGAAGTCATGAACGTCACCCAGATCATTGATGCATTTGGCTATGCGATCTATGTCGCACTCGCGTTCCTCGCGGTCTGGGGGGCCTATAACGGCATCCTGCTCTACAGGACCCTGGGCAAGAAGTCGCTCCAGGATGCCCGGCCGCTGATCAGCCAGGTCGAGGAGCTCTGCCAGGCCCGCAAGTTCGAGGCGGCGATCAGCGTCTGCCAGAGCCCCGCGTACTGGCACAAGGCACTCGCCCAGCTCATCGCCGTGGCGCTCGGGAACCGGGACAGGGGGCTCGCCAAGATCAAGCAGCTGCTGGTCACCGAGTTCCACACCGAGGTGATCGCGGGGATGGAGAATCGGCTGGCCTCGATCTCCACGATCGTCCGGATGGGCCCGCTGCTGGGGCTGCTGGGCACGGTGGCCAGCATGATCGGCGCGTTCAGCCAGATCGGCAGCTCGGAGCAGGTGAACCCCCGGGCGCTGGCCTCGCAGATCAGCCTGGCGCTCTGGGCCACCGGCGCGGGGCTGCTGAGCGCCAACCCGATGATGCTGATCGGCAACGACGTGCACGCCCGGCTCCGCAAGCTCCGCGACCGCACCGAGCGCCAGCTCCAGGAGATCCTCGAGGTCCTCGAGCAGGTCGAGAACCAGGCCATCCCCCAGGGCGGCCGCGGCGTCCGCCCGGAGGCGGTCGCCCCGCGATCGCCCCGCTGACCGAGGGGGGCGAGTGATCCAGGGCGAACCCGTCGTTCGCGACCGTCCGAAACCAGACCCTCCGAGCCCCATCGATCGCCATGCTGCTCCGCCGCGAGGCTTCCGAGGAACGCGATGAGCACATCGACATGACCCCGATGGTCGATGTCGTATTCCAGCTCATGACCTTCATGCTCTTCTCGGTGCAGATGACCGGCGGCGAGAAGGTCGACGTCCCGCCCGCGCGGCACGGGGTGGGCGTCCAGGAGACGACCGCGACGTTCCTGACGTTGCTCCGGCCCGACGCGCCGGGGGCCGAGCCTCGGCTCCTCCTGGGCCACGGCGAGGGGGCCGCGGTGGGCCTGGACGCGGCCCGCAAGGCCGTCGCCGACGGCGTCCGCGAGGGCAAGCGCAAGGTGATCCTCCAGGCCGACGGCGAGGTGCCCCACGGCGAGGTGCTCAAGGTCGCCTCGGCCGTGACCGAGGTGGAGGGCGTCACCGTCCACGTCGGA
>JAXMBE010000089.1:0-26645 GCA_046349995.1 Isosphaeraceae bacterium | reverse complement strand
CACTCCCGGCAGGACGAGCAATTCCCACATTCTCTCCTCCGAAGGTTCGAAGCCCAAGGATTCGGCCCCGAGGAGTCTTATCGGCAAATTTCACTATATGCCTTTACGGTCATAAAGTCAATCTCTGTCCCCTGGGGATGCTCGGCCTGTCCGAGCCCGACCTCGGCGATCGATACCCGGAGGGCAGAGCCGGCCATCTTTGCTCGCCTGTGGCGGATGGAGATGGTGAAGGAGATCATCAAGTCGCCCTCGTTCCGTATGGGGGGCGAGGAGACCGCGGGTCCAAGCGGTAGTAGCAGTACATTCGCCGAGGCCCGAGCCGAGCATTACTCGGCGATGGAGGCCGGCAGAGTCGGCATTCCGTGGATCAAGAGGCCTCAGTCCGGCCATCCAGCGGAGCGCGGACGGATTGGTTTGTGCTTTTCCTCCTTCAGCGGCATAGCATCCGTTGCTTGGGCCGCCTCGCCTTGGCGGGAGACTTCCGAACAGCTCGAAACCTGGGCGGCGTGATTGCATGATGGATGATGTAAACTGCAGCGGACGTGCCTCCCGCTGGGAACAAGGGATATCGAAGTCGTCCTTGATCGTTTCGTCGTTCGTCCCGTATACTAACCGCATAGACCAGTCGGCTCACCGGTTGGGTGATTCCTGAGAGTTCACCCCATGCCAGCACGCACTTCAATCACGAGGAGTCTGATCCTCCTCCTGGTGCTCCGGGCCATCGCGGCCCCGCTGGCACTTCCCGAAGCAGTAAGGCCCAGCTCACCTCCCCCCCCGCTGGTCTTCCGGCTCTGCAAATGGCTACCCCCTTCTGTCCAGAAGCATTCGCTCGGCGCACGTAGGTCGTCCCCGCAGCCGCGACGAGCCGTCATCGATCGGGACTCGGTAGTCGCGGACACCTTCGCCCGGAGCCAGGTCGCGAGTATCGGTGAGGGAGGGGCCGGCGGTGCTCGCGGCCGAATCGTCCGCGTCTATCTCTCCGATTGCCCACGCTGCTAGCCGTTCACATCTTCGCTCGACCGCATCGCTCGAAGACCGCCCCGTCGCAGCACCTCGTCAGGCGGCCTTGCGGCCCCCCATATCCCGCCCCTGAACCTCATCGGAGCCCATCCGTGAACGGACTGATCCGCGCCTCGTTGCGCAACCCGTATGCCGTCACCGTCTTCTGCCTGACGCTCGTGGGGCTCGGCGGAGTGGCGGCCTGGTTCATCCCGGTGGACATCCTGCCGGTGTTCAGGAGCCCGGCGGTGCAGGTGCTGACGTTCTACGGCGGCATGCCCGCGGCGAGCGTCGAGAAGGACATCACCAACCGCATGGAACGCTGGGTCGGCCAGGCCAGCGGCACGGCCCGTCAGGAGTCTCGATCGATCGTCGGGGCGAGTGTCGTCCGCGACTTCTTCCGCAGCGACGTGGACCCCAACGGGGCCCTGACCCAGGTGAATTCGCTGGCACTCGCCGCCGTGCCGAACCTGCCGCCGGGGACGCTCCCGCCGGTGGTCCTCCCCTTCGACCCGACGAGCACCACGCCGGTGGGGATCGTGGCGGTGGACAGCCCCGACGGCTCGCAGGGGGAGTCGATCCTCTACGACGTCGGCCGTTACGAGGTGCGCAACATGATCATGGGGATCAACGGCGCGATCGCGCCTGTGGTCTACGGCGGGAAGATCCGCGCCGTGCTCGCCTACCTCGACCGCCAGAAGCTGGAGGCACGGCACCTCTCGCCCCTGGACGTGATGACGGCCCTGGACAAGTACAACCTGTTCCTGCCCACCGGCGACGCCAAGATCGGCGATCGCGATTACGCCCTCGACTCGAATAGCCTCTACGACTACCCGACCCAGATGGGGGAGATCCCGCTCCGGTCCACGCTGGGCAACGTCTCCTATCTCCGAGACGTCGCGGAGGTGAAGGATGCTTCGGTCATCCAGACCAACATCGTCCGCATCGACGGCAAGAAGGAGGTGTACATCCCCGTCTTCCGGCAGCTCGGGGCGAGCACCCTCGCGGTGGTCAACACCGTGCGTGCGAGGCTCGGGGAGTTCACCGAGCGCCTGACGCGGGGTGGGATCGACCTGAAGCTCGTGATGGACCAGTCGGTGTACGTCCGGCAGTCGATCTCCAGCCTGATGCAGGAGGGGTTCCTCGGCGCGATCCTCTGCTCGTTGACGATCCTCGTCTTCCTGGGCCAGTGGCGGATGACGGCGATCGCCGTGCTGACTTTGCCGATCTCGGTCCTCTCGGCCCTGATCTTCCTCAACTACACCGGGAACACGGTCAACGTGATGACGCTGGCCGGCCTCACGCTGGCCATCGGCCCCATGGTCGACAGCGCGATCATCTGCCTGGAGAACACCCACCGGCACCTGGGCCTGGGATCGTCGCCGCGCCAGGCCGCGTTCCTCGGGGCGAGCGAGGTGGCGATGCCCGAGCTGATCGCGACGCTCTGCACGTTCCTGGTGCTCTCCCCACTTGCGATGATGCCGGGCATGGGCGAGTTCCTCTTCCGCCCGATGACGCTGGCCGTGGCGTTCGCCATGGGCTCGGCCTACATCCTCTCGCGGACCCTCGTTCCCGCGTGCTCCGCCGCCTGGCTGAGCGGCCACGGGCACGGCGTCGGGGACGACGCGGGCCACGGCCACGGAGCCGGCGAGATGTCCGAGACGTTCACCGTCGAGGGGAATGGCCACTCCCCGCGACGCCGTCGCGGCCTGACCGCCCGGGTGTCCTCGGCTTTCGGCAGGTGGGAGGCGTTCGTGGACCGTACCTTCGCCCGCTACGCGGCGATCCTCGACCGGGTCCTCAGGGTGAGGGTCCTCGTCATCGCCCTGGCGTTCGGGCTGCTCGCCGCGACGCTCCTGGTCCTCTGGCCGCCGCTGCGCAAGGAGTTCTTCCCGGAGGTGGACGCCGGGGCGTTCGACATGTTCGTGCGCTGCCCGAGCGGCACCCGGATCGAGAAGACCGAGGAGCGAGTCGCCCAGGTCGAGGAGCTCCTCAAGTCGATCATCCCGGACCACGACCGCGAGCTTTACATCTCCGAGATCGGGGTCAACGCCGACTGGTCGGCGGCCTACACGCCGAACTCAGGCCCGATGGACGCGGTCATCAAGGTGCAGCTCAAGGAGCACCGGAGCCGATCGGCCCAGGAGTACGTTCACCTGATCCGCGAGGCCGTCGCGGAGGATTCTCGCTTCCGCGACATGGATTTCGCCTTCGACGCCGGCGGGTTGGTGCGGGGCGCCATGAACGAGGGCCGGTCGACCCCCATCAACATCCGCGTCACGGGGAAGGACCAGAAGGTCGCGCGTGCCGTGGCGGACCGGATCAGGGAGAAGGTCGTCGCGATCGACGGCGTGGTCGACGCCCGGATCATCCAGCGCCTGGACTATCCCGAGTACGTCATCGCCGTCGACCGGGCGAAGGCGTCGGACCTGGGGCTCACCCAGGAGGACGTGATGAAGAACGTGGTCGCCGCGCTCAACTCCTCGATCCAGTTCAACAAGAAGAACTTCTGGATCGACCCGGTCGGCGGCAACCAGTACTTCGTCGGCGTGCAGTACCCGGAGAGCGACATCAAGTCGATGGAGACCCTCCTGAACATCCCGATCACGGGGGCCGACCAGAGGAGGGCGATCCCGCTGGGCAACCTCATCCGACTCCGCCGGACGACCGTGCCGACGGAGGTCACGCACAGCAACATCCAGCCCACGATCGACCTGACGATGGGCGTCCACGGCCGCGACCTCGGGCACGTCTCCGACGACGTGTCCAAAGCCGTCGACGAGTTCGGCGCCCGCCAGGCGGACGGCTCGTGGCTGCCCTACGACCCGTCGTCCGGCCGCGGCGAGACGCTCAAGGGGTCGAAGATCGTCCTGAGCGGCGAGTATGCGCGGATGCAGGACACCTTCCGCAACATGGGCTTCGGGCTCATCGGGGCGGCGGTGCTGATCTACTTCCTGATGGTCTCGCTGGCGAAGTCCTGGGCCGTACCGCTGAGCATCATGGTGGCGGTCCCCCTGTCCCTGATCGGCGTCCTGCCGATGCTCTACCTGACGGGGACCGCGGTGAGCGTCCAGTCGCTGCTGGGATTCATCTTCATCGTGGGCATCAACGTCTCCAACGCCGTCCTGATGACCGACTTCGCGCAGGAGCTGCGGGCGTCCGAGGGGCTCACCCCGCTGCAGGCGATTCGCAAGGCGGCCTCGATCCGCGTCAAGCCGGTGACGATGACGGCGGCCGCGGCATTCTTCGCCATGCTTCCGGGCGCCCTCGCCCTGGAGCGGGGCAGCGAGGCCAACGCGCCGCTGGCCCGGGCGATCCTCGGCGGCCTGCTGGCGGTGGAGCCATCGACACTCTTCGTCCTCCCGTGCCTGTACTCCCTCATGGTCCGCGACTCCGGGAAGCCGGGTCACGCCGACTCCTCCGCCGAGGCGAACGACGCGGACGGTCCCGAATTCGGCCCTGGTGACGACGAGGAGCCCGATCTCGGGCACGGGTCGGGACGAGACGCCGAGGATTGAGTAGCCGAATCGGCCCGACAGCTTGCCGGGCCCGCATGCGAAATTGACCCTGACACTGAGAGCCTGATCGGAGAGTGAAGCGTGTCCCAGATCGCTCGAGAAATCGGCCCATCCGCTTACAAGTCCCAGGTCGAGGCGAAGCGACCGCGGGGAAGGCTCCTCCTCGCCGCGGTGGCGATGGCGGTCGCGGCCTTCGGTGCGTGGTACCTCTACGAGGGGAGACACCCATCTTCGGCAAGCCATCCGCAAACCGAAGTCCGGCCGGCCGGGGGGGCCGCTCCGGCGGTCGTCCAGACAACCCGGTTGTCCCCCGGAGGGATCGTCCTGACGTCGGCCCAGATCGGCTCGGTGGAGGCCTACGAATCGGCGGACCTCTACGCCAAGGTCTCCGGGTATCTGAAGACCCTGACGGTCGACTACGGCACCCGGGTCAAGAAGGGCCAGCTGCTGGCTGAGATCGACGACCCGGAGGTCATCCAGGAGAAGGAGCGCGCCACCGCCGAACTAACCCAGGCCAGGGCCATGGAGTTGCAGGCGGAGGCCCGGCTCGAGACCGCCAAGGCCGACTACAAGGCCGCACAGGCCGCCGTGCAGCAGGCCCGGTCCGAGATCCGACGCGCGGCCTCCAAGCGGAGTTATCGCAGCAAGGTCCTCGCCCGCTACCGGGACCTGGTCGCGCGCAATGCCGAGACCCAGCAGGTGGTCGACGAGCAGGAGGAGAACTACGAGGCAGCCGTGGCCGACGAATATGCGGCAAATGCCGCCGAGGTGACGGCGCGGGCGCAGGCCGACGCCGCCCGGGCCAAGATCGACCAGGCCGAGGCCGACCTCGCCGAGGCCAAGGCGCACGTCCAGGTCGACGCCGCCTCGCTGGCCAAGGCGACGGCGATCGCGGAGTATACGCGGATCCTCGCGCCCTATGACGGCGTCATCACCCGCCGCAACCTCTTCCCCGGCGCCTTCGTCCGGTCCGCCGCCGAGGGCACGACGGTCCCACTGCTTTCGATCCAGCGTACCGACAAGGTCCGCGTCGTCACCCAGGTCCCGGACCTGGCCGTCCCCGAGACGGACATCGGCGACCCGGCCGAGATTACCCTGGGTGCACTCCCCGGAAGGGTATTCAAGGGGACCGTCTCCCGGTACGCGAACACGGAGGATGTCACGACGCGGACGATGCACACCGAAATCGACCTGCCGAATCCCGACGGCCTGATCAGTCCGGGGATGTCCGGGATCGCGAGGATCCTACTGGGAACCCACCAGGGCCGGTCCACCCTGCCCGCGTCGTGCCTCGTGGGCGAGACGCGGGGAGACCGTGCCGACGTCCTGGTCGTCCGCGACGGCAAGGCGAAGAAGGTCCAGGTCCGGATCGGCGCCGACGACGGCCTGCGGGTTGAGGTCGTCGACGGCCTCTCGCCCGACGACGACGTGATCCTCGACACCGGCGCCGTCGCCGACGGCACGCCCGTGCAGGCAACTCCGCCCGCACTGGCGCGGGGGCCGGGCCCTCCGGCCTCCTGAAGCGAATCCCTGAAGGACCGCACCCGCGATGGCCGATCGACAAGAAGAGGCGCGGTCCCATCGCGCCGCGGCGGGCCGATTCGCCCCGGCGACGTCCTGTAACGGGAGGATAATCCTTGTCCAGGAATCATCGCGGCCGGAAGCCAACGCTCGATGCCCTCGATCAGCGATTAGTGCTGAGCACGGCCGTGCCGACCCCGATTCCGCCGGGCAGCGACACGGTCGCCGTACTCCAGCAATTCACGACGCATTACCTGAGCCGCGCGGGCGGCCCGAGGTATGACCCGGCCTTCGACCTGAATCACAACGGCCAGATCGGCCAGGTCGACGGCAAGCTCCTGCTCCGCCGCCTGCCGCCGGTCGGGCCTCCGAGGCCGCTCGACGTGCGTCTGGCCATCGCCCCCGAGGACCAGGCGCGCGCGCCTCTGCCTCAGAACTCCGGCGGGGTGACCCACCACCGCGAGCCCACCGTGGTGGGACGCACGACGCCCGGCGCGCTGATCTTCACCGGCACCGGGACCATCGATGCCAGGCTGCACGGGCCGGCGTACGTTGCCGACGCGACCGGCACCTTCCGCGTCCCGCTGACCCTGACCGACGGCATCAACCAGTTCGACGTCCTGGCCGTCGACAGCCGCGGCCACCAGCGGTTCCGCGCCTACCCGATCTACTGGCTCGACTTCGCCGCCTACGAGGCCGCCCACCCGCGCCGGGACTAGCGACCTGGCAGTCGACGCCGGAGCCGCCGTAGCGAACGACGAGGTCGCGCCCCGCCCTCAGTGGCCGTGATGCGGCGGGACCGGGATCGGGCTCACCGGCGGCCAGGCGACCGGCGGCGCCTCCGCCGGTTCCGCCGCCGGATCGAGCGGCGGGGGAGATCCGAGCGCGACGAAGAGGCGGACCTGGCACATGTTGTACTCGGTCACGGCGCGGATGCGGCCGACCCGGGCGTCGTTGAGGAGCTGGAGGCTGTTGACGACCTCGATCGGTCGGCCGACCACATTGCGGATCCTCGTCAGGTCCTCGGAGAACCCGGCCTCGGCGCTGCGGAGCTGGCCCGACGTGATCTCGAGCTGCGGCCGCGAGGCGAGCACGCCGGCCAGCGCCTCGCTCACCTCGGTGCGGACCTCGGCGAGGGTCCGCGACCGTTCCGCCACGGCCTCGCCCAGCTCGGCGCGACGCCGCTTCATGTGAGCCAGGTTGCCGAAGCCGAGGTTCTCGGCCGTCCAGAAGACGCCGACGTCGAAGTCGCTACGGCCGGCGAAATTGCCGATCGTCGGCGGCGCGAGGTTGCTGCCGCCGCCGAACCCGCCGCTGCTGAAGCCGAGGAAGACGGTCGGCAAGAGCGGCCGATGGACTTCCTGCCGGTGACGGATCTCAGCGCGGGAGACGTTGGCCTGGGTGGCGCCGACCTCGGGTCGCGCGTGCAGCGCGATCCGGAGGAGTTCCGGCAGGGGCAAGCCCGGGTCGACGAGCGTGACCGGCTCGAGCGCCGGCGAGGCCGGGCGGAGCCTCACGGTCGGGTCGAGGTGCAGGCGACGGACCAGCCGTGTCGAGGTCACTGCCACGGCCTCCTCCGCCTGGAGCACCTCGCGGTTGATCAGCCTCAGCTCCGTGAGTGCACGCTCGGCGTCGGACTGCCGCCCCTGCTTCGCCTCCGCGTAGGCCCTGGTCAGTCGGGCGACTTCCGACTCCTGCCGTGCGGTCTCGCGACGGGCCTCGAGCTCGGCGATCGCCGCGGTTAACTCGAAGTGCAGCTCGGCGACCTCCAGCAGGACGTGATTGGCGGTCGCCGCGGCGGCGAACCGCGCCCCCGCCACGGCCTGCCGCGCCGCCAGCGGCTGGTAGATCGCCTCGGCCAGCTCACTGTAGATGTTTACCGCGGGCACGGAACCGGGCGCGTCGTTGGCCAGGAACGAGACGGGGAAGCGGATGTCCCGCGCCTGGCTAGCCGCCAGGCCGATGCTCCCGGCCGCGGTCGCCCCGGCGCCGCCGCCGAAGTAGAGCGACTGCTCCGAGAGGTTCAGGATCCGGCCGGAGGATCGCTGGAGGTTGCCGACGTGGCCATGGTAGTTGACGCCCGCGTTCAGCGAGGGCAGCAGGAGCGCACGCGCCTGCTGCTGGACGGCCAGCGCCTCGGAGATCCGCACCCGCGCCTCGGCGATGACCGGGTTCTCGGCCTCGGCGAGGCGCAACGCCGTGGTCAGGTCGATGGGGAACTCCCCGTGATCGGCCGGCGGGACGGCCGGCGCGACGACGCCCTCGACCGCGGCGTGCCGCGGGGCGGTCGCCGGGGGCGTCGGCCGCTCGGGGCCGGGAGGGATCGCCGGGGGAAGCCGATCCGGCGGCTCATCGGCCGAGGTCTTCACCAGAGAGGCGTCCGGCTTCTCCGGCAGCGCACCGGTGGCAAGATACTCGTCGGATCGGGGCGCCCCGGGGCTGCGAGCCGTCAGCGGCATCGTGGCCATCGGCCTCGGCGGGGTGCTGCCGGGGGGGCCCCAACGGATCGCGCCGCTCGGCGAGCAGCCGGCGACCGCCGTCGCGATCCAGAGCGGCGGCGCGGCGAGCCGGAGCCACCGGAGGGATCCACGTCCCTGGCGATGCAGGTTTCCAGTCCGAACGATCCGTTCCATCGTGAGATCCGCCCCCTGTCACTGGTCCGGTCCGCGAGCCAGCTGGCCCCGGCTGGACTGCCGCTCAGTCCGGTTGGCCCGCACGGAATGGGCTCGCCGCGGATCCGGGCGGCCGGACGGCCGCCGGGGCACTCTCCGCCGGAGGCGGCGGGGTCGGACGATTCGGTGGCGCCGCGGACGGCACCCGGGCCGGGACGACGCCCTCGGTCGGGACCGCGTGGGCCAGCGCGTCGGCCGGGGGCTGGCCCATCGCGACGTAGAGCTCGAACTGGGCGCGGTTATAGTCGACGATCGAGTCGAGGTAGGCGTACCGCGAGCGAGCCAGCAGCCGCAGGCTGTCGATGACCTCCAGGGCCGGGGCGATCGTGTTCTCGATGCGGATCAGGTCCTCGCGGAAGCCGCGCGTGCCGCTGCGGACGGCGTCCTCGGTGGTGCCGATCTGGGCAAAGCGGGCGTGCACCCGGGCGTGGGCCTCGGCGACCTCGGCACGGACGAGGTCGAGCACGGCGATCTCCTGGAGCCGGCCGACGCCCAGGCGGGCCCGCGCCAGGTTGATGAGCGCGGCGTTGCCCACGCCCAGGTTGAGGATCGTCCAGTAGGCCGCCACGTCGAAATCGCTGCGGCCGCCGAAGCCGCCGAAGACCGGGCGCACCAGGTTGCTGCCGCCGCCGAAGCCGCCGCCGCTGAATCCCACCAGGGCCGTCGGCGAGAACGGCAGGATCCGCGAGCCCTCCAGCGCCCAGGAACGCCTCGCGGATCACCGCCCGGCGCTCGCCCAGCTCCGGGCGGCGCAGCAACGCCAGGGCGATTTCCTCGCAGAGCGGCATCGGGCCGGGGACGATCGGCTGGGGCACGACCCAGGCATCGGTCGGGTGCAGCCGCAGCGAGGGGTCGAGATTGAGCACGAAGCAGAGCCGGGCCGAGGCCGCCAGGATGGCGCCCTCGGCCGCCTGGATGTCCGCCTCGCGCTGGTCCAGCTCGGTGCGGGCCCGATGGGCGTCGGCCTGGCGCCCCTGGCCGGCCGCGGCGTAGGCGGCGGTCAGCTCGGCGACGCGCCTTGCCTCGTCCCTCACCTGGAGGGCGACGGCGCGGCGGCCCTCGGCGCGGAGCAATTCGCAGTAGGCCGTCGCCGCGGCGAGTAGGCTCTGGTTCCGCTGGGCGAGCGTGGCGAACTGCCGCTGGGCGACGACCTGGCGTGCCGCCAGAAAGACGAAGATCCCCTCTGCGACGTTGCCCTCGAGGACCACGCCGGGGATCTCCACCGTCCCGGCGGCCACGGCGCCGGTCCCCGCACCCACGTACAGCGCGGAGCGGTTGACCGAGAGGATGTTGCCGTTGGACTGCTGCAGCGGCCCGGCATGGCTGTCGTAGTTCATGCCGGCGTTGATCGAAGGGAGGATCTGGACGGCGGCAAGTTGCCTCAGAGCCTCGGCCTCGACGACCCGCTGACGAGCGATCATGAGCTGCGGGTTTTGCACGTCGGCCAGCCTGAGTACAGTCCCCAGGTCGATCGGACGTGTGGACGGGTCGAGCAGGCTGGGCGGGGAAGCTCTTGCCCCGATGTCGCCCTGAGCCGGTGGGACCCGTTGTGAAACGTGCCGGCCAGATGAACCCTCGCCCGAAGCTCTCATCCTGGCGTTAGTTACATCTGCTGGTGGTTCCGAGCAGGTAGCCGGAGTCTGCTTATGGAGCAGGCACACGGCGACCACTAACGCAATGCCCCGAGCCGCCTTCCTGACCTGGAACATGCGCACGCTCCCGTCCCTCTCGATGCCGCTGATGACGGACCTATAACCGTCAAATCGGTGATCGGCCGCACGGTCTGTAGCGGATTTGCCAGATTAAGGGCTTCTAACCAAGGTCATCTCGGTTTCGATACTCTGCCGAGGCCCCGAGTTACGACATCGGCAATCCGAGGGGCCCCCGGTTCGCGATGGGCTGTCGCGCCGGGGACGGGTCCCTGGACCATCGTGGGGGTAGGTTGCGTTGGAAACGGCCGCCATATCTGACAGGGCAGGGGGCGATGGGGTCCGTGGGCCCAGAACTCCGAGCTGTCTCCCATGTGGGCCGTGTCGCGGGGAGCCTCCTTGTCGATGTCGGAGCGTCAATCCGGTCACCGAGCGGCCTGCTCAGGCCGATTCCCGTTGCAAATGGTGCAGCGGATGGGCCTTACCTTTCACCTGCCCAAATTGGTTGAGGAAAAACGCAGGCGCGTAGTGAGATAGAATAATACGTGCATGTGATTACTAACTTCTACTTGCGAGCTATTAGGAGGGTCGCGACTATCCTCGAGTGATTTGTTGACTGCTCCACCGGGCGACCTTCTCCATCCCGGAGGGCAGCTTCGAGGGGTGGGCGCGATCATTCGGGGCGGTACTGCCTGCCGATGCGCAGGATTTCGTCCGCCTTCTGGTTCTCGCCCAGCTGGCCCAGCACGTCCGCGAGGTTCTTGTAGCACCGGCCCAGGAGCGCATGGACGTAGGTCCGACGAGGTCCGATGGCGCGAAACTCGCCGAGCGTCTCCACGGCGGATTCCAGCAAGGTACGGGCCTCCTCCGGCCTCCCGCTCTCGGCGAGCATCCGGGCCAGCGAATCCTGGAGGATCGCCTTCCAAGCCTTGTAGGGATGGACTCCGGGGAAACGGGCCGCGAGGGACGACTGCCGCGCCAGCGCCCGGCGGAGCAAGGGTTCCGCGTCTCCCGGCCTGTCGCCGCGGCGGAGGACCTCGGAGAGGGTGTACAGGGCCTGCACCTGGGATGCCGCGTAATCCGGCACGTCCGGGTACTCGGCGACTAGGCGATCGAGGATGGCGATCGCTCGCCGCAGGCGCGTCTCGGCGATCCCGGAGCCATCCCCGCCGGAGCTCGGGTCGCGGGGATCGAGCTTCGCGAGCGACCCGGCCAGGTCGTAGCGGTAGTCGGGGATCCCGGGGAACTCGTCGGCAAGCGTCCCGAGGATCCGGATCGCTTGGGCCTGCGGATCATTCCCGGGATCGCCGTCGCCCTCCTGACCGCCCGCCGGCAAATCCCGATAGCAGCAGGCGAGCAGGTGGCGATACGCGGGCGAAGAGGGATGTTCCCTGCTCAGTTGCTCGAGGATCCCGATGGCCTTCCGGAGATTCGCCGCGTCCTCTCTCTCCCCCGGATCCCGGGCTGCTCGCGGACCACGGTCGGGGACGGGCCCTGGACTGCTCTCCCGAGGACCTGGCTCCGGCGGTGGGGCTTGCCGGCTCCCTTCGGGAGACTCCCGACCGGGCACGGCTTGCGGCGGACCGCCCCGACCCAGGAAGTAGTAGGCCCGGGCCAGCTCGAGGCGTGCCCGACGGGAACTCGCGGCAGCCCCGTCCATCCCCAGAAGGAGCTGCCTCGCCTCCTCGTGCAACGGCCCGCCTTCCCGCCCCGGATGGGCCAGCCAGTCCAGGTTCCCGAGCCGGTTGAGCACCTTCGCGGTCTCCAAGTCGAGGCCTGCGTCTCCCGGTGAGTCCTCGCCCAGCGATCGGTAGACCCCGACGGACCTGCGGTACGCGGCCTCGGCTTGGTCGAAGTGCCCCAGGCGTAGGCGGATGTCCCCGACTCGCCGGTTGGCGTCGGCGACCTTGCGGCGGACCCGGATGTCCCCACCGTCCTCTGCGGCGATCCGCTCGTAGACGCCGAGCATCCGCTCCAGGAGGCCGGCGATCTTCGGGGAGAGCACCGGGGGGACCGTGACGCCCGGTTCGCCCTCCAGGGAGACGCCCCCCAACGGCCCCGAATTGCCCGTGACCTGGCTCGGGATGAACTCCTCGAAGATGTCATCCAGCGCCGCGAGGGTCAGCTCGGAGAGGGCCTCGGCCTTCCGCGTCTGGACCTCGGCGGTCTCCCGCTGGATCGATTCGCCGACGAGCGCCTCGCCGATCTGGCGGTTTGCCTCGCGGGTGCGGTAGTAGCCCACGGACGCCATGGCCGCGACCATCGCGAGCGAGGCGACGACCGTTGCGGCCGCGCCGGCGACGGCCCGATTCCGATGCGACCACCGCCAGGCCCGCTCCACGAGGCCCACGCGCCTCGCGTGGATCGGCCGATCCTCGAGGAATCGCTCGAGATCGTCCGCCAGCTCGCGGGCGGAGCCGTACCGGTCGGACGGCTCCCGCGCGATCGCCTTGAGGACGACGTTCACCAGGTCGGCGGGGAGCCGCGGATTGAGGACGAGGGGATGGGGAGGCGGCTCGCTCGCGATCCGATGCATCATTGCCATGGGCGGTGCGGGCTCGTAGGCGGTTCGGAGCGTGAGCATCTCGTAGAGCGTCAGGCCCAGGCCGTAGACGTCGCTCCGGGCGTCGGCCTCGCCGCGGAATCGTTCGGGCGCCATGTAGCGCACAGTGCCGGCCAGGTCGCCCGTCCGGCTCGCCTCGTCATCGTCCCCGGCCTTGGCCAGGCCGAAGTCGCCGACCCAGACGACCCCGCGCAAATCCAGTAGCAAGTTGGCCGGCTTGATGTCGCGGTGGAGGACCCCTCGGCCGTGGGCATACTCCAGGGCGCGAGCGGCCTGGAGCCCGACGCGGGCAACGCTCTCCCAGTATCGAGGGCCCGTCGCGGGAAGCTCGACGTCCCGGGCGGGATCCGACGTCCCGCCGTCCGGTCCGTTCCGTTCATGGCGTCCCGGGGTGGGATCCTCCTGCGTCGAGCCCTCACCGGGGAGCGAGGAGGACCCCGACGAGGTCTCGGCCCGAGAATACTCGCCCCGGAGCAACGCCCGGGCGACAGCGATACCGTCGTCCGCGGCCTCGCCGGCCGGGTCGCGCGCAATCAGTCCGCCCGGCGTGGCCCGACCTGCGATCTGCAGGAGGATCCGGTCGAGCCCGACGCCGCGGATGAGCTGCATGACGATGTAGTGGTGGCTGTCCTGCGCGCCAACGCCGAACACGGGGATGATGTTGGTGTGGTGCAGCCTGGCCGCGGTGCGGGCCTCGCGCTCGAACCGGCGGAGCGAGCGCGGCTTGAGCAGCGCGGCTTGCGGCAGGAGCTTGACCGCGACGCGACGCCCCAGGGACTGCTGCTCCGCCTCGTAGACGATCCCCATCCCTCCGCGGCCGATCTCGCGGATCAGCCGGAAGTCGCCGAGGTGATCGATCGGCATCGACGGCGCATCCGCCCTGCTGGGAAGAGACTTCCGTCGACGAGCCGCCCGCTCGATCGCCTCCGCGGCGCCGAAGAGCTCGCGGATCCGCCTCGCGTGATCCGGATGCCCGGCCTCGTACTCGTCGATCCTCGGGGACTCGCCGCGCCGGAGCCTGTCGACGAATTCATCGAGGAGAGCCTCGATCGGCCCCTGATCAGGTCCGTCCATGCTCATCCTCGAAGCCCGGGGCCCGCAGCAGCACCTCGCGGAATCGCGAGAGCGCCCTCATGTAGCGCCGACTTGCGGCCGCCTTCTTGACGCCCAGCGCCGCGGCCACCTCGTCGTTGGTGAGTTGCTCGAAATGCCGCAGGATCAGCACCTCGCGGTCGATCGGGTCCATCCCGGAGAGCACCTCGTCGATCTGCCGGGCCGTCTCCTCGCGGATGGCGGCCTGGCTGGGCGAGGTGAAGCTCCCCGCGAGCCACGCGGCGAGGACGACCGAGCTGGCCTGCGGGGCCATCGGTTGCTGGAGGGAGACCTCCCGGCCGGCGTCGCGCATCTTCGCGCCGATGTGCCGCCGATGGAAGTCGGCGAGCGTGTCGAGGACGATCCCCCGCAGCCAGACGAAGACCGGGACGCTCGCCTCGTCGAGGTACCGCGGGAGGCGCTTGCTCGCCTCCAGGAAGGCCTCCTGCAGGACGTCGGCGGCGTCCAGCCGCCCCGCCAGCCGGGGATCGAGCCGGAGCTCGACGATCGGGCGCAGGCGGGGGCCGTGCTCGGCCATGGCCTCGGCCAGGCCCCGGTCCCCGCCGCGTCGCAGTCGATCGATCGAGGCCTGCATTTCGGTCATGAGGGGGCCCACAGGGACTTTCCCGCGCACGCCATCGTGTCGACGACAGATCAATTGTAGGACGGCGGTCCGGCCCGGGCCAGAAACCCGGGCCGGCGGAACCGTCCCGGTAAACAATCTCCGCACTCCCGCGGTTATGAGATAGGGCCCGACGCGGGAGGCCGGCGCACGCGAAAGGAGAATTCGGGCATGACGGGGGAGACCGAGGGGGGAGGAGGTCGGGGACCGGGCCTCGGCGACCTGCTGATCGGCCCCCTGATCGTGCTCCACTTCCTGTTCCTGGCGTGGTTCTTCGAGCCGGCAATCTCGACCCCCGACGCGAATGGCTACCTGGCGCAGGCCCGCCTGATCGCCCGGGAGGGAAGGTCGGACATCGTCGTCGAATCGCCGGCCCAGTTCGTGGGCGACCACTGGATGCCGACCGGGCCCGGCCACTACTTCGGGCAGTATCCCCCGGGGTTGCCGGCCCTCCTGGCCCCGGTGTACGGGCTCTTCGGCCCCGCCGCCGCCCTGTGGGTGGACCCCGCGATGGGGTCGCTGACCCTGCTGGCGTTGTATCTCGTCGTCCGCGCCTGGGACGGGCCCGGCTGGGCCCTCATGGCCACGGTCCTCATGGCATTCAACCCGTTCGCCAACTTCCACGCCCTCGGGGCGGACTCGCATACGGCCGTCTGCTTCTTCCTGATGTGGGGGATGGTCGGGCTCGTCGCCTGGGAGCGGACGCGATCCCCCGCACCCGCGGTGCTGTGCGGAATCTGCCTGGGCATGATCCCGACGATCCGCTACGCCGAGACGCTCTTCCTGCTGCCCTTCGCCTATTTCGTGGCCCGGAGTTGGCGGCGAACCGAGGGGTTCCGATCCCTGGCGGCCGGCGCCTTCGCGGCTGTCGTGCCCATGGCGACGCTGGCCGTGCGGAATCATCGGGCTTTCGGGGCCTTCTGGAGGACCGGCTACAGCGTCTCGGGAGAGCAGACCGGGTTCGGGATCGGCAACTTCGTGAGCTACTTCTTCCCCTATCTCATCCTGCTCCTGACGCTCGGCGCCGCGGCCGTGTTCGTCGTCGGGGGCTGGGGGATGGTGGAGCTCTGCAGGCGGCCCGAGCACCGCGTCAGGGGGAGCTTCCTGGTGCTGCTCGTCGCACCGATCACCCTGCTGTACATGGCCTATTATCATCCGCCCGGCCACAACTCGACGCGGTTCCTCCTGCCGACCTTCTACGGCTACGCGATCGCCGCGGTCTCCCTCATGCGACTGCGCACCGAGGCCGAGCCTCGGAGCGGCAAGGGACTCGCGGGATGCCTGCTGGTATTCACGGTCCTCTGGGGCCTGCCGCTGACGATCTACGAGCTGCGTTCCCTCGGACGCGACAATGCCGTGCTCGCCGCCGTCACCCGGGAATTGCAGGAACGGGTCCCGCGGGGCAGCATCCTGATCGCACAGGGCGGGCTGCAGCAGCACCTGGATTTCATCGGCGGCTGGCGGCTGGCGGCGGAGGAACGCTTCGAGCACGGGCCGCGTCCACGCCCGGGCGGGCCGCCCAACCCACGCCGTGGCCACGAGCCTCCCGCAGAAGCATTCGGTCCCGAGGAGCTGGGCCGACGGTTTCGAGATGAGATCGCCCGGTGGGCGGGCGATCGGCACGAGGTCTACTGGTTGACGACGCCGCGCCAGCTCGATGTCGTGTCGAGCAGGCTGGGCGTCCGGGATGAGTTCGTGCCGATCGCCACGATCAGGGTCCCCGACCCTCCCCCGGCGCCGCCGGAAGATCGACTCGGCAAGGAAGGAGCTGTCCGCGGAGGACCACCCCCGCGTCGACGAGGCTTGCTCTGGGGAGGCCCGCCGCCGGAGAAGGCGGGCGGACGGCTCGAGAGTGGTCGAGATCCCCGGCGTGGAGGGCGCGACCGTCCCCGCGGCCCGGCGAGGTTCGAGGTCCCGCCGGACGGGAACTTCGTCCTCGTGGAGTGGAAGGTGCAAGGAGGCTCGACCCCATGACGCGCCTGCGAGCCCATCCTCTTCCCGGCGGATTCACGATGAGCGGACAGGTCCGCGGGACGCCGCCGAGGTACTTCGCCCTCGACATCGCCAGGGCGACGGCCATGCTGCTCGGGGTCGTCTACCACGCGATCATGTTCGTGGGCGGCGACGGGGGCAGGTCGATCGCGCCCGGCTTCATGGACTGGACGCACAGCTTCCGCATGCCGTTGTTCTTCCTGATCTCCGGCTTCTTCGGCCGCACGACGTTCGGCAGATACGGCCTGGGCGACTACCTCGGGCGGCGGTGGTGGCGCATCGGCGTGCCGCTCGCCTGTGCCCTGCTCACCTTCGCGGCGATTCACCGGCTCGCCGGCGCCCCGGGGCGACCGCCCGGTCCGGCACCACGAGGCGACGGCCCGGCCGCGGTCCGCCCAGAACACGCGTCCGGGATGGACGCCGGTCGCGATCTGGGGCGGCCCCCGCGACGGGGGCCAGTCGAGGAAGGCGGGGAGCCGGCTCCGCGGGATCCGGGCCGCCCCCGTGGGGCGAAGAATCCCCTGGCGGAGAGGCTGTTCGGTCGTGCGTCCCGGCTCTTCGGGCTCGGCCCCCTCTGGTTCCTCTGGTACTTGCTCGTCTTCGCGACGATCACGCCGTTCCTGTCCCGTGCGGTGGCGAGCGTGTGCCCGCGGCGTGCAGTCGAGGCGATCGACCGGGGTGGGGGCGGAATCCTCGCCCGGGTACTCGTGCCCCTGGGGCTCGGCTTGGCGAGCGTTCCCGCCCTCATGGCCGCCGCGGAGCCCTCCGGCATCGGCCTGGGGCGGGCGGCCGGGATCCCCGCGGCCTTCCCCGACTTCCTGCTCCAGTATCAACCCGACATGCCGTTCTACCTCGGCTACTTCCTGGCCGGCTGGTGGCTCCACGGGGTGAGTGGAGGGCTGATTCTGCTGGGCGGGCAGTGGGTTCCCCTCCTCGTCCTCGGCACGATGGCCCACTTCCTCGCCATGTCGACGCCGGCACAGATCGGCGGGCATCGTCCCTTTCTCGGAGGGTCCCAGCTCGTCGGCCCCGTCCTGTACGCCGTCGGTTCGAGTTGCACCACGTTCGGACTCGTCGGCTTCTTCCAGCGCCATCTGGATCGGCCGACACGCGTCGGTCGCTATCTGACCGATACCTCCTTGTGGATCTACCTGGTCCACCAGGAGATGCTCCAGGGGCCGATCGCGGCGTGGTTCGGGCCCTGGCGGATCCCCGGGCTGGCCAAGTCCCTGCTCGCCGCGGCGCTCGCGACGGGGATCGCCCTGGTCCTCTACGAACTCGCGGTCCGCAGGACGCCACTGGCCCGGATCTTCGGGCCGCCCCAACACCGCCGACCATTGTACGCCGGCGCCGGGGATCGGCCGACCGGACCGATGCCCGGCCTGGAGGAGGAGCACGTCATGAAGACACGTCGGATGATGGTGGCGGTGGGCGTCCTGGTCGCGGCGATGGCGATTGCGGCGCTCTCGATCTCACGGCGTCCGCCTCAAAGACGACACGATGAGGCCGGCGCCGATGACCTTTCCCGCGATGCGTTCGACGGCCCGAGACTGACCGTCACCAGTCCGGCGTTCGAGGCCGGGGGCGAGTATCCGGCCGAATTCACGTGCGACGGGGCAGGCGTGTCGCCCCCGGTCGGGTGGAGCGGCGGGCCTCCGGGGACGCGTAGCTACGCCCTCGAGCTCTGGCACGTCCCCCCGTCGGGGGGCATCAAGTCGTACTGGCTCGTCTACGACATCCCGGCAGACGTCCGGGCGCTGCCCCGCGGCTCGACGAGCGTCGGGATGCCCGGGGTCAACGACAAGGGTGAGACGGTCTACGATCCGATGTGCTCCAGGGGGCCCGGGCCGAAGACGTACCACCTCACCGTCCACGCGATGTCGGCCCAACTCGGCTCCTCACGACGGCCGCCGACCCGGGGGGAGTTCCTGGACGCGATGAGGGGGGCGGAGTTGGCGCGCGGGACGTTGACGTTCACGTACTCCCGGCCGAGG
This sequence comes from Isosphaeraceae bacterium, assembly GCA_046349995.1. GTDB lineage: Bacteria > Planctomycetota > Planctomycetia > Isosphaerales > Isosphaeraceae > Aquisphaera. Next base: position 8,023 of record JAXMBE010000089.1, on the reverse strand, counting down.
CGCAGGTGAGCTATGTTGTGGCCGGCGCCCCGGACCGCGGGGTGGGCGTGACTCGTCGCATCGCCGTGAGGGCGGGATTCACCAATTCCAGGATCGGCCCCGAAGACGATCTCCTGCGGGTAAACCGAATGGCGTCGCGTGCGGATACAGGTCCAGGGGGCAGATCGAGCTGCCGGGCATTGGCCTCCCGACCGATCAAGCCCCGTGACTTCAAAACTCGATCGGGTCGGCCACGACGGGCCAGTCACACGGGGCCCCCACGGAGAGCCGACCGACCCCGCCGGAGGACAGCCATGGACGCACGCAACTCACGCCAGACGGGCTCGCGGCGCAGGCGGGTATCCGTCGAGGAGCTCGAGACCCGGTCTCTGCTCGCGACTTACGATCCACTCGCCCTGGCTTTGGCCATCCCACCGCCCACGGCCTTGCCCGGTGACGGCACCTTTTTGGGCGCGAGCCTTAATGCGGCACCGACGCCCGGCTTCACGATGGCCCAGACGCTCTCCGACCAGGCCCAGGCGACCACGCTGGCCTTCGACGGGCTGGCCATCATGACCGGCGACCTCGACGCCCAGTCGTTCTTCCCCCCGGGGAAGGTGGCCGATTACACGGGGTTCCAGTTCCTCCGCGACAACGACCCCGACAACATGGGGCACAACACGAGCTTCCTGACCCGGGTCGCGAACAACGTGATCTCCATCCTGGACGACGCCCAGTTCGCCCGGCTGACGTCCCTGGCGGTCGCCCAGTTCGCCCAGATCGATCAGTATGGTTACCAGCGTTTCCCGCTCATGGAGGCGTTCCGCAGGCTCGTGGACGGCGACGTGCCGGCGGGATCCTCGGGCCTGGACCTGGCGGCCGTCAAGCAGGCGTCAGCGGACCTGTATCAGATCGACGGCCAGATCAGCTTCGACCGGGCGCTCCTCTATGCGAACATCATCAACTCCTTCACGCCGACCCAGAGGGCCTACCTGGACGCGATGAAGGGCAAGGGGTTCAATTCCTGGCCCAACATCACCGATGCCCAGATCGCGTCGCGGATGAGGGGCCTGCCCCAGGGCACGGCCGTGGCCGTGATGACCTACGCCGGCGACCTCTTCAGCTGGTACGCCGGCTCGATCGAGGCGGACGGCTACTTCTGCCCCGAGCGGCAGGGGACCTATTACGGGGGCTTCTACATCAAGGATGCCCCCGCCGTGGGCCACGAGGGATACAGCATCAGCGAGCAGCTCACGGCCACGGCGGGCGCCGCCCTCTGCGACAGTTCCGAGGGGTATGTGACCCCGTCGCAGGCGGCCCTGATGTCCAGCCTCGTGGACACCCAGCGCGACAACTTGTACGCGGGCACTACCAACATCGTCGGGATCAGGACCCAGATCGCGACCCTCCTGCGGGGCCTGCTGACCTCGACCGCGTCGAGCGACTCTGTCAAGGCGCAGGTGCTCGCCCTCTCTCGGACCTACGGCGAACTGGACGGCGAGAACAACTACAATTACGCGACGGTCTTCGCCAGGGTCTACGCCTCGCTCTCGAGCGAACAGAAGTCGAAGCTGGCCGGACTCCGCACGTCGATCATGTCGGGCACCTATGCCGACGGCACGCCGTTCGATTATTCGGTCTGCACGACGCCGTTCCTCTATTCGGCCCCGATCACCGACCGGAGCGTGATCGCGCCCTACATCGGCAACACCGATTACCTGTTCCTGGCGGCGCCCGCGTCTCCGACGCTCTCCTCGAACACTGTCCCCGAGAACAGGCCGTCGGGCACGGCGATTGGTACCTTAAGCATGACGGGGGCCGCCTCGGGCTCTCCGTACACCTACAGCCTGGTTGACGGTGCGGGGGGCGCGAACAACGGCCTGTTCCAGATCTCCGGCGATTCCCTGGAGACGAGAGTTTCCCTCGACCACGAGGCGAAGGACAGCGACTCGATTCGAGTTCGTGCGACGGATCGGTATGGAAACACCTCCGAGTCGATCTTCATCATCAGCGTCACGGACGTCAACGAAGCGCCGGTCGTGAATCCCGGCACATTCACGGTGGCGGAGGGTAGCCCCGCAGGGACGATCGTCGGGATGGTCTCATCCACGGATCCCGACGCGAATCAGGCGAGGACCTGGGACATCGTCGGCGGCAACGACGGAGACGCATTCTCGATCGATCCCGCCACCGGCCGGATCACCGTGGCGAGTCCGGCCGCACTCAGGTACTCGGCCCACCCGTCCTTCTCGCTCGCGGTGAGGGCGACCGATGACGGATCCCCCGCGCTGTCCGGGACGGCGGTCGTGACGATCAACCTGACCGAAGTGAAGCTCGGGCCCACCGAGATTCACGTCTCGGGCTCGAGCATCGCCGAGAATCGGCCCGTGGGGACCGTGATCGGCAGGCTGAGCGCGGTGGACACCCTTGCGAGCCGCAGGTTCACTTATCGCCTCGTCCCGGGGCCGGGAGGCGACGACAACTCGTGCTTCGCCATCGTCGGCCAATTCCTGACCGCGCGGAAGCGGTTCGATTACGAGACCAGGAATCGTTACAGCGTCCGGGTGCGCGTCACCGACCAACGAGGACTCTCCTTCGAGCAGGTGTTCGCGATCCGGGTGCTCGACGTCAACGAGTCTCCCGTGGTTGCCGGCCTGTCCCGGACGGTCGGGATCGACACTCCGCTGGCCTTCCAGCCCGGTGACTTCTCGGCCGCCTTCCACGACCCCGACGGAAACGCCCTCGTCGCGGTGCGGATCTCCTCGGCACCCGCGAGGGGGAAGTTGCTGCTCGGCGGAGCGACCGTGACGACGGGCAAGGTCGTCCCGCTCGCCGAGCTCGGCAAGCTGGTCTACGTCCCGCCGAAGGGCTACCGGGGCAGTGCCCGGTTCACCTGGAGCGGCTCCGACGGCCGGCTCTTCTCCCGTGCTCCCGGCACCGTAGCCCTTACCGTGTCTTGAATTCTGGACACTCCACGACGTATCGGAGATCTTTCCATGAGGGACGCCTTGTTGATTGCGGCAGTCCCGGTGATGGTCCTGCTCCTCGCGGATCTTCGGTTCGCTCGCGCCCAGTCCTCGGGGAGAGAAGGGCAAGGGGCGGGGGATCCGCCCTCGAAGGACGTCCGAAGGGATGACCGCCCCGGTCGACCTCCGGGAGAGAGGGAAGAAAGCCGACGTCCTGGACCTCGTCGGTCGGGCCAGGATGCCAGGAAGGCATCGAAGAGCGGGACGGTCAGGGAGGTGACCCGGAACGAGAAAGGTGATGCGGACGGCCTGCTCCTCGAAGACGGCACGGTGGTCCGATTCCCGGCGGCCCGGGATGACGACCCGACACGCACGATCTCGCCCGATGACCGGGTCACGATCGAGGGATGGACCCACCCCGGGGAATCGGAGATCCACGCCGCGACGATCAAGAAGGGACCGTCGGGCAGGCCGATCGTCGTGGATCGGCCTCCCCCCGAGATTTCGGGACTCGATCGTCGCGACCGCGACGAGGCGCAGGAGGTATCCGGAGGAGGCCGGCCCGCACCCCGCCGCGAGACGGGATCGGGCCCGCACACCGGCCGCGGGATCGAGGGACCTCGGCCGCCTCGGCGGGAGCCGGGGTCGGGATACTCGCTCGTGCAGGCCACCTCCGACAAGGCCCAGCTCCACACGATCGCGTTCGACGGCCTGGCGTTCCTGACGGGCGACCTCGCGGCCGACACGTTCCTGCCCCCCGGCAAGGTGTCCGACTACTTCGGCTTCCAGTACATGCGCGACATCGACGCGGCCGGAGGGGGTCACAACACGTCCTTCCTCACCCGGATCGCGCACAACGTGCTGACGATCCTCGACGACCGGCAGAAGGCCCAGTTCGCATCCCTCGCGGAACACCAGGAGACGAATATCCAACGGTTCGCCGAGCTGAGGTTCCCCCTGATCGTGGCGTTCCGACGAAATCTGGCGGGGGACATCCCGAGCGGCAGCCGCGGCCTGGACAGGAAGGCCGTGGTCGCGTACTCGGCCGACCTGTATGAGCTGGACGGCCTCCTGGCCTTCGAGCGGGCAAGAGTCATGGGCTCGATCCTCCGCGGCCTGGACCCGGCCCAGAGGGCGGCCATGGCGGGGCTGAAATTCGGCGACTCCCGGACCTGGCCGGAGGTCCCAGAGCCGATCGACCGTCGCAGCATGTCCCACGCCGCGCACGTGGCCGTCATGACCTACGCCAGCGAGATGTTCGCCTGGCAGGGCGGATCGGTCGAGGCGGACACCTACTTCTGCCCCGAGCGTCACGGGATGTACTTCGGCGGCTTCGGCATGAAGACCGCACCGGCGATGGGCAAGCGGGACTACTCGATCAGCACGTCGCTGACCGGCGACAGCGGCGAGGCCTTCCTCTCCGCCCTGACCGGCCCCCAGCGTGGGAAGGTCACCGGCCTGGTCGATTCGCAGCGCGCGAGCCTCCGGGAGATCGTCGACACCCGTCGCGCCATCGCCACCGAGCTCCGGCGGTTCCTCCGGGGAGACTCCGCGGACCGGAGTAAGGTATTATCCCTGTCGCGACGCTATGGCGAGCTCGACGGCGAGCTCTCGTATATCTACGCGACGGCCTTTGCCGAGGTCGGGAGGTCGCTGACCGCATCGCAGCGGCAGGCCATGGTCCGGCTACGCACCTCGAGCCCGTCGGATGCCAGGGGCCCGTTCCTGTACTCATCGCCGATCGAGATGCCTCGGGTCGGCAGCACCGACTTCCTCTTCGGGGTTAAATGACGGGGAAGCCGGGATGCGAGAATCGCAGGGCCGGGCGGCCCTCGGCGCCGCCCGGCCACGCGTCCGGGAACCGATCGATGAGGACGGTCGTCCACGTTCGGTGGCCGAGGGGCCGCGAGTTCTGTGGATCGAGGAAAGGAGGGGCAAGCTGATGACGGGGTTGTGGCGAGGGGCGACGAGACTCATCACGTGGACAGCCGTCGGGTGGGCCACGGCGGCCCTGGCCCAGCCACCCCCCGGCGGCCAGACCGCGCCCGCGCGGAAGCGTCCGAACTTCGTGTTCATCCTGGGCGAGGGCCACGGCTGGAGCAGCACGTCGGTCCGGATGGACGACGACGTCCCGGAGTCGCGCAGTGCCTACGTCCGCACGCCGAACTTCGAGAGGCTGGCGAAGGCCGGCATGAGGTTCGCCAGCTTCTACGCCCCTTCGCCACGCTGCACACCGTCCCGTGCCGGCTACCTCACCGGCGTCAACCCGGCGCGCCTGCACATGACGTTCGTCGGCATCGGGCAGGGCGAAGGACGCGACTCCGATCCCGGCGCCCGGCTCATCACGCCCCGAGTCGTCCTCGAGCTGCCCGCGTCCACGACCACCCTCCCCGAATTGCTGAAGGGGGCCGGCTACGCCACCGCCCACTTCGGAAAGTGGCACCTGGGGCGTATCTCGCCCTCCCGGCACGGTTTCGACGAGAACGACGGCGCGACCAGCAACGGGGGGCCCGACAACGTCCAGAACCCGCACCCGAAGCAGCTCTACGGCATGACGGAGCGCGGCCTCGACTTCATGAGGCGACAGGTCGGTGCGGGCAGGCCGTTCTTCCTCCAGCTCTCCCATTACGCCTCGCGTCGCGGAGCCGACGCCAGCCCCGAGGCGCAGGCCGCGGTGCGGGCCTGGGGGGCCAACCTCGACGAGCGACGGCGTGGCGAGGCGGCCGCGGACGTGGACCTGGACATCGCCCTGGGCCGCCTCCTGGCGGGCATCGACGAGCTCGGGGTGGCCTCCGAGACCTACGTCATCTACACGGCCGACCACGGCTCGCCCGGTCGCAATTCGCCCCTCAACGGCGGCAAGGGCACGCTTTTCGAAGGGGGGCTGCGAGTCCCCCTCATCGTGCGAGGGCCCGGCGTCGCAGCGGGCTCCTCCTCACGCGTGCGGGCCATCGGCACCGACCTGCTCCCGACCGTCTGCGCGCTGGCCGATATCCGGGGCCCGCTCCCCGAGACCGTCGAAGGCGGCAGCCTGGTCCCCTTGCTCCTGGGGAAGGGCCAGGGGACGGTGCGTCGACCGAGAGATGAGCACGTCGTCCACTTCCCACACTATGACTCGGACATGCTCGGCCCTGCCTCGGCGATCCTCCAGGGGGGCCTCAAACTGATCCACGAGTACGAGACGGGGGCGACCCGCCTGTACGATCTCGCCCGGGACCCGGGCGAACGTCGCGACCTCTCCCGGGAGATGTCGGCCAGGGCTCGCGAGCTCGACCGCCGGCTCCGCGAGGATCTCGTCTCAGTCGGCGCCCAGTTCCCGTCCCCCAACCCGGATTACGACCCTTCCCGCGTCCCGACGACCAAGCAGGACCGCAGGCAGCAACGGGGCCGCCAGGACCGTGCCACGGGGGCACGCCGCGGCGGCCGGGGAAGGAGAGGAGAGGCAGATGACCGCCCTTGACTCCATGGTCCGCTCCTTCCCGGTCCTCGCGATACTGATGCTCGGGGCCGCCGTGAGCGCCGCCGGGCAGCCCATCGAGAAGGGGCGGAGGCCCCCCAGGCCGGGGCAGCCGTCGCAGGTCTCGCCCAGCCTCGAGTTCCCCGCACATCCCCTCGACCTGATCCTCTGCAGGCCCACGCGCAAGTCGGTCACCCTCAGCGTCCTGGCCTCACGCGACGCGGATGGATCCGTCTCCTACGGCGAGAGCCGAGACGGGCTGAGCCGCGAAATCCCACCCCGCAAACTGTCGCGGGGCGAGCCGGCCGAGTTCGTCATCGGCCCGCTACGGCCCGACACACGGTACTTCTACCGGTTCCGGGGGACCGGCCTCCCCGACTCGGAGGGGACGTTCCACACCCAGCGGGCGACGGGCCGCGAATTCACTTTCACCGTGACGGCCGACTCGCACCTGGACGACAGGGTGAGCGCCCGACTCTACCGACGGACCCTGGACAACGCGCTGTCCGACGCACCGGATTTCCACGTCGACCTCGGCGACACCTTCATGACCGACAAGCACGAGGGCCGTGCCTCGGCCGCCCGACAGTATCTCGCCCAGCGCTACTACTTCGGCCAGATGGCACACTCGGTGCCGCTCTTCCTCGTCCTGGGCAACCACGACGGGGAGAGCCCACGCGGCAGGGATCCCGAATCCGCCGACCTGGCGATCTGGTCCAATCGGATGCGGACCAGTCTCTTCCCCGGTCCCGTCCCGGACTCTTTCTATACGGGCAACGCGGCGAGGCATCCCCGGGCCGGGCTGCTGCAGGACTACTATGCCTGGGAGTGGGGCGACGCGCTGTTCGTCGTGCTCGACCCGTTCTGGTACTCCCAGAGGGCCCGCGGTCGTCGGGACAACTGGAGGAGGTCGCTGGGGGAGGAGCAATACCGCTGGCTGGGCCGCACGCTCTCCGAGAGCAAGGCGCCCTACAAGTTCGTCTTCATCCACCACCTGGTCGGCGGTGCGACGCCCGAGGGACGGGGCGGTGTCGAGGCGGCCGGCTTCTACGAGTGGGGCGGCAAGGACGCCGACGGGACGGATCGATTCCGCGAGAATCGCCCGGGCTGGCCGGAGCCGATCCATGCCCTCCTCGTCCGGCACGGCGTGAGCGTCGTGTTCCACGGCCACGACCACCTCTTCGTCAAGCAGCAGCTCGACGGCATCGTGTATCAGGAGGTGCCCCAGCCGGGCACGCCCGGCGAGAACGCGGCCCGCAACGCCGCCGAGTATGGCTACAAGACGGGCATCGTCCTGGGCAGTCCGGGGCACGTCCGCGTCCGCGTCGCTCCCGCGAAGGCCACGGTCGAGTACGTCAGCTGCTCCCCGGAGGCGGATGATCAGCGACCGGGGCCTCGCAACCGGACGGTATCGAACTCCTATTCCATCGCCCCGTCGCGGGGCCAAGTGCCATGAAGCGATGATGGTGGAGAGTCTCGTAGGCAGGGCGGCTCAAGTCGTGTGATCGATGGCCAACCTATCGACTAAGAGGCTATCCGGTAATCCCGTTTGTCCGTAACATGTTGCCTACACGGGAGGCTCGGCAGAGACAACGACGACGGAGCATACCCCGATGCGCAG
>JAXMBE010000088.1:0-27474 GCA_046349995.1 Isosphaeraceae bacterium | reverse complement strand
CGGGCCGGCCGAGGATCTCGGCCCGCCTCGATCGCTCGACCGCCGGGCCGCACCGCTCCGGCGGGCCCCGCGGTCCACCGTCGGCCGGCGAGGGCCGCGGCGTGCCCCGTGGACAGACCGGGACGAATCCCCGAACCCGTCGGGAGGATCGATGGTCAATCGTGGCCGAGAGATGACTCCGGTGGACGTGTGGCCGGGAACTTAACTGGATCCGACCGCATTGTCCAGAGCGAAAGCCCGGCACGAGACCCCGGAGTCCCGGGGCCCCGGGGGCATCCCCGATGCCCGGCTCCCGGCCCCGGACGGACCGGGTTGTCGCCGGATCGACTGAAGGCGGGCGACCGATCGTGCCGATAGTGCAGGAAAGACCGTCACTTTCGGCCGCACCTCGATGGAGCGCGGCGAGTCCGTGTCAGGATAGACTGGCGGCAGGAGGTCGCGAATGTGGGACCGGATCCGGAAAGACAGCATCCCGGCTAAGGGAGAAGCCTCCGACCTGGGCCGCCGGCCGAGCCGGGTCCGCTCGCGACGGCGCCCCCTGGTGGAGGTCCTCGAGAATCGGCGGCTGATGACCGCGTCGCTGGCCCCGCTCGGCGACCTCACCAACGTCCCGGCCAAGATGGGTTTCCAGCTCCCGCTCAACGGGAGCGGCTCGAACAGCCCGACCCAGACGTTCACCGCCACTTCCGACAACCCCAACATCCGGGTCTCGGTCGCCCAGGGGCAGTTCTGGACGATGACCGTCTCGCACCAGGCGTCGGGCACGCCGGGCGACGTCTCGTTCACCGACGCGCCGATGACGTTCCAGCTCTTCCCCAACCTCACCCCGAACACCGTCTCCCGGATCACGAACTTCACGAACAACGGCTACTACGTCAATCAGGGGAAGTTCTTCCCCCGGATCCTGAGCAACTTCGTCGCCCAGGGCGGATCGACGAGCGCGACCAGCACCGCGTCGAGTAGCGGCGTCCCGCCGATCGCGACCGAGATCGTGCAGCAGTTGAACTTCTCCGGCTCGGCACAGCTCGCGATGGCCAACACCGGCGCGCCGGTGAGCACCGACGCCCAGTTCTTCATCACCTACGGGCCGCAGACGTCCCTGAATTACGGATACACGCTCTTCGGACAGCTCGTCAGCGGCCTGGACACGCTGGCGAAGCTCGCGCAGGTGACGGTCAAGTCGAACGGCGCCAGCCCGCCGGAGATCTCGGTCCCGGACAGTCCGGTGACGATCACGTCGGCCAGCCTGAGCAGTCAGAATCCCAACGGGGTCCTGCTGATCGACGCGACCTCGGCGACCTCGGCCGGCCAGACGGCCAACATCACCGTGACGGCCACGGACCCGAGCGACGGCACGTCGGTCAGCCGGACGTTCGAGGTCACCACGAGTGCCTACAACGGCCCGAGCAACCCCTCGATCAATTTCATCCCCACCGCCAACCCGGTGACCGTGAGCCGCCAGCCCGCGGCCGCCCCGGTGCCGATCCAGCTCTCGGCGACGAGCAACTATCCCAACACGAGCTCCCCGGGGACGCTCACGTACAGCATCGCCTCCCAGCCGACCAAGGGGACGATCACCCAGTTCAACTCGTCCACCGGCAGGCTGGTCTACGTGCCCAACCCGGGGTCCACCGGCACGGACACCTTCCAGTTCACCGCGACCTCCACCGGATCGGCCACGGGAGCCCCCGCGTCCGCGGCGAGCCTGCCGGCGACCGTCACGATCACCCCGCTCATCCGGGTCAGCCGGCTCATCAATAACGTCCTGATCGTGACCCCTCCCCCGAGGACGAGGAAGGCCCGCGGCACGGACAACATCGTGGTCTCGCAGGTGGACGACCCGGCCGTGCTCGGCGGGCAGCGGATCGTGGTCACGATCAACGGCCTCACCGATCAGACCCAACCCGCCGCCGCCACGCTGGACCAGATCGTCGTCTTCGGGACGAAGGCCAACACCAATATCCAGGTCGACCCGGACGTGGACGTCCCGGCGACGCTCGACGGCGGCCACGCGGGCAGGAATGTGGTCAAGGCGGGCGCGGGGCCATCCCGGCTCCACGGCTGGTTCGGGCACACGCTGCTCGTCGGCGGCAGCGGGCCGAATCAGCTCGTCGGCCGCAAGGGCGTCGTCCGGTTCCGGCCCACGTCCACCACCACCGAGATCTTCGCCGGCGAGCCCAAGCCTCGCGACCGCCACCACGGCTATCGGGTCGTCCCGCCCGGCGGCACGTTCTACCGCTTCGCTCGCGGGCGGATCATCCCGATCGCCGAGCTCTGACCGTCGCCGGCCTCAGCCCGGGGGCCAGGCGGCGGCGAGCTCGGCCATGAGCGCGGGGGCCAGGCCCCGCGCCTCGGGGGCCGACCCGGCCTCGCGGGCGAGCCGGAGGGCGAGGCCCGGCGCGTCGACGATGGGCAGCCGGGCCGACCGGTTCGTCCGGATCAGTTGCCTGCCGGTCGCACCGGAGGCGGCCGTCCGCACGACGACCCGTCGCGGAGGCGGCCCCCCGGTGAGGACGACGGCCAGGCCGTCCGGCCCGCACACCAGCAGGCTGGCCCCGGCGAGCAGTTCCGGCGCGTCGCCGCGCCACGCCCTGGCGAGCCGCCGGCGCTTCGCCCGGAGCGACAGGTCGCCCTCCATGATCCGCTGGTCCTCGCGCTGCTCCTCCGGCGTGGTGCGGAGCATGCCCTCGAACCGCAGGTACCGCAGCCCGTAGTCCGCCACGCCGACCGCCAGCAGGGCGCAGGCCAGGATCGTCGCGGGCCAGAGCACGTTCGCGCCCGCCATCGGCGCGAGCCGCGGGAACTCCAGCACGCTGAGGCGCTGCATCTCGGTCCATTCCGCCCGGATCGCCCAGAACGAGAGGGCGCCCAGGAGGACCACCTTGAGGATCGACCAGGCGATCCGCTCGACCCCGGCGGCGAGCCCGCCGCCGCGGCCCGGCGACCAGAGCCGCGCCGGATCCGGCGCGATCAGCCCGGCCGCCCACAGGCCCCGGACCTGCAACTGGTGAGCGGCGAGGGCCCCGGCCAGGAAGCCCCCCAGGGTGGCGCCGAGGGGCATGGCCGTCCCCAGCATGAGCGTCCGGAGGTGATGCACGAGGGCCGCCGGGTCGATCCGGACCGGGGGATCCGGGCGGAGCGCGTCGCGGGTCAATTCCACGAGCCCCGACGCCAGGTCGCCGCCGGCCAGTCCCAGGATCGCCAGGGCCGCCAGGCAGCCGGCCGCCGCCGTGAGCTCCGGACTGTGGGCGGCCTGCCCCTGCTCGCGGGCGAGCTGGCGACGACGTTTCGACGGCGGCTGAGTGCGGTCTTCCGACATCGGACTCCCATCCGTACCGGTTCTTACAGCCCCCAGGGCCACGCGGCCCAGGCCTGCCCGAGGGTCGCGACGAGCGTGGCGAGGCTGAGGGAGACGAGGAGGATCCCGAGGACGGAACGCACCGGCAGCGAGAGCGCCAGCAGCGGTACGGCCGGGGCCAGGCGACCGATCCAGCCCAGGGCGATGCCCGCGACGGCCAGCGACAGGGCCGGGGGTGCCGCCACGCGGAGCGACAGCGCGAGCGCAGAGCCCACCTCGGCGAAGGCCCGCGACGCGGAGTGTTCATTCAGGACCCAGGTGCCCGCCGGGATCGCCCGGTAGCTCTCGATCAGGACCTCCATCGAGGCCAGGGGGCCGTCCATCGCCAGGAACACCCCCAGGGCGATGAGGCCGTAGAGATGGCCGAGCGGCGACAGTTCGAGGCCGGTGTCCGGATCGAACAGGGCCGAGGCGGAGAGCCCCGCCTGGGCCCCGACCAGCTCCCCGCCCTGGCGTGCCGCCGCCACGATCAGCCCGGCCGACCATCCCAGGAGCACGCCGACGAGCAGCTCGACCAGGAACAGGCCGGCGAGGGCCGACCCGGCCGGGGGAGGCCCCGCGGCCTGCTCGATGAGGGGGGCGAGGACGACTCCCAGGACGACGGCCAGGAGCGTGCGGACACGGAGATCCACGCCCGGCAGCGCCATGGTCGGCAGCGTCCAGCAGAGCCCCGCCACGCGGGCCAGCACCCATCCCCACGCCGCCGCCCTCGACGCGATCCAGCCCAGGTCGATGTGGTTCGGATCCAGGTCCATGGGCCCCACCTTCGGGGTGTCGGGAATCCGCGAATCCGTCGCGCCCCATCCCTCAGAGCAGCTCGGGCACCGACTGGATCAGCTCGACCGTGAAGGCGATCCACTGGCCCAGGAGCCAGGGCAGGATGGCGAGCAGGACCAGCAGGACCGCCACGATGCGAGGGACCAGGCTCACCACCGGCTCGTGGAGCTGGGTCAGGGTCTGGAGCACGTTGACGACCAGGCCGGCGAGCAGGGCCGCCGCCAGCAGCGGGCCGCCGAGCACGAGCGTCATCCGCAGGGCCTCCCGGGTCCAGTCGATCAGGTGTGCCATCTCCACGGCCGACACTCCTCTCCGGGTCAGTGCGCGGCGACGTCGAAGCTCGACAGCAGCATCGACGCGGTCAGCATCCAGCCGTCCGCCAGCACGAAGACGATCAGCTTCAGCGGCATGGCGACGAGCGTCGGGGGCAGCATGTACAGCCCCATGGCGGCCAGCACCGCGGACACGACCAGGTCGACCACCAGGAACGGGAGGTAGATCATGAACCCCATGACCAGCGCCGTCGTCAGCTCGCTCAGCAGGAAGGCCGGCGCCACGACCCTGAGCGGGAACTCGTGGGCGAACTCCGGAGTCGGCGAGCCGGCCGAGGGGGGGCTCGCGTGCCGGTAGAGCGTCCAGAGATAGTCCTGGTGCCTGGTCTTGATGATCTGATCGACCATGAACACCTTGATGGGTCGCGAGCCGGTCGTCCAGGCTTCCCACGCCGTCGCCCGGCCGGAAATGAGGGGCACAACGGCCTCCGTGTAGACGCGTTCTCCGACCGGGCGCATCACCAAGGCCGTGAGCATCAGGGCGAGCGCCGTGAGCACCTGGTTCCCCGGGATCTGCGGGCTCCCGAGCGCCTGCCGGAGCAGGACCAGGACGATGTTGATCCGCACGAACGACGTGAGCATCAGCGCGCCCATGGGCGCGAGCCAGACCAGGCTGTACAGGGCGACGGTCTGGAGCGTCCGCATCGAGTCCCGCCCGTCGGCGGCCGGCGCGGGCCGGGCCGCGGCCGGGGCCGTCGCGGCCTCCGCCGCCGCCTCGGGCTTCGCCGGACCTGCGCTGCGGAACAGCCCCGAACCGGTGCCCAGGAGGTTGCCGAGCGCATCGGCCGTCGCGCGCCGGGCTGGCTCTCGCGGTGGCCCATCCCCCGAGGGCCCGGCTCCGAGCAGGAGCGCAAGGGCCGCGATCGCGGCGAGCGGGAGGCGGGCACGGATTCGACGACGCTCGCGGGTCATTCCTCGTCCCCCAGGCGGATGTCCACCGTCGGTCGATCGATCGCCGCGATCCGGCCCCGCCAGTCGTCGCCGGGCGGGAGGCCCGGTGCCCCGCGATGGCTCGCCGAGCCGGCGGCTGCCCCCGTCGGGCCGTCGCCCGGGAGCTCGCCCAGCAGCGAGGGCGCGGACTGCGCGCCGAGTCCGATCATCAGGGTGCGGTGCCCCGCCCTGACCAGGACGATGGAGTGGCGTGGCGAGAGGCTCACCCGGCCGACGATCTCGAGCGCGGAGGTCGCTCCCCCGGGCAGCCGCTTCCGGGCCCCGACGCAGATCACCCCGCAGGCGGCCAGCAACGCGACGACGGCCGCGGGAGCGAGCCACCAGGACGAGGCCGTCCCCTCCGCCTCCCGTCCCGGGCCACGGCCGGGGTCCATCGTCTGCCGTGAGGGGGGAGGGACGCGGAGCAGCGCGATCTCGGCCGGAGCACCCCGATCGGTCCGGGGGGCCGGGGCGGGCTCGCCTCGCTGGTCCTCCGGGGACGATGCGCTCGGGACCCCGGCCAGTGCGATCGAGAGCGGTACGAACAGGAAGACCGCGGCACGAAAGAGGGGGCCTGGCCGGACGCTCGTTTGGGCCGATCGCATTTCCGCTCCGTCTGCTGTTGCGAAGGAAGCCGCTTCCGGCCGGTTAGGCCCAATGCTCGTTCGTTAATAACCAGTGAGCAGGCTTTCTGGTAGGGTGGGTCAGCCGACGGAGTCGGCGCAACCCACCAGATGCCGGTGGGTTGCGCATCGCAGGCGATGCTGACCCACCCTACGATTGGAGCGATCGCGAGTCCCTGAACTGAAGGGCATTGGCTTTAGACCAGGACCTCGTCCCGGCTGCTCGGGTCGGGGAGGACGATCTTGCCCTCGTCGTAGAGCCGGCGGAAGCGGTCGGCGATCTCGCCCTGGGCCGCCTCGACCTCCGAGAGCCGGAACGGGCCGAGGCCCTCCAGGAGGTGCCCCAGGGCCCGGGACGACTCCGGATCGAGGGCGCCGAGGACCTTCGCCCTGACCGGCGGCGCGGCCCCCGCCAGGGCGAGCGCCCAGGAGTCCATGTCTTCCGGGCGATGGGCGAGGCGGATCTCCGCCGCCTCCAGCCGGAGCAAGTCCTCGAACACGAAGCGGAGCCGGCGCAGGCAGAGGCTGAGGAATTCCTCCAGCACGGCGGCCTGCTCGACGGGATCGATCCGTTCCAGCCGGGCGATCTCCCAGGTCACGGCCTCGACCGCCGAGCGATCGAGCCGGGCCAGGAACTGGGAGGCCAGCGACTGTTCGAGGCTGACCAGCACGATGGCGGCCTTCCGGAGCGGGTGCGGCGCGGCCGCCGGATGTCGCGGCGGGCCGGAGGGCGGCGACGCGAGGTGGGCCGCGGGGACGGCCTCCTCGCGGTCCGCCCGCCGGGTATGCACGGAGGAGGTCATCATGTCGGGTCGCCTCCCTGGCCGGTCCATCGCTCGAGGACGCTGACGGCCGCTTCGGGATGACGGCGGACGAACTCCCGGACCCGTTCGGACGGGGCGGGCGCATGCGCCGCCGCGGAGTCGTACCGCAATCGGTGGGGGGCGGAATCGCCGCGGCTCGCGGGACGCCGGGCGTGCAACACCCGGTAGCCCACGGCGGCGAGGGTCGCCGCCAGGGCCGCGAGCACGCCGATCACGCCCCAGTTGACCGCCGGACTGCGTTGATCCAGGGGGGCGGCCCCGCCCTGAGCATCGGCGAGCGGGACCTCGTCCTGGATCATGTCGATGGTCGTCTTCCAGGCGGCCGGGCCGGCGAGCGGGACGATCAGCCCGACCCCGGTCCGGATCTGCTCCTCGGTCCGCGTGGCGAGCTTGATCAGGTCCTCCCGGGACGGCTCCTTGTGACCGGGCAGGAGGCTGACCTGATAGTAGTAGCTGCGAGGCACCCGGACCCAGACCCGCCCCGGGTCGACGCGCCGCCGGGACGCGGCCGGTTCACGCGACGCCTCGGCCCCCGCGCGATCGAGGTCCGGGGCCGCCGCCTTCGCCCCGGGCTCGTGCGGATCCGCCTCGAGCGAGAGGCCCCGATTGAGGGCGATCGCGGAGGACGCGGGCCCGCGATCCCCGGCCGCCGCGGCCCGGCCGCTCGGCGGCGCCGGGTCGTCCCGGGGCTCGGGTGCCCGGCCGCCGGTCGGCTCCGCGGCGTCGAGGGTCGCGGCCGGCAACTGGACCGAGACGCGAACGCCCTTGATCCAGTCGAGCTGTTCGAGGATCTGCTGGCTCAGCTCTTCCTCTCGCGCCCGGTTGCTGGACAGCGCGCTCAGCTCGGGGTTGCCGGCCACCAGGTACTTGTGGCCGCGCCGGTCCACGACCGTGACGGACTCGGCCGAGAGGCCGTCCTCGTACCCCGTCAGGATCGTGGTGATCGACTGGACCGTGCGGAACGGGAGCTGCCGATCCCCTTCGGTCTCCAGCCGGACGAAGGCCGAGGGCCGGGCGTCCGGCCGTAGCCCGAGCCTGGTCCTGGGGCGGTTGATCGACACGAACGAATCCACGATGCCCGGCAGGTCGTTGATCATGATCTGGAGGATCTTGGCGCGCTCCTGCTGCTCGCGGCGGTCCTTCTCGAGCGGCGACTCCCAGGGGCTGGACGCGGGTGCCTGGTCGCGGAGCTCGCCGGGCAGCCTGGGCCCGAGCTCGAGCTTGGCCACGATCTCCTCGGCCTGCTCACGCTTGCCCCGCGAGACGCCGATCCGGCGATCCTCGTCGATGTGGTAGGCGATCCGCTGGCGGTCCAGCGCCCGGCTGATCTTGTTCAGGTCCTCGGGGGCAAGGCGTCGTGCCGAGAGCAGGTAATGCGTCTCGTTCCGGGTCGGCGTCCCGACGCCCGCGTAGCCGAGCAGGAGCAGCGCCGCCAGGCTCGCGAGGCCCAGGGCCCAGCGGACGGCCGGCGGCAGGGCCAGGAGCGATTTCCGGAGGGACCGGGCCCGGAGGAAGGCCGCCGAGGGCCGATGCCGCAGACAGCCATCGCGTTCTCTCCATCCACGTTCCTCCGTGCGACCGCCGCGGGCGTCCGGGCGACGAACCGGCCCCACCACGGCCCGGGCGGCGGGCTCGTGACGCCCCTGCCTCCGATCCCGGCGTCGGCCGGTCCGGCGAGGCCCTGCGCCGCGGTGCCCGGCATCTCCTCGGGGCGGCGAACAGATGGGTCCGGACCAGCGGCCCGGGTCACCCGCGCCGCGGCGATCCGCGGCGTCCGGCCCATCACCATCCTGGTGCGCATGGCCCGACGCGCCGGGCGGCAGGAGAGTTATCCACAATCGCCCTGATCTGTCAATCGCGGCCCGATGCTGCGGCGTCGGTGAGCGGGGCGAGGGCGAGTCGCACGGCCCGGCCCTCGCCTTCGAAATCAAAAAGGTCCTCGCAGCCATCGGTTGGCTGCGAGGACCGTCACGCTGATGCGGGGTCGGGGCGTTGGCGTCGGGGTCGGCGGGGGGAGGGATCCTCCGCGGTCGGCGGGCGAATCCGACCCTCACCGCCCCGCGATCGTGCCCCAGTCATCAGCCGGCCGGAACGATTCAGAGAAGGCCTTGAATCCGGGTACCGGCCCACGAGTCTTGGCGGGATCCTCAGGACCCCTGGCTCAGTTGCCGGCCGGGGTCGGGAGGAGCAGGCCGCTCTGGGTGGACTGCTTGACTTCCGGAGCCGGGGGGACTTCCTCGCCGGCGATCGCCGGGGTCATCTCGGCCGGAACCGAGGCGATGGTCGCGGCGGGCTTGGCGGCACGGTAGGCGTGCTGGCCGACGCCGTAGACCGGGGCGGCCTGGGGAGCGGCGAAGCCACCCTGGCCCGACGGGGCGCCGTAGCCACCCTGGCCCGACGGAGCGGCGTAGCCGCCCTGGCCCGACGGGGCGACCTGGCCGGTCGGATAGACCGCGGCCGGAGCGGCGCCGCCGCAGGTGTCACAACCGCCGCCGCCGCAGCCCTTGTGACCCCAGAGCCGCTTCTTCTTCAGGACCCACTCGTAGGTCACCGGGGGATGGAGCATGCCCTTCAGCTTGCAGTGCAGGCCGTCGAGGTGGCCGCCCAGCCCGCTGAAGAGGTCGTGGAGCTTGTGGGAGCCGCATCCAACCGGCGCATCACAGCCGGTCGCGATCGGGCCCTGGGCGCTCGCGATCGGGCCGCCCTGGGGAGAGGCCAGACCGCAGTTCGTGCATCCGTCATGTCCGCCTGCCATGCTCACGCTGCAAAACCCAAGAGCGACGGCAAGGCTGAGGCTCAATGTCAAGGGCTTCAACATGGGAGAATACTCTCCTTGGCTAACGTAAATCGAGGGTGGCGATTCCGGCCGGCCGTTTCGCGCGACCCTGCGTCTTGTCGATCGTTCATGACACCGATGCGTCGGTTGAGGTCTTCCCGGGACCCGAGACGCTTCCGTCTCCCCGTCGATCGCTGCCACCAGTTTGGTGCTCCCGAGTTCTCGCCCTGGGTCTTCCATGGCGAGCCACTCGTCTTATCGTCATCGCGGCACCCGCCCTTGAACACGTTTCGCGTTTTGTACCAATACTTTACGTCGAGAGGATTGCGGGTCATCGGGGTCAGCGAAGGCAGCGAAGATGAGCAGAGTTGACCGGCGGCATAATCCGCAGAACCTCCCCGATCGCCGCCCGCAGGTCGACCGAACCAGGAGCCTCAGCCCGACCCGAAGCGCGGACCCGGACCGCGCCGGCCCCGCAATACGCAGGGCTTCCCGAATCGGCCGCGGGATGCCAGGCATCTGCGACGGCCCGGGACGCGGCTCGATCGCTCAGCGGCCGTCCCGCGGCGGGGTCGGCGCTCGCGCGACGGTCATCGGCCGCGATGTGCCGCCCGCCCGCAGGAGCACCAGCTCGTTGCGCTTCAGGCCCCGCTCGCGGTACACCGGCTCGATGGCGCCTTCGATCTCGGGGAGCAGGCGGTCGTAGACCGAGGATCGCACGAGCACGAATTCATCTCTGGATCCCCGGGTGTCCAGCCAGTCGCGGAGACTCCGGGCCCGCGAGGCGGGAGACAGGGCCCCCGGCGCGAGGGCGGGCGGGGTGTCCTTCGAGGATCCGAGCAGGCCGCTGCCGAGGTTGTCGTAGCTGTCGCTGTAGCGCGGGCGGCTGCCCGGGACGGGTGCCAGGCGGCGATCGCGGAGATAGAACCACAACCCCTCGTCGATCTCGTGGAAGAAGTGGACCGTCTCGACGCGCGCGGGCAGGAGGTGATCGAGCCGCCTCGCCAGCCCGGCATGACCGCGCGCCGGGTCGTCCATCGGCGCGACGATCCCGTAGCCGATCAGGACCGCGGCCGCGCAGCAGGCCGCGACGGGCAGCGGGGCCAGCGCCTCGTGCCCCCCGCGGGCCAGCACGGCGCCCAGCAGCACGCCGCAGCAGAGGACCCCCGAGATCAGGATCAGCAGGGGCCAGGGAGCCTCGGCGAGCTGGAGCCGGGCGACCAGGGGGAGCAGCCCCGCGGACATCGCCAGCAGGCCGCACTGGAGGCCGAGGATCCCGCGCGACCAGCGCGACGCCGTCCGGCGACGCTCGTCGCGCGCCATCGCGCAGAGGCGAAGCCAGGCCATCCCGACCAGGATGGCGAGCCCCGGCAGGCAGGGCACGAAGTAGTTCGGCTTGGACACGGACCAGCCGCTGAACACGGCGAGGTTCCCGACGGCCCACCACCAGGGGAACCAGACGTCCGAGGGCCGCCAGGGGACGGCCACCCGCCGATTCCCCACGGCCGGCAGGAGGACCCCCGCGACCCCGAGCACCGACCACGGCAGCGACAGCAGGGGGAACAGCGTCGCGAGGACCTCGCGCCCGCGATGCTTGATGCCCAGGACCCCGGACTTCTGCCCCATCTCGGTGATCCAGACTCCGACGGCCTGGGGATCACGGGCCGCAACGGCCAGGGGCCACGCGAGGGCCAGGGCCAGGAACACCGCGAGCCCATCGAGGGCGACGAATCGCCTCCCGTGGGTCCGCAGGCCGCCCGTGCAGGCGAGATAGGGGACGACCGTGACGCCGACCAGCATCAGGACGACCGGGCCCTTGCAGAGGAACCCGAGGCCCAGGGCCATCCAGAAGACCAGGGACCGGGCCTTCCCATGGATGAGGCACCAGGCGGCGTGCAGCGCCAGCGTCGTGAACAGCGCGAGCATGCCGTCGTTGCCGGCCTGCCGGTGCTCGGAGACGAACAGCCCGAAGGTGCACAGGGCCGCCGCCGAGGTCAGCCCGAGCGGACGACCGCCGATCCCGCGGCCCAGCGAGTAGACCAGCGCCACGGTCGCCACCCCCGCCAGCGCGCTGGGGAGCCGCACCAGGCCCTCCGTGCAACGGCCCGCCAGGAGGACGATCGCGGCGGCCGTCCAGCGCGGCAGCGGAGGCTTCTCCAGGCGCGGACGCCCCTGGATCTCGGCCACCAGCCAGTGATGATTCTCGACCGTATCCAGCGTCTCGGCCGCCGCGCGCTGCTCCCGCTTCCCCCAGAGCTGGGGCGATCCCAGGAACCCGAGCAGGATCAGGCAGGCGGAGAGTCCGAGGAGTGCCTCGGGCCAGTAGCCGGCCATCGGGCCTCTTCGTGGTGCATCCGGCAAGTCCCTTTCGGGGGCCTGGGCCGGATCCCACTTCCCCCCTTGCAAAGGGGGACACAGGGGAGTCCCGGGCCGATCGGCGCCGCGCCGCCCCGGGCTTCGACTCCCCTACCCCCCTTGGCAAGGGGGAGTCCGGCATTCGTCGCCACCGCAGCACGCCCGCGGCGTCAAGCGACCTGCCGGATGAACCACTCAGCAGGTGGCCACGGTTCGGCTTGAGCCTCGGTGCCCCCCACCCGACCCTCCCCCACGAGGGGGAGGGCTTTCCAGACGATCCCCTCCCCCTCGTGGGGGAGGGTCAGGGTGGGGGGAGTCAGGAGCAACCCCGGCCGGATGCTGGGTCGACCGCGGTGAGGGGGCGTGCATCGGCTCTTCCCTGAGCATGGGAACATGTCGCGGCCTCGGACACGCGGGCAGAACCTACACCAATCAACCCCGAGGGGCAATCGAGGCTTCGCCATGCGGCCAGTCCCGCGCAGGCCCCGGGGCACCCGCGACGCGCCGTCCCTCTCGCCGGGAGCTTCTGGTATCGCCGTCGGGGGGTGGTGTAGATTGGTGCTTCGCTGGCAAGAGGATGGAGAGGGGCCGGGGTACGGCCCCGCTGTCAGCTCATCGTCGAGTCGCATCATGTCCTCGATCGAGACGAATCAGGTCGATGAGGCCCCGGAACTCTCTCCCGATCAGGTCGGGGCCGTCGATCGCATCGCCCAGCGCATGGGGCGGGCCCGCAGGCTGCTGTTCATCACCGGCGCGGGGATGTCCGCCGACTCGGGGCTGCCCACCTACCGGGGCAGGGACGGCCTCTATCGGGAGCACGAGACGACCCGGCACGGCCTCCCCATCGAGCGCGCGCTGTCCGGGCCGATGCTCCGGTCCCGTCCCGAGATCACCTGGCACTACCTCCTCGAGCTCGAACGCTCGACGCGGGGCGCCGCCCCCCATCGAGGCCACAAGGTCCTGGCCGAGATGGACGGCTACTTCGACGCCGTCTGGGTCCTGACCCAGAACGTGGACGGCCTGCACCAGCAGGCGGGATCCCGGAATGTCATCGACATTCATGGAAATCTGCATGAACTGCTGTGCACGGGATGCGGCCGGGGGGAGGTCGTCCGGGACTATGCCGGGCTGGAGCTGCCCCCCTGCTGCCCGGACTGCCGGGGACCGATCCGCCCCGGGGTCGTGCTCTTCGACGAGGACCTGCCCCCGGAGAAGCTGGGCCGCCTCTGGGCCGAGCTCGGCAGGGGGTTCGACGTGATCTTCAGCATCGGCACGACGAGCGTGTTCGAGTACATCGCCGAGCCGGTGCGGGTCGGCCGGAGGGCCGGCAGCCTGACGGTGGAGATCAACCCCGAGGTCACGCGGGTCTCCGACGCGGTCGACATCAGGATCCCGGGCCGCGCGGCGGTGGTGCTGGATGCCCTCTGGGAGCGTTACCTCACCTGGTGGCCCTGGACGTGATCCGGGGCCGGTAGCTTGCATCGGCGAATGCAGATGATTCGCCCGTCCGGAGAAGTCACGCCGCCTCGATCCGGGCCGTAAGAGCAGCGGTTCGCCGGTCGGGGGCCGACCGGACCCGGGCGTGAAGCCGGCCCGCCTCGTCGGGGATCACGGGGCGTGGCGTGAGGGCCCAGCGGATCGGAGGGCGAGGACCACGGCCAGTGCCGGAGGGGGTGGGGATGGGCGCGTACATCAGTGCCTCGGTCGGGAGCTACGAGAGCGGCGCGAAGAACGTGCCGGCGGACGTGCGGACCGTGCAGGAGCTGCTCACCCAGGCGGCGAAGAACCTCAAGGCGCGCCGCGTTCGACCCGAAGGGCGTCGACGGCCTGATCGCCAAGACGGGCAGCAAGTCGAACACCGTCGCCGCGATCGTGAACTTCCAGCGGCAGCAGGTCGGGATGCATTCCCCCGACGCGCGGATCGACGTCAACGGCGGCACCTGGAAGCGGCTCGTCGCCGCCGCCGGCCCCGTCGAGCCGAAGCCGCCGGTCCTCCGCGCCCCGGCGACGATCACGCTGACCGTCTCGCACGGCGGCCTGATCCCCACGGGAACCAAGTTCAAGAGCCCGACCACGCCGACCGCGGACGGGCTCTACGAGTCGACCTTCACGCTCTCCGGCGGGCTCACCGGCGCGTTCCGGGGCTCGATCTGGCCGGACGACATGACGGAGAAGGGCCGCGTGCTCGACGGCACCTACCCCCTGCACATCGGCTTCCACAAGGGGGGCGGCAACGCCCCCAGGCAGACGGCCGCGGACCTCGTCGTCCGGACGGGGGACGTCCGCGCGGGGCTGCTCGTCAACGCACGCAACCCGGTGCCCGTCCAGAGCGACGACCTCGGCAAGACGACGTCGGAGGGCATCAACGTCCACAACGGCTTCAACTCCGCCCGCTTCTCCGACGGCTGCCTCACCCTGCACCCGGCCGACTGGTCGCGGTTCATCCAGCTCTTCCTGGACGCCTTCCCGAAGATCGACGACTGGCACGCCCTCTACAAGAACACCGGCCAGCAGGTCGGCCTGCTGGTCATTCAGAAGTAGGGCGTTCGGTGATCGACTTGCTCCGTCGAGAATCCCGGAGACCCCCCTGTGTCCCCCCTTTGCAAGGGGGGAAGTTGATCCGCGCCAACCCCGTGGGCAGGCGCAAGGGGCACTCTCCCCCTTGCCAAGGGGGAGTCGGAGGGGGTCCGAGTGCCGCGGCCATCACCAATGCCCGAGCCTTCGACGGAGGGCCGCGGGGACGAGTGGCGCGGCCCTGAGGCCACCATCATCGAGGGATGTCAATTCACGGATGCGATTCCAGCGCGAAGTACATCCGCAGGTGGGGCGGGCTGGTGGTCACGTCGTACATCAGCCCGAGGAAGAGCCCGGGGGCGACCTCGCGGATCTCGTCGCGGTAGCGGGCATACACGCGGGACGTCTGGCTGTAGTCCAGCACCAGCGCCGCGGCGCCGTCGTGCAGGCTCTGGGCCTGGTAGACGTTCGCGCGCACGACGGGCAGGCCGAAGAATCGGTTCACGGCGGTCGTGTTGCCGGACTCGAAGACCTTCCCCTGCCAGACCATGCGGGTCCCCAGGGCCATGACCTCGTTGCGCCGGGCCCCGGGCGCCAGGATGGCCGTCCCGCGGACGCGACCGGGCGGGATGCCCACCGCGCGACCCTGGCGGTAAAGGGCCTCCAGCTCGGGCCCGCCCAGCCGGAGCAAGCCCTGCACCGAGGGCGCCTGGCCGCCGGTCTGGCCCGGCGCCGGGAGCCCCGCGCCGGCGGCGATCAGCGCGGCGAGGAGCAGGGTCGACTTCTTCAGAGGCGTCCGATTCCGGCCCGGCGTCATGAGCATGGGTGGTGCCCCGGTGCGTGTTCGATGCGGCCCGCAGCTGCCCGCATCCTGGAACATCGGCCCGCGCGACGACGCCCCTTGAGGAAATCGTCGCGGACCGACTCTCGCCGGATCACTTGATCGATCGACTGATCGGTTCGAGGAGCGAGCCCAGCCAGTAGCCGAGCGACGGGAACGCGGTGAGCAGGAAGCCGGCCACGGGGACCGCGTAGGGCAGGAGGTTCGAGATGAAGGTCTGATCCAGCTTGAACGAGTTGGGGGCCGTCCGGCCGACGCGGCTGATGAACTCCGCCCGCTCGGACTGGACCAGGACCATCAGCGTCGCCAGGACGCCCGCGAGGATGAACGCCCAGATCATGATGGTCATCAGCCGCTGGGGGTGGAAGGGATACCAGGCCACCGCCAGCAGCAGCAGGATCGGCCCGTAGATGAGCTGGGCGGACATCCGCCGGAGCGGGTCGGAGAACTGGCTCACGAGGTAGACGAGCCGGAGCGCCAGCAGGTCCTCGGCCTGGCCGAGCCACCGGCCGGTCGCCCGGTCGATCCCCTCCTCGGGGGACGCGGCCGGCTCCTCCCCGTTCCCCGCGATCGATCCCCCGTAGGCCTGCTCCAGCGACCGCCGGGGCCAGGCCTGCTCGACCACGGGGAACACGACCGACTCGGAGACGAGGTCGAACTGCTCCTGCCCGGAGGCCGAGCCCCTGGCCGCCACCTTCCGGCGCACCGCGGCGCGAGGCCCGAGCCCGTCCTGCCCGTCCGGCCCTTCCGCCCCGAGGACCAGGCGGCACTGCTGAAGCGGGATCTCCAGGTCCACGTCCGACTGGAGCGACGTCCGCAGGAATCGCCCGAACTTCGCGGCCACCCGGGGGGGGATTCGATCGAAGGCGTCGGCCATGGGCAGCAGCTCGACGTGCTTGAACAGCTGGAGCAGGGACCGCCACAGCCACAGGTAACGCACCTGGGAGTACAGCAGCAGCAGGAGGTAGCACATGAAGGCCAGGATCACCACCAGGTCGAAGCGGCCGCCCTCGGGCGTCGGGACGAACCGCGGCCAGACGACGCCCCAGACGAAGACGACCACGCCGAGCGCGGCGGAGACCACCAGGAACGACAGCGGGCGGTTCTTCGAGATCAGGATCGTCACCGGGTATTCGAGGAGGTCCACGCAGAGGCGATACCTGGCGTTGAGCGCCGGGATGACCCGCCGCCACGGGGTGTCCGTCGAGAACGACATCCCGCCCGTCGGGATCAGGTCGGTCCCCCGCCGCAGCAGCGGATAGGAGTAGAGCCGCGTCAGCTCCAGGTAGCCCCAGAGGAAGACCGCGGCGCCCAGGCAGGCGATCGGGACGATCGGGGAGACGCCCCCCAGGAGGTGGGCGCTGCGGTCCAGCGCGAGCCAGTCGTTGGGGAACTCGGGCCGCAGCAGGGCGAAGCGGTGCAGGCGGAGGAGGATCGACCCCATGCCCGCGGCCAGCACGCTGAAGGTCAGGAGCCGGTAGAGGGCGCCCTCCGCGGTGATCCAGCGGTCGGGATCGCGTCGGCCCGGCGCCCCGGCGTCGAGCCCCCCGGCGGGGCGCCGCCTCCGGAAGACCTGGCCGACGCAGAGCCCCATCGGGACCAGCAGGAAGACGAGGGCGAACATCCCCAGGGCCGCCATCGCGTAGGCGTCCCAGGCGATGATCAGGGCGGCCTGCTGCTCGCCGTCGGGCGCCACCCGCGGGGGCAGCGCCACGTCCAGCGGCTCGGCCAGCTCGCAGTACGGGACGGCCGCGGACACCATCAGCAGCGCGATCAGGAACAGCCGCTTGCGCGAGGCCCCCGCGCCGGAGACGTCGAACCGCCTCAGCAGCGGGTCGAACCAGCTCGACCGGCCCCGGCGCGGCCGCTCGGCCCAGCGCTGGGTGTACAGGACCAGGCCCGCCAGCAGGAGCAGCAGGAAGGTCGCGAGGCAGAAGGCGAGCTTCCAGACCAGCGGGAGGTCGTAATCGAACTTCAATTCGCGCGAGGAGTCCCCCTGGGGATCCAGGCTGGCGACGGCGGGGATCAGGTCCTCGGCCTTCGCCCGCAGGGCCGTCTCGGCCTGGTTCAGCGGGAGGACCTTCAG
This sequence comes from Isosphaeraceae bacterium, assembly GCA_046349995.1. GTDB lineage: Bacteria > Planctomycetota > Planctomycetia > Isosphaerales > Isosphaeraceae > Aquisphaera. The sequence goes on along the minus strand of JAXMBE010000088.1, from coordinate 10,058 downwards.
CGGCCAGACGTTGAGCTGCCCGACCTGGTTGATCCAGATCTGGGGGCGCCGGTTCACCGGGTCGAAGGACGAGGCCACGAACGGCCGGCCGTAGACCAGCAGGTCCTCGGCCTTCTTGGTGTCCACGACCAGGCGTCCGGCGTGGTTGGGGTCGGCGGCCGCGTTCAGCAGGACCAGCCCGGCGTTGTACCGGCCCAGGTCGAATTCGTTGGCGAACAGCCTCCGCTCGATGGCCCCCTCGAAGGGGTAGGACCAGACCTGGGCGCGCGCGTCCAGCGGGTAGGACGAGGCGATGATCGTGCCGCGGAAGTCGAGCGTGAACTGCGGGTCGGTGTACCGCAGGTCGCTCCCGACCAGGAAGACCTGGACGTCGGGACAGTTCTCGCGGATCAGCCGGATGAGGTAGATCACGTCGAGGATGTCGGTGGCGACGATCCCGACGTAGCGGATCTCCTCGCTCGCGATCGTGGCCAGGATGTTCGAGACGATCAGGTTGTCGGTCGCGATGGTCATCCTCGGCGAGAGGGCCGGCAGGCGGTCGCTCTGCCGCCCGGCGGGGGGATCGAACGGGATCGACACCCGGCCCTTCGCGGCCCCCTCCTCCGTCGCCATGCTGGCGCGGACCTGCGCGATCTGCGACGGGACCGGGATGGAGGCGCTCTGCGGGGTGTGCGACGCCGAGCCGCTGGTCCCGTAGTCCTGGCCGACCGCCGACCCGTAGCCGGATCCCCCCTCGACCAGCAGGGCGATCTTCCCCCGGGGCAGCGCCGGGGCGGTCGGGTCGGACTGCCCCTTCGGATGGGCAAGGAAGCGATAGAGCTCCCCGAGCAGGATCTCGTCGGGGATCACCGTGCTGGAGTAGAGGACCTTGCCGGGCAGGCAGTTCCTCTCGAACGACGGCTTGTCGATGGCCGTCGCGGCGCCCGAGCAGATCCAGATCCGGGCGTCCTGCCGGCCCGGGTCCTCCTGCGACCAGCCGCGAATCACCCGGGCGATCGAGTCGGCCGTGCCGGAGAACGTCGGCGCCAGGAGCCGGATGACCGGCTCGCGCTCGGTCTCGCTGGCGTTGCGCCGCACGTCGAGCGTCCAGGCGATGTTCAGGCTCGTCGCCAGCGCCTCCTGCTGGATCCCCCAGGTGGGGGTCTCGCCGACGATGAGCAGGAGCAGCAGGTCCTGCGGCTCCGGGGGCTGGCCCTCCCGGGGCGCGGGCCGGTCGATCCGGAAGAGGATCGTCCCCGGCTGGCGGCTCGTGCCTCGGCCCCCGGACCAGGGCCGGCGCCACGACCGGGCTCGCCGGCCGGGCCGGGGTCGTGCCGGGCGCGGCCGGCGGGGCCGCGACGGGCGGCGCGGCCGGGGCAGCCGCGGCCGGGGCCGGCGCGGCGACGGCGCTCGAGCCAGGGGAACCGGAACCGATCGAGGGTATATCCCTCGGATTCGGCGGCCCTCTGGATCGCCTCGATGGCCATGTCGAAGTCGTAGCCGAGCCGCGAGTCGACCGGGTCGGAGATCGAGACGACGAGGGTCGTGACTCGGTAGCCGTCGAGCTTCCCCGCGAGCTCATCCAGCGACCTCGGCACGCTGGCCGGGTTGAGGAAGCGCAGCAGGGGCTCCAGGGCCTCCAGGGCGTCTTCGGGGGTGGCCTTGGGGACCGGGGAAGGCAAGGCCCCCGTCACGGCGGCCCTGGGAGGATCCGCGGACGTCCCGGACCCCGGGCGCGAGGAGAGGTTGAGGACGCCCATCGCCGTGGCGACGAGCAGGACGAGGGCCACGAGGGGAGTTTGACCACGAGCCGGCAGCGGCGAGCCGGGGTCGTTGCGTTCAGCGTCGGCCATGATGCTTCACACGGCGATCCGGGCGATACGACCGGGATGAAGCGACGTCCTGAAGCGAGCCGGAACTCCCGCTGACATCCCTGTTCGGGTCCTTCGACGGGGCGTAAGGTCGCCATTACGGCCCGGGTCGTCAAGGGTAGCAATTCGGGCCCGGCCCGTCGAGGTTGGAAGCAGCCGCCCGGGCGGATCCGGGGCCACGGCTGCAGGCGGGCCCTCTCGTATTGTCTCCCGGCGGGTGGAACTGATCTAATCGCAGTGGCCGATCCCTCGGCACGCGACGTTCGCCTGCATGACGACCCGCCATCCGTGCGTCGAGAAAGAGACCGACAGCCCCCATGCCCTCGGCATCGATCCCCCCCGCGGCGGCCCCGGAACCCTCGCCCTCCACCGAACCGGCGGACGATCGCGGCACCGGCGACGGCCGCCGGGATTCCCGCCGCGAGCTCGCGCCGCTGGCCGTCTGCGTCGTCGTGGGTCTGATGATGCCCCTGCTGTCGTCCATCGTCCGCGGAGTCCATTCCGGCCGCTTCGTCTGGATCGCCAACGGCGACGAGGTCTTCTACCTCGCGATGAGCAGCCAGGCCTACTTCAATCACCCCGGCTACCTGTCGGACCCGGTCTTCACCAGCGGCGGCGTGGCCCTGTTCCGGCAACTGCCGCTCCTCCCCGGGGTCTGGCTCGCCCGGCTGCTCGACCTCGGCCCCGGGGGGATCGACAACTGCTGGAGGGTCCTCGGGGGCGCCAGCCTGGGGCTCGCCTGGTACCTGCTGATCCGCCGGCTCGTCTCCGGCCGGTGGGTCGCGGCGGCGCTGACCTGCGTGCTCCTGACCGACGTGGGCCTCCTGGGCAGCGGGCTCTTCTTCCGCCAGGCCCAGGCGATGGTCCACTACCTGGCCGGGAGCCTCCGGATCCCCGAGGGCTTGTACCTGCACAGCGAGTGGCGCATCGCCACCCCCGCGCTGACGCTCACCTACCTGGTGCTCAACCTGTACTTCACGATCCGCGCGCGGGAGCGGCCCGACGCACTCCGCCTGGCCCTGGCGGGCCTGAGCTTCGGCCTGCTGTTCCACGTCTATCCCTACTACTGGACGGCCGCGTGCGTCGCGCTGGCGATCGCGTTCGTCCTGGACCGGGGCCACCGGAAGGCGTACTTCTGGACCGGGGTGATCGGCGGCCTGATCGGCGCCCCGCGTGTCGTTTGGGACTTCATGCTCAAGTCCGAGACGGGGACCGAGTGGCTGATCCGCTCGGACAAGCTCATCCGGATCTCGAGGCTCTCGGACCTCAAGCCCCCCGTGGTCGCCTGCCTCGTCCTGCTGGCCGCCGGCTGGTGGGTCTGGACGAGGCGGAGGGACCTGGCCTACGTCTGGAGCATGGCCGCCGCCGGGCTGATCCTGTTCAAGCATCACATCATCACGGGCCTCGCCCTCGAGAATTATCACTGGTACTACGTCTGGGGGCCCTGCTGCTCGCTCCTGCTGCTCCTGCTGCTCGTCGCCGCCCTGCCCCGGGAGGGCCGGCGTGCCGGGATCGCCGCGGGATTGCTGATCGCCGCGTGCGCGGCCGACGCGGCCGTGGGCTTCTGGCTGCGCGGCGTCGAGACGTCCCGGATTCCGGACGCGGTCGCCCTGACCCAGGCCTGGGATGACTACCAGGTCCAGCGGATCGACGGCGCGCCCCCGCGGCTGGCCCCCAACGCCACCGTGGCCGGCGACTCGCTGTTCATCGACATGTCCTCGATCATCGAGAACCAGCGGCCACTGGACAATTACTGGGTCTTCCTCAGCCCGTACGTCTCCGACGTCGAGTGGTATCGGCGGATGGGGCGTCAACGCGATCCTCCGGGGCAACGACCGGCGCCGTGTTCCGAACGCTTCGCGAAGGACCGATTCGCCGTGACCGAAGGAAGGAAGGCCGGGTGGGGGCCCTGGGCGCGGGACCCCGAGGAATCGGCGCGCCGGATCCGCGACGTGATGGCCGCCTACGACGAGGTCGCCGGCGACGTGGAGGGGGCGATGGACCGCTACGGCGTCCGCTACGTCGCGCTCGCCGCGAATGCGCCGATCCCCGGGTATCTCGGCGACGGTGGCTGGGCCCCGCTCGAGGAGGGGCCCCGCTGGAGGGTCTGGGAGCGCCGCGTGCCCTCGACCCGCTCGACGCGGCCCGGCCGGGCGGGCGGACAGCGTGCACCCCGGGCGGGTGTCGGGGCCCAATCGGGTTGACAGCACCGGACCCGCACGGTTAAATCCTGCCGGCCGTGGGGAGCTGGGCTCGCCTGCGCGGGATCGGAATCGCGATCCCGAGCGGCTGTCGGAACGACGACGGAGCTTCTCGAGCCTCTCGAAGACCGCTCCTCTCCGGGACCACTCCCCCGCGCCAGTGAGAATCGCGGGACCATCAGGAACGCTTGACGGAACCCAGGCCGATCAGGGAGGACAGGGCCGCAGCGGGCTCACGGCTCACGGAAGGGCCGGCCCCCGCGTTCTCTGCCGGAATAACGCCCGCCGCGACGGTCCCCCCTCGATCGCCTTTCGCCTCGTCTCAGCCCGTGTCGCCTCGTCCCGGTCGAGCCCGATCGATGCCGCCCCCCCGTGAGGCGCCGGGCGGTCCGGATCGGGCCGCCTGGAGTGTCCGTGGCTCAGACTCGCCGGGAAAGGGCCGGTCCATGGGGACAGAAATCAGAGCTCCGGCCACATCGAGGCTCGCGTTGCATCGCCGGTACCGGCGCCTCGCGGACGCCGTGGGGACGGGGGCCGACGGGCGCCGGGGGCTCTACCCGGGCGAGCCGCAGGCATGTCGTCGCGACCTGCGTTCGCTGCTCAGGTCGATGACCCAGCTCGGCCTGCTGCTCTGCCTCTTCTACCGGTTCCAGGTCGAGGGGCGGGCCTTCATCAACCTGGTGACGCTGGCGACCGCCGCCCTGCCGGTGCACTACCTCGCGCCCTTCCGCTGGAAGAAGCCGCTCTTCCTCGCCACCTCGCTGGCCGGCCTGTTCCTGGTCTTCGGGACGCAGGACGGGGCCATCGTCCTGGCGATGGCCTCCGGCCTGATCGGCATCTGCCTGCTGCCGATCCCCTGGGCGGCCCGGGCCGTCGCCCTGGGGGCCGTCGGGGCGGCCCTCGCCGCGGCGCGGGGCCCGCTCGCCTCCAGCACGATGCCCGCCGTCGTCTGGCCGGTCCTGGCGAGCATGTTCATGTTCCGAATTCTGATTTACATGTATGAATTGAAGCACGCGAAGGCCCGCGAGTCGCTCGTGGACACGGCCGGCTACTTCTTCCTGCTGCCCAACTACTGCTTCATGCACTTCCCGGTCGTCGATTACCGGACGCTCCAGCGGGGCTACTTCGCCGCCGACGTCCACGCGATCCAGCGCCGGGGGCTGGAGATGATGTCCCGCGGCACGCTCCACCTCCTGGCCTACCGGCTGATCTACCACGAGCTGCTGATCTCGCCGCAGGAGGTGCACGACGCCTGGAGCCTGGCCGGCTACGTCGCCTGCAACTACCTGCTCTACCTGAGGGTCTCGGGCCAGTTCCACATGGCCTGCGGGATGCTGCACCTCTTCGGCTACCAGCTCCCGGACACCCACCACCATTACCTGCTGGCGACCGGATTCACCGACTACTGGCGTCGCATCAACATCTACTGGAAAGACTTCATGGTGCGGCTCGTCTTCAACCCGATCGTCTTCCGGCTCAAGCGGCGGCCCCAGCCGCTCGCGCTGGGCGTGGCCACGGTCGTCGTGTTCCTCGCCACCTGGGCGCTGCACGCCTATCAGTCGTTCTGGCTGCGGGGGACCTGGGGCCTCACGGCCCCGGACGCGCTGTTCTGGGGCGTGCTCGGGGTGCTGGTGCTGGTCAACGTCCAGCTCGACCTGCGGCGGAGCCGGGGCCGCGCGTCGGCCAGGGCCCGCCCGGAGGCGTCGTCGCGGGGGGCGAGGTCGCTCGCGCTGGCGATCCGCGGCCTCAAGACGGCGGGCACCCTCGTCACGATCGCGCTGCTCTGGTCGCTCTGGTCCAGCTCGAGCCTCGGGGCCTGGCTGGAGCTGATGCGTCGCGGAATCTCCCGAGCCTGACAAGGAGCCTCCTGCGATGGCGGCAATCCAGTCCACGTCCGTGCGAGCGGCCCGCGTCGGCATCCTCCAGAGCCTGGTCCTCCTGGGCGCGAGCTTCGTCCCCTGGAAGCCGGCCCGCGAGCTGATCGACTCGGCCCGCTCGCCGGAGCTCAACCGGGCCGAGCGCGAGCAGCACGCCGCCGGCTACTACGAGGGCCTGATCGGCGGCGGCGAGGGGGCCGAGGGCGCCCGCGGCGAGCTGGCCCTCCGCCTGATGGGCAAGCCGAGCGGCTGGGTCCAGTTCAGCGACGCGAACGTCTCGCGCCTCGTCCCCGACGACTTCCTCCAGTTCGAGCTCCTGCCCGGCATCCGTCGCATGCTCTTCGGCAAGCCGTTCGTCACCAACTCCCACGGCATGCACAGCGCGGAGGTGAGCCTCGAGAAGCCGGCCGACACGTTCCGGATCGCGGTCCTGGGCGCGTCGATGGACATGGGGTGGGGCGTCACCTACCAGGAGACCTACAGCCATCAGCTCCAGGAATGGCTCAACCGGCACGGCGATCGTCGCGGCCTGGGCGGCCGGAGGCGGTTCGAGGTGCTGAACTTCGCGGTGGCCGCGTACAGCCCGCTCCAGCGCCTGGAGTCGTTCCGGCGCCAGGCCCGCGCGTTCCGGCCGGACCTGGTGATCTACTCGGCGACTCTGCTCGACCGCCGCCTGACGGAGATCCATCTCTGCGAGGCCGTGCGCCACGGGGCCGACCTGACCTACCCCTTCCTGGAGGAGTTCCTCGACGAGTCCGGGATCGAGCACTCCGGGCACCGGGTGGAGGGCGAGCGGCTGCCGGCCCTGAAGGGGCAGATCAAGGAGAAGCTGGCCACCCGCTACTGGGACCTGTACGACCGGACGATCGGGGCCCTGGCCGGCGAATGCCGGGCGACCGGGGTGCCGCTGCTGATGGTGATCGTGCCGAGGGTCGGCAAGGCGGACGCCCCGCCGGCCCGGGCCGAGCCGGTCGCCCACCTGAAGGCGATCGCCGATCACCACGCCGTGCCGCTCTTCGACCTGACCGACACGTACGACCGCCACGACCCGGCGACGCTGGAGATCGCGGCCTGGGACGACCATCCCAACGCCCTCGGGCATCATCGCCTCTTCCTGGCCCTGGGACGGGCCCTGTCGAAGAGCGAGCCCCACTACCGCCTGCTGTTCCCCGAGGCCTTCGCGACCGGGGCCTCGACGGCAACCCCGCACGAAACGCACACGGACCGGCCCCCTCCAGAATGAGGATGAAACCAGGATGGATCCCTTCGAGACACCGGTGCCGACGCGCCCCCTCACCCCGGACCCCGCCCCGGCGGCGTCCCGCCCGGGCACGCCGCCCGTGCACGGCCACCACCTGAGCCGATTGCTCGAGGCGGCCGCCGCCCGCAGGCCCGACCACCCGGCGGTGCTCGACGAGCACGGCCGGAGTCTCACCTTCGACGAGCTGGCCCGCGGCGCGGACCGCCTGGCGACCCGGCTGGCCCGCTGGGGCGCCGCGCGCGGCGCCCGCGTCGGCCTCTGGCTCCCGAAGGGGCTCGAGGCCGTCACGGCCATCCACGGCGTCCTCCGCTCCGGGGCGGCCTACGTGCCGGTCGACCCGACCGGGCCGGCCCGCCGCGCCGCCGACATCTTCGCCGCCAGCGGGGTCAAGGCGGTCGTCGTCTCCGCGCAGCTCGCCGGCCCGCTCCGCGAGGCCTGGTCCGGTGCGGGGCCCCTGCCGAGGCTCATCCTCGCCGGCGGCGAGGGCCAGGGCCAGGGCACGGACGAGGAGGCGGCGCCCCGGCCCGGGGAGACCCCCTGGGCCGAGATCATGGCCGACGACGCGCCGTCCCCCCTGCCCCCCCCGCGCGACCCGGACGACCTCGCCTACGTCCTGTTCACGTCCGGCTCGACCGGCCGGCCGAAGGGCGTCATGCTCTCTCATGAAAATGCGTTCACATTCGTCAACTGGTGCCAGGACGAGCTGGGGCCGTTCCGCGACGACGACCGGTTCTCGTCGCACGCCCCGTTCCACTTCGACCTGAGCGTCTTCGACCTGTTCGTCTCCTGCCGCAACGCGGCCACGCTCGTCCTGATCGGCGAGTCCCTCGGGCGCGAGCCCGCGGCGCTGGCGGCCTACCTCCACGAGCGGCGGATCAGCGTCTGGTACTCGGCCCCCTCGATCCTCTCGCTGCTGGCCCAGGACGAGCAGCTGGGCCACTGCGCGCCGCGGGTGGTGCTCTTCGCGGGCGAGGTCTTCCCGATCGGCCCGCTGCGGAAGCTCCGCCGGCTCTGGCCCGACTCGACGCTCTGGAACCTCTACGGCCCCACCGAGACGAACGTCTGCACGGCGCAGCTCATCCCGGCCGAGATCCCGGACGACCGCGCCGAGCCGTTCCCGATCGGGCGGGTCTGCCCGCCGCTGCGGGCGCGGGTCGTGGACGAGGACGGGGCCGACCTGCCGCCGGGGTCGCGCGGCGAGCTGGTGATCGCCGGGCCCGGCGTCATGCGGGGCTATTTCGGCCAGCCCGAGTTAACGGCCGCCGCGTTCTTTGCCGATGAACAGGGCACCTCGTGGTACCGGACCGGCGACCTGGTGATCGACGACGGGAGTGGGTGCTACCACTTCCACGGGCGCCGGGATCGCATGGTCAAGAAGCGAGGCTACCGCATCGAGCTGGGCGAGATCGAGTCGACGCTCTATCGCCACGACGGCGTCGACCGGGCGGCCGTGGTGGCGCAGACGGACGAGTCCGGGACCTCGATCGCGGCGTTCGTCGCGCTCAAGTCCGACCGGAAGCGATCGATCATCGCCATGAAGCGGCACTGCACCCTGTACCTGCCCCACTACATGGTCCCCGACTCGATCACGTTCCTGGACGAGCTCCCGAGCACCTCGACCGACAAGGTCGACTATCAGCGGCTCAGGTCGATGGCCGCGGAGCGAGGCCCCCGCACGTGACGATCTCGATTCGCAGGGTTTGCTCGTGGAAGTTCAGCTTCTACCGGCTGCTGCTGCCCGCGCTGCGCCGCCTCGGCCCGGCGCGGGGCGACCGGGCGCTGGGGATGCTGGGCATGGCCTTCGCCCTGGCCTGGCCGGGGCGTCGAACCCGGCTCAGGCGGGCCCTGCTCGGGGCGCGCGGTGCACTCTCGCTCGACGACGGCCGCGCGTGGGACTGGCTCGGATTCGCGGCCGGCACGGCGCGGTTCCTGGGCCGCGACTACCTGCTGGACCTCCCTGAGGATGGAGCGTTCCACGAGCGCTTCGAGGTCGACGGGCTGGACCACTTCCGGGCGGCGGCCGGGGCGGGCCGCGGCGTGATGCTCGTGGGCAGCCACTTCGGGGCGCACCTGGCCGGCCTGCACTGGCTCTTCCGCTCGGGCATCCCGGTGAACGCGCTGGTCCAGCGCCCGACGCACATCTCCGCCGCGCTCTCGAAGCTGATCGACGCGCGCCTGGCCGCGGGCCCGGGGAACGACCTCTTCCTGCATCGCAAGCTCCAGCCCGCCGAGGCGGCCGAGCTTTTGCTGCGGGCGCGATCCGCCCTCCGGCGGGGCGAGCTCGTCTACGCCTGCGGGGACATCCCCTGGGAGGGCCCCAACTGCCGGTCGGGCCGCCTGCTCGGCCGCGGCCATCGGTTCCTGTCGATCTGGACCGACCTCGCGGTGCTCACGCGGGCCCCCACGCTCCACGTGTTTTGCAGCCATCTCCCGGGCGGCAAGTTCCGGCTCGAATTCGTCCCCGCCGGCCCGGTCCGGCCGGGCGAGGAGGCCCTCGCGGTCGAGAACTACCTGAGGAACCTCGAGGCCAGGATCGGCGAGACCCCGACGCAGGCCGTGGCCCACCTGCTCTGGCCCTGCTTCAGCCCGACCGTCGCGGATCGCCCCGGCGCACGGTTCCGGAGGCACGGCCATCCCGGATCAACCGCACCGAAATCAACTCCAAGGGCCGTCCGTCCCGGAACTCGTCGGCTGGACCACGGCCAGGGACGATGACCCGGGTGGTCGTTGCGTTGCGTCACGTGAATGCAACACGAAGCGCAATCCTGTTCGGCACGAGTTGCATCTGAGATCGAGGGAGGGAGCGGCGAGCAGCCCTTCGCCCCGCGCCCGCGGGGCGACAGGGGGCCCAAGGGGCCGCAGCGGGGTG
>JAXMBE010000087.1:0-28487 GCA_046349995.1 Isosphaeraceae bacterium | reverse complement strand
CGGCCAGGGCCGACTCGTGCAGCCGCCGCCACACGCCGGCCCGGTGCCAGCGGGCGAAGGCCTCGCGGCACGTGCGGCCGCATCCCCAGCCGAGCTCGGCCGGCAGGTCGTCCCAGCGGATGCCGGTCTTCAGGACGAAGAGGATCCCCGTGAAGAGTAGTCGCGGCGGGACCGGCTTGCGGCCGGGGAAGCGGAACCGTCGCGGCTTCTCGGGCGGTAGCAACGGCTCGACGCGGGACCACAGCTCATCGCTGACGATCGGCTTGGACATGATGCGGCTCCCGGGTGGCTCCTTGACCCATGACATCGGCCGCAGGGCCTGTGCCTATCGTCTCTTTTCTTCCGCTATCTCTTAAGATAAAACTACTGGGTTGCGTCGTTCATCGTGGAGCAGGGGGATGTCCGTCCGGAATGGACTCCGGTCGTAGGGCGGGCTTGGTGGCTACTTGGCCGGGGCAACAATCCGGCGAAAAGGGCCTTATGAGGACGGCGTATGTCTGCGGAGGAAGGCCCTCGCCGCTCCGGGCGAGAGCGGCCCCGTTTCGTCCGATGAGAATTCGTCCCGCAGACTTTCCCGCAAATCCTCCAAGGCCAGCTCCAGCGCCTGGCTGGAAACCTGGCTCGCGTCACCCCACTGACCCGTCGGCAGGAGCGAATCCCTCCAAGCAACGTGCTTAGAGTTCAGGTAGGTGGCGTAGGCGTCCACCGTCCGCTGAAGGCGGCGGTTCTCTCGGAGCTGCTCGTGCAGTGCCGGATGGTGCTCCTTGAGGAACTCGAGGACGATCGTCTTGTATGGCGACATGGCGACTACTGCTGGCTCTTTCGTTCTCCGGACATTGCCGCACCCCGGCCTTCCAGCATTTTGCGGGTCCGCTTCAGTTCGGCGACGAGCGTCTCCTCGCTGGGCAGGGCCGTGCGGTACCGGGCCGCAAGGATCTTGTTCGGCAATCCCTCGAGAGCGTATTTCGCGACGCCGGCGCCGTGTTCGGCGCAGAGGATCAGGCCCACCGGGGGATTCTCGCCGGGACGGGTCCAGTGCTCACGAGCATAGTTGCAATAGAGGAGCATCTGACCCACATCGCCAGCCGTGAGCTTATTCAACTTTAAATCGATGAGAATGAGGCAGCGAAGGCGACGGTGGAAGAACAGGAGATCGACCCGGTACCACTCGTCGTCGATCCGCAGCCGGCGCTGGCGGCCGACGAAGGTGAAATCATCCCCGAGCTCCAGCAGGAAGGTTTCGAGGTGGTGGATCAACGCCTCTTCAAGGTCGCTCTCCGAATACTCGTCCTTGAGATCAAGAAACTCCAGGACGAATGGGTCTTTAATCTCTTCCTCGGGGGTCAAGGCGTCTTCGGGCTTGGGGGTCTGCCCCTTGCGAAGCATGGCGGCCTTGTTGCGGGAGAGGAGGGTGCGCTCGTAGAACTGGGTGCCGATCTGGCGGTCGAGCTGACGGACGGTCCAGCCGCCGCGGAGGGCCTCATCCTCGTAGAACGCGCGGGCCTCGGGCTTCTCGACCGAGAGCAGCCTCACGTAATGGGACCAGGAGAGTGGTAAGCGCGTCGCGATCTCTCTCAGCACGACATCCGTGGCGGGCAACGCGCCCGATTTTGCAGACGCCGTCTGCAAAATTCGCGAATAAGACATGTAGAATTGTCGCATTTGATAGAGATTGCGATCCCCGAATCCCCGCCCCCATCGGCCGGTCAAGTCCTGCGCCAGCCGGACGATGAGCTGCTCGCCATAATCGGCCCTGGCCTGGCCTGCCTGCTCGGAGACGACGATCCGCCTGCCGATCTCCCAGTAGGTGGCCGTCATGACGCTGTTGACGGCCCTGGCGGCGCACCGGCGCGCGGCTTCGAGGAGGTCCGAGATCCCGGAGAGGATCGCGTCGTAAGTGGGTCCATGGACGTCACTCGGGGCGGGCAGCGGTGCCTTCGTCTTCTTGTGCTTCGCCATGCGGGTGGTATATCACGGCGCGGTCTTCGCGTGGAGGCCGAATGCCGGCTCACTCGCTCCTTCGTCCCGTGATGCGGATCTGGATTCGACGGGCCGCTACTTCCGCGTCTTCCTCCTTGCGCACGAAGTAGACCTCGGTCGTGCGGATGTCGGCATGTCCCGCGAACTCGCGGACCTCGTGCATCGAGGCTCCGTTTCGAATCGCGTCATTGATGGCCGTCTTGCGGAGCGAGTGGATCCCGATCCCGCGCCCGCCCAGGCGATCGGGGTCGATGCCGGCGGCGCGGCAGTACTTCTTCACCAGCCGCCAGGGGGTCTTGCGGTCCAGGTGCCGCCGCACGAGGCCACTCCCGTCCGGCGTCATCGGCCGGAACAGCGGCCCCTCCCGGTCCTCGCCGATGCCCGCCCGGGCCACGTAGGCCAGGACCGGCCGCGCCGCGTCCAGCAGGATCTTCCGTCGCTTCCGGTTCCGCTTCTCCGTGACGTGCAGGAAGTGCTCGACGCCGTCGTGCTCGAGGTGGCCGACGCAGGCCCCGGTGACGGCCGAGACGCGGCAGCCGGTCAGGAAGAAGACGCTCATCAGGGCCAGGTCCCGGATCCCCTGCAGGGTGTCGCTCGGGATGGCCTCCAGCATCGCGATGGCCTGGGGCCGGGTGAGCGAAGGGGTCGAGTTCTTCTGCACGCCCGGCGCCCGGATCGCCCCGATGTCCTGGGCCGTCTCCCACGAGATGAGGCCCTTCGCCGCGAGCTGCCTGTAGGTGCCGCGCAGGACCGAGAGTCGCCGCGCCACCGTGGCCGAGGTCCGCCCGGCCTCCAGCAGCGCCCGCTTGTACATCTTCACGTGATCGGCGGTGACCTCCAGCGGCGTCACGCCCCGGGCCTGCATCTGCCGCAGGAAGTCCATCAGGTCCCGGCCATACGCCTTCACCGAGTGGTTCGATAAGAGCGCATCGCAGATCCACGGCACGAGCGCCCCGGCGGCGGTGGGGGCGTCGCCGCCGCTGGCCTCCAGGGCCCGGGCCAGGAAGGCCTCCACCTTGTCCGCGGCCGGGGCGTCGCCCTCCAGGAAGTCGCTCCGCTCGGGCACCAAGGGCACGCGGGGCGGGGAGGCCGCGGGCCGCGCCGGGAAGTTGGCGCCGGAATCCGGGTCGGGGGGTGGTCCAATCATGGGTCATCTACCGCCTCAAACCAGGGAACATAAAGCAGATTATGTTCCATACAACGATGGCGACTGGACGTCAAGAAGTCACACCGTCGCAGGAGATTAAGGCGAGTCAATTCAATGGGTTACGTCGCCGGTCGGGACGGGAGGGATGGTCTAAAATCCAGTATGATAGAGAACATCTAGACTTTTGCATGCACCGAAAAAGGCACTGGATTCCGGCACTCAGGTGCGGTAAGTCTAGAAGTCTAAATCGAAATGGAGTCGCTCTGGAGGGCAGGGGTCGGGACCCCGACGGCGGCCGGAGGACGAGACGGGGAGATAGGCGATGCCCGCGCGGAAGAAGAGGGGCCACGACCGGCCGCACAAGGTGCTGCACATCACGACCTACCGGCGGCTGGAAGAGTATTTACGCGCCTTCGCGCAGGGGCATTTCCACCTCCTGATCCTGGTCGGCTCCGGCGGGCTGGCCAAGAGCCGGTCCGTCAGGGCGGCGCTCGACGGCGAGGCCTGCTGGATCGAGGGCAACGCCACCCCCTTCGGCATGTACGTGAAGTTATACAAGCACCGCGACCAGTTCGTAGTCATCGACGACGTCGACGCGCTCTACGCCGACCGCAGCGGGGTGCGGCTGCTCAAGTGCCTCTGCCAGACCGAGGAGGAGAAGGCCGTGGCCTGGCATTCGGACGCGCGAGGTTTGGAGCGGCAGGGGATCCCCAGGGAGTTCACCACCAGGAGCCGGGTCGTGATCATCTCCAACGACTGGAGGACCCTGAACCGGAACGTGGCGGCGCTGCAGGACCGGGGGCACGTGCTGCTCTTCCAGCCCACCGCGGCGGAGGTCCACGCCCAGGCGGGGAAGTGGTTCGACGACCGGGAGATCCACGACTGGTTCGCCGCCAACCTGCACCGGGTCCGGGAACCCTCGCTCCGACATTACGTCCGGGCCAGGGAGCTGAAGGCGGCGGGGATGGACTGGACCGAGGTCCTGGCCGCGGAGGACGAGAACCCGCGGGCCCGGCTGGCCGCCGAGCTCCTGGCCAGTACGACCCACGAGAGCACGGCGGCGCGGGTCAGGGCGTTCGTGGAGCAGGGGGGAGGATGCCGGGCGACGTTCTTCAATTACCGCCGCAAGCTTGACCGCGGAAACGGAGGCAGTGAGAAACTACAGCGGCCATGAGGCAGGCTCGTCGGCTTGGGGAGGAACCATCGACGATCGAGGGGTCCCAGCCCCATCCGTGCGAAAACCTACGGTAAGGGACCCCTCCGCCCGTTAGCCTGGGAAGACTGCGTCAGCAAGAGATGAAGCCGGTGGGTCGCTCCGAGATATTGCGCAAAATGATGGCGTACAACTCGAGCTGGCGTATTTCGCGCAATGAAACGGGGTCCTATCCCGGGGGTCAACATTGCACACAATACCGCGCCCAGGAGCTAACAAAGGGGTGAGCTGGATGAGGACTCCACTCCGGTGAGCCGACCCCTCAAGATTGCGTACAACGCGCTACCGCAGGTTTTCGCACGGATGGGGCTAGGTCCCCAGAGCGCACCGGCCCCCACCGGTGGAGACGGCGACCGTCGCGGGTCACACGCTCAGCGCGCGCCGGGGGTCTCACGGGGCAGCTCGCGCCGCAGTCGACCCACCGCGTGCAGGAGGATGTCGGCCTTCATCTCGGCGCCGACCAGGCGCTCCTCCAGTTCGGCCAGTCGTCGGCCCACGCCGTCCGCCGCCGTCCCGCCTTGCGATGCGAGGCGGCGCGCTTCCTTGCCCCGCAGTTCGGCCACCTTCAGCTCGGCTCGCCCCCACGCGAGGGCCGCGTCCATCATGAGGACGTCGTCCCTCGCGGCGAGCACCTCATCTTCGGTGGCCATCCCGCGGCGGAACAGCTCCTCGATACGGGTCGCCGCCCGCCTTGCCTGCTCCGCTCGCGACTCGCCGGCGCGGAGCAGTGCCCGCTTCGCCTCGAGAAGGGTCTCCAGGACCTCCGCGTCTTCCCGGGCCTGGTCGCCGCCGCTCGGCGACCGGTCGCCCAGCTGGGCGCGGCGGCGCGCGTTCCTGAGTCGCAGTTCGGCCACCTTCAGCTCGGCCCGCTCCGCCTCGACGTGCTCCTTCAACATCAGGATGTCATCCCTCGCGGCGAGCGTCCGGTCCTGGGGGACCTTCCCGTCGCGGAGCATCTTCTCGTAATAGGCCCTCCACTGATTCGCCTGATCTACTCGCGACTCGTCGATGCGGAGCAGGGTGCGTTTCGCCTCGAGGAGTACCTCCATGATCTCCAGCCCCACACGGTCCTGGTCCGCGTCGTCGCCTTCACGGGCGCTCCCCGGGCCGGGCGCGGCCCGATCGGGCGCCGGTGCGCCCGCGGACGGCGACGCCGGCTGGGTCTGCGCGGTCGCCGGGAGGGACACGGCAGCCACGGCCAGTGCCCCCACGAGAGCTGTCCGTGCAAGCCGTCGGGACATTCCTGTTGGTGTAATCACGGTCTCTCCTTTCGCGCGACGGCGAGGGCCAGAGCGGGAACACATACAGGCGCGCCCGGGATCGAAAGGTCCGCGCGAAGAACAACCCCGCACACGCGCCATCGTATGCCGTGTGGCGGGGCCATCATGCCTCGGATCACATTGCCCGCCTTGAACAATGCATACTTTCAAGATAATGGCGTTACGGGTCGGGGACAAGTACGACGTCAGAATCCGGCCGTAGTACTCGGCGCGCCTTTGGGCGATTGCCCCTACCCCTCTCCCCGGTCCGCATCCGCGCGGGAGCGGGCAGGATGCCTGGCTGTTCGAGATCCGCGCCCCGGTCGACGGCCGTGTCCTCTGCGTTCTGCAGGAGGGCGGGGCGGCGGCCCAATATGGACGCCGGCTGTACTCTATCTCGCCGCGCGGAATGCCGGGAGACCCAGCCTGCCGCGGCGCTCCGTGGCACAATCCAAACCCTCGCCCGGCGGGCCGGGCCGCCGTGCTGTAGTGTTCGGCAATCCGCTCAGGTCACATCGTTCGTGGTCTGATCGGCCGAAGCGACTTCGGATCCATCGGATTCGGAGGTCGGGGACTGATGCGCGCAAGACGAAAGAGGGGCGACTCGCTGCTCCGCATAACTGCCGGATCGTGCGGCTCTTGCCCCTCGAGGACCGCGGATCGGTTCGAGTATCTCCGAACGGGACTTGCTCCGAGGCACTCCGGAGAGCCCCCCAGGGGGGGCCGTGGGTAACCAGGGGGGGAGACCCTGGCTATATTTCTGGATGTGTTTCAGTCGGGATTCCGAGAAGTCCGAAGAAAGTGGTGATGCCGGGTCACCCGGATCAAGAGCGACCGGATGCCCCGGGGTTCGCTAGGACCCCGTGGCGACTCATTCTTCGGGTCGGTGGTCGGGCTCACCCTCGACTTGAGTCCATTTCGGGGAGCCCGCCGTGGCCTTACCTTCCCGCGTGCGCGCGAGGTGCACAATGAGACTTGACGGCGTCCGTCCACCGGGCGCCGTCAGGCGACTGGTCGCCGCGTTGACGCCCGGCCGGAGGCTGGCTATCGCGATCACGCTCGCCTCGGCCCTCTCGGCCGGCGCCGCACGGACGCGCGAGGCGGCGATGCGCAACGCCGCGCGTGAGGGGGCCGATCGGGTCACATCCAACCTCGATATGAGCGCGTGTGCGAGGGAGGTGCTATCGCGACACGGCCTCCTTCGGGCGGCGCTGGTTGACCCGGGGGGCACCGCATTGCGGCTGGAAGCGGCGCTAGCTTCCCGCCCTGGGGGCGAACCCGACTTTACGCTCACCCTTGCCGAGTTGTGGTATCGTGCCGCCCTGAGGCAGCCGCGCCACGATCCGGCCTCAGCGGTTCCCCCCTTGCGCGCGGCGGCCGCCGCTGCGGCGCTGGCCCTGGCCGACCCGGACGTCGGGTGCTGCGACCGTGCCGTCCTTGTCCACAACCACGCCGTGGCCCGGCTCGTCCGAATCTCGCAGGATGAGCGCGTCTTCGCGGGCCGTAACTGGACGCTGGGCCTGGCTGGGCTCGGGGTCGTGGCGGCGGGGAGAGATCCGTTCGTTGACCCGGGGCGGTTCGCGGAAGTCGTGGTGGCCGAGGACGTGCACGTCTCCGGCATACGGCACCGGTTCCGGACTTGCGGACTGGGGGTTCCGGTCATCGGCACGCGTTGCGTCGACCGCGATCACCCGACCAATACGGACGAGCTGTTCTTCCCGACTCGGTTCCGGATCGCGGCGACGGTGCTGGCGGCGCCCGGTGGCGGACTGGCCGGAGGGGCCTACCGGATGTCGCCCCTCGGTCTGGTCTTCCACGACCCGTTCCGGGTCGGTTCGGCCTGGACCGGCGGGCGTGCCCTGTCGCTCGCGTCCGACCGCACGGCACATCTGGCGCTGCAGGCGTCGCAGGACCGGCTCCGGTCCCAGGCGATCCGCGGCGTGATCGCCACGGAGTTCGGGCCGGAGATCGAGCCGGGCCTGTACATGTTCCGGCCCTACGCGCCGGGGAAGATCCCGGTCGTGTTCGTCCACGGCCTCGCCGCCACCCCGGTGGCGTTCCTGCAGGCGATCAACGAGTTCCAGAACGACCCGGTGCTCTCGTCGCGTTACCAGTTCTGGGTTTTCCTCTACCCGACCGGCCGGACGATCGTCCTCTCGGCGATGCGGTTCCGCGCGGCGTTGAGCCGGGCCGAGGCGGCGTACGGGGCCGATCCGGCCTTTCACCGGATGGTCGTTGTCGGGCACAGCATGGGGGGCATCCTCGCCCACATGGTCGTGTCGGACTCCGGCCGGGAGGTCTGGGACGCAGCCTTGAACGTGTCGCCCGAGGGATTGCGGGCCTCGCCCGAGACCCGGGCGGAGCTCGATCAGCTCTTGTTCTTCCATCCCGTCCCGTACGTACGCCGAGTCGTCTTCATCGCCACCCCGCACCGGGGAAGCCGGCTGGCGAACAGCGTGGTCGGCCGCTTCTTCAGCGGCCGGATCCAGCCGCCACCCGACCAGGCCGCACTGATTGACGAGCTCGAGGCGTTGAACGGTCCCGGAGTGATTAAGGACGAGAACTTCCGGCGCGCGGCGGTCAACGCGATCGGCGAACTCCGGGTCGATAGCCCGCTCCTGCTGGCCGTCGGCGGGTTGCCGGTGGCGCCGGGGGTGCCGTACCACTCGATCGCCTTCCGATTCGGTGGCCATGCCCCCAATGACCTGGTCGTCCCACTCTGGAGCGCCCGCCTGGAGGGAGCCGTGACGGAGGCAATTCTCCCGGGCTTTCACGGTTCGGAACAGAGCCCGGCCGCCCTGAATGAAGTCCGCCGCATTCTGCTGGAACATCTCGCCGGTCCCTGAATGACCAGGCCACCGCCACGCGCTCGTGAGGGTAGAGACGGCGACCACCTAGCCGTCCCTTCGCAGGGAGCGTCATCGATGAGCTCCACGTGCGCGGTTTCTCCCACCATCCCAGTCCGGGCGTGGCACCCGCGATGCGCGGGACCTCAGCCGGGCTGATCGAGAAGATTCCTTACCCCAAGGAATTAGGGATCACGGCGGTGGAGCTCCTGTGCACTCTCCAGTTCGACCCCGGGATACTCCGACGGGGCTCGTGAACTACTGAGGTTATCAGACGCCCCGGCGGGGCCTCGGCCGATACAGGCGGCGAGACTCCTGGACAGGAGGGCCACCAGCTCTTCGCCGCTCGCATCCGCGAACGCCTTGGGGCGGAGGACGTGGTGCATGATCGCGAACCCCGTGAGCTGGGCCACGATCATGGCGGCCCGGACCGCGGCGTCGTCGCCGCCGATCCGCTCGGCGAGGAGCCGAAGCTCGGTGCGGTTGAGGTCCCGCCGGAACAGCTTGACCGCGTCGGGCTCCGTGGCGGAATGCAGCAGGAGCAAGAGCGGCGTGTACCCCCGGTCCCGCCACTCGTCCCGCCCATATACCAAGGCCCGGGCGAGGTGATCGGCCAGGTCGCCCCGCCCGTCCGGGAGCAGGTGCTGGATGTCGAAGGCGCGCTCGATCACCTCGGCGAAGAGCTTCTCCTTGGAGCCGAAGTAGCGGTTGACCAGGGCGGCGTTCACGCCGACGTCGTCGGCGATCTCGCGGACCCCGGCGCGCTGGTAGCCCTCTGTTGCGAAGCGGCGGGTGGCCGCCTCGAGGATGTCCTGTCGGGTGGCGGCGGCATCCCGCCGCCGTTTCGGGCTCGTAGTCGCTCGACGCTCCGGCATGTCCTGGCCCCTTCGAGTTCTCATTTTTCCCCTATCCCAAGTAAACCTCCGTTGACTTCGAAAGTCAACACGATTACGATTGAGTCAACGGCGGTTTACTTGGCCGTCCGCGGCGGGCCCGAAGCGGGGTACCGGTACGCCCGATCGCATTCCGGACGTGGCGGGCACGCGGGTGGGCTCGCAGACGACTTTGCGGCGGCTGGTTGCGGGAAAGGAGCAACGAGCGATGGCCGAACAAGTCCTGGATCGTCCCCGCAAGGCGACCGATACTCCGCCCCAGGTCAGGTTCTTGGAAACCTGGTCCGAGTACCTGGTGGACTCGGTCGAGCGCGCCGTCCTGTTCTGGGACGTGACGCGCAAGCGTGGCGACAACTTCCTGCAGAGTACCGGGAAGGGCGGGCCCCCGGTGCTGGTCTTCGATTACGACGTTCTCATCGACGGCCGGGCCCTGGACCGCCCGTGCAACTACGCGCTGATGTCGATCCGGGCCCCGCGGGGCATCGCCGTGGACCCGGCGAAACGCCCTGTCGTGGTGGTCGACCCCAGGGCCGGCCACGGGTCCGGGGTCGGGGGATTCAAGCTCGATTCCGAGATCGGCTTCGCCCTCCGCGCCGGCCACCCCGTCTATTTCATCGGGTTCTACACAGACCCGGTCCCGGGCCAGACCCTGGTGGACGTCGGGCAGGCCGAGTCCCGGTTCCTCGAGGAGGTCATCCGCCGCCACCCCGAGGCAGGCAACAAGCCCTTCGTCATCGGCAACTGCCAGGCCGGCTGGGCCGTGGCGGCGCTGGCCGCGGTCCGGCCCGAGCTGACCGGCCCGGTCGCGTTCGTCGGCGCGCCCCTCTCCTACTGGGCGGGGGCCGACAGCCAGAACCCGATGCGCTACAACGGCGGGGTCCTCGGAGGCACCTGGCCGGGGAACCTCCTGGCCGACCTGGGCGCCGGGATCCTCGACGGCGCCTGGTTCGTCCAGAACTTCGAGAATCTCGACCCTGCCACCCACCTCTGGAAGAAGCCCTACGACTTCTACTCCGGGGTCGACACCGAGGAACAGCGCTTCCTCGAATTCGAGCGCTGGTGGGGCGGGTACTACCTGATGACCAAGCAGGAGTACCAGGCGATCGTCGACAACCTGTTCGCCGGCAACCGACTGGCCCGGGGGATCGAGCTGCCGAGCGGGCCGAAGATCGACCTCAAGAACATCAGGTCGCCGGTGGTCGTGTTCGCCTCGTGGGGCGACAACATCTCGCCGCCCCAGCAGGCGCTCAACTGGATCGACGACGTCTACGGCCACGAGGACCGGATCGTCGCCCTGGGCCGCGTGATCGTGTACCTGCTCGCCGAGGACGCCGGCCACCTGAGCATCTTCGTCGGGGGCAAGGTCGCCAGGAAAGAACACCGCGAGCTGATCAGCGTGATGGAGATGCTCGACGACCTGCCCCCCGGCCTGTACGAGATGGTCATCGAGCGGCGGCCCAAGCACGGGGACCCACTGGACATCGACCGGGATGCGTACACCGTGCGCTTCGAGACCCGGACCATCGACGACATCCGCGCTCTCAACCCCGACCGCCGCAGCGGGGAGGCGTTGTTCAGCACCATCAACCAGGTCTCCCAGAGGAGTGAGCGGCTCTACGAATCGCTGTTCGGCCCGATAGTGCGTGCCCTGTCGGGCGAGGCCTCGGCGCGCCTCCTGCGCTGGCTGCACCCGCTACGGGTCCGGCAGTACGCCTTCTCGGGCCTCAACCCGTCGCTCGCGGCGTTACCACTGATCGCCGAGCCGGTGCGGCAGCACCGGCATCCGGCCTCCGAGGACAACGCCTTCTTGCAGCTCGAGCACACCGTCTCGGAGCAAATCGTCGCCGCTCTCAACTACGGCCGCGACCTGCGCGATCGCTGGTTCGTGCAGATGGTCAAGCTGGCCTACGGCCCGCTGGGCCTCGGGGCCTTCTTCCCGCCCGAGCCGCCGTCGGAGGCCGGGGCCGAGAAGGCGGCCGAGGAGCAGGCCAAGGCGGAGCTAGCCGCCCTCAGGGGGGAGTTCGAGCGGGGCGGCTTCCCCGAGGCGGTCGCCCGGATGCTGATTGCCGCGATGAAGAAGCGCGGCGCCATCGACCGCCGGTCGTTCCTGATCGCCCACGAACTCGGCGAGCAACGGCCCGACTTGCCCCAGATCTCCGAGGCCGACCTACAGGCCATGCTGACCAGGCAGGCGGTCCTGATGCAGCTCGACCCGGAGGCCGCGCTCAGGGCACTGCCCCGGCTGCTGCCGTCGCAGGCCGATCGTGAGCGTGCCGTGGCGATCGTGGCGCGGGTCATGATGCTGGAGCCCGTCCTGTCCGACCCCGACTCGCCCGCGGCGAAGATGGTCCAGAAGTATCTCGGCCTGGAGCCGGACTGGCACATGATCCCCGCCCAACTCGTGCAAGGGGGGACGTCATGATCGCGGACTACCTCGAAAACCGGACCTTCGACGAGATCCGCCCCGGCGACTCGGCGAGCCTGGCGAGGACCCTGACCGGCCAGGACCTCCACCTGTTCGCGGCGGTCTCGGGCGACGTCAACCCGACCCACGTCGATGAGGGGTACGCGCGCCACTTCCTCTCGGGCCGGCCGGTGGGCCACAGCCTCTGGAGCGGCGCGCTGATCTCCGGCGTGCTCGGGACCGAGCTCCCCGGTCCGGGCACCGCCTATGTGTCTCAGGACCTGCGGTTCCTCGGCCCGGTGCGCGTCGGCGACACGGTGACGGCGACCGTCACGGCCCGCGCGAAGCGCACCGACGGCCGCATCGTGGAGTTCGATTGCCGGTGCGTCAACCAGCACGGCGAGGCCGTGGCCGAGGGAGTCGCAGTCGTCCGCGCGCCGGCCGAGCACGTCCGCGTGCCCTGTCCGCAGCCCCCGGAGGTGGCCGTCCAGGCGCACAGCAAGTATCAGGCGCTGCTCGAGCTCTGCCGAGGGCTGGCGCCGGCCCGCGCGGCCGTGGCCTACCCGTGCGACGAGGCGTCGCTGGCGGCCGCCGTCGAGGCGGCCGGCGCGGGTCTGATCGAGCCGGTGCTGGTCGGGCCGCCGGACCGGATCTCGGAGACCGCTGCCCTGCATCGCCTCGACGCCGGCCGGTTTCGCGTCGTCGAGGCGGCCGATGATCACGAGGCCGCCGCCCGCGCCGTCGAGCTGGTCCGTCGGGGCGAGGCCGAGATGCTCGTCAAGGGGGCGCTGCACACCGACGTATTGCTCCACGAGGTGGTCCGGCGGGAGACCGGCCTGCGCACCGAGCGGCGGCTCAGCCACGCCTTCATCATGGATGTCCCGACGTACCACAAGCCCCTGGTGCTCACCGACTGCGCGATCAATATCTACCCGACCCTCGAGGACAAGGTCTCGATCTGCCAGAACGCGATCGACCTGGCCCACACCCTCGGGGTCGCCCTGCCCAAGGTCGCCGTCCTCTCGGCGGTCGAGACGGTCAATCCCAAGATCACGGCCACGCTGGAGGCCTCCGCCCTGTGCAAGATGGCCGACCGCGGCCAGATCACCGGCGGCCTCGTCGACGGGCCGCTGGCGATGGACAACGCGATCAGCAAGGCCGCCGCGGAGGTCAAGCACATCCGGTCCGAGGTCGCCGGCGATGCCGACGTGCTGCTGGTCCCCGACCTGGAGGCCGGCAACATGCTGGCCAAGCAGCTCACCTTCATGGCCAACGCCGACGCCGCGGGCATCGTCCTCGGGGCCCGCGTGCCGATCGTCCTGACCAGCCGCTCCGACAGCGTCCAGGCTCGCCTGGCCTCCTGCGCCGTGGGCCTCCTGGTGGCCCAAGCCCGGCGCGCGGGCCTTCCGGGCGGCGGCAACATCGCGGTCCCAGACCGCAAGGAGGAACGATGACCAAGGTCATCGGCGTCCTGAACGCGGGGTCGTCGAGCGTGAAGTTCTCCGTGTTCGCGGTCGCCGGCGCGGATCTGCGGCGGCTGTACCGGGGCATCTTGGAGGGGATCGGCACCGCTCCCCACCTCTTCGTCAGTGACGACGACGGTGCGATCGTCGTCGACGAACGAGATTCCCCGGCCGAGGTCGCGACCCAGGAAGATGCGGTGCATCGGATCTTCAATTGGGTCGAGTCCCACGGCGCGGGCCTGGAGGTCGTGGGCGTCGGCCACCGCGTGGTGCATGGCGGGTCGATCTACTCCGAGCCGGTCGTGGTCGACGGGCCCACGCTCGACGCCCTGGCCGCCTTCGAGCCGCTCGCCCCGTCGCACCAGCCCCACAACCTCGCCCCCATCCGCGAGGTGATCAAGCACCGTCCCGGGCTGCCTCAGGTGGCGTGCTTCGACACGGCATTCCACCGGACCGCCCCGCTGGTCGCCGACATCTACGCGCTGCCCCGCGAGTACCTGGACGCGGGCGTCCGCCGGTACGGCTTCCACGGGCTGTCGTTCGAGTACGTCACCCAGGCTTTGCGGGCGCTCGACCCCGTCGCCGCGGCGGGGCGGGTGGTGATCGCGCACCTGGGCAACGGATGCAGCATGGCGGCCGTCCTGGCGGGCAAGAGCCTGGGCACCACGATGGGCTTCACGGCGCTGGACGGCCTGCCGATGGGGACGCGGTGCGGCCAGATCGACCCCGGCGTCCTGATCTATCTGCTGCGGCAACGGGGCATGTCGGTCGACCAGATGGAGAACCTGCTCTACAACCACTCGGGCCTGAAGGGGCTCTCCGGCGTCTCCAACGACATGCGCGAGCTGCTGGCCAGCGATGAGCCGGACGCCCGGCTCGCGGTCGATTACTTCATCGACCGCATCGGCCGCGAACTCGGCTCGCTGACCGCGGTCCTGAAGGGGCTGGACGCCCTGGTGTTCACGGGGGGGATCGGCGAACACGCCACCGAGGTCCGCGCCCGGGTCTGCCGCGACGCGGCCTGGCTGGGCGTCACGCTCGACGACGAGGCCAATCGCCGCGGCGGGCCCCGGATCTCCCCGGGAGGGCGATCCCCCTCGGCCTGGGTCATACCGACCGACGAGGAACTGGTGATCGCCCGGCACACCCTCCGGCTCCTCGGTGGCGCGTCCGGCACGCGGAAGGAAGGAGAGTACCCACGATGATCGCACGACTAGACGGCACGCTCGAGGGCCGCAAGGGACTCGTCGTCGGGATCGCCAACGCCCACTCGATCGCCTACGGCTGCGCCCGGGCCTTCCGGGCACTGGGGGCCGAGCTGGCGGTTACCTACCTCAGCGACAAGGCCAGGCCGTACGTCGAGCCGCTCGCGCAAGAGCTTGAAGCCCCCATCTTCCTGCCCTGCGACGTGCAGGACGACGCGCAGGTGGAGGGCCTGTTCGCGGCGATTCGCCAACGCTGGGGCCGGCTCGACTTCGCCCTGCACGCCGTCGCCTTCGCGCCCAAGCCGGATCTCCAGGGCCGGCTGACCGACTCGTCGCGCGAGGGCTTCCTGATGGCGATGGACATCTCCTGCCACTCGTTCATCCGCCTCGCCCGGCGGGCGGAGCCGCTGATGACCGAGGGCGGGACGCTCTTGACGCTCAGCTTCGCCGGCGCCGAGCGGGTGGTGCCGAACTACGACCTGATGGGCCCGGTCAAGGCGGCGCTGGAGTGCGCCGTGCGGTACCTGGCCTACGAGCTGGGCCCGAAAGGCATCCGCGTGCACGCACTCTCCCCCGGCCCGATCCACACCCGCGCGTCCTCCGGGCTGAAGGACTTCGACGCGATCGTCCAGGAGGAGCGGCGCAAGGCCCCGCTCGGCCGCCTGGCCGAGATCGAGGACGTGGGCGCGATGGCCGCCTTCCTGGCAAGCCCGGCCGCCGGCGCACTCACCGGGATGACCGTCTACGTGGACGGCGGATACCACATCATGGGTTGATGGCACCTCGATAAATTTGAGTGATGACCATGAAGACCGCACACCATCTCGACGAGTTGGTCGCCATGATCCCCGACGGGGCGACCCTCATGATCGGAGGATTCTTCGGGGTCGGATCGCCTCACCGCCTGATCCAGGGCCTCGCCTCATCCGGGCGCAAGGGCCTGACCGTCATCACCAACGACACCGACTCGACCGGTCGCGGCATCGGCAAGCTGATCGATGCCCGCGCGGTGAAGCGACTGGTCGCCTCCCATATCGGGGCAAACTCCGAGACACAGCGGCAGATGCTCGCCCGGGAACTCGAGGTCGAACTCGTGCCCCAGGGGACGCTCGCCGAGAGGATCCGCGCGGGCGGCTCCGGGCTGGGGGGCGTCCTGACCAGGACGGGCCTCGGGACGGTCATCGAGCGAGACAAGCTCACGGTCAAGGTCAACGGCGAGTCATGGCTGCTGGAGACGCCGCTCCGGGCCGACTTCGCGCTCGTCCATGCCTGGCAAGCCGACTATCTCGGCAACCTGACGTACCGGCTCACGGCGCAGAACTTCAACCCGGTGATGGCGATGGCGGCCGAGACCGTCATCGTCGAGGCCGACGAGATCGTCCCGGTCGGCACCATCCCGCCGGACTCGGTCCGGACACCGGGGACCCTCGTGGATCACCTACTGGAGCGCCGCCCATGACCATGTCACCCAAGGAGATCATCGCGCGCAGGGTCGCGAAGGAGGTGCGGCCCGGCTCGCTCGTGAACCTGGGCATCGGCCTGCCGACCCTGGTGGAATCCTGCATGCCGCCGGGGGTGACCGCCTTCTTCCTCACGGAGAACGGCCTGATCGGCGTCGGCACGCCGCCCCCGCCGGGGATGGAGACCCCGGACCTCATCAACGCCGGGAACGAATACGTCACGGCCGTCCCCGGCGCCGCGAGCCTCGACAGCACCACGGCCTTCTGCCTCATCCGGGGCGGGCACCTCGACCTGACCGTCCTCGGCGGCCTCCAGGTCGACGGGCGGGGCCGCCTGGCCAACTGGACGGTCCCGGGGAAGCTCGTGCCGGGGATGGGCGGGGCGATGGATCTCGTCCAGGGCGCCCGGCGCGTCGTCATCGCCATGACCCACACGGCGAAGGGGGTGGCGAAGATCGTCGAGGAGTGCACGATGCCCCTCACCTCCGCCCGCCCGGTGGACCTGGTGGTCACCGAGATGGCGGTGATCGAGCCGACCGACGAGGGGCTGGTGCTTCGCGAGCGCGCGCCGGGCGTCTCGGTCGCCGACGTCCTCGGCGCGACGGCGGCCAGGCTGATCATCCCGGCGACCGTCCCGGAGTTTGACCTGTCATGAACATCGAGGAGCAAAGCCATGTCGCGATTAGACGGTAAGCTCGCCATCGTGACCGGTGCTGCCAGCGGGATCGGCAGGCAGATCGCACTCCGGTTCGCGCGCGAGGGCGCGAAGGTCGCCGTCGCCGACCTCGATCCGGGCCGGGCCCAGGAGGTCGTGTACGAGATCTCGACCGGCGGTGGCATCGCGACGGCGGTCGCGATGGACGTCGCCGACGAGGCGCAGGTCAAGGTCGGCGTCGACGATGTCGCCGCTCGGCTCGGCGGCATCGACATCCTGGTCAGCAACGCCGGCATCCAGCACATCGCCCCGCTCGTCGACCTCTCTCTGGGCGACTGGCGGAAGATCCTGGCCGTGCACCTCGACGGCGCGTTCCTCACGACCCGGGCCTGCCTGCGACACATGATCCGGCAGGGCCGCGGCGGCAGCGTCGTCTACATCGGTTCGGTCCACTCCGTCGAGGCGTCGCCCCTGAAGGCGCCCTACGTCGCGGCCAAGCACGGGCTGATCGGGCTGGCCCGGCTTGTCGCCAAGGAAGGGGCCGCCCACGGCGTCCGGGCCAACGTGATCTGCCCCGGCTTCGTGCGCACGCCGCTGGTCGACCGGCAGATCCCCGAGCAGGCCAGGGAACTGGGCCTGACCGAGGACCAGGTCGTCAAGACGGTCATGCTCCGAGAGACGGTGGACGGCGAGTTCACCGCTGCGGAGGACATCGCGGAGGTGGCCGTGTTCTTCGCGGCATTCCCCTCGCTGGCATTGACCGGGCAATCGCTCATCGTGAGCCACGGCTGGCACATGCAGTGACTCACAACGGCTCGGCGGGGAGAAACGTCCGTCTGCTTCATTTACGCTGACCGGGCGCGGGACCGCTCCCCATTCGAGGGTCACCAAGGCATTGATTCTCTCGGAGGCTCGTGGGACCTCTGCACCACCGACTTGAAGATTTCGAGGCAATCATGATCAGGACCCAGTACACCACAGAGGACCTGAAGAAGCTCCCCCTCCGGGCCATCGTGGCCTTCGCGGCGCGGTGCGCGCGGAGGGTCGAGCCCATCGCCCAATTCCCCGCGGGCCACCCGCAACAGGAGGCCCGTCGCGTGGCCATCGACGATGCCATCCGGCTCGCCGAGGAGATCGCCAGGGGCTCGGCCCGCGCTCCTACCGAAACGGTGGTCCTGGCTCTCGAGGCGACTCGGGCCCTCTCGGGCGCCGGGGTCGGATGCGAGTGCGCCGCGGCAGCGGCCGCGGCGGCCGCCCGCACGGCCGCGACCGTCTGGCTCGTCCTCAGCCCAGGGGAGGACGATCGGGACGCAGAGCGATGGATGAATACGCCCGAGGCTCGCAGCTATCTCTCCCGCCTCGAGAAGGACACGGCCGACATCGTCGCGCTGGACGCCTTCACGGCCGCGGTCGAGGCTGCCAACGCGACCGCCTTCGACGACACCTTCCTACGCGGGGCCATCCAGGATTATGAGAGGCTCCTCGGCCTCCATCTGGGCACCTATCCCCAGGCCGGGAGGCCGATCGACCCCTCGCCCGATGGGCCGCTCGGGCCGCTCTAGCCGCGGCTGAGAGGGTCCCCACCAGCTCCTCGCGGGAGTGGGCGCTAGCAGCGACTGCGCCGAGGAGATCTTGAGTAGTACCCGTCCACGGGTCGGGGATGATACTCGCACAGGCACCTACCGCCTTACGGGCGTCGGCTTCGGGGCTGCCCTGGCCGCGACATAGACACGGGGCGATGCCGCCCGTCAAGCGACATCTCCCCGCCTGAAACGGGGAACTCCAACACCCTTCGCTCGCTATAGCCTGGCCAACAATTCGACGAAGATGACACTCCCTGCCGCAGCACGCTGCTCACTCCGTGCCCGTCTCCGATGCGGACCTCGACCCGGGTCGTCATCAGCCGCCACCGGCAATCTCAAGAAGCTCCTCCCGGCAGGCGACGCTGAAATCCCTGATCGGGTCGAATTGATCCCGTTCGAGAGCGTCGCGGACTTGTCCGACCGTCATGTTCGGCTTGGCGTAGAGGTCAACGAGTTGGCGACAGCACGCTTCGGCCGCAGCCAGGACCGGATCAGCAGCCACGAGCCGAATGCGGCCGAGAATGCCGTAAAGCATCACGAAAGTGTCGAGTTTTTCCAACGAATGGCTTACTGCCTCGATGGTCAGGCGCGAAGCTTCCGTGATGAATTCGCTGTACAGCGACTGGCGTTCGCGTAGCTTTGCTTCCCTCTCGGCATGGACCGTCTGCGTGCGCTGCGTGATCCAAGTGGTGACGATGGTGGCCGCGGCGCCCACCAGGGACCCACAAGCCGCCGCGATTGCCGTGATGATGGTCGAATCCATGGCTTGTCACTCGCCCTTCGCGCTGAGGCAGGCCGAGGGCTAAGTCAACATTCGATTGCATACGGTCTACGGCTCTCGGCCTTCGAATTCACTTCCCGAGTCATGACTCCACCTCCCGCCACCACCGTTTCGCCTTCCCTGCGTCCCACTCCCCGGCGGACGTGCACGCCGCCAGGGCGTCCCGCAAGCTCTCGGCATCGGGGTAACGGCCCGCAGGGTCTTCCGCCAGGCAGCGCAGGATGACCTGTTCCAAGTCCGCAGGGACGTCGGGACGATGTCTGGATGGCGGGATCGGCCGGTCGGGGCTTGGGGCCACCAGCGGTCGGGACCCGTTCTCGTCGGTGAAGGGAAGGTGTGCGGTGAGCAAGTAGTAGACGACGGCGCCCACCGCGTACAGGTCGGCGCGGTGATCGAGCCCCGGTTCGCCCGTCCTCTGCTCTGGGGCCATGAACGCTAACGTGCCGACCACCCGGCCCTCCCCGACGTGACCGGCCGAGCCCAGCGTCGTGTCCTTGACCAGGCCGAAGTCGAGCACCTTGGCCACGTCGTACCGCCGGCCGAGGTGGGCGGCGAACAGGTTCGCCGGCTTGAGGTCCCGGTGGATCAGCCCGACCGCGTGGGCCTCGGCCAGGCCTTCGCACACCTGGACAATCAGATAGATCACTCGACCGGCGCTCAGGGGGCCGTGAAACACGACCAGGTCGCTGAGGCTTCGCCCCTCCAGGTATTCCATGACGTAGAAGAATGTCCCGTCATCCGTCCGGCCGTAATCGTAGACCTCGATGATGTTCGGGTGCGACAGCCGGGCAGTTGCCCGGACCTCGCGCTCGAAGCGCTCCAGGGCCGCCGGGTGACGGTCGCTCCGCGGGTCGATGAGCTTGATGGCGCAGGTCCGCTTCAGCAGGCGGTGCTCGGCGAAGTAGACTTCACCCATCCCGCCGACCCCGATGAGTTGGCCGAGCTGGTACTGATTGAGCCGTCGGGCCTCGAAGACCTCCTCGCGCAGGGTGTCGAGGATGTGGATCGCATAGAGCGACAGTCCGGCGGCCACCGCCGTCATGGTGAGGTTCAGTCCGGGCAACTGGTCCGTCCCCTCCTGGTTGAGGAATTCAAGGACCTCGGGATGCACGCGGGACAGCGCCCAGGCCGTGACGGCCGGGTAGGCCGCGAGTCCGAACACGACAGGCGCCGCCGACCGCCAGGAGTTGGGGATCAGCGCCGCGTAGGCCAACATCAGCGTCATCGAGGCGATCAGGGCGTTCTTGAGCGTAATGTGGAACATGGGCGTATCATCCCGGGTGATCGCGTCCCACATGCCGCGGTACTGGAAGTACGCGAGGGCCGCGGCGATCAGGGCGAAGATCGCGAATTCCAGTGCCCGCAGCAAGGCCGGGCGGATCGGCCCGCGCCGGGACAGCAGCACGGATGCGGCCCCCAGAGCCAGGAGCACGATGGCGGGCATGACCCATGTCCGGCCGGCGAGCAGGACCTGGAGCAGGACCAGGCCCCACCAGACGGACAGGCCCAGGGCGGCGGCGTGGAGCCGGCTTTGCCGGAGGCGGTCTGCCGCGGTGGACAGGCTCGGGCCGGTCCCCTCCCCGACCGCCACGCCGGGCGCAGAAGCGCCGACATCCGTGCCGGTGTGTCGAGATCGCGTCCAGTCCGCCGTGGCCGTCTCGCCGCGTCGGGGCGGGTGAGGCGTACTCATCGGAATGCCCTGCCTGAAAGGCTGTTGGGAGACCACGACGCTGTGCGAGGGTAGCGATCTTGACCGATTGTCATTTGTCTCCGCCGATACAGGCGGTCAGACTTCTGGAGAGGAGCGTCACCAGCTCTTCGCCACGGGCGTCTGCGAACGGCGTCGCGTGGAGCACGCGGTGGATGATCGCGAAGCCCGTGAGCTGTGCCATGACCATGGCGGCCCGGACCGCCGCCTCGTCGCCGCCGATCCGCTCGGCGAGGAGCGGAAGTGCGGTGTGGTTGAGGTCCCACCGAAACAGCCTGACCGCGCCAGGCTCCGCGGCGGAATGCAGCAGGAGCAAGAGCGGCGTACGCCCCCAGTCCGAAGCTCCCTCCTGTCCGAAGACCATGGCCCGGGCGAGATGGTCGGCCAGATCGCCCCGCCGGTGCGGGAGCAGGTGCCGGATGTCGAAGGCGTGCTCGATCGCCTCGGCGAAGAGCTCCTCCTTGGACCCGAAGTAGCGGTTGACCAGCGCGGCGTTCACGCCGACGTCGGCGGCGATCGCGCGGACCCCGGCGCGCCGGTAGCCCTGGGTGGCGAAGCGGCGGGTGGCCGCCTCGAGGATCGCCTGTCGGGTGGCGGCGGCATCCCGCCGCCGCTTCGGGCTTGCACTGACTCGACGCTCCGGCATGGCCTGGCCCCCCCTTCGGTTTTTTTCTCCTATTCCAAGTAATCGACTGTTGACTTCGAAAGTCAACCCCGTTAGGATTAAGTCAACGGTGGTTTACTTGGTCGACTTCGCGGGCTGGTAGCGGCGTGCCGGGCCTCGTTGGCGCGTAGTTGCGAGCCCCGCCGCGAACCCGCGGGCGATGCTGACATGGTCTGCACAAGCTCCTCGTGGTTCCGACGGGCGGGAGGCGAGAACATGAACATGACAGGCACGAGCAATGACACTTTGGGAGCTGCGATCGAGGCGGGGGCGGTGCCTTCTGAAGCGCGGGATGGCTCAGCCCGGCCGCAAGCCGATGAGGGTGCCCATACGGACCCCCGAGCTGGACAACCGGGCCCCGGCGTCCCTTCGGCAACGCCGCTCCCCGCGGCCGGGGCGCCATCGCACCCGCGACGAAGATGGCTGCTGGGGGCGGGGGCCGTGGTCGCCCTGGCGGCCGCAGGATATCTCCTGATTCCGGCGGTGGAGACGGCGCTGAACACGGTCTCCACGGATGATGCCTACGTGAACGGGCACGTCACGCTCGTGGCGCCCCGGGTGCCCGGGCAGGTGGCCCGGGTCCTGGTCAGCGACAACAATCGCGTGAAGCGGGGCGACCTGCTCGTCCAGCTCGACCGCGAGCCCTATCAGGTGCAGCTCGACATCAAGAAGGCGGCGGTGGTCGGCGCCGAGGCCGACCTCAAGGCCGCCGAGGCCCAGGTCCGGGCCATCCTCGGCCAGGCCCGCGCCCTGAGGTGGAAGCTCCAGACGGCGATCGAGAAGGTCGATGACCAGGTCGCCCTCCTGCGGGCGCGCGTGGCGGCCCTGAGGAGCAAGGAGGCGAGCCTTGACCGTGCGCGGGCCGACTTCAAACGGGCCGAGGGGCTCTACGCCCGCAAGACGATCGCGCGGCAGGAATACGACCAGTATCGCGAGGCCGATCGGACGGCCGAGGCCGCGGCCAAGCAGGCCCTCGAGGAAGTCTACGAGTCGCGGGTCGCGCTCGGCCTGCCGCCGCGCCCCGAGAAGGGGGAGCTGTCTGACGTCCCCGCCGACCTCAACCAGACCTTCTCCGGCGTCCGGGAGGCGCTGGCCGCGCTGGTCCAGAGCATGGCCCAGGTCGGCCTGCGCCCGCCATCCATTGAGCGGACGCCGAAGGAGGCGCTCGACGAGTTCGTCAGCCGCGACAAGGAGGGGAACCTGGATCGGATCCTCGAACGCCTGGTGCCCGAGGCGCCGGCGATCAAGCAGGCTGAGGCCAAGCTGCTCCAGGCCCGGCGCGACCTCGCCCAGGCCGAGCTCAACCTCCGCTACTGCGATATCGTCAGCGAGATCGACGGCGTCGTGACCAGCAAGAATGTCAACCCCGGCAACAACGTGCTCCCAGGGCAGGCCCTGATGGCCGTCCGCTCGATCGACGAGATCTGGATCGACGCGAACTTCAAGGAGACGCAGCTCGCCGACCTGCGGATCGGCCAGCGGGTGAGCTGCGAGGTGGACATGTACGGCGGCCGCCGCGAGTTCGAGGGCCGGATCACCGGCTTCACCATGGGGACCGGCCAGACGCTGTCGCTGCTGCCGCCGCAGAACGCCACGGGCAACTTCGTGAAGATCGTCCAGCGGCTGCCGGTGCGGATCGACCTCACCGACTACGACCCCGAGAAGGCCCCCCTGTTCGTCGGCCTCGGTCACCCTACGTGTACTACAAGGAGCCACCCGCGGGGCCGCACCGGCGAGATCCTGCGGCCGCTTCGCCCGCTCCCGCAGGGCCCACCGCACCGCCCGTCCCCGGAGAGCCGTCGCCATCGGCGGCCCCCTCGGCCATGGCCGCGGCGGCTTGATGACGAATGACTTAGGTAGCCCGGAAGGAATGAGGCAACTCCTGAGGACTCTACTGGAGTAGCCGTATGCAGATGAGGGCGCATCAGCGATACGAGCCCCTCGTGCATGGCCAGCGTCGGTCCAGCCGCCGTCGCAGCCGGCCGAACCACGTGGAGCCACGACAGCGTCCGCTCGACGAACCAGCGGGTCACCCCCAGCCCGCTGCCGTGCTCCGTGTTCCGCCTCGCCAGGACGGGGATGATCCCCCGCTCCGCAGCCAGAGGCGGTCAGGCTCCGAGTCGTACGCCCGGTCCCCCTGGGCGGCCCTGGGCCGCCTCCGCGGCCGGCCCCGGCGGCCCCGCACCGGCGGGACTCAACACTCCACCAGGGGCGCAGCTGGGTGGAGTCGTGGCGGTTGGCCCGGTCGTCGTGGCCGCCAGCGGCGCGCCGGCGTCGGTCGCGACGTGGTGCTTGGTGCCCTTCTTCCTGCGGTCGACAGGGCTCGGCCCGGTCGCCTCGCCGCCGCCGACGCCCCGCGCCCGAGGCGGCTGTCCAGCAAGCGCCCTCGACCAGTCGATCAGTCCCGCGGCGTTGAGCTCGGCCAGGACCGACTCGTGCAGCCGCCGCCACACGCCGGCCCGGTGCCAGCGGGCGAAGGCCTGGCGGCACGTGCGACCGCATCCCCAGCCGAGCTCGGCCGGCAGGTCGTCCCAGCGGATCCCCGTCTTGAGGACGAAGAGGATCCCCGAGAGGAGTTGTCGCGGGTGGATCGGCTTGCGGCCCGGGAAGCGGAACCGGCGGGGCTTCTCCGGCGGCAGCAACGGCTCGACGCGGCACCACAGCTCATCGCTGACCAGGGGCTTGGACATGGCGCGGCTCCGGGGTGACTTCTCGACCCGAGCCAAAAGCCGCAGATCCCGTGCCCCTTATCTCATTCCTTCCGCTACCTCTTAACCAGCAACCGCGGTCTTCCGTCCATTCGCCCCAGCGACCTTCCCGGAGGAGCCTTGTCATGAGCAGCGCGGCCCTGGCACCGGGCGCGGTCAGCCGCCCGGCGATCAACCCCTGGTTCGTCGCCGTGGCCGTGGTCGTGCCCACGTTCATGGAGATCCTCGACACGACGATCGCCACCGCCTCGATGCGCTACATCGCCGGCGGCCTCTCCGCGACGATGAACGACAGCGACTGGGTCATGACCAGCTACCTGGCCGCCAACGCCACCATCCTGCCGATGACCGGCTGGCTCTCGGCCCGCATGGGCCGCCGCAGGTACTTCCTCCTGTCCATCGCCATCTTCACCGTCGCCTCCGTGCTCTGCGGCCTGGCCACCAGCCTCGAACAGCTGATTCTTTGGCGGGTGATCCAGGGGGTGGCCGGCGGCGGGCTCCAGCCAGCCAGCCAGGCGATCCTGCTCGACGGCTTCCCGCCCGAGAAGCAGGGCACGGCCATGACGATGTTCGGAGTGGCGGGGCTGACCGCCCCGGTCATCGGCCCGACCCTCGGCGGCTACATCACGGTCAACTACAACTGGCGCTGGATCTTCCTCATCAACCTGCCGATCGGGCTGCTCGGCTACCTGATGTGCCACTTCGCGGTCGAGGACCCCGAGTACCTCAAGAGGGAGCGGGCGGAGCTGAAGAAGAAGCCGCTCAACTTCGACTACATCGGCCTGGGGCTGCTCGTCCTGGTGATGAGCTCCTGGGAGATCCTGCTCAGCAAGGGGCAGGAGTGGGACTGGTACAACGACCCCTTCTGGCATGCCCAGACGCTGGCCGTCCTGTTCGTCCTCGGGCTGGGTCTCCTGATCTTCCGGGAGCTGAGGATCGCCAACCCGGTGGTCAACTTCCGGCCGATGGCCGAGCGCAACCTCGCGGCCTGCAGCGTCATCATCTTCTGCGCCTACGGGGTCCTCTACGGCGCCAGCGTGATCCTGCCCTCCCTGCTCCAGTCGCTCTTCGGATACGACGCCTTCGTCTCCGGGCTGGTGATGTCGCCCTCGGGCGTCTTCTCCATCCTGGTCATGCTCGTCGTCGGCGTGCTCGTCGGCCGGGGCACCGACGCCCGATGGCTGATCGCCGGTGGCCTGCTGGTCATGGCGGCCGGGTGCTACTGGATGGCTCGGATGAACCTGTACATCAGCCCGGGGCAGGTGGTCTGGCCGCGGGTGGTGTTGATCTGCGGCCTGTCGATGCTCTTCGCCCCGATCAACGTGGCGGCCTTCCGCTACACCCCCCAGCACCTGCGCGGGGCGGCGGTCGGCCTGTTCGCGTTGCTCCGCAACGAGGGGGGCAGCGTCGGCATGTCGATCGGCAAGATCATCGAGCAGCGGCGCGAGCAGCTCCACCTGGCGCGCGTGGGCGAGGACCTCGGCCCGCTGAACTCGCACGTGCAGTCCTTCTTCAATCAAGGTCAGGCGTTCTTCATGCAGCGGACGGGCGATCCGGCCCGGTCGCAGCAGATGACCCTGCAGACGCTGGATAACCTCCGTCAGCAGCAGGCCGCGTCCCTGGCCTTCTTTGACGTCTTCTGGCTGTTCGCCGTCGTGAGCCTGGGGCTCGTGTTGCTGGTCTTCCTGATGAAGCGTTCCGTGGCCGAGCCGGGGGAATTGATCGGTGGAGAGTAGGCAATTGACTGACCGTGCGAAATCGAGGTGAGCCATGACCGAGATCGACGAATTCAAGGCCAGGCTCCGCGGCGAGGTCGACTCCGCCATGGAGCGCGTCCGGGAGATGCAGTCCCGTGCCGCCGAGCAATACCGAGAGATGCAATTCCACTACGCGATCTTCCTCGGCCTGAGTCACCAAATCCAGGAGGCCACCCGGCCCTGGGTCGAGGCGTTCGCGGAGTCCTTGCCGGGTGTCACGCCGGTCGTGACCGAGCGGGAATTTGGGCCCGCGGGTCGGGGCTACCACGGCGGGTTCGTCACGTTCTCGATCCCCCGAGGCGAGCGCTGCCCGGCGAACATCCAGCTCCGCTTCGGGCTGGAGGCAGGCGTCGATGTCGACAGCCTGCTCCTATTCTACGACCTCGATATTCTCCCGGTCTTCATTGAGTTCGAGCGCCACGACCAGATCGCCCTTCCCCTCGACCCGTCGAGCGTTGAGAGGGCCGTGGCATGGTTCAAGCAGAAGGCGCTCGCCTTCACCAAGACCTACGTCAGCCTGTTCTTCAACCCCGAATACCAGAAGGGCTCTGAGGTCCCGGATGTCGTCCTCGGCCGGACCTTCCCCCGCGCCTTCGCGAAGGGCCAGGCTGTGCACCGCGGCGTGACTTACCATTTCCTCACCGAGGAGTCCCGCGAGGCGTTCGAGCACGATCCGGCTCGCTACGTCGGCGGTTCCTGAGCGCCCCGAGAGGAGTCCCGGCATGAGATCCCTGTCCTCGGTCTTGGCCGTGCTCTGGATCGTCTCCGCCGCGTCATCCGTCCCGGCACAGGCCCTTGCGGGACCGCGCACGACGCCCGAGCCGGGGCAGCGGCTCGGTTTCCAGCCGACGGGCCTGTCGCTGCCGCATCCCTGCGTGCGCGGGAGGATCCCGGTCGTCTTCGTGCACGGGCTTTGGTCCCGGCCGGCGTCGTGGAGCCGGATGATTGAGGCCCTCGCGGCCGATCCGACGATCGACGGCCGCTTCCAGTTCTGGACGTTCGGCTACGCGACCGGCAACCCGAGCCCCTACTCGGCGTATCTCCTCCGCAGGGAACTCGACGAGGCTCGACGGCGGCTGGACCCTGGCAAGACCGACCCCGCGTTCGATCGGATGGTGCTCGTCGGCCACAGCATGGGCGGCCTGCTGTGCAAGATGATCGCCGTCGATCCGGGCGATCGGCTCTGGCGGGCGGTCGGCGATCGTCCCGTCGACGAGCTGAAAGGAGACGTCGACGACGTCGCGTTGATGCGCGACTGCCTGATCTTCGGCCCGATTCCGATGGTCCGCCGCGTGGTCTACATCGCGACGCCCCACCGGGGCAGCCGGCTGGACCGGGGCCCATTCCGGGCGATGGGGACGCGGCTGGTCTTCCTGCCCGACGCCCTGCGCGCCACCCAGCGCCGGCTGGTCGCGGAGAACCCGCCGGACTTTTTCCGCGAGCCGTTCCGCAGGCGCCTGCCGAGCAGCATCGACGAGCTAGGATGGGACTCGCCGATCCTCACGGCGCTCTCGGAGCTGGCCCACCCGCCGTCGCTGGAGGTCCACTCGATCATCGCGGTCCGCCCCGAGTCACCGCCCGAGCACCGGACGGACGGCGTTGTGGGCTATGAGAGCGCCCACGTCGCAGGAGCCGCCTCGGAGAAGCTGGTCTCCGCCGGTCACCTTTGCCAGGACCGTTCGGAAGTCATCGGCGAGGTGTGCCGGATCCTCCGGGAACATCTCGCTGATACCGGCGGCGCAGATCGAGGGAGCGTCCCTTCCGGGCGCGCAGCCCCGGTTCCCTTACCGTCAAGGCCGATCCGACTCAGCCGGAAGTACCGCTTCACTCCGGACAACGACAAAGGAAACAGTCCCGCCCCGGGATCCGTTGTGGCGGCACAACATCGATCGGGTAGCGATCCAGTCCCAGTCGCGGGATCAGCCAGGAATTGTCGTAGGCCGCCTGGTCGAAGGGACTCCGGATCATGAGCTGCCGCGCGAGGAAGCGGCTGGCCGGTTTGCCGATGCGGATCAGCGGGTAGTGCCCCCGGCCGAAATCCGGATCGACGGCCGCGACGGCGTGGATGCAATCGCTGACGAGTAGGTTCCCTGGCGTGCTGATCGCCCGATATTGCGGGGCGCCGCTGGCGATGACCTGGAGGACCCAGAGCGACCGGTCATAGATCTTTTTCTCGGTGACGAAGGGCCCCCACATCGTGACGTTCTCGCGGTTGGCGCGGACGACGTCGAGCGTCTGGTACAGGTCGAGGTTCACGCCCGGCTCAGGCCAGGGTCGCCAGACGTGGAGGTCCAGCGTCCGGGGCAACCAACTGATCGTGTGGACCTCGATCGCATAATTCCTGGGGTCGGGCCCCTCGCCGACGGCCCTGACGAACGTCGCCCACGTGTGGGTATATCGGAGGAGTTTCGGGCTCGACTGGGACCCGAAAATCAGCACGTAGTAGTACTCCCCGCCCCGGGCAGTCCCCCCCGCCGAGGCGAGCACGAGGCCGAGGAGAGCGATGACGTATACGCCGATCCTTCTGCCCATCGCCCGGCCTCTCTGTCCCACAAAGCCGCCCCGCGGATCGCCCCCGATCTAACTCCGGACCGGCTCGCGCCGCCTACGGGATCCGGCCGGTTTCGCTCCCAGCGAACGTACTGTGAATTCCAGGACCGATTTATCGACGGGTGTAGTCTGCGCCCTCTACTTCACAAATATACCCGATGATTTCAGACAGGATTGAGGAGGGGCCCACGGGGGACGCCACGACGTGGTC
>JAXMBE010000086.1:0-29645 GCA_046349995.1 Isosphaeraceae bacterium | reverse complement strand
ACGGTAGGTGGTCTCGGGGGGCACGTCGTAGATGGTCGGCCCGCCGGCGAGCGTCGTTCGGTTCACCGCCGAGCCTTCGGGGTACACCAGGACGGTGCCGGCCCTCATCGGCACCTCCTCGCCCCCGAGAGCCTTGACCACAACGATCCCCAGCCCGGCCAGTGCAATGATGATGATGTAGAGGATGGCGAGGGTGGCCGCGATGCCCGCGGGGCGGCTGATCTCCCGGCGGGCCAGCCCGGCCAGGCTCAGCCCTCCACGCTGGGTCGAGAGAGCCAGCACGAGCATGTCCTGAACCGCGCCGGCCAGGCAGACGCCCACGACGAGCCAGATGAGCCCCGGCAGGTAGCCGAACTGGATCGCCAGGACCGGCCCGATCAGCGGCCCGGCGCCCGAGATCGCGGCGAAGTGGTGCCCGAAGAGGACCCATTTGTTCGTGGGGTCGAAGTTCTGACCGTCACGGAAAGTGTGGGCCGGCGTCTCGCGGCTGTCGTCGAGCACGGCGACCTTCGCCGCCAGGAACGCGCTGTAATAGCGGTAGGCCACGGCAAGCACGGCCAGCACCCCGATCATCACCGGCATCGCAGGCACTTTCATCGCGGCGTTCTTCCTCTCCACTCGGCTCGCGAGGTGTCAGCGGCGCTTGACCTTGTATCCGATATCCGTCAGCCGGCCCGCGACGGCCTCGCGATGGTCACCCTGGAGTTCGATCTGGCCATCCTTCATCGTCCCGCCGGTGCCGCAGGCGGACTTGAGCGTCGCCGCTAGCCTCGCGAGGTCATTTCCCTCTGGATCGAGGCCGGAGACGACCGTGACGAGTTTGCCCCTGGCCCGCTTCTCGACGCCAACCCGCGCCGTCTGGGCCTTCGGGTCCAGACGCCTCGGCTCGGCCACCGGCGGCGGGCACTGACACTCCACCTCAGGCCGGCCGCAGCGCTCGCAGGTCGGCGGACGGTCCCACGGTGTACCGGCGAAGAGGCGTGTCACGATGCTCGGCTCCGTCGGGGAAGATTGTGCCCTGCGGGCCTCGATCGATCAATCGGTGGAATAGGAATAACGCGGCTGGACCGCCGCGCCCAGGTTGGCACGCTTGGCGTAAAGGAATCGCAGGTGATGATCCAGGTGGGTCGCGTAGCCGGTGATTAACTCGGCCAGCGTCATGCGGCCCCGCTCGGTGTGGTTCCCGGCCCGCGCGTAATCCGAGTCGGCACACCCCCGGAGCACCGTCGCGATCCATCGTCGATTGGCGGTGAAGAGGTTCACTCCCTCCTCGACCGACATCTCGCGGGACCTCAGACGCTCGACCCAGGCGTTCTCGTCGTAAGCCAGGAGCGTGGGCTCCGGCTCGGCGATGACCCGCTTGATCCGGTCTCCCCCGACCAGGTCGCTGTCCACCAGGTGGGCCACGAGCTCGGCGATGGTCCACTTGCCCGCCCCGTCGCCGGGATCGGCATGCCCCTGCGCCCGGGTGAGGCCGCTCACGGCGTAGACGAGCACCGTCCCGCCGGCGGCGTAGCGATCAATCAGGGCTTCCAGAGCGGTCATGATGAAATCCCCTGGTATGGTCGGAAAGGCACGTCAGGCCGGTCCCTCGTCCTCTTCCTTCCGCCAGATGGCGAGCTGTGGCTGCTGGTATTCAAGAAACCAGATTTCCTCCTCGACGCCAAGTTCCCTGGCGAATCGGCTCGCGACGAGGTGATTGACGACCTCCAGCGAGGCCGTCAGCAGATCCAGCCCGGGGTCCTTGACCTTCGGCGAGTTGTGGAAGATGAACCGGATGACCAGGACCCGCTCGTCGACCGGCCCGTCCTCAGACAGGTAGCGGCCGTCCATCTCGTAGATCGAGTAGCCGCGCGATGCCTGGCAGAGCGACCTGATCCAGGCCTCCTCACTGAATCCGGGCTCGCGGCGCCGACGGGCGATGGACTTCCGGACGAACGGGATCGCACGGATGGCCTTCTCGTCGAACAGGTCCTCGAGCACTTCCTGGATCTTGCCGAAGTAGCCGAGCTTCTTCGGCAGGATGACCTCGTACATCCGTGCGGGCTTTGGGCCTTCGAGCTGGTAGTCGGCCATGGAAAGCTCCCTCGGCGGCCGGTGAGGAAAGATCGATGGGCGAGCGGACCAGACGCTGCCGCCCTAGCCGTGAGGATCGATGGGGCCGGACGGGGGCAGGAGCGGCAAGAGCGGGCAGCGGTCGCAGCGCGGAGCACGCACCCCGCAATAACGCCGCCCGACACTCGATAGCCCATTGGCCAGACGTGCAAGCTCGGACGGGTTGTCCCCGGCATGCCGCCTCAGGGTCTCACTCGCCTCGTCGTAATCGGCCGTGAGGTCGCACCAACCGTGCCGGACGAGGATCCGGTAGACGCCGGGATCGATCGGAAAGGAGGATCGTCCGAGTGCCAGGAGGATGGCGTCGGTGGTTCCCTGGCCAATCCCGTTGATTGCGAGCAGTTCTTCGCGGAGCGCGGGCGTGACCGGCCCATTTCCCGGCTCGACGGCACTCGTATCGGGAAACGAGGCCGAGAACCATCGAGCTAGCCGGTGGATCAGGGCGGCGATTCTGGGGGGCGCGTCCACGCCGGCCTGGGCCAGGAGATCGAGGATCTCCCCGATCGGGGTGCCCGCGAGGGCGCAGGCCTCCATCATCCCGGCCCCGTCCAGGGCGGCCACCACGCGACGGGAGAGCGATTCACCCGAGGCCCGCGTGACCGCGATCCGGAGCACGGCTTCCCAGCCCGGTCTGGTCTCCGGGCCGGGTCGGGATGAGGCTTCCTGACGGGCCAGAACATCGATCAGGCCCGGGTAGCAGTCCTTGAGCGAGGGCATGAACGTAGGCCCGGAGGATGAGGAGTCGGCTCGCCTTGCCGCGAGGACTTCCGGCCCGGCCGGGACTTTCCGGTCCCGCTCAGGACTGGGGTGCCTGCTGCGTCTTCGCCTTGGCGGCCGAGTAGGCACGTGCGAGCTTGCTCTTGCGGCGGGCCGCCGTGTTCGGGTGCAACACCCTCCGGGCCCCGGCCTTGTCGATCCGCGAGATCGCCGCCCGGAAGTCGGTTTCGGCCTTTGCGAGGTCGTTCTCGCCGACCGACTGGAGGGTCTTCTTCATCGAGGTCTTGATGACCTTCTTGGTGATCCGATTATGCAGCCGACGCTTGGCGCTCTGACGGAGGCGCTTGGCTGCGGAGGGAGAATTTGGCATGGCTTCTCGGGGAACTCAGCGATTGACCCACGTCACTGGGGCGGAACGTCCTGACCCCTGCCGCGAACCGGGCGGTTCGTGGTGACGAAAGAGCTAATCTACCACGAAATTGGCGTTTAGTTCAAGTTGCTCAGGTTCCGAAGCCTCTGGGCCACGTCGAGATACGTGTAATCGTTGGCCGCGACTTCGTTGTAATGCTCCTCGGCCGCCTCGGTATTCCCGAGCGCCTCAGCGACCCGACCCAGGCGATAGTGGAGGATGTTGAAATTGGCCACGTCCTCGGACTCAATCGCTTTCAGGGCATCGCGATAGGCGCGGTCGGCCAGCTTCCAGGCGGAGTTGGCCTCGAAGCTCAGGCCCACCTGGATGAGCGCCTGCACCCTGAGCGTTGGGCTCGAGCGGGCCTGCTGGAACTCGGCGATCGCCTCGTCGTGCAGCCCCGCCTTCGCGAGGGCCAGGCCGAACTGGTAATGCAGGCCCGTATCTTCCGGGCTGAGCCCGATCCGACGACGGTACTCCTTCAGTTCGTAGTCGCTGAGCAGCTTCGTGATCTGGTCGAGCTTCGCCCTGGCCGACGTGTCCTCGGGGTTCTCCCTGGTTTTCTGGGTCCACGACTCGATGGCCCGTTTCATCCGGCTGATCTGCACATCGGCGTAAGCCTGCTGGAGCATCGGCTCCTTCGGATTGGCCTTCAGGCCCTGCGCGAGGATCTTCTCGGCCGACTCGAGCTGGCTGCGGTTACGATGGTGCTCGGCCAGATTGAGGTAGGGCCAGACCTGGTTGGGGTTCTCCTGGATCTCCCTGTGCCAGCGCTCCTCCGGGGTGAGCTGCTCCTGCTTGAGCCGCTCGAGCTTCTCCTGGAGGTCTTCCTCGGCCCTGGGCTTGTGCTTGTCCAGGGCCTCGCCGAGCCCGGAACGCTTGATGGTCGCGCTGGCGGAGAGGGCGTTGATCTGGCGATTGGCGCTCTCGTCGTTGGGGTCGAGCTTCTTGACCTGCTCCCAGCTCGCGATCGCCTTCTGCCAGTGCTCGTTCTTCTCGAAGACGTGGGCGGCGTGGCGGAAGAACTCGGCGTCCTTCGCCTGCGACAGGACGGATTCGATGTACCACTCCGCCAGCGGCAGGAATCCCCCCTGCTCGGCCGCCTCGGATGCCTCCCGGGCCGTGGCGATGTCCCAGGGGTTGTGCGTGAACGCGTCCTCGCAGATCTCCAGCGCGTGGGGGTAGTTCCCCTTCGAACGGGCCGACCGCGCCCGCATCCGGATCGGCTGATTCCGGGCGCCGACCAGCATCCCGACCTTGGAGGGATCATTGTTGAACCGCCGCCGCTGCACCCCCCGCAACGCCTGTCGGTAGGTCAGGTTGTCCGGGGCAAGCTTGCAGGCCTGCTTGTACATGTCGATCGCGTAGTCGAGATTCGCCTTCAGCGCGGCGTCGTTGCCGTACTGGAAGAACGTCTTCGCCTTCTGACGATCCGGCAGGTCCGACTCCGATGGCATCGCGAGCGCTCCTGATCAGCGAGAGCCCAGGTCGAAATCCGCTTGGCAAGAGGGGATCTTTCCCGAGATAAATCATCTTAGATCATCGGTGCCGAACTCACCACAGGCGGACACGCGATTTGGCAACATGCGCAGGTCGCGGCTAGCGAGCGTCCGGTCCAGCGGGTCCGCATGGCTGGTTCCGGCGGGCGGTCGGTGAAGGCTTCGGTTTTGCAGACCGCCTCGCATCCGGCCTTGGGAAGTTCGATCGGGGAGGGTGACATGGCGATAACGATTCTGAGGGATGCGGGCCTCTCTGGCCTGATCGAGGGCGAGACCCTGGAACAACGCGCTTCGGGGTTTCAGTTCACGGAGGGACCCCTCTGGTGCCCTGACGGAACGGTCCTCTTCCAGGACATCAAGGCTGAACGGACCTACAGAATCGGGCGAGACGGGACCGTCACGACACTCCGCGAACAGACGCGTGCAGCCAACGGCCAGACGTTCGGTCCTGGCGGGAAAATCGTCTTCTGTGAGCAGAACGGCCGACGAATCTCCACGATGGACCCGGACGGGAGCGGGGTCCAGAGCGTGGCGGAGAACTGGTCTGCGCAGCGGCTGAACAGCCCCAACGACCTCGTCGCCCGCTCCGATGGACTGCTCTTCTTCACGGACCCGCCCTACGGCGTCGAGCCCTCGAAGCGTGCCCTCCATTTCCAGGGGGTCTACTCGCTCGACGTCCGAACGGGCCGACCCTCCGAGCCGCGGCTGCTCATCGACGACTTCGAGAAGCCCAATGGCCTGGCCTTCTCGCCGGACGAGTCGACGCTTTACGTCTGCGACACGGCACGCTACGAGGTCCGCGCGTTCGAGGTCCAGCCCGACGGGGCCGTGACCCCCGGGTCCGGCCGCCGGTTCGCTCGGCTCGATCCGAGCGAGCCGGGAGGCCCGGATGGGATGAAGGTGGATCGCGATGGCCGTGTTTACGTCGCCGTCGCCGAGGGAATCTGGGTCTTCGACCCCGGCGGAAGGCTCCTCGGCATCCTGGCCACCCCGAAGCGGCCGAGCAACCTGGCCTGGTGCGACGCCGACGCGCGGGGGCTCTTCATCACGGCGGTAGACGCGGTGCACCACGTTCGGCTGAGGGTCCCGGGAGTCCCGCCGCCGTTCACGCCGGCCTGACCAGGGTCCGGCCGACGCTGTATCCGAGGAGCCCTCGCATCGCCGCGAGCTTCGCGAGGGGGCATGCGGTTGCGCTGCCAGACGCCCCGGCCGTCTCTCTCGTCCGGATCGCCATCGATTCGCGGCGAATTCAGATCCCTATTCACCACTGTTCAATTCCGCCGGATTCCAGTATTTTTTAAGATGGAGCTTCCGACGGGGCAGATCGAGGCAATCCCGGGCCACCTGCCGTCGCGTCTTCGGGCCTCTCCCGCCGTCGAGGCCGGACCGATTGGACGTGGCCGTGCCCGTCGGACGAGCTGGTTGCGATTCACGATTCGGTCGGCGCCTCGCCCGACCGCCGTGTCGCGTTCACAGGAGCATTGCGTGGCAAAAGAAGAACCGATCCGAACTGAAGGCCGCATCGTCGAGGCCCTGCCCAACACCCAGTTCATGGTCGAACTGGAGA
Source organism: Isosphaeraceae bacterium (assembly GCA_046349995.1). Classification (GTDB taxonomy): domain Bacteria; phylum Planctomycetota; class Planctomycetia; order Isosphaerales; family Isosphaeraceae; genus Aquisphaera. Next base: position 23,338 of record JAXMBE010000086.1, on the reverse strand, counting down.
ACGGTCATCGCATCCTGGCCCACATCGCCGGCAAGATGCGCAAGAACTTCATCCGAATCGTCCCCGGCGATCGGGTGACCGTCGAGATCACTCCCTACGATCTGACCAAGGGTCGGATCGTCTATCGCGAACGTTAATCAGCCCCGCCCGCCCGATCACGCCGGCGTCGGATTCCACCCCGATCTCCGACGGCCCTCGGCGCGTCGCTGAACGATGGCAGCCGGTCGTGCGATGTTCTCCAACCACGGCCTGGCTCGCGGAGGACATCGGCCGCGGTATCTGCGCCGGCCACGGGTGCCGGCATCCCTCGTTCCCAGCGTCCGTGATCAGCTGGACAAGTCCAGGGTCCTCGATGGCGAGGCTGGCGCTTCATCTCGGCCGTGAGTCAGGAGTTCACGGATCCGTTCATGGAGATCCGCGATACTGGCCGGCTTGCTGAAGTAGTCGGTCGCGCCGGCGCCCAGGAGTCGTTCGCGATCCCCCTTCATGGCCATGGCCGTGAGGGTGAGGATCGGCACGTCGGCCAGTCCCGGCAGGGCGCGGACCCGCCGGATCGCCTCGATCCCATCCATCCCAGGCATCTGGATGTCCATCACGATGAGATCCGGCCCCAGGGACCGCGCCATCTCGATGCCGCTGGCGCCGTCCGGCGCCACATCGACCGAGTAGCCGCGGAAGCGAAGCAGGTCCCGGAGGGCTCGCACGCTGACGAGGTCGTCGTCAACGATGAGGATCCTCGGGGCTACGGCCGCCGGCCCGGTCTCGACGACATTGCGCCCCGCCGACGCGGAGTCATCGGCCCCGTGCGGATCGACGAGGCGGTGATTCTCCGCTGTCCAGGGCAGGACGACGGTGAACCGGCTCCCCTTGCCGGGCTCGCTCTCGACGAGGAGGGTGCCGCCGTGCAATTCGGTCAACTTCTTGACCAGCACAAGGCCCAGGCCCGTCCCACCGTGGTGACGCGCGAGTCCCGCGTCGAGCTGGACGAACGGCCGGAAGAGATCCGAGAGGCCTTCGGAGCTGATGCCGATTCCGGTATCCCAGACCGCCAGCCGGACCTCCTTGAGTTCCGGGTCGGCCGTCACGTCCAGGCCAACCTTGCCGCCTCGGTTGGTGAACTTCACCGCGTTGGAGAGGAGGTTGACCAGAATCTGCTTCAGCCTGCGCTGGTCGGCGATGAGCGTCCGCAGCTCGCCGACCAACGAGACCTCGACCGAGATCGCCTTTTTCTGGGCGGCCTCCTTGATGAACCGCTCGGATGCGCGGCAGATCGACTCGAGATCGACCTCTTCGAGTTCGAGCACGGCCCTGCCCGCCTCGATCTTGGCGACGTCGAGGATGTCGTTGATCAGCGCCAGGAGGTGTATTCCGCACTCCTGGATGTCGCTGATCCCCTGCCTCTGCCCGCCTTTGAGGGGGCCGTAGACGCCTTCGAGCAGGCTCTCGGAGAGGCCGAGGATGCCAGTCAGCGGGGTCCGTAGCTCGTGGCTCATGTTGGCCAGGAACTCATCCTTCATCCGCGACGCTCGGACGAGCTCGGCGTTGAGCCGCGAGAGATCTTCGAACGCTCGCGCACTTCTTCTCCAGCCGCTTCTGGCCGGTGATGTCGCGCATGATGGGGGAGAAGAATGCGGGACGGCCGTCCTCGTCGCGGTGGACCATGATCAGCTGAGAGACGGGGATGATCGCTCCGTCCGGGGTCAGCAGCTCGGTCTCGCCGAGCCAGTGGCCGTCCCGCGCGGCGGTCGGCAGCCCCTCCTCGACGACCTTCCTGGCCGAGTCCGGTGGATGGCCGTCGCGGATCATCGTGATGTTCCCATCCGGTCCATGCCCTCCCAGGGCCTTCGTGATGGCCCGGTTCGCCCAGATCGTCTCTCCCCGGGGGTTGGCCGTGGCGATGAAGTCGGTGGACGCGTCCAGGATCGTGACCAGCTTGGCCAGCTCGGCGGCTCGCTCGGCGACCCGCCGCTCGAGTTCGGCATTGAGCGTCCGAAGCGCCTCCTCGGCCTGCACGCGTTCGGTGATGTCGATGCCGATCCCGCCGATCAGCCGCTTTCCGTTGCCGTGGTGGATGGGGAACTTCACGTTGAGCATCGTCCGGCGGTGCCCGATGCGAGGCTCCACTTGCTCGATCACCTGCTCCGGCACTCCCGATTCCAGGACCCTGAGGTCGTTCTCCCGGAACGCGTCCGCCCACGCCGGGAAGAGCTCCGATTCCGGCCTGCCGACCACGTCCTCCAGGTGCAGCGACAATCCGCGGAGCACGATGTGGTTATAGTAGACGACTCTCCCGTCCTCGTCCTTGATCCAGGCGGCCGCCGGGCTGTTGTCCATGAACGCCTGGAACCGCGCCTCGCTCTCAAGGACGGCCTGCTCGGCCTGCTTGCGGTCGGTGATGTCCAGGGAAATGCCGCAGATGGAAGTGATCGTCCCCTGGGCGTCCCGGAGTGGAAACTGGGTAGAGAGCGAGGTCCGAGCCTCCCCACCCGGTGTGACGAACGCCTCCTCGACCGTGAAGCTCTCGCCCCGCTCCAGGACCCGCTCATCGTGGAGTCGGAATTGCTCGGCCGTGGCCGCCGGGACGAGTTCCTCGGCGGTCCGGCCAACCCAGTCCTGCGGCTCGGTCCCCCAGAGGTCGGCGCAGCGGCGGTTGACGAACTGATACCGTCGCTGGAGGTCCTTGATGTAGACGATCGTCGGTGAACGATCAAGGACGTTCCGGAACCGAGCCTCGCTGTCGGCCAGGGCCTGCTCGGCCCGGACGCGGGCGGTGAGGTCGATCCCGATCCCGCCGACGAGCCTCCGGCCGTCGCTGGTGGCCATCGGGAACTTGATCTTCCACCAGATCCGGTCTTCTTCACGCACGGGGAATCTCTCGACCGCCTCCACGGGCCCTCCCGTGTCGATGGCGTCGCGATCGGCCGCCCGGTACGATTCCGCGATTTCTCGCGGCCAGAAGTCGAAGTCGCCCTTGCCGATGAGGTCCTCGGATCGGACCTGGAAATCGGTCAGGAAGCGGCGATTGGCGTAGACGAACCTCCCGTCCTGGTCCTTGATCCAGGCCAGCACCGGGCTATGGTCCATGAACGCCTGGAACCGCGCCTCGCTCTCGGCGAGGGCCGCTTCCACCTCCTTCCGCTCGGTAATATCCTGGACGATTCCCGCCATCCGTCGCGGGATTCCGTCCGGGTCCACCCGGGGCCTCCCGGCCGCCCAGATCCACCGGATCGCACCGTCGACCCGACGGATCCGACACTCGAAGCTCCAGTCCGCCCGCGTCGCGATCGCCATCCGGTGCTTCTCGTCAACGAGGGCCCGGTCCTCGGGCAGCACGTGCTCGAGGAACATCTCGTAGGTCCACCGCGGGAGCAGGCTCTCATACCCGAAGATCCGATCGTGCTCCAGCGAGCGGAACGCCGAGTGGTCGACCAGATCGAGCTCCCAGGCCCCGACGTGGCTGGTCTCGAGAGCGAAATCCAGGCGTTCATCCGTCTCCCGCATCGCCTGTTCGGCCCTCCGCTGCTCGGTCACCTCGACCGCCGCCCCGGCGACCTGCCGCTGCTCGCCGCTCCCCGGGAGGACGAACTTGTAGGTCAGGTACTCGGCCCTGGAACCGTCCGGCAGAGTGACCGCCTCGTCGATCCGCAGCACCTCGTTCGATGCCAGGACCGCCATGTCCTCCGCCCGGTGCCGCTCGGCCTCTTCATCGGGGAAGAGGTCACGGCTGGTCTTGCCGATGATCTGATCCACGGGCGCCCCGAAGAGCCTGGCGTAGGCTGGATTGACATGCTCGAACCGCCCGTCCTCGCCCTTGATCCAGGTCAGGATCGGGATCTGGTCGATGAAGCGTCGGAAGCGTTCGTGGCCCGCCCGGATCTCCGCTTCCGCGAGCTTCTGGGACGTGATGTCGCGGATGATCGCGATGGCCCCCTGGACGCCTCCTTGCTCGTCGAGCAGTGGCCGGGCCGTCTTCGCGATGACCCGGGTCTCGCGGGATCCGGGTCGGCGTAGCAGAATCTCCCGCTCGTCGGTCGCCTCGCCTCGGAGGGCTCGGCGGATCGGCATGTCTTCCGGTCGGATCGGCGTTGCCCCGTCGGAGTGGAAGGGCTCCAGTAGTTTCAGTTCGTCCTCGATGGAGCGTTCCGGGTCGGTCGGTCCGAGCATCCGTTCGAGCCCGCGATTCCTCAGAATCAGGTGGCCTTCCGTGTCATAGGCGATGACCCCGTCCACCATCGAGTTGAGGACCGACAGGTACAGGCGCGTTTCGCGCCTCTGCGCCTCCTCCGCAGGCCAGCTGGCTGCGGCCCGCTCCTCGGATAGTCGCCAGGCGGCATGGACACGCTCGAAGATGAGCACCACGAGGATCCCCACACCCAGGAACAGGATCGAACCGATCAGGTGGGGAACGCCCAGTCCGGCAGCGATCCCCGGACGAGGATCGCTCGGCGATGCTGCGTCGGCCAGCTCAGGATCAGGCAGACGATCGACGGGCCCAGTCCGCACTTCCAGCCCGCCAGCATCAGGCCCAGCAGGAAGAGCGGGAACGGGAACAGGTCTCCGAGGATCAGGTCGAGCACACGCCGCACCGCCGCCGCGAGCAAGACCAGGACCACGGCGAGTCCATATCGCTGCCAACCGGAGAGGATGACCATCGCTGGCCCCCAGACTCTCTGCGGCGGGACACGTCGCTGCGCCTTCGCAGCCGGACACGAGCTCTGGGCCCGCCATCAAGGCTCCAGTCTGACCGGCTTCCTCGTGCGATGGAAGACGGCAGGAGAGGCAAGATCGGTGGCCGTCGGCCTCTTGGGGAGAGTGCCGCGACCCTTGCACGGACGGGGATGGGTCTTTCCGCAACGCCGAGAGGCGGCAGCTCAGCGAGACGGGCACCCGGCCCAGATCGGAGCCGCCGGAGCTAAGTTGCAGTGTTCCGGAACACGCCCCGAACCATTCCCGCCAATGCCTTCCCCCTCATCGGACATGGACCTGGAGGTCGTCCGACCTGCCTCGAGGAGACAGCCATGATCGACGAACTCGCCCGCTTCGGTTTTGCTCGATCCCAATTACTGGATCTGGATCGCCGCTTCCCTCTTCGTGCTGACGGTGCTGAGAGACATGATCGAGGGCCGCCCCGTGGGGGTCATTAGCGTCGCCCCCAAGCGACGGGAGCCTTCGCTCTCCCAACCCGCCGCGGCCGTTTCCGTTTCACCCCGGAGAGCCCGACCTGATCGAGGTGGCTCGACGCGGGACGGAGCCTTGCTCGCCGTGGAGGACATCGGTGCCGTTCAGTCGGCAACGCGACGCCCCGCCGCGGTCGAGTCCATCCTGCCATTGACGTCATCCGCCACTCGAGCTTCTGCCGGATCGCACGCTCGCACACAGCTCAAATGGAAGGCCCGCGAGGATGTTGCCGCCACGGGCCTCGCGGCGATCGCGTCAAGCTCCCGCCGGAGGATCCGCCCTGGGGCGCGATCACTGTCGGCCGTCCCCTTGAAAAAGGTCTGTGCCTTCTCCCCAGACCGCCGCGCCCGACTGCCGCCCCGGTTGCGGCCCTCGATGTCGCCCTCCTCCAGAGTGGATCCCCCCATACCTCCGGGACAGTCGGCCTCGTTGGCCGCGAAGGTGAAGGTCGGCCAGTAGAGCACGACGCCCGGGAGGGCGCGCACCGGGCTCGACCTTGGAAGAACCCGCCTCGACGACCACCTTGTGGAAGAACCGGTCGCTGCCGGTGAAGCGCTTGAGGACCTCGGCCGCCGCGGTGCTGAAGGTGCTGTGGCCCGAGACGTACTCGGCGAACGGCGGCGTGATGAAGGTGAGCGGCTGGTAGGGGAACCAATCGCCCCCGTCGATCCATTGCGTCCCCTTGTACGGGCCCGCCCAGGCGAGGACCGGCGTGCCGGAATAGAGGAAACGCACGGCCGTGATCGGACGCTCCGAGTCGTAATACCGCTTGGCGTCCCAGGCGGCGATCCCCGCATCCATCACCGCGTTGGCGACCAGAAAGAACATCTTGACATCCTGGTCCAGATCATGGTGGTCGCGCCGCGAGACGAACTGGGAGAAGAGGAGCCAGTGTCCCGGAGGCAGCTCGGAGCGGGGGCCGTCGGCCCAGTACTCGGCGATCGCCTTCTGCTTGGCGGTGAGATTCGCGCTGATCCGCAACATCTCCTCGGCCTGCTCGATGTACTTCGACTCGCCGAAGAGCGCCGGGGGGCCCGGGCGGAACTGAGCACCGGACTGGAGCGCGAACGGCTTGACCAGGTACCAGTGGGGGGCAATGAAGCCCGGCGTCACGAAACCGCCCTGTCCGTTGGAGAATCGCAGAGGCTGCCAGCGATTGGGGTCGTTGATCTGGTCCGGCGTGTTGACCGGGGCATAACCGGTGTAGTCGGTGTACGCTCCAGCATGGAGATCGCCGAGCTGATTGGACCCGTCACCGTGTCGAAACGTCGTGACGGCCAGTGCGCATTCCGTGCCGACCGTCGCCGCGGTGCTCTGGTCGGAAGGATCGTAGCCGAGTGAGGTGAGCTGCTCGGTGATCAGGCCTGACAGCGCCGGGAACAGGTCCAGGAGTGCATGGTAGGCTGCGAAACTCACGGCCTTCGTCTTGTTGGCCTCTGTCCGCTCCGCGGGGGGGCGACGGAGCTCAGCTCCCAGTTGGGTCCCCACGGCCACGGAATCATACGCTGCCCAGGCGTCGTAAATGCACGTGTGGAAGATGCCCAGTGCCCGTGCGGTCATCGGGGGACCGAGCCTGGACTGCCGGACGCACTCAAGCGACGTGTCGCTCCACTGCACGACCGCGTTATCGGCACGACACGTCCCTGCATGAATCTGGACGATCAAGCTCGCCGACATGCAAAGTGCGAGGCGGAACGCCCCTTTCATCACCCACCTCCGGTTGCTCGAGGAGCCTCTCAGGTTCAGCGGCGCAAGAGATAGTACGAGAATCGTCTGACGTTCTGGTATCCACGTGACAAGAAGAGTATTAGTAAAGCCTGAAATAAGCACAGGCAAGCAAAAAATCGATCGGTATTGATGAATTATTTACCTTTGTGCAAATCAGTCGCCGCTTGTTTCGGAGGTGGAGCCTACTAGGGCTGACTATGGACGCGGCGATGGATCGCTTATGGCGGCCGGGTGACGTCGGCCTGATTGCTAGACCCAATTGTGCCGAGAGGGTCAGGGAGAGGACAAAGATCGTTTAATTGATGCAGGAGTGCCTCAAAAACCTGATCTTTGTTCTCTCCCAAGAACGTTAACCTGTGCTCGCTTCTCGCACAAGCGTGTGCCCGATTTCGTGCATCATTCGATGCTTGTCTCTTCGAACCCGATCCCTCTCGCTACATGAACTCCTGCCCAGGTCGCTTCGGACGACACTCCGGCTGGATTCCGGGATCGCATCAGGGTCGCAGTCACAAACCGGCAGCGGAGCATGGAGGGCCGCCGGGGATGGTATCCCTCTTTTGACCGGTCATCCCGGAGAGCCGATTGGGGGTATCCCGACCTGGTCGATCGCGGCGCTCACTTCCGCCGCCACCAAAGATCGGGATCCAGCTCGGCGGCCAGGGCGAACGGCTCGATGGCACGCCGAAAGCGATCTGCGTCCACGGGGTAGCCGGCGGTGGGACGAAGTCCCTCGATCCGAGACGTCCAGTATTCGTTGAAGCAATCCATCCAGAATTCGCGCACGGTCTTGCTGACGATGGAGGCAAGGGCGACCAGACCGTTGGATTGATCGGCCCTCGGCGTGAGGCTGAGGGTGAGCGAGCGTCCCGTCGATTTCAGATGATACCAGCTTCGCAACGGCCCTTCCGGACCACGCTCGATCCAGATGTCCGGGAAGGCCTCGCTCAGGGGCCCCATGTAGAAGTGGCGGCCCCCGTGTTTGTCACTCCAGACGGATGTCGGCTTGCCGTCCAGGGAGAGCTGCCAGGCCATCCCCAGAAGCTCGCGAAACGCTTCGAAATGGACTCTTGCCTTGCTCCCGTAGGTCCCCAGCAGTTCGTTGAATCGCTTTGGGCCGAGGACGACGGACCGGAGGGCCGCGAATCTCCAGGTTCCCGACGGGGGTTGGAGGAACTGCCCATTGAGCGCCCTGCGAATCAAAGCCGCGGCGGGCTCGCCGGGCCAACCGCGGCCGGCGGGAGGCTGGGGCAGCCAAAGTTCGATCTCGGTCTCGCGGGCCTCACCGGCGCCGAGTAGATCGAGCAGGTGGACGAGGTCCGTCGGGAGCCGTCCGCTGCTCGCATGAACGAGGGCGATCGTCGTTGCCTCGAGCATGTCCCGACCCTTGCGGCCTCTCAGGATCACCTTGGAATCATCCACCCACAGGCGATTGGTGTCGCTGCCCGCCCTGGCCACGCCATGTGCCAGGTCACTCCAGAGGTCGGGGCATTCCGCCTCGGCGGCTCCTGATGGACCAGTTGGTTGGGATCCCTCGGCGATAACGGCCGTCATGACCAGGGGTCCAAGATTCGGGCCGTACCCAGCCTCGTCGATGCCGATCCACCGCATCCCCGGCCAGTGCTTTTCCCCCACGACCCGCCTCCCGGCTTATGATAGTGTAGAGAGTGTCCGGGAATGCAACCCTCTCAAGCGTAATCAGATCGGAATGGAGATGCCGTCATGAATCGCCGGAAGCATCCTCGCAACGCGAGGCCGGGGGTGGAATCGCTGGAAGGACGAGCACTGCTCAGTGGCCTGAACCCAAGCCTGGACCTGCGGGCCGGGGCGCGGGCCGCACTGGTGAAGTCCCTCGAGCCTCGTGGAATAACCACCGACCCTGCCGGCGTGCAGGCAATCATGAACGCCCTCAGCGGCGGACTCGGCCGGGAGTGGGTTTCGCTGATCCGGAGCAAGGTGCGGAACGTCGGCTCGATCGTCAGCGGCTTCGTCTCCGGACGGATCAACGCCTATTCGATTCCGGGACTGACCGTGCGAACCCCCGCAGTGCAGCCGTTATTCGTGGGGCGGCCCTATGACCAACTCCTGCCGACGGCCGCCGGGGCCGCGGTCTTCCGGAGCAACGTGATGGAACTCGGCGCGATCATGCGCGGGCCGTTCCATAATCCGGATACGTCCTATTACGTTTGGGGCTTCAACCGGGGAGCGGGTGCGGGGCTGGGGCCCATCTTCGCGAGCCGACCGGGGATCACGCCCGACCTTCTGGTCACGCTGACGGTCGGACCCTTCGGCAGTTCGGCCACGGGGAAGATCACCGACCTGGCGAACAACACAAGCCAGGACATTCCCTCGTCGAACATCCAGATTCGTGGACCCGTTGTTCGGGTCTTCCTGAACGCGAACCAGTTCCCTTCTGCGGGACTCCCGCTCCAGAAGTATCGGTTCGCCTTCTGGACCCAGACGCAGCCCGGCCGCGACATCGCGACCGTGCCGAGCTTCGCGCCCGATGCGTCGATGATCCCGATCGGGGTCCTCAAGCGCGTTTCCGTGACGAGATGATCGTCGGGGCCGGCCGGGGACGCGTCCGCGTCGGTCAGGCGGCCGACGCGGCATCGCCCTCCTGGCCCACCGCCGGTGCCGGCGAGGGATCGGCCTGCACCCAGATCGCCGCCGGGGCGCGTCCCTGGAGCTCGGCGGCCAGGGAGGCGTAGTCCTCGGCGCCCCGGCTATTGGGGGCATAGTCGAAGATCGACTGACCGAAGCTGGGGCATTCCGCCAGCCGGATGTTGCGGCGGACCCTCGTCTGGAAGAGCTTGGCGTCGGCCCAGGGAGCGGCGTTGCTCCGGCGGTTCGCGAAGAAGCCTTCCAGGTCCTCAATGACCTCGCCGCCGTGACGAGTGCCCGCGTCGTAGAGGCAGAGGACGATCCCACCCACCTTCAACTCGCGATTCACCCGCTTCGACACCAGGTGAACCGTCTCCAGCAGCTTGGACAGGCCGTGCAGCGCGAGGAAATGAGCCTGGAGTGGGATCAGTACCTCGGTCGCCGCGCACAGCGCGTTGAGGGTGAGGACGCTCAGCGAGGGCGGGCAGTCCATCAAAACGTAGTCGAACTTCTCCTCATCGGCCAGGAGTTGGTCGCGGAGGATCACCTCGCGGCCGACGGTCCCGAGCAGTTCCAGCTCGGCGCCCGCGAGGTCGATGTGGCTGCCGCAGATCTCCAGGTTGGGAGCGACCTTCCGGCGGACCGACTGGACCTTGGTCCCCTGGGTGAGCACCTCGTAGAGCGACGGACCGGAGCGGCCGGGAAGAAGGCCCAGGTGGAGCGTGGCGTGGGCCTGGGGGTCGAGGTCGAGCACCAGCGTCTTGTGGCCTTCCATCGCGAGGGCCGCAGCCAGGTTGACCGTGGTCGTGGTCTTGCCCACCCCGCCCTTCTGGTTCAGCACCGCGATCCGCCGCATTGTGGTTCCCTCCGTGGAAGAACGCGACCAGGGGATGCCGGAGCGTCGAGCCGGCGTTCCCTGCCGGCGCCAGAAGGCAGTACCCCCATCCATCGCGCCGGAGTGTAACGCGTCGGTCCGATCGCGCTAAGGGGAAGTGCCCCGGCGTGTACGGAGTTGTGGGAAGTGCGAGGCGCTTCCGGAATCAAGCTCCGTCGATCGCATGCGGGACGTCCTCCCCGGCGAGGCGATTCCTCAAGTCGAAACGATTTCAGGGTTTTGGCTGACAGGAGTAGCCGAGGCTGGCCGGTGAGCTACTGGCCTGGCTTCGAGGGCTCACCGGCCACTCACTTCGTGAGAGCGTGTCAGGGCGCCGGAAAGAACGCGACCTGTGCCACGGTGCCATCAGGAGTCGTGATCACCAGGAACAGGGGAGCAGCCGGATCGGTGAATGCGCCAACGAATTCCCCAGGCGGCTCCCCGGGGTAGACGGTTCCGATCGCGTCGAGATCCCCCTGGGGAGTCGCCCTCGCGGTCCCGACCTGCCAGGAGAAGGCGCTCCCCTGGCTACCGTCATCGGTGCCTTCGATCCAGATGTCATAACTGGCGCCGGGCGTCAAACCCTGGGTCATGATCTGCCATGTAATCCGTGGCTTTCGCTGGTCGGAGTAGCGGAAGAGCGCCGCATGAACGAACGGCATCCCCCCGTCACTCACGACCGGTGTGCCGTCGGGGTAATAGAAATCCGCGAATTGCAGTGTTGGGGGCCCGGCCAATGCCGGAGACCCCGCGAGGGCTGAAAGAGCGAGGAAGCCCATAGCGCCCAGAACAGTCCAGGCACGTGCCAGTCGGCAAGAGCGAGCAACGTCTAACATGATTATCACTCCTTGCCCAGGAAAAGGGTTCTTTGAAAGAAGGTGGAGCGGTGCATCCCCCGGAGTGCGAGCCGAACCCCGGAGGAGTGCCATTCGAAACCGACTTGCCCGGCTTCCGTTGCGGAACGGAAGAAGTCCGAGCGAGCATCTCGATCAACGGCTCGACGTCGGAATCCTGCCTTCGTGGATAAAGGAAGCGGACGGCACACTAGCCGCACCGGGGCACGTGCGCGCCGATGCAGGCTGTCCCCCTCGGGCAGCACAGCGTTGAGCCATCGCGGCACCGTGAGGGGTGCGTGCCGGGTGGGCAAGGACGCGCGGCCCTCGCCCAGGAGGCCGATGCCAGCGCCCCGCCGATCGTCACCGAGACGCCCATCGCGCCGCGGCCGAGCCGGCCGAGGAACGCCCGGCGCGAGCAGCCCGTCGCCATCCGCTCCGCCGCGTCACCGAACTTCTCAAGCATGGTATGTTTCCTTCTGAGTGTGAGGACTCAGTACGTTCGAGATTGCCGGCCACTACCGCCTTGTGGTGTGATTTGCTCGCGGGGTGTCGCCGTGTCTGGTGTCAACCGGCCGAGACGCAAACGGATCGTCCGGGACGAGCCCGAATGCGAGGCGTGGTCGTGCAGGCAGCGTCACAACGCTACCCGCAGTAGGGATCCCCGTGGGCCGATGCAACGCGTCCCGAACCGGCAGCAGAGGAATGTGCGGTTGGGGCAACGCGAACGGTGCGTGCCGGGGGGGCAGGAGGTCCCGGCCCTCGACCAGGAGGCCGATGCCAGCACCCCGCCGATCGTCACCGAGACGCCCATCGCGCCGCGGCCGGGCCGGCCGAGGAACGCCCAGCACGCGACAAACCGTCGCCATCCGCTCCGCCGCATCACCGAACTTCTCGAGCATGATGAACCTCCTTCGTCGCAGTTGCGTTTGCGCGTTCGACCTTTGCGGCTCCGTCCGGACCCGGCGGCACTTCCTTTCGCCGCGCAGCTCGCCTCGCACCCGAGAGCACATATCCCAGGTGCTCGCGGGTGCCGATGATTCCCTTGGATACAACGACGCCGTCCTCGTCGATGAGGAAGGCAAAGGGAGTCGCATACACCTCGAATCGCCTGGATAGGACGTACTTCTCCTGCACGAGCACGACGAACGGAATGCGAGCGTCCGCCGCCCAGTCGCATGTCTCGTCCCGCTGCCCGTTGTTCACCACGACAACCTGGTGTTCGCCCCTGCTGTGCAACTTGATCAGTTCGGGCAGGATCGCGTGGCACGGACCGCAGCCCGACTGCGTGAACACGAGCAGGATCTTTCGGCCCCTGAACTCACCGATGGATCGCTCCCTTCCATCGACTGCTGGAAGTGCGAAGTCGGGTGCCCGTACTCCGATCGCCAATCCGTCACGACCGACCCGGCTTGGCGTCGTGGCCTGCAACTGCTCCAGTTGCCAGTGCACGAGTCCGAGCGCCCGCAAGGCACCCAGCACAAGGAATCCCAGGATCAGGACCACGCCCCAGAGAGACGCAAGGGCGCATACCAAGAGCGTAGTCATGTGAACTCCATCTACATCGGACGACCACGAGATCCATGGTCGGAAGAAGAGGGCCAGGCGCACGGCGAACAGGCCGGAAAAGCTCAATCGCGCTGGCCGCAGCCCACCCTCCTTGAACCAGCGCCGCGCGCGGCGCCGGCGTGGCTGCCTCGGGTACGGCTCGATCACTTCACCCCGGCGGCGTGTGCAGAGTGCCCTGAGTGCCCCCCACGCGATCGAGTCGCGGACGAAGCGGACCGAGCCGTCCGCGAAGGCGAAATTCGCACCCTGGCCATGGCCGCTGCCGAAGGCACTCAGGCGATTGTCTTCCCAATCCCAGTTAGCTTCACCGGATCCGGACGGCACCCGATAGTTGATCGGGACGACGGCACTCAGCAGCACATCGCCCTGGGAGCCGATCGGATGCGTCGCGGACGCCCACGCCCCCCAGCCGGAGAGGGGATAGAATCCGGGGTCGAGCTCCGCGGTGAGTCGGTCGAATTCGGAATCCCGGTGCGATCGCTCACCCAGAATGGCCGTGTGGCTCGTGCCGTCGAGGATCTCGGCGATGCGTATGCGGCTGCCGGTGAAGAAGATCCCGTCACGGGATTGGGGGAGGTCCGGAAACCCGAAGGATCTCGTCCCCGCATTCCCGCCGTAGCTACTGAGGGCATAGTCCGCATTCGCCCAGTCGTAAGGTGCGGAGGTCTCGAGCCGATAGACCGGGCTGGGTAGCGGGTCGGACGTGCAAATCAGCACGGCGAGGACCTGGGCGACGGGAGCGGATCGGCCTGTGAGCAGGTTCTTCCGGTAATCCCCGTAGTCCCAGTTGAGAGACAGGGGCGACTGTTCCATGTGGCCGAGGAGTTCGACCCACAAGTTGGTCCCGCCCTTGAACCGTCCACGCGCCGCATCGACGGGGGCCAGTCCGGTGGGGAAAGAGCCCTTCGCGTCATGATGGTTCTGGAGCGCCAGCGCGAGTTGCTTCAGATTGTTCGCGCAGCCGGCTCGCCTGGCCGCCTCCCGGGCCGAATGCACCGCCGGCAGCAGCAGCCCGACGAGGACCGCAAGGATCGTCATCACGACGAGCACCTCGATCAAGGTGAAGGCGAAGCACCGACGGCGACGAAGGACCATGGCGTTCACACTCCGAGGATGTCGGTCTCCGGGTCACGAGGCTGGATCGAGGCCGCAGCCGGTGGCCGTCCGCCGCTACGAGGGCGGAGGCGCCTCCCAGATCTTGGCCGTCCCATCACGGCTCGCGGAGGCGATGACGTTGCCGTCGGGGCTGAACGCCACCGCGGTGACCCATGACAGGTGTCCACGGAAGACATGGACGTCGCCCGTGGCCCTTCGCCACACCTTGAGCGTGGTATCGCTCCCACCCCAGGCGAGTGACTGGCCATCGGGGCTAAACGCGATGGAAAGCGCTGCCGCGGTGTCGAGAATGACCTCGTCCCGTCGCCAGCTCGACGTGTCCCAGATCCTGACGGACCTGTCCCAGCTCGCCGTGGCGAGGTAACGGCCGTCGGCGCTGAAGGCGAGGTCGCTGATCATGCCGCGGTGCTGGAGCGAAGACGCGGGAATCTCTCGGGATGTCGCGGTCTCCCAGATCCTCACTGGACCGTCGCCTGTACCGATCGCGATCAGTTTCCCTTCCCGGTCCGGGCTGAATTTCATCGCGGTGATGAAGGGGGCACCGCGAACCCGAAGCGTCTTGGATCCATTCTCGATCTCGGTGATCTGAACAAATCCCTCGTCGTCGCCGCTGGCGAGATGACGGCCGTCCGGGCTGAACGCGAGGGCAGCGACGGCGGCAGCCTTGACGTCGAGTCGCCGCAGCTCGTTGCCTGTCTCGGTGTCCAGGATCGCTATTAATGATTGATGGCCCCCGACCGCGAGACGCCTGCCTTCACGGTCGAAAGCCAGGCAGCGCAATCCACGATCGAGTGGGCGGAATGTCCTGAGATTCCGTCCAGTCCGCGTGTCCCAGATCCTGATGCTCCCGTCCGAGCTCGCCGTGGCGACGAGCGGCTCGGTGGGATGAAACGCCGTGAAGAACATGCCCCCGCTGCGGCCGTCGAGCGTGAGTAGTTCATTCCCGACCTGCTCGCCCTCTCTCCACGGGCTGGCGTCCCAGATCCGGGCCGTGCGATCACCACTCGCCGAGACGAGGCGATTCCCATCCGGGGTGAACACCAGACCGGGGATCCAATCGGTGTGACCCCGGAGGACCAGGACTTCTTGCCCGCTTGCCGTGTCGTAGATGCGCACCGCCTGGTCGCTGCCCCCGGTCGCCAGGCGGTCTCCTTCCGGGCTGAAGGCGAGGCATTGGGCTCCATGCCCCGACGGCAAGGGTCTCTCGTCACCGCTCGCCACTTCCCAGATTATGATCTGGCCTCCGCCCGGCTGATTCGCATCGCCTCCGGCGGCCGCAATCAGTTGGCCCGCATGGTCGAAGGCGACGCGCCAGAAGACCTGGTCCCCGAGAAGCGTCCGGACCGCCTTTCCGCTGGTGGCGTCCCAGAGTCGCACGGTCCCATCTCCATTCGCCGTGGCGAACAGCGACTCGTCCGGACTGAGTGCCAGGCAATGCACCATCCGTTGCTGATTTGAGAGGTGGAACATCAGCTCGCCCGACAGTCCGTCCCAGAGGCTGATGGCTTCCTGCCCGTCGCGATGTTCGCAGACGCAGACGATCGGCCGGCCGACATGATTGAAGACGAGCCCCTGGATGGTCCCCGCGGGCGGCTTCCAGGCACGCAACAGCCGTCGCGTCCTCGATTCCCAGACCTTCAGCTCGCGATCCGCAGCGGAGGCGAACGACTCTCCGTCGGGGCTGAAGGCCACTCGATAACAGAGATCGTCGTGACCACGGATCGCCGGGCAGAGCTCGCGCCCGGAGGTTGGATCCCAGAAGGCGAGATAGCCCTCTGCATCGCAAGTGACGACCTGCTTACCGTCCGGGCTCATCGCGCAGTCGTAGAGGCCATTGCGATGGCGCAGCGGTGGGATGGCCCGGCCGCGGAGACGATCCAGGTATCGCCATTCCCAGCCGCGCAGGTCGGGCGGGCAACGCTCGAGGATCTGTCTGGCGGCGGCCAGGTTATTGGCGGACCATTCCCGATCCGCCAGCGAGATGGTCAGGAAGTAGGAAGACAGCCGCTCGTTGACCAGGGCCGCCTCGACACGGGACTTGGCCTGCCGGGTCAGGGCGACGCTGATCGCCAGGCCGACCACGGCCAGGACGAGCCCCGCCACGCCTACCGACGCGGCGACGAGGGCCCGCTTGTTCCGTCGAATGAACTTCCGGGTCCGATACGCGGCGGATGGCGGGCAGGCCTGCACCGGCTCGTCGCCGAGGTAGCGCTGGATATCACGCGCCAGGTCGTTCGTGGTCCCGTACCGCCGGTCCCGGTCCTTGTCCAGGCACTTCATCACGATCCAGTCGAGCTCGCCCCGGATCAGGAGCCTGAGGCGATCCGGGTCGAGTCCCCGTTCAGCCGCCACGGATGGGAGCTCCTGGATCGTCGACAGCCGGATGCTTGGCCGAGGGGCCTCCTCGTCCCTGATCCGCTGCAGGACCTCCAGCAGGGCCGCGTGCCGAAGCCTCGTCCGATCCAGCGGCGTCGACCCGGTCAGCAGCTCATACAGGACGACTCCCAGACTGTAGATGTCGCTCCGCGTGTCGATGTCCAGTTGATTCATCTGGGCCTGCTCGGGGCTCATGTACTCGAGCGTGCCGACGACCGAGCCGAACTCGGTGAACAGGGTCTGATCGGTCAGTCGGGGCCCGGTCGCCTTGGCCACGCCGAAATCGATGACCTTGGGGACTGGCTTCCCGTCGTAGAGCGCAATCAAGACGTTCGACGGCTTGAGGTCTCGGTGGATGATCCCCTTCTGATGGGCGTGCTGGATCGCCTGGCAGACGGGGATCATGAGTTCGAGCCGCTCGCGGACGGTCAATCGGCGTTCGTCGCAGAAACGGGTGATGGGGATGCCCTTGACTAGCTCCATGACGAAGTACGGACGACCCGACTCGGAAGCCCCGGCGTCCAGCACCCTGGCGATGTTGGGGTGGTCCATCAACGCGAGGGCCTGCCGCTCGGCGTTGAAGCGAGCGAGCACCAGGCGGCTGTCCATTCCCGCCTTGATCAGCTTCAGCGCGACGGTCCGTCTCATCGGCTCGGACTGTTCGGCCATGTAGACGGCGCCCATGCCGCCCTCCCCGAGCTGCTGGAGCAGCTTGTAGGGGCCGATGCGTGCGCCGACGGATTCGGACGCCGGCTCGGCCGTCGAGGTGGCGGCGAGGTCGGCCGCGTCGAGGAGATTGCAGGAGCCGCCGTGGGCCCGCAGAAGCGCCTCGACGTCCCGCCTCAGGCCCGGACTGCCGGCACGGGCGGCCTCCGAAACTCCGACCGGGACGCGGCCGAAGTCATCTCCAGCGCTGGAGGAAGATCGATCGCTCATCGCCGCTCCAGGTCCGCCCATTCGCCATCCCCTCCCCCACACGCAGTGCAGTGGTAATGCGAAATCGGCGCGACAACCGGGCCAAAATTTCGCGCCGGTCATTCGGGGCGCGGACATCTCGCGCATCAGCCGGGCTCGCGCATAGGCCCAGGACCGCGTTCGCGGTGCGTGGCGAGATCCGCAGGTGCTGGGCAACCTCGTCGATGGTCATGCCGGCAAAAACCCTGAGTTGGACCAACTCGCTCGCCCGAGAATCGATCGCGCTCAGCTTGCGCAGAGCATCGTCGAGATCCAGAATGTCGTCGCTCACGGGCCCGACGACCAGGTCGTGGTCGAGGAGGTCACCATGCGGCCGTCGCCCGCCGCGCCGCGCGGACAGCTTCCGCCGAGCCGCATCGACGAGGATCCGCCTCATCGCCTCCGCGGCCGCGGCGAAGAAATGCCCTCGACTCTCCCAGCGGGTGGCATTCTCGCCGTGAACCAGGCGGAGGTAAGCCTCGTGGACGAGGTCCGTGGCCTGGAGGCTGTGGCCGGGATTTTCACGGGACAGCCGGTGTGCGGCCAGCCTCCGTAACTCCTCGTAGACCAGAGGCAGGAGCCGCTGAGGAGCGAGGCGATCGCCGCGTTCGATCTCCCCGAGGATGTGGTCGACCTCGTCCATCGTCGCGATTGGTCTCGCTGATTGGGTTCGAGGATTGTCCAAGGGCTCGCACATCCTGGCCAGGCTGAGCCGGGTGCCAGGTTGGACCGACATGTATTCGATGTGTGCGGAGAGGCTGAAGGCGGGCAAACAGCAGACCACGACGGATCTACCTGCTCAGTCCGGCCCGTCCGGCCTGCAAATCATGGTAGCTGTGCGAAGACGCCAGGTCCATTCGGAAGGCCACGACTCCTCACCATCGAGGGTCGTGCGGAACGGAGCCTCCCAGGGGGGATTCGGCGGCCCCGATCGCTCCATCTGTTCTGGCCTGTAGCGGAACCGTCAGATTCAGGACGAGGCGGCCTCAGCCGGCTCCGGCTCCTCGGCAACTCCGCCCAGCGCGGTCATTCCCAGGCGAGCACAGAAGTCCCCGAAGGTTTCGCCTGCGTTACGCCCGGACCTGAACGCCTCGAAGACCGGACGTAGCTCGGCGACCACGCGGTCGTGGGGGATGTAATCCTTGAATAGCGTGTTCAACCGGTCCCCGACGGTTCGACCGCCCAGGAAGATGGTGTAGCTGCCGGGTCCCGGGCGACCGTCCGGGCCCATCTGAGCGGAGCGGCCGACGAGACCGATGTCGGCGTTGTACGGTCGGGCGCATCCGTTTGGGCAGCCGGTCATGCGGACGGTCAGTCGCTCCTCACCGAGCCCGAGGTCGGCCAGGGCCGTCTCCAACTCGTCGATCACCGAGGGGAGTGCCCGCTCGGCCTCGGTCACGGCCAGGCCGCATGTCGGCAATGCCGGGCAGGCCATCGACCAGCGGCGAACCGTCGAGATCTGCTCCACCCGGGCGATCCCGTATTCTTCCAGCCAGGCGTTGACCTCGGACTTCCAGGCGGGATCGAGATCGGCGAGCAGGATCGACTGCTGGCAGGTCAGCCGGGCGGGGACCTGGTACTTCTCGAAGAAGGCCCGCAGGCCGCTGAACAGGCGATGGCCGCCCTCGTCCTTGATCCGGCCGTTCTCGACCGGGATTCCCAGGAAGAGCTTGCCATCCCCCTGCTCTCGCCATCCGAGATGGTCGTCCACCTCGCGGACGGTCGCTGGACGGGGGTCAGCGACCGGGTGGCCGAGGTATTCCTCGATCTTCGCTCGAAAGGTCGGCATGCCCCAGTCGTGGATGATGTACTTGAGCCGGGCCCGCTTGCGGTCGGAACGATTGCCGAAATCCCGGAAGACCTTGAGGACCGCCTCGCCGATCTCCAGGATGCCCTCGCGTTCGACGAAGCAGAGCGGCACGGCGAGGAACGGGAAGGTCTTCTGGGCGCTAGGGGTCGTACCCAGCCCGCCTCCGACCACGACGTTGTAGCCGGTGATCCGGCCGTCCTCGACGATCGCCAGGAAGCCCAGGTCGTTGGCGAGGAGGTCCGTGCAATTGTCGTCGGGAAAGGCGAACCCCGTCTTGAACTTGCGGGGGAGATACGCCTTGCCGTAGAGCGGCTCGACGGGGTCGTCGCCGGGCGTCTTCACGAGTGATGGGCCCGCGGGAGGAAGCGTTTCGAGCTTCTCGCCGTCGAGCCAGATGTCCCAGTAGCTCTGGCTCCGCGGGGCAGCGTGGGCGGCCCAGCGGAAGGCGTCGCGCTGGAGCTCCTCCCGCAGGTGGTCATGGATCGGGGCCGGACAGCAGAGGACGTTCCGCTCCACGTCCCCGCACGCCGCGAGCGTGGAGAGCAGCGTCTCGTTGATCCGGCGAATGGTCGTCGCGAGGTCCTGCTTGAGCACCCCGTGGAGCTGGAACTCCTGGCGGGTGGTGATCCGCAACGTGCCGTTCCCGATCGTCCGCGCCAGCTCGTGGCAGGCCAGGAACTGGTCCGCGGTGAGCTTGCCGCCCACGACCCGAACCCGGACCATGAACTGATAAGCCTTGTCCTTCTTCTCCTTCTTGAGCTGCGCCCGGAGGTCGCGGTCATCCTGCTGGTAGGAGCCGTGGAACTTCAAGACCGTGGCCGCATCCTCGGAGAAGCGATCCTGGCCGTTGGCGACCTCTTCGGCGACGTAGGTCTTCAGGTACTGGCTGGCGTTCTTGACCGCCTCGACCTTGCTCGGCTTCGGGCCGCTGCCAGGAGTACTGGAGTCCATCGACGACCTTTCGGTGTGCAGAGGGGCCTCGCCCCGCGCCGGGGATACCGCCGCATGCACGGCACCAGAATGATCAGTTACTTACTGAACTTACTCAACTTTCAGCATTGTACCGACGAGTAACCCGCGAATCAACGCGGCGGCGAGGGCGTATCGGCGGGGCTCACCTGGGCGTCGGCTCCGTGGGCAGCTTCGGGATATCGATGGGCTGGTTGAGCACCGGCCCCGACTGGCGCTCCGCCTCGGCTTTCTTCTGCATGGCCTGGTACTGGATGGACTGGTCGAGCATCTTGAGGATCGCCTCGGTCGAGTCCTCCACCTGCGCATTCGGGGGCGCCTGGAAGGCGAACTCCTCGGGCCGCACCGGCGGGGTCGGGTTGATCTGCACGTTCAGATATGAATAGGTGACCTTGCTCGGCTGGACCTTCTCGATCGAGCCGACCCGGCCGACCGGGCGGCCGTCGGGGCCGATCCGCCGGGTGTCCAGCAGCACGGTGGGGACCTTGCCGACCAGGATCATCTTGTACGGCCAGAGATTGTCCTTGCCCAGGTAGAGGGTTGCGAGGCTGGGGACGTATGCCGGGAGCGGGCCGTTCGGGGGCAGGGGCCGCTGGTCGGGGCCCACCAGGCCGGTGCGGTTTCGCCACGTGCCCCGGAGGATCCAGACGGGCACGTTGTCGAGCTCGCCCTCTTCCTTCTGATCGAACTTGATCGACTTGCGGAGGCCCATTAGCAGGGACTCGGGCCCGGTGAAGCCCAGCTGGGTCATGATCTGGTCGCGGAGCTTCGGGTCGATCTCCGGAGAATTGAGTCGCTCGAAGATCGGCTTGATCCGGAGCTTCCGGTAGGTCTGCGAATCCAGCACCTGCTGATAGTCCCAGAGCACATCGCCGTCGCAGACCTGGAGCAGCGTCCCCGAGGAATCGGGAAGGCCGGAGATGCTGAGCTTCAGGTAGATACGGGAGGTCGGTGCCTTCAGGTAACGTCCCTTGACGTCGAACTTCTGCTTGAGCATCTCGACGTTCTGGACCACGTCGGCGGTCACCGACTTGATGGCGGCCAGCCTCTTGATCGCGTCATCGATGAGCTTCTCGGCCTCGGTCGGCGGCTCCTGGGGAAGCTCCGCGGCCTTGCCGGCCGCGCCCGGCCCGGTCGCGGGCTGGACCTTCGGCGCGCCGCCGAAATCCTGACCGACGGCCGCCGCGACGACGAGGAGAAGGGTGGAACACGCCGCGGCGATCGTCCGGGTCCGTTTATGATGCATGGTTCGGATGTAGGGCAATTTCTCAAGGGGGGTTGAAGAATGCCCGATCATAAACGCTAGGCGTCAAGAGACGCAAGTCCGGCAGACGGTCCCGAGAGCCTAGCACCGCCTGGCGATCGCCCCTTCCCGGGCAGGCCGCCGCGGCGGTCCGACCCGCGACCCGTGGTCCGGTCCGGATGAGTCGGCCCGGTCGCCCGAGGCGATCGAGCCGACCGGCCGCGCGATTCGCGCGAACGAGCCTCGACCCGACCGTGGCCGAGTCGGTCGCAGTAACTGTCAGGATGACACGCGTTCTCCCCGATCGTCGGATCGGATGCTCGGCGCCTCGTGCCGGCCGGCTTCGGTCGTGGGAGTTGGAGGAGATCCATGCATACGATCGGAGTGCTGCTGCTGGCGGCAGCGACCGCCGGCGACGGATTCGGTTACAGTAAACCGGGCGTCCACTTCAAGAAATGGCTGCGGCCGCACGCCGTGGTCTCGGACGGTGCACCGCCGCCGGGCGGCCCGCAGTACACGGCCGCCACCATGGGCGGAGGCCCGGGCGGCATGGGGATGGACGGCGGGGCCGGCGGACGCAGGTTCGTCAACACCAAGAGCCAGATCTACTTCCTCGACCCCGACGGGATGAACATCGCCTGGCAGAGCGGGACCGGCCCCAGCGGCGAGCGCACCTACGGCGGCCCCCTGCTGGTCGTCCCCTCTCGCTACAACTTCAATCAGGGTTACATCTACCGGCTTCGCCTCACGAACATCCCCGGGCGAAGGAACGTGACCCTCTATCCGAGCATCGAGGTCGCCCCGACGACCCCGGCCACCGACGCCTATCTGGCCCATAACGCCATCCCGGTGCAGTTCACGGCCGAGGATTTCGACCAGGTGATCGACGGCGGCAACTTCGTCACCAAGGTGATCTACCTACCCGATCCGAGGTACCAGGAGCTGGCCGTCTCCGGCGTCGAGACGCTCGTCTCCACGCGGCTCGAGCCGGGCGTCGACCCGATCCTCGAGGCCGACAAGCGCGGCACCATCCTGCTGATCGTTCGGCTCGGAGCCATCGACCTCGAGATGCAGAGCCCGGGCGTCGTCGGCGCCCCGGTGGGCGGTGTCGTGGGTGCCCCGGTGGGCGGCGTGGTCGGCACACCCATCGGTGCTCCGATCGGCGGAACGGTCGTCGGAGCGCCGATCCAGGGAACGGTCGTCGCACCGTCACCGACGACGGCCCCGGTCACCGAAGTCCCGCCCGGCGCCTTGCCTCCGGGCGTGACGCCCACTCCGGCGGCACCGGTCGAGTCCGTGCCGGTCGACACAGCCCCGGCCCCCGCAGCGGAGCCGGCGCCTCCGGCTCCGGGCAACACGGCACCGGCCGCCGCGGGGACGCCCAGGCCGCCGGCCCCCGGCGTGCCGCCGGCGGAAGCCCCCAAGTGAATCCGCCCCAACCGAGGGGCCCGGACGATCGCCACGGCGGCGTCCGAGCCCCCGCAGGCGACGCATCCCGAAACCACGAGCACCCCGACGGAACCACGGCCGCGTCGTGTTCCGCCGGGGTTCTTTGCAGGGAGCACCGGCCCGCGGTCAATCCGCGCCGGCGATGCCCGGGAGCCACGAAATCCAGGGTCAAGTCACGGTCAGGCAGGAAGCCTGACTCCACCAGGCTTTCAGTAACAAGTAGGATCCGAGACGATGAGCCGACACGGTCGCAAGCCCGGCCTCGCTCCGCGCGATCTGAGAGTCTCCGCGGGCGCCTTCTGCCTTTCGTTCCTGGCGGCCTGGGGACCGACCACGAGGGCCCTCGCGCAGGAACCGGAACGCCCCGCGGCCCCCGTCGCCCCGGCGGCTTCAGCACCCCGCGCGACAGCCCCGATGTCGCCGCCGGCAACCCCGGCAGCCCAGCCGGTCCCCGGGCCGACCCCGGGCGTCCCCATGCCGCCGCGTTCTCCCGTGGGGGCCGCGGTCGTCGGGCCCATCCTCACCCCGGAAGGCCACGGCCCCGAAACCACTCCCGCCTTCGATCCGAGCATTCAGATCGTCCGCTTCCACGGGCCGCGCGGGCTGGCGTTCGAGGTCCTGGCCCCCTCGCCGGCACC
>JAXMBE010000085.1:0-29807 GCA_046349995.1 Isosphaeraceae bacterium | reverse complement strand
GACGTTCGTCATTTTGACCGTGCTCTTCGGCTGGACGGAGTCGACCAGGCGATGGGTACGGGCCGGCGAGGCCGCCGGGGGCTTACCGCGCAAGGCCATGCTCGGTGCCGCGCTGGAGCCGGTCTCGCCCGAGCTGCGGGCGAAGTTGAAGCTACCCGACAAGGGGGGAGCGGCCGTCGTCCGCCCCTTGCCGGGCAGCCCGGCGGAATCGGCGGGGCTGAAGCCGGGGGACGTGATCCAGACGGTCGACGGGGCGAACGTCTCGGGGCCCGCGGACGTCATCGCGGCCGTCGCCAGGCGCAAGTCTGGCGACCGCCTGGAGCTGGGCCTGCGCCGCGAGGGCAAGGACCAGGCCGCGACGGCCCGGCTCGAGGAGAGGCCGAGGAAGAAAGGCGACGGGTTCGAGGTGATCTACGACTCGGTCACCAGCAACGGCCATCGCCAGCGGACGATCGTCACCAGGCCGACCGCCGAGGGTCGATACCCCGCGATCTTGCTGATCCAGGGCCTGGGCAACTTCTCGATCGACCAGGCGGTCGGCGGGCCGCTGATGAGCTACGACCGGATGTTCGACGAACTGACCCGTGCCGGGTACGTCGTCATGAAGGTGGACAAGCCGGGCTGCGGCGACAGCGAGGGCGGGCCCTGGCCCGAGATCGACTTCCAGACCGAGCTCGACGGCTACCGGCAGGGGCTGAAAGCCCTGAAGGATTACCCGTTCGTCGATCCCGACAAGGTCTTCATCTTCGGGCACAGCATGGGCGGCGTGATGGCCCCGCTGCTGGCGGCGGAAACGAAGGTCAAGGGCGTCGCGGTCTACGGAACGGTCTTCCGGACCTGGTTCGAGTACCAGGTCGAGAACGTGCGCCGGCAGACGCGCCTGGCCGGCGCCGACTTCTCGGCGGTCGAGCAGGCCGCCCGCAACGAGACGCTGCTGCTCTCCGAACTGTACCTGGCCAGGAAATCCCCGACGGAGGTCGCCTCGGCACACCCCGAGCTCCGCGCCCACATGAACGAGTCGATCAAGGACGACAGGTACATGTTCGGCGTGAACTACAAGTTCTTCCAGCAACTGGCCGACCTGAATGTGCCCGAGGCCTGGGCGAAGACCGACGCCCACGTGCTGGCGCTCTGGGGCAAGGGCGACTACGTGGCGCCGGGGCCCGACCATGAGATGATTGCCGAGGCCGTTAACGATGCCCACCCCGGCCACGGGACCTACCGCGCGCTCGACGCCGACCACGGCTTCAACCAGGCGACCGGCTTCAAGGACAGCTTCGAGCGTGCGGCGAGCGGGAAGCCAGGGGAGTTCAATCCCGCGGTCCTGGCGACGCTCAAGGACTGGATGGATCAGGTCCGGAGCAAGTGAGCGGGGCGAACGCCGCGGCTCGCGCGGCCCTCGGCCCCAATCCTGTTCGGCACGAATCTTGTTCATGGGCCGACTTGGCATTGGATGAGGTCCTCTTCGCCCCGCGCCAGCGGGGAGAAGGTGCCGCGTAGCGGCGGATGAGGGTCCTCGGCGTCGCGGGCCCCCAGCAGATCACCCCTCATCCGGCCCTTCGGGCCACCCTCTCCCCGCTGGCGCGGGGCGAAGGGCTGCTCGCCGTGACCTCCCCGATCTCAGATGCAACTCGTACTGAACAGGATTGCCCTTCAGGCCACTCTCAGCCAGGTCATGTCGGCCGTCTGATACTCCGCGTTCGCGAAGGCGCGTCACATGGCCTCGCCCGTCCACCACGACTCGCCCTGGAACTTCGCGAGACCCCGGCGGAGTGTTCGGCCCCCAGAGCCGAGGGCCCGGACGAGCTTGGAACAATCTCCAGCAAATGTTAAACTCTCACCTGGAAGATCCATGCGATCCGGGCGAGCACGTTGGCGCCGGCATCGCCGCACCCGCGGAGGAGACCGACATGCTGACGCCCGATCCGGCTCCCGGCCGTGGTTTCCGAACGACGCGAAGGGGATTCGTCCAGGCGGGTTTCTCCGGGCTCCTCGGTCTGGGTTTGCCGGGCCTGCTCGCGGGGAAGAGCCGCGGCCACGAACCGCCCCCGGGGGCGGGCGAAGTCCGTGATCGTGATCCTCCTGAGCGGGGGGCTGGGGCAGCACGATTCCTTCGACATGAAGCCCGAGGCGCCGGAGGGCATCCGCGGCGAGTTCAAACCGATCCAGACGGCGGTGCCCGGGGTCCACTTCTGCGAGCACCTGCCAAGGCTCGCGGCCCGCGCCGGGAAGCTCGCCGTCGTGCGGTCGATGTCGCACCCGGAGGGCAACCACCTCGTCGCGGTGCACCGCGTGCTGACCGGCCACCCATCGACCCCACGCGGGGCCAGCGACCTCGACCGCGTCGCCTCGCGCGACGACTACCCCTGCTATGGGGCCGCGGCGGACTACGTGCGGGGGCGAGGGGCCGGCATCCCGACCTGCGTCGCCCTGCCGACTCGCCTCGTCGAGGGGCCGCTCACCTGGCCGGGGCAGGACGCCGGCTTCCTCGGGCCAAAGCACGATCCCTGGCAGCTCCGGATGGACCCGGCAAAGCCCGAGGCCCGCGACGACAGCCTCGCGCTCGCCGAGGGGCTGGACGCCAACCGATTGCACCGACGCCGGCACCTGCTCGGGCAGGTCGCGGCCGCGCCCCCGGCCGACGCCTTCGACGCCCAGCGACAGAACGCCCTGGCGATGCTCTGCGACGGGAGGGCGGCCGCGGCGATGGACCCTTCGGGCGAGGACCCGCGGCTCCTCGACCGCTACGGCCACCACCTCTTCGGCCGGTCGCTCGTGATCGCCCGCCGGCTGGTCGAGGCCGGAGTACCGGTCGTCCAGGCGACGATGGGCATCGTGCAGACCTGGGACACGCATGTCGGCAACTTCCCGACCCTGAAGAACAACCTGTTACCGCCGCTGGACCGCGCGGTCTCCACGCTGCTGGACGACCTGGAAGCCCGGGGCCTGCTGGAAGAGACCCTGGTCGTGATGCTCGGCGAGTTCGGGCGCACGCCGAGGATCAGCGAGCTCAAGCCCGGAGACGTACCCGGCCGCGACCACTGGCCCGCCGTGTTCCCCGCCGTCTTCGCCGGAGGGGGCGTGGTGGGTGGCCAGGTGATCGGCCGCTCCGACCGGCTGGGAGCTCATGCGACGACCCGCACCTTCGGGCCGCCCGACCTGGCGGCGACGGTCTACAGCGCGCTCGGGATCGACCCGGCGACGGAGGTCCGCGACCGGCTCGGCCGACCGCTCCGGCTCTGCACGGGTGAGGTGATGACGCCGCTCTACACCACGGCCGAGCTCTGAGCCGGGCCCGGACGTCGGGCGGTCGCGGAGATTCCCACCATCAGGCGGAGCGGTGAATGGACCACCGTGGGCTGCCCTGCGCGACACGTCTCCGCGGTGTTGGATAAATGTTTTAGAAACAATATATCACAACTCGTTAACTTGTCGTATTGACTCCTTTGCACCGGCCGTGAACCCTTTCCGACGACACGGGACCTGCACGCTCACTCGTCCTCGTCCGCAAGGTCGAGGGCCTCGTCCTGCCGGCCGTGCACGGGCAAGTCGTCGGGGCCGTCCAGCGCGACCATGTAGTGTCCGCCGGCCTCCGTGACCCGCTCGGCGATGATCCTGGCCACGGCGAGGGATTCGTTGGGGCCTCGCATGTAGAAGGGCTTGCCGTCGCGTCCGTACTCGAACTGGCGAGGGCACCCGGCCGGATCGATGCCGGCCAGGAGCCGGGAGGCGTGACGGAAATCGGGATGCGGAGGGAAGCCGTAAGCGTGCGCGAACTCGACGGCCCCGAGGATGAGCTTCACCAGGCACTCGGGCTCGATCGGCCGCGCCGGCCCGATCCTCTTGAGTCGTTCGATCGTGTCGCGGAGGTCGGCGTGCGAGCCCGCCCGCCAGAATGCGTTCTTCACTCCCAGGCAGTAGACATCCACGAGGTAGACACCGATGAGGAGCTGCCCTTCCGCCTCCTTCCTCGCGATGAGCAGGTGGCCGATTCCGCTCTCCCAGATGGAGTCCGAGACGAGGGCCTCGACCACCGGCAGGCGGTCGGCGTGCTGGAGCCGGACCGTCGGGTCGTCCGAGCCGCGGCGGGCGATGCTGGAGCGCCGCTCCAGGCGTTTGGCCCTCTGCTTGGCCCGTTTTTTCTGCTCCCTGGCTCCGTGGCTCTTGCCCATTCCTGAAGCCCTTTCCTACAGAGTTCCGGAACATCGAATCCCATTCGCGCCTGAGCCCGGGCGTGGATTCTATCACAAAGCCGTCAATTGCTCCCGAGGGTAGTCGAGGGGAGAGGTTCGGCACCTGGGGCGCGGCCGCCCCAGGGGTTAATGCAGTCTACGCTCGATTTGCACACGGAGGCTTGAGCTAGGCACGGCAGGAGTGCCTTCGCTTGCGCTTCAGGCTTGTGGGGACGGTCTTCTCCTCGACAAGCCTGAGGCGCGAGCGAAGGCTCCCCCGTGCTGCCTGTGAGCAATGCGACTGCAAACCGCTCTAGCGTCCGGCGTCGATGGCCGCCGGCACGAACGCGGCCTCGCGTCGGTCGGCATGACAGAGGCAGGCCGCGCTCGAACCCGCGAGGATCGCGGCATGCTCGGGGACCGAGAACCCATCCGTCGAGCGTCGGCCGGAGAAAGCCAGGGCCGAGGTGAGCTCACGGACGGTGGAGGGCGGCAGGAACGACATGCAACCGACCAGCATGATCAGGGCGAACGTCCACATCCCCAGGCAGGCGCCGATGCCCACGTGCAGCACGACCGCACCCAGGAGCATCAGCGGCCGGAGACGGGGCCGCCAGACCAGGAAGCAGAACGACACCTCCCAGAGGATGCAGACGTGGGTCATCAGGTTGATGAGCCACGGGTGCCAGGCCAGCCAGGTCATGTCGGCCGTCTGGTACTCCAGGTTCGCGAAGGCGCGCCACATGGCCTCGCCCGTCCACCACGACTCGCCCTGGAGCTTCGAGACACCGGCGAAGAGGTAGATGATGCACATGTGGACGTTGATCAGCCGGAGCGCCAGGTTAGCGCCCACGCTCGGGGCGGGGGGCCTGCTCTCGCCCGAGCGGCGGAGCGCCCGCAGGCGGTCGAGGGAGAGGGCCTGGCCGCTCGGCCCGATCGCCAGGTAAAGCGTCAACATGGCGTTGATCTGGTCGAGCCCGAACATCGCCTCGGAGGCCCGGTGGGCGAACGAGATCACCACGATGAGCGACAGCACCGAGGTGACCCGGGTCCAGAGGCCGACCGTGAACAGGGCCAGGACCAGCATCGAGGCGCCGTAGACGAGCCAGGTCGCGGTCGAGCTGCCGGGCACCAGCCACCAGAACGAATACATGTACTCGCCGTCCTGGAGGGTCCGCACCAGCTCGGGGCTGAGCCAGGACCTCGGGCCGAAGAACCGCTCCAGGACGAGCCCCCACACGGCGTGGGTGTAGAGCAGCATGAGGCCGGTGAGGATGCGGATCAGGCCCAGCAGGGTCGGGTCTGCGGGGGTGAACCAGAAGTCGTCCCACGCCCGGCCCGCCGCCCGCAGGGAGTGCACCAGGTCGGAGATCGCCCGGCTCAGTTGCCTTCGCATGGGAAGTCTCCCAGGGGTTCGTCCTCGAAGCTCTCGGGGTCGTCGAGCCGCCCGCCCTCGCGGATCCGCTCCATGCTGGAGAGGAGATGGGTCTGCTTGATGAGCCGGACCTCCGAGGCGCCGGTCTCCCGGCCGATCTGCTCCGCGTACGACCGGTGCCAGAGCCCGGCCAGCTCCTCGGGGGCGTCGTTCATGTGTTCGGTGAGCATGAAATAGCGGTGATACAGCAGCCGTGGCGTCGTCGCCCGGTCCGGCAGCCTCCCGCGGACGACAGTGCCGTCGGGCCGCTCGGCCTCGTAGGCGACCAGCGTGCTCTCCTGCGGCTCGGGGGCGAAGAAATGGTAGCCGTGGTTGAGGTAGAGGATCTGGATGTAGGGCTGGAAGAGATCCCAGGCGGAGTGGACCAGCTCGCTGGAGGGGCCGACCGCGGCCGGCGCGATGATGATGGCCGCGAGATGAAAGGCCAGCCAGGCGCTCACCGCCCAGCGAAACCGGCGGGACCAGCGATGGCGAGGCCCGGTTCCCGCGTCCGCAGAGATCGCTTCGGAGTCGTGTTCAGTCGCAAGGTCCATGAAGCCGGACTCCATCAACGGGGAGGAGCGACGGGTGCTCGAAGGGGATGGCCGCCCCGGCCGGGGCCGGGAAGCGAGGGAGTCCGGCCGTCCGGCCCACGGAGCCAACGGTTCCGCGAGGCCGACGGCCAGCACGCCACACCGCTCAGTAGGAGCCGCCGCTCGAGCCGCCACCAATCAGCCCGCCGCCGCTGCTGCCGCCGCCGCTGGAGCCGTGCCCGCCGCGGTGCTTCTTCAGGAAGCCGCCGCCGCTGCTGCCGTGGCCCAGCTTGAGCCCGCCGCCGCTGGAGCCGTGGCCGCCGCCGTGCTTCTTCAGGAAGCCGCCGCCGCTGCTGCCGTGGCCGATCCGCTTGTGCCCGCCGCCGCTGGAGCCGCCGCTGGAGCCGCCGCTCGAGCCGCCGTGGGCGAACGCCGGGGAGACCGACAGCGCCAGCGAGAGGACGCCCAGGGTGGCGACGCGGAAGAGAGAGCTCTGAGACTTCGTCATGGATGTTCCTCGAGTGTAATGATCTTCTTTTGATGACAGGGCCGCCGACCTCGCGAGAGGTCCGCCGGGGACCGCTCTTCCCGGACACGATGGCTGCCGGACAAGGTCCGAAGATTCCGGAAGTGGGCACGCTGGGCTCGAGAGCACCGTGCGGGTCAGACCCGCCGGCACTCCGGACAACTCAGGGCAAGCCGCTCGGAAGCGAGCAGGAACTCCGAGGGCTGGCCCCGGCGTTCCCCAGAAGAGAGCGACCGCGAGACTTTAACGATTGAGCAGTCTGGCGAAGAGAATGATGATAGATAATATGGGCAAAGTCAACGGGTGAGCGGCTGAATTTTTCCTGAACACCAACAGACCACGGGACCGGGCCCTTTCCACGGACACCAGCCTCACTGGAACAAACAAAGTCTCCGGGATGGCTCTCCGGAATCGCTCTCTCGACCTCGGCGGCGTCACCCGGCCGTGATCCCCGGAGGATCCTCGCTGACGCTTCGGAGATCCAGCCCAGGACCGTGGTCGCGGTTTCGCTCCGGTTCGCGGGCCGCGTCGTCGCGAGGAAGATCGGTCCGGAAGGCCCAGAGCAGGACTCCGGGCCGCCTGTTCAGGACCGGTTCCGATCGCGGAGCGCTTCAACGAGCTGGTCGATGCTCGCGGCGCTGATCGGCTCGCGGCGTCGCCGGTACCTGGCGATCTCGTGGGCCATGGTCTGGAAGTTCCCTGAGTCGCGCTTCTTTCTGACCCGGCGACCAGTCGGTTGTCTTCAGATGGTCGCAGATGGCGTCGGGGGCCTCCACGATACGGCCCAGTTGCTTGCCCTATCCGGCCTCGTTCCCGACCATCCCCCTTGCGCTGGAGACGGAGCCGTCAGCGGGCTTTCGGCTGCTGCTGAGAGAGGCAGTGGAGCGTGCCCAGGCCGAGCACCAGGTCGACGCTGTGGATCCCCACGACCCGGCGATCGGGGAACACCTCGGCCGGCGTGTTGGGCGCGCGGTCCTCGGGGTCGTTGAACGTCGGCACCGGACCTTGAGACCAGACTGGCGATGTGAAGTTGGCGTAGCTGGCCGGCGAACTGGCCCTCGAGGCCGGCGAGGGCATGGGGAGGGTGACCACGCGGGCCTACAACCCGTCCCTGGTCGCGCGCGGCTCCGAGCCGCCGAGGTTCTCCTTCAGGGCTCGTGATTCAGGTCGTCTTCACGAGGCTCGACGACGGTGACCACCGTGTTCCGGATCTTGAACCGGGCCAGGTCGTCCACGTGGCCGTGGGTGTCGTCGCCGAAGATGCCCCGTCCCAGCCAGATCACGTTCGAGACGCCCAGGTACTCGGCGAGGAGCTTTTCGTACCCCGCGCGGTCGAGCCCGGGGTTGCGGCACTGGATGTCGGACAGGAGGCACTCCTCGGTCGTCAGCAGGCTCCCCTTGCCGTTGACGTCGATCGAGCCCCCCTCCAGGACCACGCGGACGGGCTTGCCGTCGATCTCGGCGTTCGGCTTCCAGAGCCTGAGCCCGAACTCCTCGGCGATCCGCCGCGGGATCTTCTGGTCCTTGTGGTAGTTCTCGTACTTCGCCCAGGCGTTGAACCTCCAGCCGACGAGGGCAGGGGAGGTCGCCTCCGCGCCGGGACCGGGCTCGACGTCCGCCCCGTCGCGAATCACGAACGTCGGCCCCGAGTCGCGGAGCCAGACCCGATCGGTCCTCGCGCGGAAGAAGCGCACGCGGTCGAGGCCCACGCCGGCCAGGTCGAGGTGGTCCCGCACGTCCCGCTCCATCTTGCCCCCGGAGACGACGATGAACACCGTCTCGACGCGGCTGAGGTGGCGGACGATCTCGGTGTACACCCAGGGCACCGGCGCGAACTTGCCGGGCCAGTCCTCCTTGTTATGGGGCCAGGCGATCCAGGTCGCCTCGTGCGGCTCCCATTCGGCGGGCATCCGGTAGCCGAGCTGTGCGGGGGTTCGGGACATCATGGTCCTTCGTCGAGGGGTCGCGATTGCGGGCGACTGGGTTGCCTTGAGCGTTGACGCTCGCACGGGTACGTTCGGGTCCGATTCTATCGCGGACGGCGATGAGGGGAAGATTGTGTCGATTGGGGGCTCGGGTGGAGCGGGGGGGGCCGACGATCCTCGTGGTGATGCTCGGCATCGCGGTCTTCGCGATCGTCTGCGCGATCCTGCGTGGCGCGATCACGCAGGCGCATTTCTTCTGGCTGATCCTTGTCTTGGTCGTCGGTACGCCGACACTCCTGACCTCCTGGTTCATCGGGGTCCCGCGCCTGGTTCCACGGCTGCTCGGCGGCAGCCCCCGATGGCAGCGGCGTCTGCTCCGTTGGGTCGCGCGGACGCCTTGCCCGAACCCGGACGTCAAGTTGCTCGCCCGCCACAACCTGGCGATCCTGGCCCAGGATGCCGGCGACCACCAGGAAGCGGAGGAGCAACTCCGGGCGATCCTGGACCGGCTCGCCCAGCTCCGTCATCCGGAGCAGGAGGCGGAGGTCCGCCGGAGACTGGCCGACTCGCTCGAGGCCCTCGACCGGGTCAACGAGGCCGCGTCCGAGCGCAGCAGGGCGAACGACCTGGTGCACGGCGTCGGAGAGCAATACGAGGCGATCGTCGCGGAGGCGAAGGCCCTGGAGCTCCAACGCCGCCACGCCGAGGCCTACGCCCTGTACCAGCGGAGCCTCGACTGCCTCCCCCCGGACCGGCCGGTTGCGGAGATCCAATCGCTGCTCTACATGTCGCTGAGCGCGTTCCACGCCGGACGGCCGAGCGATGCCCTCTTCTGGTCCAGTGCCATCATCGAGGCCTATCGCGACTGCGCGAACCTGTCGCTGGCCCACCGGCTCGCGGCCGTCGCCCTCAGCAGCCTGGGCCGGCTCGACGAGGCGGAGAGGCAGGCGCAGCTCGCCGAGGAAGAGGCCGCGACGGATCAGGACCGCGCCGAGGCCCTGGCTCTCCGCGGCTCTTTCCAGGTGCGTCGCGGCGACCTGCAAGCCGCCGAGCGTACTGCCCGGGAGGCGGACCGACTCGACCCCGACCATCCTCGGACGAGATGGTCTATCCTCGCGGAACTGGCCAGAGTCCGGGGCGAGTTCCGCGAGGCGATCGAGATTCTCCGACGCGCCCGGGCGCAGGTCAACGAGGACCAGGCGGGGGCGAACCGGGCCATGGACTCCCTCCTTGCGTTCCAGCTCGCCTTGATCCACTGCGAGCTGGGCGACGGGACCGAGGCCGCTTCCTTGCTGAGCCAGCTCGAATCGTGGAGGAAGGACCCGAAGCTGTCCGTGCTCCGGGAGGCGGCTTCCGCCTGGCTCCATGCCCTGCGTGGCGAGCGCGACCTCGCGCATTCGGGGATGGACGCCGTCGAAGCGAAGCGCCGGGAGGTCGTCGAGGACATCGCCACCCAGCGAGCCGCCCTCTGCTACCTCGCCAGGGCCGCCCGGACGCTCGGGGAGTACGAGAAGGCCGAGCCCCTCCTGCACGGTTATTTGGCCCTCGACCCCGACCCGGTCCTCCTGCCCGACACCTATTGTTCGCTCGCCGAGTGCCGCAGGAAGCTGGGCGACTCCGAGGGTGCCCGTAGCTATGACCGCAAGGCGGCCTCGACCCGCATAGGCACACTGCACGAGCGGCTGGCGCGCGAGCGGCTCGCCGCCGAGGCCGGAGAAGGCGAGGGATCGATCACCGCCCCGAGCGGGGTCAATCCGCGTCCAGGAACCGCTGGGTGATCGGTGCGTAGGCGTCGATCCGGCGGTCGCGGAGGAAGGGCCAGTTGCGGCGGGTCTCCTCCTGGAGCTTCGGGTCGCAGTCGGCCAGCAGGATGGTCTCCCCATCGACGCCCGCCTTGGCGATGATCCGGCCGAAGGGGTCGGCCAGGAACGACGAGCCCCAGAATTCCAGCCCGCCGTCCTTCGGCCCCTCGTGTCCGATGCGGTTCACGGCGGCGACGAACACGCCGTTGGCGATCGCGTGGGCCCGCTGGATCGTCTCCCAGGCGCTCGCCTGGGCCGTCCCGTACTCGGCCTTCTCGGCGGGGTGCCAGCCGATGGCCGTGGGGTAGAAGAGGATCTCCGCCCCCTTCAGCGCCGTCAGCCGCGCCGCCTCGGGGTACCACTGGTCCCAGCAGACGAGCGTGCCGACCTTGGCGAACTTCGTCGAGAACGCCTGGAAGCCGAGGTCGCCGGGCGTGAAGTAATACTTCTCGTAGTAGAGCGGGTCGTCCGGGATGTGCATCTTGCGGTACCGGCCCCGGAGCGAGCCGTCACCGTCGAGAACGATCGCCGTGTTGTGGTACACGCCCGCCGCGCGCTTCTCGAACAGCGAGCCGACGACCGCCATGCCGGTATCGCGGGCCACCTCGGCCAGGGCCTTCGTGCTCGGTCCCGGGATCGGCTCGGCGAGGTCGAACCGCGAGGAATCCTCGACCTGGCAGAAGTACTGCGTCCGGAACAGCTCCGGCAGGCACGCCACCTGCGCGCCCTTCCGCGCCGCCTCACGCAGGAAGCCGCACGCCCGCCGGAGGTTCTCCTCCGGATCCGTCGAGCACCGCATCTGGATCAGAGCCACACGGAATGGTCTTAATGGACTGTTCATATTTGTGCTGGGCCTGGTACCTCGTGTCTCAGTCCCTCGTGATCTCAGGTTATCCTAACCGATTGATGTCGCTCGCAGGAGCCCAGGCACTCCCCGTCCACTCCGTCCGATTCCATCCTTTTGCCGTTTCTGACATCGTGCGATTGCAAGGATCTCGCGGGCAGAGCCGTTGGCGGAGGGACGTTGGCAGAGGCGCGAACTCAGACGAGGACCACCAGATTCGCACCAAAAGAAGCCATCACTCCCTCGAGCGAGTGCGGAGAGGTGCTTAGCGAATGCTTCGGCGCAGTGCGCGAGTGATCATCGTCCGTTGATCGCCACCAGGCACACCGTCCCGATCGGCGTCGACGGCTCGATTCTGGCGGTCGATGAGATAAGCGCCCCGGATCGTGATCTGGTAGGACTGGTTCAAAACGAGGCGGCGTCTGGGAACGAGCGTCACGGTGCGCGTCAATGAGTCATATGAGCCCGGCCTCAATTGAACGACTGCGTCGTCGCGTGTATTGAATCGTTTGTCACGGCCTGCCGAGGCCAGGACGAAGGCCAGGGAACTCGCGACGCTCGCGGGGCTCAGATCTCCCGTGAACGCAACCTGGATCGAGGACAACGCCTTCTGCTTGAGCGTGGTTCGAACACCGAGAACCTGGGTGAGCGGCGTTGCTGGCTCGTCTCCATCGACCAGGAATCTCAGAGTCTTGACAGTGCTGAGTGAGGGCGTGCCGGTGTCGGCGACACGGATCGTCACGGAGGTGGAGGTCTGTCCGGGCTGCGGAGTCCAGGTGAGCCAGCCATCCGCGTCGATCGCCATTCCTTCCGGGGCGCCTGCTTCCAATCGAAAAATCAGGCTCCGTGTCTGCTCTGGACCATCGGGGTCGTATCCAGAGAGTGTGATCCGAAGCCGATTCCCTATGCGCACCCGCCAGGGGCCTTCGGAGACCAGCAGGACGGGTGCCGCGTTCCGCTCCCGGACGCGGACCGTGAATGTTGTTGAGGCGGTAGCCCCACCAGGAGGCAATGCGGCCGAATCGCGGACCGTCACCATCACGCGGTACTGCGCCCCGTTGGTGCCGGGTGGAGGCGTACCGGTAATCAGCCCGGTTGAAGGGTTGATGACCATACCCGGCGCGTCGGTAGTCAGGCTGAAGGTGAGCCGATCTCCAGGGTCCGGGTCGGACGCGACGACTGGAATCGAGTACGGCTGACCGATCGTGAGTTCTCTTGTGTCGATCGGAGCGAGATAGGGCGCTTCATTGGACCGCAAATCGTCAAGGCGAGCGGAAACAATGCCACCCGAGTCGATCGGAAAGTCGTCCGGCAGGCCGATGACGCCAAGGAGGTTGTGTCCCAGGATATTCGTGGCGTTGCTTTGCCAGAAGAATGCGATATGACTGCCAGGCAGCTGGACCAGCTTATTCGTGCTCGAGACGCCAACCAGCCCAGTGGTGAAGGAGGTGATGAGCGTCTCAGGAGCCCATTTTCCCTTTCTCGGACTCAAATTGGGCTTATCGTCGAAGTACAGCCGGTTCTTGGCAGTATGATCCCCTTCCCAGAACTGCCGATCGAGGTAGAAGTCGAGACCGTCCTGAGGCTCAAAGCTCCCTCCCGGCACGGCCTCCTGGCTCGAGATCACGCTACCCCCTCCATCGCCGATAGTATGGTAGGCCAGTAGGGTTATGGTCTCTGAGCCGTGCTGGGGAGGGCTATCCAGCACTCCTCTCGCCGAAACCTCGCGAAATTCTTTCCCCTCATGAAGGACGATCGCCTCTTTTTCTTGATCAATCTTACCGTCTTCGTTCAGATCCTTAAGAACGACCCACGACCTGGCGACTGTCCCATCCGGCGATTCGTCAAAAACCAGTGTCGCATTTGCGGACGCCACCTTATAGACATTACCTTCTTTGTCTTCAATAACATTACCTTCCTCGTCTTTTAATTGGTCAAACGTGACAAATTTCCACGGCACATAGATTTCAAAGACATTATTGACGAATGGCGAAAAGTCGATCCATTGGATCCAGTTGAACGCCTCGACCTCGCAAATCGCCTTGGCAAGGCTCATGCTCAGGGCGTTGAGGCGATTGTCTCCGGGCTTGGGTAGCGGTCTGAAATAGGCCTGCATCTTCGCACCCTGGGGAGATAGCTCAACGGCATCATCGAGGACAGTCCGTTTTCCGGCGGCCAGCGCCGCTTCGTTGTGGGTCTCATCGCGTTCGACGATCCCACCCAGGGGAGTGCTCTCTCCAGGACGGTCCAGCACGGCCACGAGATGACTAACGTTGGAGATCGTCGGAGGCTTCAGTTGATCCGCATAGACATTTAGCACGTGCTCGCCGCTGAACTTTGGATCGATCTCCTGAGAATAGGCAATCGACTGCTCCCAGGGAGCCAGGTTTGCCAGTTTTTCTCGTGACGCCCAGACTAGAGAAACGGTCGTCCCCCGGGGCAACTCACCCTGGACTTGGTACTTCAGGACCACTCCACCCGAGTGGCCGGGATCCTTGTCCCATTTGTCGTCGTTGCTGAAGTTCCAAGCATATTCCGTGATCGCGAGATCCGGCAGCGCCAGCGACGCAGCTTGATGGCGACCGGAAGTGTCCTCGATCCCCACGAGCACGTGAGTCGCGCCGGCGGGAGGGAGGCCGAGTTGTTGCGCCATCGCTCGAAAGGTCACGCGAGGGCCGCTTCCGGGGGCGACGGCTTGCTGGGTCCCGTTCACCATGCCTAGTCGCGCGTCCCAACTCGGCGAGGCCGCCCAGTAGAGGGCCATTGTGGCGGGCCGGATCAACTCGGGAAAGTTCGACTGATAGCCAAACTCAATGCCCGCATCTTCATGTGTCCATTCAATCATCGGCCTGATTCCCGAAGGGTCGATGACCTTCCAGTTGTTGTCCTCGCGATCCTCGACCACTTTGCCGTTGCGATCGGCGACGACGATGAGGTGGGTCGCACCCTTGGGGGGCGTGCCCAGTTCGTTGCGTGTCACGGTCACCGGGCCATAGGACCCCTTCTGCCTCAGGCTCAACCCCTGGGGACGGATGGGATCGAGCCCCTTGATTACGTCCGACCGGCGAGGACCGGTCGCCCAGTAGATCTCAACCGGGACCTGCCCAGAGAGGTCGCTCCCCGTCACCTGGGCGGAGAGCTTGATTTCGCCCGTTCCCTGGTCGATTACCGGATCGGCGAGAGCGATGTCCAGGTCGTAGAGCTTAACGACCCACCCCTCTTCCGGGCTGAATCCTGGCAGATGATCACGATCGGCGCCAGTTCCGATGATGATCCGGCCATCGGCGGAGACGTAGTCGGCAGACCTTAGAACTCGGCCGGCTAGGTCTAAGCCGTAGTCGTCATGCAAGACGTCGCTGAGTCGGCGCATTCCATTCGTGGCATCCCAGATCCATGCCTCATAACCCGGGTCCGTGAAGGTCGTCCCTACGATTACGGAGCCATCCGCCGATACAGCATGCGCCTCGCCAATCCAGGATCCTCCCGACAGAGTTCCCAGAGATTGCGGTGTCCCGTCGGCCAGCCATCTTGTTGCCACATGGCTGTCTCTATCAATCGCGGCGGTGCCCACGATCACGGATCCATCAGCAGAAACGGCGAAGGCCCGACTCCACCAATTCTCCCCGCCAGGATACTGCCCGAGCCGTTCCATACCCCCCGCCGAGGTCCATCGGAACGCCTCGGCATATGATGAACTAGCGTAGTAAATTCTCATCCAGCCAACAATCACGTTTCCATTATATGAAATGTCGCTTGGATAAGCATCCATAATTTGATCAAGCGGTAATGTAAATATGTCGCTATAGCCATCATCAGCCGTCCATCGATAGAGAGGCTTGCTGTAACTGAATCCGCCCGTACCGACGACAATGGACCGTCCATCCCCGGAGACCAGAAGCCCGAGGGCGGGCCCCTCACTTCCAGGAACTTGACCCAGCGCCTGGATGCCACCCTCCGTCGTCCATCGGAATGGGCTCACATCCGAACTCCCGGTGACGACGGTACCGTCGGCCGAAAGGTCCACAGCCCAGGTCCCACCGACTTCAGGATCCAGATGTCCCAGGTCGCGACGTCCCTCGGCCGCCGTCCAGATCGAGGAAGCGAGGCCCGATCGGTAGATCGATGCTGAGAGGTCGTCCGAGATTCGATACGTTCGCTGCGTCTGGAAGAGTTGAGAGGTGCCCAGAGCAGGCTCGAATTGACTCAGAGGAAGGATAGTGGCAGGGCACCAGCGCGACTCGAGGGTTTCCAACGTCGGCAAAACGCACAAGCTGCGTTGCACTCGACGAACTGCCCCGAAAGGATGCCGGGCCATGGTCGGGTTCCTACCTCGTCAAGAGTGCGAATGTGACTAGATCCGTAACTACTGCTCAAGCATCAATCAATCCATCCTGAGAGCTTCGAGCGCGGTTGGAGAGGGTGAGAGGGCCTCCCCTCAAAGAAGGTTCCCGTCGGTAAGGGAGTCGTTTCCCATTGAACTGTCAGTCAGCCTCGCAAGCTAGTACGTCGGAGAGGGGGCCTAGCATCATTCTCAACGCACTCCGTGGATTTGACAACCAAAAAAAAACAACCACTTTGTTGCCTTCTCGCAATTTACTGTCCGTCGTACCGCCCATCGGCAGACCACGATTCAAGAGGGTCTTACCAATTGAATCATCAATCAATCCTCGCAAACACAAGTCCCATAACTTATCCAGAATCTTCGACTGGTGGCAGTGACGCCACAAACCTCCTATACTACGCATTCTATCGCAAGCAGATAACAGCTTGGTACAAGACGTCCCCACGCAGGATCAGCAGTCACAGGAGCGGCCAAAGGTGATGCAGCGAATCGGGAAGTGGACGTTTCTCGCAGGACTTTTTGGCGCAATTCTTACCGGTGGTATCGCAATACATACAGCCAGGGGCCAGGACGGTGGGATCAAAGGTTCGGATGGGTCGGTGAGTGATCTGGTATTCTCTGGTCTAGGCTTCCGCGGCATCGGCCCGGCCCTCATGTCGGGGCGGGTGGGCGACATCGCCGTGGACCCGGTGCGGCCGAGTAGCTGGTACGTGGTGGCGGCCTCGGGGGGCGTCTGGAAGACGACCAACGCGGGTACAACCTGGACGCCGATCTTCGACGGATATGGCAGCTACTCGATCGGCTGCGTCACGGTCGACCCGAACAATCACCTGACGGTCTGGGTCGGCACCGGCGAGAATAACAGCCAGCGGAGCGTCGGCTACGGCGACGGGCTGTACAAATCGATCGACGGCGGGGCGAGCTTCGCGAAGGTCGGGCTGGAGCGTTCCGAGCACATCGCGAAGGTGCTGGTCGACCCGCGCGATTCCAGGGTCGTGTACGTCGCGGCGCAGGGGCCGCTCTGGGGACCCGGAGGCGATCGGGGGCTCTACAAGACGACCGACGGCGGGAAGACCTGGAAAGCCGTGCTCTCGATCAGCGAGAACACGGGCGTGACCGACGTGGTCTTCGACCCGAGGAACCCGGACGTCCTGTACGCCGCGTCCTACCAGCGGCGGCGGCACGTCTGGACGCTCGTCGACGGCGGGCCCGAGTCCACGATCTACCGCTCCACCGACGCCGGCGCCTCGTGGCGGAAGGTGGAGAAGGGACTACCCGACGGGGACAAGGGGCGGATCGGCCTGGCCATCTCGCC
Source organism: Isosphaeraceae bacterium (assembly GCA_046349995.1). Lineage (GTDB taxonomy): Bacteria > Planctomycetota > Planctomycetia > Isosphaerales > Isosphaeraceae > Aquisphaera. Next base: position 12,934 of record JAXMBE010000085.1, on the reverse strand, counting down.
GCTCAACCCCGACATCCTCTACGCGACGGTCGAGGCGACGAGGGGCGAGTCGGGCTTCTTCCGCTCCGAGAACGGCGGCGAAAGCTGGACCAAGCGATCCGGCTACATCGCAAGCAGCCCCCAGTATTACCAGCGCATCTACGCCGACCCGCACGTCCTCGACCGCATCTACGCGATGGACACCCTGCTGCACGTCTCCGAGGATGGCGGCAAGACGTTCCGTCCGCTCGGCGAGCGGTGGAAGCACGTCGATAACCACGCCCTCTGGATCGACCCGAAGGACGCCGAGCACCTGATCGTCGGCTGCGACGGCGGGCTCTACGAGACGTTGGACCGGGGCCAGAACTACCGCTACACCGCGAACCTCCCGATCACCCAGTTCTACAAGATCGCCGTGGACAACGACGCGCCGTTCTACAACGTCTACGGCGGCACCCAGGACAACGCCACCCAGGGCGGCCCGTCCCGGACGACCAATCTCCACGGCATCCGCAACAGCGACTGGTTCGTCACGGTCTTCGGCGACGGCTTCGACCCCGTGATCGATCCCACGAATCCGAATATCATCTATTCTCAATGGCAATACGGCGGCCTGGTGCGCTACGACCGGAAGTCGGGCGAGCGGGTGGACATCAAGCCCCAGCAGGACAAGGACGGCCCGCCCCTCCGCTGGAACTGGGACTCCGCGCTCCTGCTCAGCCCGCATTCCCCCACGAGGCTTTACTACGGTGCGCAGATCCTCTTCCGCTCCGACGACCGGGGCGAGACCTGGAAGGCGATCAGCCCGGACCTCTCGCGGAACATCGACCGCAACAAGCTTAAGGTCATGGGCCGGGTCTGGAGCGTGGACGCGGTGGCCAAGAATGACTCAACCTCGTTCTACGGCTCGATCGTCGCGCTGGCCGAGTCGCCGCTCGTCGAGGGGCTCATCTACGCCGGGACCGACGACGGGCTGGTGCAGGTCACCGAGGACGGCGGGCAGCACTGGCGGAAGATCGAGAACTTCCCGTTCTCCGCCAAGCCCGAGCACGTCTACGTGGCCGACATCGAGGCGTCCCGGCACGACCCGGACACCGTCTACGCCTGCTTCGACAACCACCAGAACGGCGACTTCCGGCCCTACTTGCTGCGCAGCGGGGACCGCGGCAAGACCTGGACGAGCATCGTCAGCGGGCTCCCGGAGCGTGGGTCGGCCTACACGATCGCCGTTGATCACGAATCGCCCGACCTGCTGTTCCTCGGCACCGAGTTCGGCGTCTATGCCACCCGCGATGGCGGCCAGCGCTGGCACGCGCTGAAGGGAGGCATCCCGACGATCGCCGTCCGCGACCTGGAGATCCAGCGCCGCGAGAACGACCTCGTGGTCGGGACCTTCGGCCGGGGCATCTACATCCTGGACGATTACAGCCCGCTCCGGCAGCTCACGAAGGAGACGCTCGAGAGGCCTGCGGCGATCCTGCCGGTCAAGAAGGTGAACCTGTTCATCCCCTCCGCCCCGCTCGCCGGCGGCGAGAAGGCGTTCCAGGGGGCGAGCTTCTACACCGCCCCGAACCCGCCATTCGGCGCCGTGATCAGCTATCACCTGAAGGAGGCGATCAAGCCGAAGAGGGCCGCGCGCCGCGAGCAGGAGAAGAAGTTCCAGCGCGAGGGGAAGGACACGCCCTACCCGAGCTGGGAGGCGCTGAAGGCCGAGGACCGCGAGGAGGCCGCGAGCCTGATCCTGACGGTCCGGAACGCCGAGGGGGAGGTCGTCCGGCGGCTGGGCGGCCCCGGCTCGGCCGGGCTGCACCGCGTCGCCTGGGACCTGCGCTGGCCGAACTACCGCCCGATCCGCGGCGGCGCCTCGCCCCGGGGGGACGACCCGGACGACGAGAGGCTCTTCCGGGAAGACAGCGGACCACTCGCCCTGCCGGGCAAGTACACGGTCAGCCTCGACCGCCGCGATGAGCAGGGGATCACCGAGCTGGTCCCGCCCACGCCGTTCGAGGTCGAGCCGCTCAACTTCGCGACGCTGGCCCCGCCCGACCGCGCGGCCGTGCTCGCCTTCGCGAAGCAGGCCAGCGAGCTGCAGCGCGCCGCGCTCGGGACGCTGGAGGCCCTGAACGACGGCCTGGGTCAGGTCGCGAGCATCAAGCGGATCATCGAGCAAACGCCCTCGCTCCCCCTGAAACTCCGGCAAGACGCCCGCACGCTGGAGCTGAAGCTGGCCGACCTCCGCGAGCGGTTCGTCGGCGACCCCACCCGGAGCCGCCGCAACGAGCCGGCCTCCGCCGGCCTGATCGACCGGATCGAGACGATCACCGAAGGCCCCTGGTCGACGACCGCCGCGCCGACCGGTTCGCACCGCAGGAACTACGAGATCGCCTCGGCCGAGTTCGAGGAAACCTACAAGGGCCTGCAGCCCCTGCTGGAACGCGACCTGCCCGCCCTCCACGAGACGCTGGAGGCCGCCGGCGCGCCCTGGGCCCCCGGGCGGAAGCTGCCGAAGTGGAAGCGGTGAGCAATCCCTAACCGGTCGCCGAGTCGTCTCCGGCCGCTCCCGCCGGGGACGGTCGCCAGGCCGGGCGGTCCCGTCGCGGTGGTTCCCAGCCCCAGGGGGGCAATCCGGCCGAGCGTCGCAGCGGGGTCGGGTAGAAGCCCCCGGCCCACGGAGGAGGGCCGAAGCCCCAGAGCCAGGGGGGCGGGATGGTGACATGGGGAGGGGGCACGAACCCTCTCGTGGGCCCTTTCCGCTGCTCCGGGCCCGACGGCCCCGTGGAACCGGGCATGGGGCCGGGAAGTGCCAGGCTCTCCGTCCCCGTCGGTCCCGTCGTCGCCCTGTAACGAGCATGACCGAGCGCCAGCGCCATGGATGAAATGCTGACCAGCAGCATCAGACCGACCAGCAGCGGCAAGACGTCGGAGACCTTCCGCCTCCAGTAGACGTAGGCACCTGCCAGGGCAAGGGCCTGGAGCAGTCCCAGGAGGATGGCACTGATCAGGTCATCCGGCTGGAGATCCACGACCGCGTCCAGAACCGCCCCCCAGTAATCCCTCATGAGGTATGCTCCTGACTCCCCGACGGGTGCGCAGCATGGGCCGGGACGCCTCGCTCGGCGTGGCGCAGCTCTCAAAAATCGCGGTCGAGAGCCGGCGCTCACCAGAGGCGTCAGCCTCTCGGTCCGCCGCGAGACGGCGGGCCCGGCCAGGAACGAACCGCCTCAGGCTCCGAGCGAGCGGCCCCCGCTCGTTCGAGCCCCGTTTCACGGAACGGCCGCGAGTGGACCCGTGCCATGGAGAACGTAGCGTCAGACGACCTCGGCGTGGCTCCGAAAAAATTCGGATTGCGACTTCGGCCCGACGATCGGGCGACTCGGGGACTGGGCGCCCTCGCCCGTCCTCCGGGTCTGGGCGCGATTGATTTGCGCCGCTTCAGCCGTTACTGTTGCCTCCATGGCGACGGCGGCCGAACGCCTCGCCTGGCTTGAATCGACTCATCCGAAGGAAGACGTTCATGGGCGCTGAAGACCGCGTGAAGGAACTGAAGCTGGAACTCCCCCCCGCCCCCAAGCCGGTGGCGACCTACGTGACGGCGATGCGCGTGGGCGACCTGTTGTACGTCTCGGGCCACGGCCCGCTCCGCCCGGACGGTACCATGATCACCGGCCGGCTCGGGGACGACATGGACGTCCCCGGCGGCATGGCCGCGGCCCGGCAGACCGGCCTGGCCATCCTGGCGACCGTGCGCGCCCACCTCGGCTCCCTGGACAAGGTCGTCCGGCTGGTCAAGACCCTGGGCATGGTCAACTCCACGCCCGACTTCGGCGAGCAGCCCAAGGTGATCAACGGCTACTCCGACCTCATGAAGGACGTCTTCGGCGAGGCCGGCGTCGGCACCCGCAGCGCCGTGGGCATGGGCGCACTGCCCGGCGGCATCGCCGTCGAGGTCGAGGCCCTCTTCCAGGTGAAGGACTGAGCAAAGTCGGAGAGGGGGGGGTGCCCGGTCGCCGCATGGAGATCGGGGGATGAAGAGGACCGGGCCTCGCCTCCACCTCCGCTCGGCCCTGTTCTGGACCGCATTCGTGGCGCTGCTCCTGGCCGCCGGCGTCCACTCGAAGCGGCGCCACGACTGGTACATGCGCAAGTACATGGTCCACGGCCGCGAGTCCGACCGGCTCGAACGGGCCATCGTCGCCGACCACTCGTTGACGGGAGAGGAGGTCAATTCACGCTTCCGCGCCGTGCACTGGCACGGCTACGCGGCGACGTTCTACTACCGGGCGGCCTGGCGCCCCTGGTTGAGCTTCCGGGCCGATCCCTCAAGACCTTACTGTATTTGCAGGTATTGCCAGGCCCGGCCCTGGCTGTCTCCGGAGGAGCTCCGTGTCCCCGACATCCCCGGGACGCCTCTCTGAGAAGTGCTGCCTGATCGTCGGCGGCACCAGCGGCATCGGCCTGGCGACGGCCCGCCGTTTCCTCCAGGAAGGTGCGCGGGTCGTGGTGTGCGGGCGGTCTCCGGAGACCCTGGGATCGGCCCGGGAGGAATTGACGCCTCTCGGGGCCGGCCGCATCCTCACGATCGCCGCCGACGCCGCCGACCCGGCCCAGGTCGATCGCCTCTTCCGCGAGGCGCTCGACGGGTTCGGCGGCCGACTCGACGTCCTCTTCCACGTGGCCGGGATCAGCGGCCGCCGCTTCGGCGACGGCCCGCTCCACGAGTGCACGCCCGAGGGCTGGGACATCGTCCTGGACACGAACGCCCGCGGGATCTTCCTCACCAACCAGGCGGCCGTCCGGCAGATGCTCGCGCAGCCAGTCGACGGGCATGGCCTCCGCGGCACGATCCTCAACATGGGGTCGGTGCTCGGCTGGTCGCCGGCCCCGGATTTCTTCGGGACTTATGCCTATGCCGCCAGCAAGGGGGCCATCCGGGCGATGACCCTGAACGCCGCGGCCCGCTACGCCCGCGACCGGATCCGCGTGAACCTGATCGCCCCCGCGCTGATCGAGACACCCATGTCGGGCCGCGCCGTGGGCGACCCGGCGATCCGCTCCTACCTGGAGACGAAGCAGCCGATGGCCGGCGGGCCGGGCACCGCGGAAGACTGTGCCGAGGCGGCCCTCTACCTCTGCGAGCCGGCCTCCCGGTTCGTCACCGGCGTCGTCCTCAACGTCGACGGCGGCTGGTGTGTCTCCGACGGCCAGCTACCTCCCAGGATCCAGCCCGATCGTCCCCTCGAGACGAGTCGCCCCGATGAGTGACCGAGAATCGATGCCCCCGCAAGGGGACGTCCTGGACCAGTACCTCCGCGCCGCGCGGCAGGCCATCGACGGCATCGAGTCGACCCAGCTACCCGCCATCCGCGAGGCGGCCGGGCGCTTCGCGAAAGCCATCCTGGGCGGGCGCCTGGTCCACGTCTTCGGGACAGGGCACTCGCGGATGGCCGTCGAGGAGATGTTCCCGCGCTACGGGTCGTTCCCCGGCTTCCACCCGATCGTGGAATTGTCGATGAGCTACCACAATCCGGTCGTCGGCGCGAACGGCCAGCGGCAGGCGATGTTCCTGGAGAACGTCCAGGACTTCGGCCCCGTCCTCTGGCGGAACTTCGTGACCAGCCCGGACGACGCCCTCCTGGCCATCTCCAGTAGCGGCTGCAACGCCGTGACGATCGACGTGGCCATCGAGGCGAAGGAGCGGGGCATGTTCGTCGCCGCGCTCACCTCGCTGGCCAACGCGAATGCGTCCACGTCGAAGCACGACTCGGGCAAGAAGCTCCACGAGGTGGCCGACCTGGTGCTCGACCAGCAGGCGCCGCCGGGCGACTCGGCCGTCTGGATCGAAGGCCTTGAGACGCCCGTGGCGCCACTGTCCAGCGTGACGAGTTGCACGATCATCAACCTGATCAAGGCCGAGGTCGCGCGGCTGCTCACCGAGGCGGGCCAGCCCCCGAAGGTCCTGACCTCCGCCTGCCATCTCGGACCCGAACGGGCCCGCGACCTCTTCGAGGCGACGTACGACGACTATCGCCGCCGGGTCGGCGTGCTGTACCGCTGAGCCCCGCCCGCACGGCCATTGGGAAAGGTCACATCAGATACAGACCATATGCCAAACAGGATTCGAGCCCGGAGCCGATCAGGGCGACCCCGTTCACGACGAGGAGTGCCGCACGCCGCCTGGAACCCAGGACAGTGAGAAGGGCGACGAGGAGCACCGCCGCCGCCCCGGATGCCCGGGCGACCGCCGAGTCGTCGGGATGGAAGACCATGCCGGCGACCAGCCCTGGCAAGACCGGCCAGAGCTTGATCCAGTGCCATCGGTAATCGTCCCAGGGATAGCCCCAGATGACCCACGCGAAGGGCAGATAGAGGCAACCCAGGGTGACGAAATAGGGGACCGCCCAGCGTCGCGAACGACCTCCACTCGGTCCGGCGAGAAGGTTCCGGATCGCGACCGCCGAGGTCGCCGCGAGCACGACGAGAGTGGCGAGTCTCGCATCCACGAGGGCCAGGGCGATGACCGCCACGGCGGTCATCAACCGCTTCAGGGTGAACCTCAGGCCAAATGTCGCATGATGCTCCGACCCTCGCCGGCAAAAGTCTTGTCCGCTCACTTCGTGACCGCCGGCTCGAACACCCGGACCTCCGGATGCATCGTGTAGAGCCGGTCGCCGGCGGGAGTCGTGACCAGGATCGGGCTGGAGCAATTGCCTCCGATGATCGGGTTGCCGGGGTACTTCTCCCAGTGGATCAGGTCTTTCGAACGGGCGACGTTGCTGGTCCAGTCCTTCCACGGCCGCTGGGCGTTCGCGTGGTAGAGGGCGTAATAGTGGCCGTCGCGCTTGATGACCTGGTTGAGCGCGACGGCGGCCGCGTCGTACGGCTCCGGCCCGCAGGCGATGACCGGATCGTCCTGCACGTTGGTCCAGACCTTCAGATCTCGCGACCGGGCCAGCCAGATCCCCAGGTCTGACCGCTCGTAGAAGAGCCACCAGACCCCGTCCTCCAGCCAGGCGGTCGGCGTGCCGAAGGCGCCGGGGCCGATCGGCGTGCCGTCGACCTTGCGGATGTCGAGCGATCCGTGATCCGTCCAGGTGATGCCGTCCCGCGAGCTGAGCCGGTGTGCGATGTCGCCCTTGCCCTCGGCGAACATCTGGTACGTGCCGTCCGGCTCGCGGACCACGCACATGTCCTCGACCCACGAATCGCGGAAGATGGGATTGCGGGGATCGCGGGTCCAGCGGACGCCGTCGGTCGAGGTCGCATGCCCCAGCGCCATGGTGGCCGGTCTGTCGTGATCGTAGCCGGTGTACCAGAGGTCGAGCGTCCCGTCCTTCCCCGGCAGGATGAAACCGCGTTCGCGGATCTTGCGATCCCAGGTGTCCTGCCCCGTGCCCCGGAACACCGGATTCGCCGAGATCGGCTTCCAGGCCACGAGCTTCCAGGGCGCCTCCTGGCCACGCGCCTCGGCGACCAGCCCCGCGACCGCCGCCACCGCCACCGTCACCACCAGACGCGAGACGCCGAGCCCGACTCGAAGCGGGACCCCGGAGCATCGAAGGATCATCACGGCCCCCTCTTTCCTGCACCCTCCAGCGGACGGAGATCATCCCGCCTTGCGTGGGACCCGTCCGATCGTTAGTCTACTTGATACACACCCGAGCACCGGGGCGGTAGCTCAATTGGGAGAGCGCAGCGTTCGCAATGCTGAGGTTGAGGGTTCGATCCCCTTCCGCTCCATTCGACTTAACTCCAAGCCGAATCCAGCATTAGGATACCCGCCGACGCATGGCGGAGCGGCCAAAAGACTCCATGAAAGCCGGTAGTCTACCGGATTTGGAGGTTTGGCCCGTGTCTGCACCCACCCCTCGCACCCCGTCTTACCGGCATCACAAGCCCTCGAATCAAGCGGTCGTCACGCTGGACGGCCGGGATTTCTACCTCGGTCGGTTCAACTCCCCGGAGAGCCGGGCGGAGTTCGATCGTCTGCTGGCCGAGTGGCTCTCCAACGGCCGCCGGCTCCCGGCTCCGGCCGCCGGGTCCGACCTGACCGTCAACGAGATGGCGGAGGCGTACCTGGCCCATGCCGACGCCTACTACCGCAAGGACGGCAAGCCGACCGTGGAGCCGGGGAACATCCGGCTGGCGATCCGGCCGCTTCGCAAGCTCTACGGCAACACCCCGGCCCGGGAGTTCGGACCCCTGGCGTTGAAGGCGGTCCGGGCCGCGATGGTGGACGACGATATCTGCCGGTCGGAGGTCAACCGACGCATCGGCCGGATCGTCCGGCTGTTCAAGTGGGCCGTGTCTGAGGAAATGGTCCCGCCCTCGGTCCATCAAGCCTTGCAGAGCGTCCCGGGCCTCCGCCGCGGACGGGCCGACGTCCGGGAGTCGGAGCCGGTCAAGCCCGTGGCCGACGCGTTCGTGGATGCCATCCAGCCGTTCGTCTCCCGCCAGGTTTGGGCGATGGTCGAATTGCAGCGGTTGACCGGCATGCGGCCCGGCGAAGTCGTCATCATGCGGGGGGCCGACATCGACACGACGGGCCGGAGCTGGGTCTACACGCCGGAGCGTCACAAGACCGAGCATCACGGCAAGGTCCGGCGGATCTACCTCGGTCCGGCGGCCCAGGCCATCCTCCGGCCGTGGTTGCGGGCCGAGTTGGGGGCCTACCTGTTCTCCCCGGCGGAGGCGGAGGCGGAGCGGCGGGCCGCGATGCGGGAGCGGCGGAAAACCCGCGTCCAGCCCTCGCAACGGAACCGGGCGAAGTCCCGGCCGGAGAAGCAGCCCGGGGACGTCTACACGGTCGAGAGCTACCGCCGGGCGATCGCCTACGGCATCAAGCGGGCCAACGCGGAGCGGGCCGGGCGGGGAGAGCCGGAGATCCCGTCCTGGCACCCCCACCGGCTCCGCCATTCGGCCGCGACCCGCCTCCGCCGGGAGTTCGACCTGGACACGGTTCGGGCCGTTCTCGGCCATAGCTCCCCGGCCGTGACCGAGCTGTATGCCGAGCTGGACGGGGCCAAGGCGGCAGAGGCGATGGGGCGGGTGGGATAGAATCGCGGGGACTTGCCCGAAAGGCCGGGAAACTCGAATTGCAATAATCTGTGAGACTGTGCGAAAATTTTATCTCAATGGCACACGAAGAGTTGTGAACGCGACTCTTTGAAAATGAGACTCCGGGCCCCGTTTCGACCCCCAATACGGAGAGAACACAATCCGTGAGACGTGGAGACCCGGGGCTATCGTAGTCCTCGGGTCTCGTCGTTTCCGCAGGGAGGTAATCTCACAGAACCATGCCTAGAGCGGTCCGCTTCGGCAACACGAACGGCCGGGTTGACAAGACGAGCATAGGCGAAGCCGCCAAGCGTTCCCGCAAGCTCTCGGAAGGCGAGGAAGTTTGGGTGGACCCGCCACTTCTCAGCTCACGAAACCGCAGCCGTTCAAAGAAACCCAAGCGTCGGTCCTCCCGGGAAGTTGACCCGCAGATGGTAGACCTTGCTCGACTGTCGGCAGTCAAGCACCTTCTCGATGTCGGCCGGTTCACACCGGGTGAAATTGCCGCAGTCCTCAACATCTCTCGGGCGACTGTCTATCGATACCGAGAACTCATTTCCCTTCGGCGTGAGGCGTACCGTCCGACGGAATACGAAGAGTACGACGAATACGATGACTGATTCGTACTCTGCCTACCGGCCCACTCCTATCACCATCCCCTAGTCCGCTTCCAACATCCTTCGACCCTGGCTCAGAGCCGGTTGTCCCCTCACGGGTACGGCCGCCGCTCCCGATGCCATTTTGTTTGGAGCCTTCACATGATCGACTCCCAATGCGAAAGCATCATCTCGCTTGCCCAAGCGGCCGATGAGCTCTCCGACGCCGACGCGGGCGGAAACGCACGTCTCGACCCTCTACCGATGGGCGACGGCCGGCTGCCGGGGCGTGGTCCTGGAAACCATCCAGGTAGGGGCTATCGCTGCACAAGCCGCGAGGCATTGCAACGGTTCTTTGAACGGCTCTCGGCCCGGGGCCCGCGGCGGCCGGGGACCCGATCCCTCACCGGTCCCGGTCCGGGAAGGTCCGAACTGCGGCCCAACGCCAGCGGGCGGCGGCAGCGCCGGCCGGCGGCTCGAGCGCTCGGGGGCCTGACACCGTGGCCGGACAAGACCCGGAGGGCGGGACGTTCCGCCTCGCATCGCCACCCACGGGGCTGTGGGACATGGCTCGGATGATCCGTGAACTCCGGGCCGACGATCAGACCGTCCGGAGTTGGGTCCGGGAGGGGCAACTCCCCGGGCCGATCCTCCGGCGGCGGGCGGGCCTATTGGTCTCCGGCCGCTATAGAGCTATTCCGACGCCGGAGGCTCCGTCGCATCGGAGCCTTGTAAGCGGAGAGACCGCCGGGGCGGGCATCCCGACGGCCTTTCATGACTCGCTCACCGCGAACCAACGAAAAAGGAAACGCATATGGATTCTAGCAAGCGTCCCCAACGCGGGGAATCCCCCTCCCGTCGTCCGACCGCCGCGGCCTCCCGTTCGGCGGCCGAGACGTCCAATCCGCAACACGACCAACGGCCGGGTGGGCGGCCCGGAGGCCGGGGCCAACGGGAACGGCAAGGCGGCCGATCCGTTTGACCTTGCGGCCTTGCGGCTCTCGCAGGACTTCGAGACGGCGGCCGGGGTCAAGCGGCTGGTCTCGACGGTCCCGGTCAAGAAACCCTCGAAAGAGTGGTTCGTCCGCACGCATCCCGATCCCGCCTACCGGCTCACGACGGCCGTTGTGGAGCTGAAGGACGGGGACCGGGAGACCTACCTCGTTGCCCCGGGCCTCTGGCCGGAGCTGGCGTCGGAGCCGACGTTCTCTCCGCGGCTGCTGATCACGGCCGTCAACCGGCAAGGCGTGCTGTTCCTCTGGCCCATCCGGCTCCCGGGTCCGGATGGCAGGATCGACGATTGGAGCCGGTCCGCGATGGACGCGGCCGACGAAGCGGCCTCGCGATGGGTCCGGGTCACGGCGAACATGGGCCTTGGGGCCTATGACATCTCCGTGGCCTCCGGCCTGGCGGAGCCGGCGTGGCCCGACATGCCATTCCAGGAAATCATCAAAATCGCTCTTTCGTGACAAGATGATTTCCCGGACCGGGCCCATCCCGTGTTGCGTCGGCTCCGCGGGGAGTCGTGACTCATGCCTCCCGGCCCGGGCCTCGATGCCTACCGGGAGGTCTGGCTTGCCGATTTCAGATTCTCGGCCCCACCGGGCGAGCGGCCGCTCCCCGTTTGTCTGGTGGCCCGCTGGGAACTCCGGTCGGCCGGACCCTCCGCCTCTGGCAAGACGAGTTGATGGACAGTCCTCCCCTCCATACCCGACCGGGCCCGACGTGCTGTTTGTGGCCTACTACGCGTCGGCCGAGCTGGGTTGCCACCTCGCGTTGGAATGGCCCATGCCGGAGCGGGTCCTGGATCTCTATGCCGAGTTCCGATGCCTGACCAACGGCCTTGACCCTTACTGCGGGAACGGGCTGCTGGGGGCCCTGGCGTGGTTCGGCCTGGACGCGATGGCGGCGGCCGACAAGGAATCCATGCGGCGGCTGGTCCTCCGCGGCGGGCCGTGGTCGGAGTCCGAGCGGCGGGCCTTGCTCGCCTACTGTGAGTCCGACGTCCGGGCCCTGGCCAGACTGCTCCCCGCGATGCTCCCGGGCCTGGATCTCCCGCGGGCCGTCCAGCGGGGCCGGTTCATGCGGGCTGTGGCCTCGATGGAGTTTGCGGGCGTGCCGATTGACGTGGAGACCCTGGCGGCCCTCCGGGCGGGCTGGGAGTCGATTCAGGATCGGCTCATAGAATCGGTTGATTCTCGGTACGGCGTCTACGACGGCCGGCATTTCGAGTCCGCACGGTGGGCCCGATGTCTGGCCCGGGCCGGCATCCCGTGGCCGACGTTCGAGTCCGGGGCCCTCCGGCTGGATGACGACACATTTCGAGAGATGGCCCGGGCCTATCCCGACGTCGCGTTGATGCGGGAACTCCGGGTCTCCCTCTCGCAACTGAGGCTCGAAGACCTGGCGGTCGGGGCCGACGGCCGCAATCGCGTCTTGCTCTCCCCGTTCGGGGCCTCATCCGGCCGCAACACGCCCTCGAACAGCAAGTTCATTTTCGGCCCGTCCACCTGGCTCCGCGGCCTCATCAAGCCGGAGCCGGGCATGGCCCTGGCCTACGTCGATTGGTCCCAACAGGAGTTCGGCATCGCGGCGGCCCTCTCCGGGGACCCGGCGATGATGGACGCCTACCGCTCAGGCGATCCCTACTTGCGGTTCGGCCAGCAAGCCGGGCGAATCCCGCCGGAGGGGACCAAGCGAACGCACGGGGCGGAGCGGGAGTTGTGCAAGGCGTGCGTCTTGGGCGTCGGGTACGGCATGGGGGCGGAGGCCCTGGCCCGGCGGATCGGCAAGCCGACGGCCTACGGGCGGGACCTGTTGCGGCTCCATCGGGAGACCTACCCGAAATTCTGGCGATGGTCGGACGGGGCGGAGTCGCACGCGATGCTACTCGGCCGGCTCCATACCGTGTTCGGATGGACGGTCCGGGCCGGGGCGGAGGCGAACCCGCGGTCCCTCCGCAACTTCCCCTGCCAGGCGAACGGGGCGGAGCTGCTCCGGCTGGCGTGCTGCCTGGCGTCGGAACGGGGCGTTTCGATCGTCGCTCCGGTTCATGATGCGGTGTTGATCGAAGCGGCCGAATGGGAGATTGACGACGCCGTGGCCGAGATCCAGTCCGCGATGGCGGAGGCATCGGCCGTCATCCTCGATGGCTTCCGCCTCCGCTCCGACGCGAAGATCATCCGCTGGCCCGACCGCTACATGGACGATCGGGGCCGGGAGTTCTGGGGGCGGGTGATGATGTCACTTCGCCATCAGGCGGGAGCCGGCGAATCGGAGACAAGCTCTCCGGGCGGAGTCGGCTC
>JAXMBE010000084.1:0-31046 GCA_046349995.1 Isosphaeraceae bacterium | reverse complement strand
GCTCACCTCTCGGTTTGCGGCCTCCCGGGACCGGGCCCCTCCCCGCGGGGAGACCGCCGACCCGGGAGTTGTCATGGGGGACTCCAGGACCACCAGGAGACGACTCGGGGAGGGCGAGGCGACGATGCCCGAGCGGCGGCATGGAAGACCCTCGATGGCGATTCTCCCTGCCCACGCCACCTGCTCGGCTGCGCCCCGGGAACACGGCGGGATTATTAAATTTTACCAATGCTCCCCCCGAAGTCCATAAGACTTCCGCGGGGATTGCACTCTCCCGCGATTATCGTCCCCTCCGGCAATCTCGATGATTTCGCAGGAAACGGAATGGCCGCCCGGGACGGCGTCCTTGCCCGATCTCCCCCGTCGTCCCGCCCACTCGTCGAGAGCATCCCCTATCAATCAGTTTACAACACCGGGCAGGCCCTCGCGGCCTCTGCCGGCGGCGCGGGCCCAGCCGGCGCGGCCCCATGCGGGCACCGGGGGCGGCAAAGGCCCGCCCGACGGGGCTGCGCCCCGGGCCGCTCAATGGCGGATCGGCCGGATCTTGATGTCCCGGAACCAGCAGGGCGATCCGTGGTCCTGGAGCCCGAGGTAGCCCTCCCGGGGGTGATCCTTGTAGGCGACGTCGAACTTGTGCGCCGAGCCGTCGGGGCGGCGGTTCGGGGTCGTCCACTCGTCGAGATCCATCCGGGTCACGGGCTCGCCGTTCAGCTCGACCGTGATGATCGACCGATCGCAGGTGATCACCAGGTGATTCCACTCGCCGACCGGCTTCATCGCGTTGCGCCGCGGCCTGACGAGGTCGTAGATCGCGCCGGTGTCGTGGTATCCCGCGGAGGCGGTGTCGTCGATGGCGATCTCGATGCCGTTGAAGCCCACGTCCTTCCCCGGGCGTGGCGTGAGGGGGGAGGTGCGGACGAACACGCCGCTGTTGCACCCCTTGCTGATCGCGAAGTCGAGCGCCAGCTCGAAGTCGCCCCAGGTCTTCTCGTGGATCATCATGTAGCCGCCGCAGCCGTGCGGGTTGATCGCGCCGCGCTCCACCGGCGCCCTGCTCGGCCTGCCGCCGCTGGTCTTCCAGCCGTCGAGGGTCTTGCCGTCGAACAGGAGGATCCAGCCGGCGGCCTTCTCCTCGGGCGAGAGCCCCGGCCCCGGGGGCCCCTGCCCGGCCAGCATGACGGCGCACGCCAGAGAGCAAACGAGGATGTTCATCGGCCCGGTCTCCGATGGAGGATGGAGTCGGATCGGCATCGCCGCTCGCGATGGACGTCCGGGTCCAGAGGGCGGCGAGTTCTGGTATCCTCCAGATCATACTTGGCGCCGCGGACTGCGGTGATTCCTCCGGTCGGAATTGGGCGTAGGGCCTTCTTCGGCGGGTGGCCAGGGGTCCCCGGATCTCCCGCCCCGCCGGGCGAGGAGCCTTGATCCCTTCCTTCGGGGGAGATGGTAGCACGAAGTGCCGGATGAGGGTTCGCCCCGCGGATCGCGGCCCCGCACCGACCCTCACCCGGCACTTCGTGCCACCATCTCTCGCTCACGCGGGCGAGGGTCGTCCCAACCTTCGCCCCGCGACAGCGGGGAGAAGGTGCCCCGGAGGGGCGGATGAGCGACTGTGTTTCCCGCCGGGGTGATTTTCGATCGTCTTTCCAGGAACACCCCGGCGTTCAACACAGCCCCTCTTGGTCCTTCGGACATACAAGGGGGCCCGGAACCTCAGAATCACTCCTTCCGTCCGCTTAGGCGAGCGAACACGATACGCGAGGATCGCCGGCCCGCTCGCGGCGGAAACTCTCCTCCCTGCGCCGGCGGCGGCTTCTTGTCCTAAGCTGGAGAGGGCCTGGTCTCCGAACGGAGAATCCGGGAGGCCGGAGCGCACCGGCACGCGCCCACACCTCCGCGTCCGGCCCGACATGAAGGAGGTTCCCATGAGCCTGGAGCAGCACTCGCAGTGGATCACCTGGCTGAGCCGCATCGGTTACGTCTCCCTGGTCATCTGGCCGTTGGTCGCGTTCACGAGCCTGTTCGCGTTCGATAGCCCCGGCTCGGACAGGAATCCGCTCTTGTGGCTGGTGGTCGGCGCGATCTGGCTCCTCCCCGCCTTCCTGCTGCTGGCCCCCAGATTCGCCCGCCATGCCCTGGACGGGGGGAAGGTTGGGGTCGCATATCTCCTCGTCTGCGTGCCGCTCGCGTTGATCTTCATGCCGGTGCTCGCGGCGATCGTGGGCCTGATCATCGAATCGGTGGGCGATCGTCTCTCGTGAGGGAGGGCCGGGCGATGTCGTCTCGGAGAATCCCTCGTCCGGCTCGATCGGGACCGGCCGTCTGAGGCGCAGCCGTCCGCGGGACGACGCGGTATCCTCGAGGCTCGGAATCGGCGTGATTCCGCAAGAGGCCCGCAGGCGTCCAGAGGTGACGGTCATCATGGGGAGAGTGCGTTCCGGCTTCCGGCTCGCGGCCGGGTTGGTCTTCATTGTCGTGGGCATGCAAGGAGATTCCGCCCGAGCCGCCGAGGCGCCTCCGGGTGCGCTGGTGATCGTCGGCGGGGGCGGCTTCCCCGACGCGGCGCGGAAGCGGTTCGTGGAGCTGGCGGGGGGGCCGAAGGCGAGGATCGTGGTCGTCCCGACCGCCAGCGCGAGCGCCGACGGGCCGCCCGCGGAGCTGGACGAATACCTGGAGCCCTGGCGGAAGCAGGGCGTCGGTTCCCTCCGGATCCTGCACACCCGCGACCGGGCGAAGGCCGACGAGCCGGGCTTCGCCGCGGCGGTCGACGAGGCCACCGGCGTCTGGTTCAGCGGCGGCGACCAGTCGCGGATCACCGGGGCCTACCTGGGGACGGCCGTCGAGAAGGCGCTCCGCGCGCTGCTCGAGCGCGGGGGCGTGATCGGCGGGACGTCCGCCGGGGCGGCGATCATGTCGCGGGTGATGATCACCGGCGGCCAGGAGACGGCCACGGTGGGCACGGGCTTCGGCTTCCTCCCCGGCGCGGTCGTGGAACAGCACGCCCTGCGGCGAAACCGGGTCAGGCGCCTCGCGGGCGTCCTGGTGAAGCATCCCGAGCTCGCCGGCGTGGCGATCGACGAGGCCACCGCCCTGGTGGTCCACCGGGGCCGGTGGCGGGTCATCGGCGATTCCTACGTGGCCGTCCTGCGGGTCGCCACGCCCTCGCGCCCGCCCAAGTTCGAGGTCTTCCACGAGGGCGACGAGGGCGACCTGGCCTCCTGGTGAGGCGACGCACGAGCCGCGGCTCCCGATGTCAGATCAGCGCCTCTCGGCCCTGACCAGCTTGTGGCAGTTGACGCAACTGATCGTGAGCTGGTTGTAGGCCAGCGCGGCGGCGTCCAGGTTCCGCTCCTTCGCCGCCCGGATCAGCTCGCGATCGGCGAACTCGAAGAGCTTCAGTTGAGTCCTGTAGCCGGGTTTGTCGGCGCGGACCCACGCCTCGAGGTGGGTCATCAGGTTCATCGTCTGGGCATGGGCGGCGATGGCCTCGAAGTCGCCGTCGGCCAGCCCCTTGAGCACCTCCTGCGAGGCGCGGAGCTTCTGCTTCATCCAGATGCTCGCCCTGTCCTGCGGCTCGGCGCCGCCGAGCATGCCGGGCGTCAAGGCGGCCAGGAGCGCGAGAACCAGACCGAAAGTCGCGGCCTTCATCGGACTTCCCCCCTTCGGAAGAACCCGCACGCGGGATGGTTGCAAAGCCGCCGAAATCAACAAGGCCCCGCGCCGCGGCTCTCCGCGACACGAGGCCCCCATGACCTCCCAGTTCCTCGCCCCTCGCGGGCGACATCCTTCAGATTAGCTCCGGCCAACCCAGCGAACAAGCGTGCAGCCGGTGCGGACTCGGGACACAATTCCCGGATATTCTCTCACCTACCGGAGATTTTCCTGTCAGATCTCGGCATTCCCTTGCGGGAGAATAGGAGAAGCCCTTCCACGTGGGACGGGTCGGGGGGCCGGCGATGTCCAAGTCGATCAAGGCTCCGGTCGACGAACCGACCGGGGAAGTGAACCTGTCCACTGAGATCGAGCGACTGCGCCCGCGGCTGCTGGCGATGATCGATCGGCGAGTGGGCCGGAGGCTCGCGACGCGGATCGACCCCGAAGGCGTGATCCAGGATACGTTCGTTCGCGCCTCGTCTCGGTGGCAGGCGATGGATCCGAAACCGGCCGACATCGACGCCTGGATCCATCGCCAGGTCGTGGACCGTCTGATCGAGGTCATCCGAGGCGCGCTGGGGCCGACTCGCGATGTCGACCGCGACGTCCCCTGGCCCTGCAACTCGGCGGATCCCCTGGCCGAGCACCTGGTCGATTCCCAGACCGGCCCCACGACGGCCCTCTCGCGGGCCGAGCGATGCGCCGTCGTCCGGGCGGCACTCGAGCGGCTCGATCCCATCGACCGCGAGATCCTGGCCCTCCGCCACTTCGATGGCCTGAGCTTCGCCGAGATCGGCGCCCGCCTCGGCCTGTCGCAGAACGCGGCCACCAAACGGGGCCTGCGTGCCATGGTGAAACTGCGCGACCTGATCCCCGCCTCCTTCCGACCCCCCGAGGCACGCCAGCCGTGAACCCGACCTCCAGCGAACCGGAGAGCTCGCTCCCCGACGCCCTCGTGCAGTTCGAACAGGACCTGATCGACGCCCCGGATCCACGGGCCGTCCTGGAGGAGTACCAGCGACGGCACCCCGGGCTCGCGGACGACCTGGGCAAGCTCGCCGAGGCGAGGATGATGCTCCGCGGGGATCCGATCCGGAACGGCGCGGCGCACGGATCGGTGCAGGTCACGGTCCCGCTCCCCGAGCGGTTCGGCCCCTACAAGGTGATCCGCTCGATCGGCCGCGGGGGCATGGGCGAGGTCTACGAGGCGGTGGAGGAGCCCTTGGGCCGCCACGTCGCCGTCAAGACCCTGCGGCGGCAGGCGACCAGCGCCTCCTTGCTGGCGCGGTTCGACCGGGAGCGAAGGACCCTGGCACGGCTCCACCACACCAACGTCGTGCCGATCTACGCCACGGGGTCCGAGGGCGAGCTGCTCTACTTCGCCATGCCCTACCTGTCCGGGGCCTCGCTCCGGCAGGTCATCAAGACCGCCCGGTCGCACGACGCCTCGGAGAACGGCCCGGCCAGCTCGTCCTTCGAAGACCTCGTGCACGAGGCCCACACCCAGAGCCAGTCCGCGCCGGTGCACGCGTCGGGCCCGGAGTTCGACATCCAGAGGGTAACCGCCGCACCGGCTGCCCGATCCGGCCCGCGCCGGCCCTCTCCGGCGTACACCCGCACCGCCGTGCAGGTGATCGCCACCGTTGCCGACGGGTTGCACCATGCCCACGAGGCGGGGATCGTCCACCGGGACCTCAAGCCCGGGAACATCCTCGTCGAGGAGAACGGCCATGCCTGGGTGCTCGACTTCGGGCTGGCCGCCCTGGGCACCACTCAGGGCGCCTCGCCGCTGGCCTTCGCCATGTCCCCCGAGGTGCACGAACCGGACGAGACCCTCACCGGCGTTTCGCTGGGCACGCCGGGGTACGCGGCCCCGGAGCAGCACGCCGACGGCAAGCAGGCCGACGCCCGCTCCGACGTCTGGGGCCTGGGCGTGACGCTCTTCGAGCTGCTGACGCTCCGCCGTGCCTTCCCTGATGGCCCGGCCGTCAGCACGACGGACCCGACCCCGCCCCGCGAGCTGAACCCCGCCCTGGACCGCGGCCTGGAAGCCGTCGTCCTGAAGGCGATGAGCAAGGACCCCGAGCGGCGCCATCCGTCCGCGAGAGCTCTGGCCGACGACCTCAACCGCTGGCTCCGCGGCGAGCCCGTCTCGGCCTGGCCCTCGAATCGCCTGGCCCGCCCCGCCTGGCGGCTCTGGTTGTGGTCGAAGAGGAACAAGGGCTGGGCGGTTGCTATTGCCCTGGCTCTCATGGGGATGGGCAGCATGATGGTCCTTACCGAGGAGCGGCGGCGTCATGCAGTCGAGCGCGAGCAGGCAACGGAACGGCAACTCCAGCTTCTGGAGATCCAAAGGGTCGCGCAGGGAGAACATCGACAGGGATGGCCACAAGCCATCCTGCGCCGGATTGCAGACCTGGGTTGGAAACCGGAGGAGCGAGGCACCGTTCAGGCACTGGCGGTGGCGGCCCTCACTGGTCTCGATGTGACGCCGGAGAAGGAAGCTCGCATCTATTCCCAGACGCTGGCGTTCGCAGCCGATGGCCGGCTCTGGATGGGGAACACTGGAGACGGTGTCAAGCGCTGGGACCCGGAAACCGACCGGACGGAGAACATCGGATCGATCGAGGTCGATGGCCAACTCGCGATCCGGCACGACGGCACGATCCTGCAGCTCGGCCCGACCTACGCCGATCCAGACCGACCGGGCCGTATTCCCATCGACCGCCGCCCCAACCCCCGCTTTCCGCTGCAACTCCTCGATGTGCAGCGACAAGCGAACGAGCGGACGTTTGCGGACCCGATCGAGAACGGCTCTCGTCTCCTCGCCTGGTCCCTCGCACCGAACGGCTCTCGTGCAGGTGCCGTCGTCCTCGATGCAGTGGGACAACAGCAACTCTCCGTGTGGGACGCCGAGACGGGCAGGCTCTTGCATCGGATCGCCTGCCCGACCGCACCGGTCTCCCCCGCGTTACCGAGACCCGGCCTGGCCTTCGCACCCGACGCGAGCGTGCTCGCGAGCTGGGACGGCTCGGGACGTGTCGACGTCTGGGACGTGGCTGATGGTCAGAAGGCGGCCAGCTTTACGACCCGCAACCCGGTGCACTGCGTCGCGTTCGGGCCCAATCACTGGAACCGGGAGGAGTCCCGAAAAGCTGCTGACCGCTGGATCGTGGCTGCCGGCGACGCTTACGGGGGGATCACGATATGGGGCCCTTCCGCGCAATCGGTCTGCCAAGTTCTCCGGGGCCGTGCCCTTGATGTGCTGAGCCTGGCTTTCAGCCCCGATGGCACGACCCTGGCTTCGGGCGGTCGTTCGAACAGCGTCCAGCTCTGGGATGTGGCAACGGGAATGCACCTCGTCGACGTGGCGACCGACGATCACACGACCGCGATTGCCTTCAGCCCTGACGGGACGCGACTTGCCTGCAGCAACTGGGCACCCCACTCGCCGGCCGACCAGCGGGCACGCACGCGAATCGGCAGACTCGAGCCGGGCCGCGGCATCCGCCACTATCAGGGGCTCCCGGGAGCCGTCACCAAGACCGTGTTCTCGCGTGATGGCAAGCGGATCGCTGCGATGTCGTGGGACTGGTGGGCGGGTGTCTGGGAGCGCGACTCGGGGCGGTTACTGCGGCTGCTCGCCCTTCCACGTGGGCAGTTCTACGACAATGCCGACCTGGTGTTCAGCCCGGACGGCAACCAGCTCGCGGCCTCGGGGGGCAATACCGCCACGCTCTGGGACCTGGAGACGGGCCAATCGCGAAGCTGGGAGCTCCCATGGGCCCTGAATGAGTCGCTCGCGTTCGCCGCTCCGAGTCGCCTGATGCTGCTCCGCACGGAGGTCAAGGACGGCTCCCGCCCCCCGGATTCCGAAGCCCCTCCGTCGCTGTATCCCCATGTCTGCGTGCTCCGCGATCTCCTGCGGCCGGATGCACTGACTCCCGTGAAGGTCATCACCGAGTTCGACCGAGGGGTACGGGGAATCACCGCAGCGCCCGACGGTTCCTGCTTCATCATCGAGGGTGTGAGCCGAAAGAGTGACAACCGGCTCGAGCGCTTGATCCGGATCTACGGTCCGGAGGGGAACGACCTGGGGAGCATCCCTACGGAACGGGGGCCGGGAGATCCCGGCGCCGCCCCTCGCTTCGATCCGGGCGGAAAGCTGACAGCAATCGAGACAGCACCATATCCGGGCGATCGGCAGGCTCTGATCGCCATGCCATCGGGTCGTTTTCTCGGCCACCTTCCCATCCGGGCCTGTGGGCTCAGTCCGGAAGCCCGTCGCCTGGCCCACATAGGCAATCCGGGATCCTCTCTCAAGGTCTACGACCCAGGAGGAAACCATTGGGTCACTCACCTCTCCGACTCTGCGGAGGGCCAGTTGAGAGTCCCCTTCAGCCCCGACCTCGACGGACGCTACTTGCTCTGGGGAAAGCTGTCAGGCACGGTCAGCATCGCCGACCTCGTCGAAGTCCGGAGTCGGCTGACGCAAGTGGGGCTGGGTTGGTAGCCGGTGCGAGTCTCCCCTCGTCAATCGCGATGAAGCGATCGGCAATTCCCCTCAACCGAAACCACCTGGCAGAGTTGGCCCTGCTCTCGCGGGCCTATTGGAGGGAGAGACTAGGGTTCCAACTCAAGACGTCAGCCCAATTGATGCTCCGAGCTTGTCTAATCCCAAGGGAGTCCAGCCATGTTCTCGTTCCGGAGCCACAATCGACGCCACAGCAGCAAGGTGGGCAGCCACCGCCGCACATCCAGGAGGCTCCAGGTGGAGGCCCTGGAAGCGAGAAGCTTGTTGAGCGTGGACATGGGGCCGATTCCCTACAACGGCCACCTCTACTACCGTTTGGCGCCCTCAACATGGACCGCGGCTGAAGATTTCGCGGTCAATCAACTCGGGGGCCATCTCGTCACTATCAACGGCTCGGCAGAGAACGAGTGGATTTTCGATACGTTTGCACAAGCGAATCAGTACGGGCTGTGGATCGGCTTGACAGATCGGGTGAGCGAAGGCCACTGGGTCTGGGCGAGTGGCGAGCCTGTAACATTTACAGATTGGGGATATGACTCACCTAACAATCATAACAACAACGAAGATTATGCAATGTATATGGTTAGAGAATGGGGACAAGTCACGGCCCGGAGTCGCGATTGGAATGACTTCCGCAACGACGCGATCGAGGACCAACCGAACAACAGGGGAGCAGTGCTTCAGGGTGTGGTTGAGGTCGTTGGGACCGACCTCGTCGCATCCTCTCTCACCTGGAACACCGCGCAGAGCGGAGTGGACTTCGGCTACGAGGTGAGTGGCGCCGCCCTGACGCGGGACACGACGGCGGCCCTCTACTGGGCCAGCGGCCCGACCTTCGCCGACGTGATCGACCCGGCCCACCCCGTCTACGACACCCCGATCGAACACCCCGTCGGCCAGTACGGGCCGTTCTACGTCCCGAACTCCGTGCTCGGCACACCTCCATCAGGAGCCACCCACCTACTGCTTGTTGTCGATCCCAACAACACAGTCGCCGAGTCCGACGAGACAAATGGCAGCAACGTCCGGTGGCTGCGGTTGCCCGACATAGCAGTCACCTCCTTCACATGGAACATCACTACGGACGTTGTGAATGGTTCTACGGGCGTTGTGAATGGACTGGACATCCGGTACGAGATCAGTGGCACAGACCTGCCAGGACCAACCACCCTTACTCTTTATTGGGCCAAAGGGGGTGTACTCGCCCAACCGGCTGATGTGATAGATGCTGAGACCGCTACGGGGATCCACGTCCTACATGTCCCGTTAGCCTCCCTCTCCCAGGCCCCGGCAGGGACGACTCGGTTAATCCTCGTTGCCGACCCACTGACCAATTCGATGCCCCAGGGGAGGGTTCTTGAGTCCGATGAGTCGAACAATATCCGTGCCGTCCCCCTGTACGCCCTCCAACGGACATCGATCACATTCGACCCGGCCATCGCAGGACGATTGGACCAGCTCGCCGGAGAATACTACAGGCTGACGCATAAAATACTCGTGTTGACGAGTGGGTTCAGGTCTCCGGAAGAAGAGGCACAGGCGATTGCACGTTTGATTTCCGCCCGCCTGGCCCTGGGGCAGAATATTCGTCAAGCCTTATCTCATGTTCGTAATATTTATAAGGGTGTAAATATTAATGTCGTCCTGAAGAATTACGACGTCGCACTGACCCCCGACGAGAACGTCCCGGCGATGGCGACGGCTATCACTCAGTTGCTGGATAAGTGGAACCAACAGGGGAGACCAGGACGACCGCCTCTGTCGTATCATCTGGCAGGCTGGGCGGTTGACATCAGCGTCAAAGGAATGACCGCCCGGGACCAGCAGGTCCTAGGTCAGATTGCCTCGGGCCTCGGGCTGTACGTCGGAGGCGACGAAGGCGGAGACCCTCATATTCATCTATCGTTTCCTCAGCTAAGGAGGAGGGGTTCTTAGTACCGAAAACTCCGGCCCAGCCCCTGGGGACGGCCAGGCCGGTCCGATCCGCGATTGCAGATAGATCGTAGGGTGGGTCAGCATCGCTCGCGATGCGCAACCCACCGGGATTTGGTGGGTTGCGCCGACTGCGTCGGCTAACCCACCCTACCAGGAAGCCTGCTCACTGGCTGGTAACGAACGAGCTATGGACTTGATCTCCATCCTCAGACGGATAAGAGAGCGAGTAGACCTTCCCTAGCCGCCTCGCTGGCGGACGGCCTCCTCGAGGATCTTGATCAGGAGCTCGCCCGGCGGGATGCCGTCCTGCCGGGCCCACGCGCGCAGCCGCTCGAACAGGGGCGCGGGGAAGCGGAACTGGAAATCGCCCTTCTCGTAGGCCGACCAGTACTCCCAGGCGCCGACGGGGCGCTCCTGCTTGCGGACGATCGGCTGGTGGGCGTCGGAGTTCGGCTGCGGGTCGGACATCGTCGTCTCCTCGGATCCGTCGCGCTTCACGAGGGAGAGGAAGGGAGGCCTCATCCGCCGCGGCGGCGGACGGCCTCCTCGAGGATCTGGATCAGGAGCT
Source organism: Isosphaeraceae bacterium (assembly GCA_046349995.1). Lineage (GTDB taxonomy): Bacteria > Planctomycetota > Planctomycetia > Isosphaerales > Isosphaeraceae > Aquisphaera. The sequence goes on along the minus strand of JAXMBE010000084.1, from coordinate 20,355 downwards.
CGCCCGGCGCGATGCCCCTCGTCCGGGCCCATCCCTCGAGCCGTTCGTACAACTTCGGGCTCATGCGGATCTGACCGAACTCAAAGTAGGACGTCCTGTACTCGGACTCGTGGACCACCCGCTCCTGCCTGCGGACGAGCGGTTGGGGGTGTGTTGATTCCGGCTGCGACTCGGGCATGGCGACCTCCTGGCCTCGGACGATTGACCACGTCTTCCTCGTCTGGATGCTGCCCCGATACGCTTCGGCACGAATTCTGTTCATGGGCCCACCTGGCGCCGGATGAGGTCCTCTTCGCCCCGCGCCAGCGAGGACAAGGTGCCGCGTCGCGGCGGATGAGGGGTCCTCGGCGTCGCGGGCCCCTGCAAGTCACCCCTCATCCGGCCCTTCGGGCCACCTTCTCCCCGCCGGCGCGGGGCGAAGGGCTGCTCGCCGTGCCCGCCCTCGATCTCATCTGCAACTCGTGCCGAACAGGATTGATGCTGCCCTCGGGATTCTCGCGCCCGAGAACCTGCGGGAAAGCACGCGACGCAGTTCGTCGGGTTGGAGCGTGATCTCCAAGGATATGCATCCGATCGATCGCGCTCAATCCCCCGCCAGGGCGGCCACCGACTCGGCCCAGAGGCCGGGGGAGACATCCGCCAGGCCGGCCTCGGCCAGCTCGATCAGGATCGCCGCCGGAGACTCGCCGCGGATGCGGCCGAGGGCGTGGGCGGCGATGCACGGGGCGCGGCTCTGGCCGGCGCCGCAGGCGACGAGCGTCGGGGCGCCGGAGCGGATCAGGCAGGCGGTTGTCTCGACGGCCGCCTTCAGCAGCCAGGCCGGGTTGCCCGGTCCGTCGAGCAGGGGGAAGCGGCAGTAGATCTGCTCGCGAGTCCCGGCGCCCGGCGGCTCCTCGAGCGCCAGGTCCACCACGGCCGCGATCGCCGCCGCGCCCAGCGCCGCCGAGTCGCGGGCGTCGCCCGCGTGCCCCAGCCAGATGGCGTAACCCGGAACCCTCCTCACGGTTAAGTCCTTTGTGTGAGTGACTTGCAACCGCGACGGGACGGGGCCCTCCGGCTCCATTCTACCCCCGTTCGCCTCCCCGGCGGATAATCTTTGAAAGATTTTCGGGGGCCGCCTGTGTTTGCTGTGGGAGGGACGCGATGACCGATTCGCCGGCCACGCGGCAGAGCTTGCTGGTGCGTCTGAGGGACCCGGGGGACAGCCAGGCATGGGCGGAGTTCGTGGCGATCTACTCACCGCTGATCGACCGCCTGGCCAGGGCCCGCGGGCTCCAGGAGGCCGACGCCGCCGACCTGGCGCAGGAGGTCTTCCGCGCGGTGGCCGGGGCGATCGGCCGCTACGACCCGGACCCGGCGCTCGGCTCGTTCCGGGGCTGGCTGTTCCGGATCGCCCGCAACCTGATCATCAACCTGCTGGCGGCCCGGCGGGTCCGCCCCCAGGCCAGCGGCGACTCCGACGTCCGCGAGCTGCTCGAGCAGGTGCCCGCGCCCGACGGGGCGGAGACGATCCTCTTCGAGGCCGAGTATCGCCGCCGGCTGCTCCACTGGGCGGCCGAGCAGGTGCGCGGCGAGTTCCGCGACTCCACCTGGAAGGCCTTCTGGCTGACGGCCGTCGAGGGCAAGCCGCCCGCCGAGGCGGCCGCCGCCGCCGGCATCTCGACGGGCGCCGTGTACATCGCCCGCAGCCGCGTCATGGCGCGGTTGAGGGCCGTCATCGAGCAGGTCGAAGGAAGCTCCATTCTTGAGGTCGGTTGACGCGAGCAGGATCCGGGAGGAAGTCATGCGCAGGCCAATGTCGGATTGTGAACCGCGACTCCTCCGGCTCTCGCTGGAGGACCGACTCTCCGAGCCCGACCAGGCCCGGCTCGCCGAGCACCTGGAAGCGTGCGAGGCGTGCCGGCAGGAGCTCGAGCGGCTGGCGGCGGCCACCGGCTTCTGGGGAGACGCCCGGCTGCTCCAGGGCGAGCCCGAACCACGGACTGAGCCGGACGAGGGTGATGCGGACGACGGCGGCAGCGCCTGGCTGCGGCTGCTCGACCCGCCCGAACCGGACCGTCCCGACCTGCTGGGACGGCTCGGCGATTACGAGGTGGTCGAGATCCTCGGCCAGGGCGGCATGGGCGTGGTGCTCAAGGCGCACGACCCGTCACTCGACCGGACGGTCGCCATCAAGCTGCTCAACCCGGCGCTGGCGCATGGGCCGAACGCCCGGCGGCGGTTCGCCCGCGAGGCCCGCGCCGCGGCGGCCGTGGCCCACGAGCACATCGTCGCGATCTACGCCGTGGATGAGTTCCGCGGGCTCCCCTACCTCGTCATGCAGTACATCGGCGGCCGCTCGCTCCAGGAGCGGCTGGATGCCACCGGGCCGCTGACGGTCCCCGAGATCCTCCGCATCGGCACGCAGGCGGCCCGGGCGCTGGCGGCGGCCCACGCCCAGGGCGTCGTGCACCGCGACATCAAGCCGGCGAACATCCTGCTGGAGAACTGCGTCGAGCGCGTGAAGCTCAGCGACTTCGGCCTGGCCCGCGCCGTGGACGACGCCAGCCTGACCATGAGCGGCGTGATCGCCGGCACGCCCCAGTACATGGCCCCCGAGCAGGCCCGCGGCGAGCCGGTCGACGCCCGCTCCGACCTGTTCTCCCTGGGCGCGGTGATCTACGCGATGGCCGGCGGACGGCCCCCGTTCCGGGCCGACTCGGCGCTGGCCGTGCTGAAGCGGGTCTGCGAGGACGACCACCGGCCGATCCGCGAGCTGAACCCCGAGATCCCCGACTGGCTCGAGGCCATCATCGACCGCCTGCTGGCCAAGGACCGGGACGACCGCTTCGCCTCGGCCGCCGAGGTGGCCGACCTGCTGGAGCGCGGGCTCGCCCACGTGCAGCAGCCGACGATGGTGCCGCTGCCCGTCATCCCCGGCATGACCGCCATGGCCGGCCCGGCCGCTCACGACCTGGAGTTCGACCTGCCCGCGGCCAAGCCGACGCGTCGCTCTCGCTACCACATGGTTGCGGCGGCCTGCGCGGCGCTCTTCCTGCTCGGCAGCCTGAGCATCTCGGAAGCCTCCGGGCTGACCCGGATCACGGACTTCGTCGCCACGATCCTCCGGATCAGGACGCCCGAGGGGATCCTGCTCGTCAAGGTGGACGACCCGGGGATCGCGGTCGGCGTGGACGGCGAGACCGTGGCGATCACCGGAGCGGGGCCGCGGGAGATCCGCGTCCGGGCGGGCCAGCACCGCATCCACGCCAGCCGCGGCGGCCGCCCCATCCGCGACGAGGTCATCACGGTCGTCCGGGGCGGGAAGGAAGTAGTCCACATCGAGAGCGAGCCCCCGGGCCCGGGTGACGTCCTCGCCGTCGCGCCCCTGCCGCCCGTTCCGCCCGCTGCCCCCGTGCCCCCGCCCAGCGGTGATCTCGTCTACGAGGAGCGGCCCCTGCCGCCCCTGCAAAGCGGCCCCGTCTGGGGCCTGGCCTTCGCCCCCGACGGCCGCCGGCTGGCGATCGCCCAGGGTCGACGGGACGTCGGGCCTGGCGCGCTGCGGATCCTGGACGTGGTCGGAAAGAAGTACCTGGCCTCTCTGCCCAACCCGAGCGGCTATCGCACCGTGGCCTTCTCCCGCAACGGCGAGCTGGTCGCGGCCGTGCTGTCCGACCGCACGCTCCAGCTCTGGAGGACCGACGGCGGCGCGCCACGCCCGCTCCCGTGGCACAACGCTCAGGGCTCGCTCGGCGAAACGGTCTGCTTCCTGCCGAAGTCGAATCAGCCGGTCTGCGCCCTGAAGGACGGCCGGGTCCTCTACGGGATCGAGACCGCGCACATGATCCAGTTTCAACATCCGGGCAAGGTCCTCGCCCTGGCGGTGAGCCGCGATGAGAAGCTGCTGGCGGTGGCGGGCAGCACGGGCGTCATCCATTTGCACGAGGTGGAGACGGGGGCGTTCAAGGGAACGCTCGAGGGTCACGAGAAGGACGTCGTCTCCCTCGACTTCTCGCCCGACGGCAAGCTTCTGGCCTCGGCGAGCCTGGACCGGACGCTCAAGCTCTGGGACGTGAAGGACCGCCGCCTGGTCGGCACGTTGACCCACCCCGAGAACGAGCGCCTGGCCGTGCGGTTCTCGCCCGACGGCAAGACCGTGGCCGTCGCGGACGGCCGCCTCGACGCCAAGCAAGGTGAGACCTTCCCCTGCACCGTGGAGCTCTGGGAGCCCGAGTCGTGCAAGCTTCTGCTCACGCTCCGGGGCCACACCGCCAGCATCCCCGCCCTGGCCTTCTCGCCCGACGGCAAGATGCTCGCCTCCGGCGGCCTGGACCAGACGGTCCGGCTCTGGAACCCCGAGAACGGCGACCTGCTGGACACGATCTATCCCGGCGAGACGAGCTGGCGGACGGAGGTCCGGGGCGAGACCCGCGCCGAGGTCCACGTCCCGCCCCCGGCGGCGCCCGCGACTCCGGCGGTGCCCGCGACCCCGGCCGCCGCCCCGATCCCCGCGCCGGCTCCCACTCCTCCGGCCGAGCCCGCTCTCCCGGAGGGTGCCACCCTCGCGCCGGGGCAGCACGCCCCGGCGAGTCGGCCGGGGCCGGTCTGGGGCCTGGCCTTCGCCCCCGACGGCCGCCGGCTGGCCATCGCCCAGGGTCGACGGAACGCCGAGTCCGGTGCGCTGCGGATCCTGGACGTGGTCGGCGAGAAGGACCTGGCCTCATTGCCCAATCCCGGCGGCTATCGCAGCGTGGCCTTCTCCCCGGACGGCAAGCTGCTCGCGGCCGTGTCGTTCTCCCAGGAACTCCATCTCTGGAGGACCGACGGCGGGACGCCTCGCTCGATCGCCTGGCACCAGGTGACGGGACACATTGGCGAGACGGTCGCCTTCCTGCCCTGGTCGAATCTGCCGGTCTGTGCCCTGGACGACGGACGGGTCGTCTTCGGGATCGGCAAGGACAAGGTGTTGCAACTCCAGAATCCGGGCAAGCCGCTCGCGCTGGCGGTCAGCCCGGATGAGGGACGGATCGCCATCGCCGGCACGGCCGGCGTCATCCATATCCATGACGTGGCGACGGGACGGCACCGGGCCGAGCTCAGGGGTCACGAGAAGGACGTCATGTCGCTCGATTTCTCGCCCGACGGGAAGCACCTGGCCTCCGCGGGCCGGGACGGGACCGTACGCCTCTGGGACCTCGCGGGGGACGACAAGGCCCGCATCCTTGCCCATGCTGAGGAGTTCCTGGCCGTGCGATTTTCGCCGGACGGCAGGCACCTGGCCTGCGCGACGGGCAGGCTCGACGTCCCACCCAGCGAGCTCTCCCCTTGCCTGATCCAGCTCTGGGCCTGGACGGAGGGGACGCTCGTGGGCCTACTCAGCGGTCACACCGCCAGCATCCCCGCCCTGGCCTTCTCGCCCGATGGGAAGACCCTCGCCTCGGGTAGCATGGACGGGAGGGTCAAGCTCTGGGACGTGCAATCGGGGACGCTGCAATCGACCATCATCTCCCGCGCGACGAAGCCGGGCCCGGCCGCCTCGGTCGTCCCGAACCCCGCGGCCGCCCCGGCGCCCGCCGCCAGTCCGTCCTCGCCGGCCCGTTGAATCAGAGGCGCACACCGGTCCCACGGCACGCCCCGCCCCTCGGAGCGATCCCAGCAGCGACCAGCGAATCTCCAACTCCGCCAAAGTAGGCGATTGACACCGACCTGTCACGGGTGTATCCCGGAAGAAGACACTCCAGGGTCCATGGAGCCTGGTTGGCACCGAGAGCGGAGCGGTCTCCGTAGGACCGCTTCCCGTCTCACCTGGTGGGCCGCGTCGCGATCGGTTCCCTTCCCCCCTCGTGGGGGAAGGCGGCCGAAGGCCGGATCAGGGGGATCTGCCGGGCCCAGCGGCGGCTTCGGCCCCCTCATCCGACACTTCGTGCCACCTTCTTCCCCTCGCCGGGGGAGAAGGGTTCGGTTGACTGCGGCCCACCAATAAGAGACGGCAAGCGGTCGTAGGGTGGGCACCGCCCACCGACGAGGGCCACGGCTTGCCCGGCGGAGTGGCGCATAACAAGGACTTCGACGATGAATCCCGGAATGTTTATCTTGCGCTCGCCGCGGAGTCGCAGGGCGCGAAGTTCCCCGGCGGTGCCCGCGATCGTGGAGCGGCTGGAAGTGCGGACGCTCCTGAGCGTGGTCGTCGAGGGGGTCACGCGATACGCAAGCTGTTCGCCCTACAACGGACAGATCGCGGATCCCGCGCCGCTGGTCAGCGAAAGCAATGGCATCCGCAGCTTCTCGACGAGCACGCTGGTGGGCTATCCCTACCACAGCGAGTCGTGGACCGACCCGTCGGCGATCATGCTCCTGGGCGGGGTCGGGCTCCAGCTCTCGCTGAGGAACACCGGGACCCAGGCGGAGACGGTGACGATCGACTGGGGCGACCCGCTGGCCTCGTCCACGAACCCGAACACCGTGGACATCGCCGTCCCCGCGGGCTCCACGCCCACGGACATCCAGCTCCCGCACATGTACCAGGCAACCAGCCAGTACGGCGTGAACCTGAGGCTCGGATCCCAGGTCATCGCCAGCGTGTCGATCGACGTCTCCCACCTGATGGAGAGTCCGAAGGGGCTATTCATCCGGGGAACGACCGGCAACGACCGGATCGAGCTGGCTCCCGGCCCGGCCGGCTCAACGGTCGTCACGGCCTGGATGGCGGGCGGGCAAAGATACTCCCAGCAGACCGACGCCCGCCCGGTCTACGTCGAGGGTCTCGCCGGGAATGACGTGATCCTGGCCGATCCCCGCTTCCGGCGTGCGATCTGGGCCGACGGCGGCGCCGGCGACGACATGGTCGTCGGCGGGGCGGGGAACGATCATCTCCTGGGCGGGCCGGGGAACGACTCGCTCGTCGGCGGCGACGGCAACGACCAGCTCGTCGGCGCCGGGGGTAATGACTGGATCTACGGCGGCCGGGGCAACGACTCGCTCTCCGGGGGCTCGGGCGAGGACCGGCTGCTCGGCGAGGCGGGCAATGATTCCCTGATCGGCGACTCCGACAACGATATCCTCTCCGGCGGCCAGGGCAGCGACTTCCTGCTGGGCGGGACGGGGAGCGATACGCTCGCCGGCGGCACGGGACGGAATGTCCTCGACGGCGGGTACAACAATCTCCTCTACAGCCGGCTCAATCCGACGGTCCACCGGGTCCAGGCGCGCTGGGCGCACAATGACGTCAGCGCCGCGATGTCGGCCGTCAACGCAAGCGTAACCACGGCGGCGTTCAACCTGAGCAACGTGCTGGCGCAGAGCAACCTGCCGAAGGATCGCGCTCAGGTCGGCCCGCTCGATCTCGGCCCCACCCTGGCGGCCGATGGTCAGCCCGACCGGCTCGACGGACGGGGCGGGCGCAACCTCATCCTGATCGATCCCGGCCAGGTCGACCAGGTGATCGGCCCCGCGGGGGCCCAGACCGTGCAAACCCTGACCCCGGCGCCAGGGCAGGTCGTGAACGTCAGCAACCTGCCCGACTTCGCGACCAGTTCCGGCGTGGACATCGCGGGACAATCGACCCGGACGACCGACATCCTGTACCGGTTCCAGTATGACGGCCTGGCCCTGCTGCCGAGGGTGATGCCGACGCCCGTCGATCCCTCGAACTTCGTCCAGGTCTACGGGTACGCCCACCCCGGGACGCTCCAGATGCTGAACGTGAACACCACCGAGACGACGACGTTCTGGACGGACTTCAACCGCCCGTTCCTCGCCTACGCGGCGTCGCTCGACAGCGTCTTCCTGGCCTCGACCGACCCGTTCGACCCGATGAACATCCTCAAGCCGGCCGGGACCAAGGCGATCCTCCACGACGAGTTCGACTACCTGAGGGGCACCCTCACCGAGATCTACCCCACCGGATTCACGCCCTACCAGTACGACGCGATGTACAAGGCCCTCTACCTGTAAGAGAACCACGGAATACACGGAACACACGGAAGGAATCCGGACAAGATCTCGGGAAGGGATCCAGGAGAAGCCTCGGCTATTCGTGCGACCCGATTTCCTTCTTCCCGGTTTTCCTTTCCGTGTATTCCGTGTATTCCGTGGTTCCCACCTCTTCTCCGTATTGATCCGTCCGTGGTCCCTCCTCAGTCGTACGAGTACCCCGCGAAGAAGAGCTCGCTCGGCGCACCGTCCTGGTGGACGACGATCGCGATGCCATGCCCGCGTTCGATGTCTTCGAAGAAGTCCATGTTCTGCTCGATCATCGCGCGGGTCGGCTCGGTGGTTCCGAAGTAGCGCCGCAGGGCGTCCTCTCCGAGCGGGGTCACGACGCCGAAGTCGGGCTGGTCGGAGACCCGTTCGAGGTCGAGGATGGAACGCGTCCCGTCGGCGTCGGCGTCCTCGAACGCCTGCTCGATCGAGGCGTGCCGCGCCCCCGGCGCGGGCGAGTCCTCGTCCGGCGGGAATTCGAGCTCGTCCATCGCCGGGTAGTAGCGGCCGGCCTGGAACTCGCGCCGGCGGAGCTCCTGGAGGGCCCGGTCCAGGTCGGCCTGGTGCTTCACGAAATAGAAATAGGGTTCCGCGCCCATGGCAGCCCTCTGCTGGAAGATGGTCTCGCGGGGCGTCCCCGCGAGCAAGCCTAGGACGCATGAGGCCCGCCGGCAAGCGTGCCGGGTGGGGGCGGGACCGGCCGCGGCTCAGACCGTGGCCTCCAGGGCCTCGGCGACGGTCATCGGGCGGATCTTCTGGGTCGCGCCGCCGTGGTCCACCAGCACGGCGTCACCGGTCTGGAAGCGGTGGTCGCCGCTGAAGAGTTCGAGGACCACGTTGGCGACGTCCTCCGGGCTGGCGGCCTTGCCGCTGGGGTTCATGCCCGCCAGCCGGCTCTTGGCGTCGGCCTGGTAGCCGGTGAGCCGGTCCACCATCGGCGTGTCGGTGAGCCAGGGGCAGACGGCATACACCTTGATGTTCTCGCCCCCGAAGCCGGCGGCCACCGACTGGGTCATGCTGATCACCGCGGCCTGGGTCGCCCCCAGCAAGACGGCGTCCGGGAACGGCAGCACCGTCCCGACGAACGACGACGTGTTGACGATGATCCCGCCCCCCTGGCGGGTGAACAGCGGGAGCACCTGCTTCATCGACAGGAACACGCCCTTGACGTTGATCGACAGGACGTCGTCCACGACGTCCTCGTCGCTGGCGCTGATCGGGCCGAGGACCCCCTCGATGCCGGCGTTGTTGAACAGGAAATCCAGCCCGCCGAAGAGGTCGAGGGTCTGGTCGAAGAGCGTGCCGATCGCGTTCTCGATCCGCACGTCGGTCCGCAGGAACTTGACGTCGTAGCCCTGCCGGGCGAGGTCGAACGCGGACGTCTTGCCGCGGACGTGGTCGCGGCCCGCGATGACGACCTTGGTCCCGGCGGCGCCGAGCCTGGTCGCCACGGCCTTGCCGATCCCGGTCGCCCCCCCGGTGATCACGGCCACCTTACCCGCGAGTGGATCCGCCATGAGAAGCTCCTCTCTCTCTCGCTCGTTCCTCTCGGAACCTCGGGGACCGCCCCATCGCCCGCGTCGTGGACCCCGCGGAGGGTCCTACATCGCCCAGCCCCCACGTCGTTCGGGATTGATCGCACTCTGAGCCGACTCGTCGCCCTTGACCTTCAGACCGGCCGGATCCCAGCCGATCGCCCGCCCCGCCTTCAGGGCGACGTTCCCCAGCAGGAGCGCCTCGACGGCCGGGGCCGAGACCTCGAAGCGTGCCCCGGGCTTCTCCTCGCCCCCCTTGCAGGCGTCGAGCCATTCCCGCAGCGTGCCGGGCGAGCGGGGTAACGTGGCGGCCGGCTCGTGCCAGGTCTTCCGCCGCGACTCCGGCAGGAGCCGCGGTCGCCGGCCGTTGAAGTCGCAGAGGATCGCCCCGTCGTCGCCGAGGAAGAGCAGCCCCTCGTCGGCCGGCTCGTCGGCCTCGCCCAGCACGTCGGGCCGCGGCGGCCTGAGCCCGCCGTCGTACCAGGAGAGGCGAACCGGCGGCAGTTCGCCCCGGGCCGGGAAGTCGTAGTGAACGATCGAAGCCGCCGGGAAGGTCTCGGCGAACCGCTCGGTGGAGCTCGCCTCGACCCGCGTCGGCGCCTCCAGGCGGAGCACCCGGAAGATCGTGTCGAAGCTGTACTGGCCCATGTCGCCCAGGGCGCCGGTGCCGAAGTCCTGCCAGCCCCGCCAGACGAACGGCAGGTAGGCCGGGTGGTACGGGCGGCCGGCGGCGGGCCCCAGCCAGAGGTCCCAGTCCAGGCCCTCGGGCACCGGCGGCGTCTCGCGGGGCCGCTCCCTCGCCTGCGCCCAGAAAGGGCGGCTCGACCAGTTGAGCACCTGTCGGACCGGCCCGATCGCCCCGGCGGCGACCCACTCGCAGAGCCGGCGGGTGTCCTCCGACGACTGGTTCATCACGGCCACCTGGGTGGCGACCCCCGCGCGGCGGGCCTCCTCGGCCATCCTCCGCGCCTCGGACACCGTGTGGGCCATCGGCTTCTGGCAGAAGACGTGCTTGCCCTTGCGGATCGCCTCCAGCGCGACCGCCGCGTGCAGGTGGTCGGGCGTCCCCACCACGACCGCGTCCAGGTCGCGCTGCCGCTCGAGCAGCTCGCGGAAGTCGGCGAACGCCGCGCAGCCGCGGGCCGCCCCGGAGCCTTTCTCCCGGCCCTGGTACGCCTCCACGATCTTCCGCGCCGGCTCGCGCCCGGCGACGCCCCCGGTGCCGCTCCGCGACCGGGTCAGCGCGATCGGCTGGTCGGGGCTGAGCCAGTCCCAGCCCGAGTCCAGCCCCAGCAGCTCGTGGACGGCGCCGGCGAACTCGTGGGGCGACCACTGCGGGTAGTCGGCGCTGGCCCGATTCGGGTCGCAGACGGCCACGGCCTGGACGTCGGGCTGCTTCAGGAAGTTGAGCATCACCCGCAGGCCCTGCGACCCGACCCCGACGAAGGCGAGCGTGACCTTCTCCGACGGCGCGACGAACCCCGCGCCGCCCAGCACGTGCCGGGGCACGATCCGGAAGCCCAGGCCCAGCGCAGCCGCTTGCCCGAGGAACCGGCGGCGGGAGTGTCCCGGGGAGGGGGATCGAGGGATCTCGGCCATGGGCGCGTCCTCCTCGAATCGGGTGCGGGACGGAAGCCGGGCGGGCGGACGGCCCGGCCGCGAGCGTCGGGACGCCCGGACTATTCGCCCGGCAGTTCCCGGACGTAGATGTTCTTGAACTGCACCAGGCTGGGCGGCCCGGTCCACTTGCCGTCGCGCTTGCCGCCGTGGTGCTGGAGCACGAGCGGGCCCTGATCCGGCAGGCTCGGGATCTCGACGGGCGGGATCACGAGCTTGCCGTTCAGCTTCGTCTGCACGGTCTTGCCCCGCACGATGATCTCGAAATGGTTCCACTGGCCGACCGGGTTGTCCGCCTGGGTCCGCGGGGTGACGCCCGCGCGCAGCTCCGGCGGGGTGGCCCGGTTCATGCGGATGCCGTACATCTCGCCAGAGCCGATCGGCCAGCACCAGATGTTCACCTGGTGGTCGCCGGAGCCCCGCAGGTACACGCCCGAGTCGGAGTCGGGCAGGGCCATCTTGATCTCCTTGCCGTGGATGTCCCGGGCGTGGGTCCCGTCGGGCAGGATGTAGGGGACGTTGGGATTCGTGTACGGCGTCTCCTTGATCCGCCAGTCGACGTGCAGCTCGAAGTTCTTCAGCACGCGATCCGACCAGAGGCTCTTGTCGCCCGAGGCCTCGCTCTGGGCGTCGTAGTCGATCGCCCCGTCGACGACCTTCCAGTGCCCGTTGTCCCCCTCGGGGACCTTCCAGCCGGAGAGGTCCCGGCCGTTGAACAGGGCGACGAAGCCCGCCGGCGCCTCATTGTCTCCGGCCCGGGCCGGGAGAACCTCCGCGATGAACAGGAACGCCAGCGCGGCGGCGATCCCGGGCGCTCCGCCCGTCCGCCCCGTCCGGCCCGTCAGCGACCTGGCACGACCCATCGGCTTGCCTCTCCTGGACCCACGGCGAGATGACTCATGATCTTCGCTCATCGTAGCGCACCCGGCCGGGGCGAGCAAGGAACTGCCCCGCGGAACCGGCGCCGGGAGGGTCCGTCGGGGCGTGAGGCACGCCCGGCGAGGGGAAATCCGCCTGTCCCGATCGCCCGGAATTTGCTAGGAAACGCCCCTCGGATGGACCCGTCACCCTGGATGGCGGGACGACCGCCGCCGCCCGCGGCGAGCCGGCGTCCCCCAGGTGCGCCCGGAGGCCGCGCGATGTCCGCGAAGTCCTCGTCCCTCGTCGCGATGATACTGGCCGCCCTGGTCGTCGGGCCGGGGGCTGTGGGGCGGGCACCCGCCCAGGACCTGGGCAAGTTCCTCGAGAAGGCCGTCCGCCAGGAGCTCCGGCAGATCGCCCCCGCGGAGCCCGGCCGCCCCAGGGGCCAGGCCCCGCCCCGCGAGTCGGCCGCCCCGCCCGAGCCGTACGTGATCAGGACCCGCGACGGCTGGAACCTCGTGGCACTCCGCTACCGCCCGACCGCCGCGCCGAGGCCCGGTGCGATGCCGATCATCCTCTGCCACGGGCTGACCTACAGCGCCCTGTTCTGGGACCTCGACCCTTCGTGCTCCTTCCCCCGCTACCTCGCGGCGATGGGGTTCGACGTCTGGGCGGTGAACCTCCGCGGCTCCGGCCCGAGCCAGAAGTGGGTCTGGAAGCTCGACGCCGCCCCCGAGTCGCTGATCGACTCGGCCATGTGGAAGTGGACGAAGGGCAAGCTCGGCTCGGTCAGCCACGCGAGCGTCGACCCGAAGTTCGCCAACTGGACGCTGGACGACCACATCACCCACGACGTCCCGGCCTTCGTCGCCCTCGTCCGCCGGCACACCGGCGCGGCGGAGGTCGCCTGGGTCGGGCATTCGATGGGCGGCATCGTGGCGATCGGCCACCTGGCCCGCTACAAGAATCCCGGCATCGGCCGGCTGGCCACGATCGGCAGCCAGGTGACCATGCCCAGGGGCCAGCTCCCGCAGGAGTTCCTCCGCGAGATGCTCGCCCTGCGCCAGAAGCAACTGGCCGGGCAGCCCGTGGACCGCGACCTGGCCGCGATGTCCCGGCGCGGCGTCCAGGACATGTTCTTCAACGTGGAGAACGTGCTGCCGACGGTCTACGAGGCGCTCTCCGGCCCCGCGACCGACGTCCCCGCCCTCGGCCTGATGCTCCAGTACCGGACGCTCTCCCACGAGGGCGTGCTGATGGACGCCGCCGGCCGCTTCAACTACGCGAAGGGGCTGGGCAACATCACGATCCCGGTGTTCCTCAGTTGCGGGGCCTCCGACCAGTTCGCCCCCCCGGAGGTGCAGCAGTTCCTCCACCGCAACGTCGGCTCGGCGGACAAGACGCTGATGATCTTCGGCCGCCGCCAGGGGATGTCGGTGGACGCCGGCCACGACGACGCCCTCGTCGGCCGCAACTCCCGCCAGGAAGTCTACCCCGTCCTCGCCCGCTGGCTCGACGCCCCGGTGAAGACCTCGGCGGCCCGGTAGGCCCGTCCCGCGACATTCCATTCCCAAGGGACTACCGCGTCAGGTCGTAGGGTCCGCAATTGCGGACCGCTCCACGCGCTTCGGCCTGGGAATGGTTCGCAATTGCGGACCCTACCCCTGGCTGGGGTCAGAGGGCTGCCACGATCGCCGCGCCGCCGATTACCAGCAGCAGGAGAACCCCCAGGCAGCCCGATCCCGGCCTCGACGCCCCTGGATCGGGCGCGATGCCCATCCTCTCCACGGCGTCCTTCGCCTCCTTCAACCCCGCACCGGTGCGTGCGCGGTAGAGTTTGATCGCCTCGATCTTCCGGCCGGCGCGAAGCAGCGCGGCCAGCTCATCCTGGAGCGGCCGATCCTGCGCGGCGGCATCGGGGGCCGCCGGCGGGAGCCCCTGTTCCAGCCGCTCCACGGCGTCCTTGGCCTCCTTGAGCCCCGCGCCGGTGGACTCCCGAAGGTGCTTGATGGCCTGGATCTTCTGGCCTTCCGACAAAATCATCCGCAGCTCCGCGTCGAGCTGCGGCGAGATCACCGGCGGGGTCGTGCGGACGTCCGACGTCGCGCCGCAGTGGTCGCAGTGGACCGACCCGGGAGTGATGACCGTGTTGCAGTAGGGGCAGTGGCTCATGCTTCCAGTGCCTTCGAGGAATCGGGGCGTCGGGCGGACTTCGTCTCGCGGGTATCTTCGGTGTTGCATCCTCGATATTGGGGGCGAGCCCTCTGCGACCCTCTCCCGCGCAGGCGGGAGAGGGTGGTCCGAAGGACCGGGTGAGGGTCGGCGCAGGCCAGGGCCCGCATCGACCGCCCTTCATCCGCCCCTGCGGGGCACCTTCTCCCCGCTCCGCGGGGCGAAGGTCGCGAGGCCCCTCGGTTGCCTCACGGTTTGACGGCATCCGAGCGGGCTGCGAGAATTCCAGGAGACGGACGTCGCGTGGTCGCAGCCGGACCGGACGGGCAACGTGCTTCACCTCTCGCTTGAGCAGGGTTCCAGCCTCTGGACGATGCTGTCCGTCGCCGCGGCGGCGATCCTGCTCGTGACGTTCCTCTATCGGCGGGCGTTCGGCCGGCTCTCTCCATCCCGGCGGCGCTGGCTGCTGGGCCTGCGGATCGCGGCCATCCTGCTGGTCGTGCTGCTGCTCTTCCGGCCGGTCCTCAGCCTGGAGCGTGACGAGGTGGACCGCCGCGCCGTCGTGCTGGCGATCGACCGCTCCGCCTCGATGTCCACGGCCGACGACCCGACCGGGGCCACCCGCTTCGACCAGGCCCGCACCCGCGTCCTTGACTGGTCGGCACGGCTCGAGAAGGACTTCGACCTGCACGTGGTGGCATTCGCGGATCGGGCCACGCCCCTGGACCGGCCGGGCGACGTCACGACGCTCCAGCCGTCCGGCGAGGCGACCTCCCTCTCGCGGGCGCTCGCCATCGCCGCGGGCGCGGCGCCGAGGCGATTCGTCGAGGCCGTCGTCCTCCTCACCGACGGCGTGCACAACGCGACGGGCGACCCCGTGGCCACTGCCCGGAAGCTCGGCGTCGTGGTCCACGCCGTGGGCGTGGGGAACAGCCTGAGGGGAAGTCCGTCGTACCGCGACGCCCGGGTGGCCGACCTGACGTGCCCCGAGCAGCTCCCCGTCAACAACCAGGCGCGGATCGTCGCCCGCGTCGGCCAGTCCGGCCTCTCCGGCCAGGTGGTCAGGGTGGCGCTGGAGGAGAACGGCAAGGTCCTCGAGCAATCCGAGCTGGTCCTCCGGGACGGGGAGCCCCAGGAAGTCGCCTTCTCGTTCGTGCCCGCGGTGAAGGGGCGGCACACCTACACGGTCCGCGTGCCCGCCGTCCCGGATGAGCGGATCACCCAGAACAACCACCGCTCGGCCGTGGTCCAGGTGGTGGACAGCAAGATCCGCGTCCTCTACGTCGAGGGGACGCTCCGGGCCGAGTACGGGGCCCTCGTGCAGCGGTTCCTCTCCAGGGACCCGGACCTTGAGTTCTGCGCGCTGGTGCAGACCCGCCCGAACGTCTTCGTCCAGCGCTCCAACATGGCCGACCTGAAGCTGTCGGGCCTGCCCGCCGACGCCGCGACGTTCGAGAAGTTCGACGTGATCCTGCTGGGCGACCTGGACCGCTCGTACTGGAAGCCCGGCCCGATGGACCTCCTCGTGAGCCGCGTCCGCGCGGGGGCCGGGCTACTGGCCTTCGGCGGGTATCACGGCCTCGGCCCGGGGGGATACGGCGGCACGGCGATCGAGGCCGTCCTGCCGGTGGAGTGCGGCGGCCGCGAGGTCGGCCAGCTCACGGACCCGTTCCTCCCGGTGCTCACACCCTCCGGCAAGGACCATCCGATCTTCGCGAACATCGCCCGGTTCTTCCCGACCTCCGGCGGCCCGGCCGTGGCCGCGGGCCTGCCGCCCCTGGACGGCTGCGTGCGGGTCAAGGGGCCGCGCCCCGGCGCGCTCGTGCTGGCGACCCATCCCGGGGGCGACGGCAAGATGCCGGTGCTCGCGGTGCAGCCCGCGGGGAAAGGCCGCGCGGCCGTCTTCACCAGCGACACCACCCGCAACTGGCAGCAGGTGCCCCGGGCGCTGGACCAGGAGTCGCCGTTCACGCGGTTCTGGGGCCAGCTCATCCGCTGGCTGGCCAACCGGACCGGCGACCTGAAGGCCGAGGCCGGGATCGCGGCCCGCACCGACAAGGCGTACTACGAGCCCGATTCGCCGATCAAGCTCGTCGCCTCGGTCCGCGACGCCGCCGGAGAGGGACCGACCGTGCCGAGGTGACCGCCCGCGTCACGTCGCCCCGGGGACCGGCCGAGAGCGTGACCCTCGCGCCGGTCGCCGGCTCGGCGGGCAGTTACGAGGGAGCATCGAACCCAGGCAGCCCGGGACGTTCGAGATCCTCGTCGAGGCCCGGCTCGGGCCGACGGCGCTGAAGGCCGAGCCGATCCGCGTCGAGGTCGGCCGGCCGAACCTGGAATTCGATCGGCTCGACCTCGACGACGCGCTCCTGTCGCGGATCGCCGCGGCGGGCGGCGGGCGGTATTCCCACATCAGCACGGCCGACTCCCTGCTGGAGCAGCTCGACCGCAGCGAGCGGCGGCGGCACGTCTCGGCCGAGCAGCCCCTCGCCTTCCCGCGCGCCGACTGGCTCCTGTTCGTGGGCGTGCTGACCGCGGAGTGGATCCTCCGCAGGAGGTATCAGCTCCGATGAGCCGCGACCGAGGATACCGCTTCCTGGACCCCGCGGCGCTGGCCCGGGTGAAGAACCTCTCGCTGGTGGCGCGGGGCGTCGTCGAGGGCTTCATCACGGGGCTCCATTCCAGCCCCTACAAGGGCTTCAGCGTGGAGTTCGCCGAGCACCGCAAGTACTCGCCCGGCGACAACCCGCGGTACCTGGACTGGCGGATACTCGGCCGCACCGACCGCCTCTACATCAAGCAGTACGAGGAGGAGACGAACCTCCGCGCCCAGATCCTGCTGGACACCAGCGCCTCGATGGGCTACGGCGAGCCGCCCGGGCTCACCAAGCTGGAGTACGCCAGCTACCTCGCGGCCGTCCTCTCCTACCTGATGATGCGCCAGCAGGACGCCGTCGGGCTGACGAGCTTCGACCGCGAGGTCCGGCTCGACATGCCCGCGCGGAGCGCCCCGCGGCACTTCGACGAGATGATGCACCACCTCGAAGCCATCAGGCCGGGGCGGGCCACCGACCTCGGCGGGACGCTCCACCGCCTGGCCGACCGCTTCAAGCGGCGCTGCCTGCTGGTGCTGATCAGCGACCTCTACGACGACCCCGAGGCCGTCGACCGGGCGCTCCACCACTTCCGGCACAGGCGGCACGAGGTGATCGTCTTCCACGTGCTCGACCGGGCGGAGATCGAGTTCCCCTTCACCGAGACGGCCAGCTTCGTGGACGTGGAGACCGGCGAGCGGATCCAGGTGGACCCGAACTACGTGCGAGAGGACTATCGCCGCCAGCTCGACGCCTTCATCGAGCGGTATCGGAGGATCTGCGCCGATTGCCAGTTCGACTACGTGCTCACCGATACGTCGGTCCCGCTGGACCACATGCTCTCGCGCTACCTGGAGAAACGGAACCGGCTATGAGCTTCGGCGCCCCGCTCTTCCTGCTGGCCGTGCTCGCCGGGCTGATCCCCGTGGCGGTGCACCTGATCCACCGCCGGCGGGCGAAGGAGATCCGGTTCAGCACGCTCCGGTTCCTGAAGCTCAGCGTCCAGCGGACGAGGCGGCGGAAGTACCTGGAAGACCTCTCGCTGCTGGCCCTGAGGGCGGCGGTCCTGGTGCTGATCGCCATCGGCCTGGCCCGCCCGGCGATCAACAGCGTGTCGGCCCTCTGGGGGAGCGGGCGATCGGCGGCCGTCGCGATCGTGCTGGATAACTCGGCCAGCATGGGCACGATCGACGGCGGCCGGCCCCGGTTCGAGACCGCGCGCCAGGCCGCGGAGCAGATCCTCTCCGGGCTTCGCGAGGGCGACCAGGCCGCGCTCCTGCTCACGGGAGGCCCCCCCGCGCCCGAACTCGGCAGGCTGTTCCGGACGCTCGCGACCGTTCGCCAGGCGCTCGACCAGTGCCGGGTGAGCGCCGAGCGGGCCGACCTCGCCGCAAGGCTCCAGCAGGCGCGTGACCTGCTGGCGCAGGCGGATTCGGCGAACAGGGAGATCTACATCGTCACGGATAATCAAAGCCTCTCCTGGGACGGCCTGAAGGAGGGCGGCGCGACGGGATCCGCGCCCGGGATCCCCGTGGTGCTGGTCGGCGTGGATCGCGAGCCGGCGCCCAACGTGGCCCTTCAATCGCTCCGGCTCGACACGCCGGCGCCGGTGGCCGGGGCGCCCTTCCTCGCCGAGGTCGACGTGCGGAACACCTCGATCGTGCCCCAGCAGAAGCACCTGGAATTGCAGGTCGACGGCGCCCGCCGGGCGGTCAGCCCGACGCTCTCGCTCCCGCCCGGAGGATCCGTCAAGCACCTCTTCCGGTTCACGCTGGACCGCGGAGGCGTCCATCGGGGCGAGGTCCGGCTGGTCGAGGACGACGGCCTGCCGCTGGACAACCGGCTCTTCTTCGCGGCCGGCGTCGACCAGCAGGTGCCGGTGGCGATCCTCAAGCCGCGGCGGACGAGATCCCCCAGGCGGACGACGCCTTCTACCTGGAGCGTGCCCTGGCCCCCGGCGGGCCGCTCGGCACGGCCTTCCGGATGACGATCCTCACCCCCGATGCGCTGGCCACCGACGACCTTTCCGGCCAGGCCGTGATCTTCGCCGTCAACCTCCCGGCCCTCGCGCCGCCGGCCGCCGAAAGGCTGCTGGCCTACGTCCGCCGCGGCGGCCACGTCGTCTGGGTCTGCGGCCAGAACACGCAGCCCGTCGCATCCAACGCCATGAACGCGCTGGCCCAGGGGCAGCTCCTGCCTGCCCCGCTGGAGGAGTTGCGGCAGCCGCTGCCCGGCGGCATCGAGAGCTGGCGGCTCGGCTTCCTCGACAGGGACGACCCGGCGCTGACGGCGCTCACCGAACCCGCCTCGCTCTACCAGTCGGTGCTCGTCACCCGGCACTTCCCGATGGCCGTCAGCCCGCAGTCCGGCGCACTCGCCCGGATCAAGCTGGACGACGGCCAGGTGCTGCTCGCCGAGCGAGCCGTCGGCGCCGGCTCCGTGCTCCTGCTGGGCACGGCGCTGCACGCCGACTGGACGAACCTCCCGCTCAAGCCCCTCTTCCTGCCGCTGCTGGCGCGGCTGACGTTCCGGCTCGCCGGCGCGGAGAACGAACGGACGATGGTGACGGCCGGCTCGCCCGTGACCCTGCCGCTCCGCAGGAGCAAGGCAGCGGGAGCCGCCCCCGAGCCGGACCCTGACGGCGGGGTCGAAGTCGTCCGCCCCTCCGGCGAGGTCGTCCGCCTGGCGAATGCCGTCGACGCGGACGGCCTGTTCCACGACGCCGACACCCACGAGCCGGGGATCTATCTCGTGAGGACCACCTCCCGAGCCGGGACGAAGGCCCTGTCCTTCGCCGTCAACATCGACCCGGCCGAATCGGACCCCGCCGTTGCGACGCCCCAGGAACTGCGGGCGCGGTTCGGCACTCAGCCGCTCCTGATCTGCGAGCGCCCCGAGGACCTGGCCGGCACCGTCTCGCGGCTCCGCGAGGGGACCAGCCTGAGGGACGGTTTCCTGCTGGCGGTCCTCGTGGGGCTGGTGCTGGAGGTGTTCCTGGCCAACCGGCACCGGCCGCCGCCGGAGCAGGCCGCTGGCCCGACGCAACGCGCGGCGACGGCCGCGGCCCCAGGTGAAGCGGCCGGGGCGCCAGGCGACCAGGTCAACAGCTTCCTGGAAGGCCTCGAGAACGCGACGGCCGGGCGGGAAGGCGCGGCGAATTGAAGGCAGCGGGATGAGGCCGGCGAGGAGGTCACCCTTGCTTCGCCCCGGGCGCCCCGCCCCGGCGCGAAGACCCCTCGCCCGGGTGCTCGCCGTAGGAGGGCTCGGGCACCGCCTTGAGGATCCGGTCGATGATCTGGTCCACGTCGACTCCCTCGGCGTCGGCGTTGAAGTTGGTGAAGATCCGGTGCCGGAGCACGGGGCGGACGACGTTCCGGATGTCGGACGCACCGACGGCCATCCGGCCGTGGAGCGCGGCGCGGGCCTTGGCGGCGAGGATCAGGTACTGGGCGGCCCGAGGCCCGGCCCCCCAGGCGAGCCAGTTGCGGACGAAGTCGAGCGCGTCGGGCTCCTTCGGGCGGGTGGCCCGGACCAGGTCCACGGCGTAGTCCACCATGTGGTCGGCGGCCGGGATCTCGCGGACGAGCTGCTGGATCCAGAGCAGGTCGCGCCCGGAG
>JAXMBE010000083.1:0-32534 GCA_046349995.1 Isosphaeraceae bacterium | reverse complement strand
GGATCCCCGCCTCCCGCGTCGTGGGCGTCGCCGCCTCCGAGGGGACCGGCAAGACCCGCTTCCTGCTGGACCTGGCCCGCATCCTCTACCTGGGCCTCCCCTGGCCCGACGGCCAGCCCGCCACCCTCCCCGCCGGCACCCGCACCCTCTGGCTCTGCGCCGACGGCCACCAGGACGAGATCGCCGAGACCCTCCCCGGCTTCGGCCTGCCCGACGACGCCGTCGTCTTCCCGGCCCACCCCGACGAACCCTACGACGGCACCAGCCTGGACGACGGCGAGCTGGTCGGCGAGGGGGGCATCCTGGAGGAGGCGATCCGTGAGGTCCGCCCCGGGCTGGTGGTCGTCGACACCCTGACCAACGCCACCGCCCGCGACCTCTGCGCCCAGGCCCAGATGAAGTCGCTGAAGGACCCCCTGGTGCGGCTGGTCCAGCGCCACGGGATCAACATCGTGCTCTCGCTGCACCTGAACAAGGAGGGCCAGGCGCTGGGCAGGCGGGTCCGGGGCATCACCCGGACCCTGATCCACCTGGAATGCCCGGACCCGGCCCGCTCCGGGCGGCTGCGGCTCTGGGTCGAGAAGTCCTACGGGATGAAGCCGCCGGCCCTGGGCGTGACCATGGGCGAGCACGGCAACACCTACGACGACGCCCCGCCGCCGCGGGCCGAGCCCGGCGAGGCAACCCCCTCGGGCCGGCCGCCGGAGCGGCGCGGCAAGGCCGTGGAGTTCCTCCGCGAGGCCCTCGGGCGCGAGAACGACCAGCTCGGCAACGACCTCTGCCGGGCCTGGGTCGCCGAGGGGGGCGGCGCCCGGACCTTCTGGCGGGCCGTCGACCAGCTGGAGGAGGCCGGCGAGCTCGTCTCCGACGGCGGCCCCGGCACCCGCAAGCCGAAGGTCCTCCACCTGATCGTGACAGAATGACAGAATGCCAGAACCATGGGGGTTCTGGCATTCTGTCACAACTGATCCCGGGCAGGATCCCTTTCTGCGTTGATGGAACGTCGGCTGGCCGGTGCCTCGGCGCCGGCTCGGCGCAGGCCGTAGCTCACGCCCCCCTCAACCGCCCCTTCGGGGCACCTTCTCCCCCTGGCCGGGGGCGAAGGATCAGGACCCCTCGCCCGCGCGAGCGGGAGAGGGTGGCACGAAGTGCCGGGTGAGGGCGATGCAAGCCCATCAGGGGCGAACGGAAGCAAAGCGGTACGAAGAAGATTGTCCAAAGGAGAGAGATGACTCTCCTCCTCCTGGATCGATCGCTGCTCGGTGGCCAGAGGCCGGTCCGCGAAACCCTGGCGCTGCCCGACGCGGCGTGACAGAATGACAGAACCCCCATGGTTCTGTCATTCTGTCATTCTGTCCGCGTCCACGGCTGTCCCCCGCCCCGGTCCGAGAGGCTCGACGGCCGGAGTTGCACCGGCAAACCTCCCTTCCCGGTTCCCGGCACCTGGGCTACCATTCCGCGGCCGTTACGGGCGGGGCCGGAGCGGCCGGTCCCGACTGGCGTGCACACCCAAGGGCATGCACGCGCCTCAACGGGAGGATCAGGGATGACGATTTACGACGCGGCGATGGCGGTGCTCCTGGTGCTGGGGATGGTCCGGGGCGCCTGGCGCGGATTCACCTGGCAGGTGGCGAGCCTCGCCTCGCTGATCGTGGGATACTTCTCGGCAAGGGGCCTATCGGGCCAGGTCGCGGCGTACCTGCCGGGCGAACCCGAGGTGCAGCGGATCGTGGCCATGGCCGTGGTCTACGTCGCCGTCTCCGGCGGGATCTTCGCGCTGGCCTGGATGGTCCGCGGCACGCTCCGCAAGCTCAAGTTCGACGCCTACGACCGCCACCTGGGCATGCTCCTGGGTGGAGCGGAGGCCGTCGGCGTGGGCCTCCTGCTGACGCTGTTCGTCGTCAGCCTCGCCCCGGCCACGCGGCGGCCGATCTTCGCCAGCCCCTCGGGGCACGTGATGGGCACCGTCATGAACCGGCTCGGCCCGGTCCTCCCCGCCGAGGTGCGCAGGGCTTTGATCCGCTACTGGGAGGGCGAGCCGCCCGCGGAGACGATCGCCGAGGGGCCGTCCACGCCGGCTGCCGCCCCGGTCGCCGCCGCCGCCACCGCGGCCCGTCCGGCGGCCGCGGCCGCTGCGATCCCGGCGCTGCCCGACCTGGAGGAGATCGCGGCCGATGAGCGCCCGTCCGGTGCCTCGGACTTCTCCGCGCTGACCCCGGTCGAGCCGGCCCCGCGACGCGACGTGAAGGATCCCGCGCTCCGCCAGGCGAGCGGCAAGCCCTCCGCCGGTCAGCTTGATCCCGCCCTGACGGGGGCACGGCAACAGATCGACCAGGCCGCGGCCGAGGCCCTGGACGCCGATCCGAATCAGAAGGCATCCAGCCTGCGGCAACTCGTGGAGAAGGACACGCAGCGCCTCAAGGGTGCGGTCACCGGGACGGTCGATCAGACCCGGCAGAAGGTGGGGACCCACATCAAGGGCCGGATCGCCCAGACCCAGCAGGAGCTGGAGCAGGCCATCGCGGACTCGATCGCCAAGGGCCAGCAGCAGGTCGAGCAGGCGATCACCGACTCGATCGACCAGCAGCTTCGCCGTCTGGGAGGGCTCCAGCCCGCCGCGACTCCCAAGAAGGCCGTCAAATGAGCGGCCGGAAGGTTGAGACCCTGGCGGTCGGCGACCGCGAGATCAACCTGACCCAGGCCCTGAAACGCGCCGGATGCGTCCTCAGCGGCGGCGAGGCCAAGACCCTCATCGCCGAGGGACGCGTCCGGGTCAACGGTGACGTCGAGCTGCGCAAGCGCAGGCAACTGGCCGTCGGCGACCTGATCGAGGTCGAGGACGGCCCCGCGTTGCGCCTCGTCTGAAAGAACCCTCAACACGACCGATCCCGGCAGAGGGCGACGAAAAGGACCGGCCGAGGCACAAAATTCCCGATCCTCCCGGTCTTCCGCCGCTCCCCGGTTCACCATTTGCCTACAATCTCCACGCCCCGATGCTTGGCCGTGGCAAGAGCCACCAATACATGCGGCCAAACACTCACACGGCTGGAGATTGATTGTGACCACGGAACTCCTCGAATCGCCTCGTGAACCGAGGACCGCCGCTCGCCGACTCTCGATCGTCACCCTGACCGGGACGGAGGACGGCGGCGATCCGATCAGGGCCTTTGCAGACGCCGTGCGGGCCGGGTTGACGGCGACGCCCCGCACGCTCCCCTGGTCGTACTTCTACGACCAGGAAGGGTCGCGGCTCTTCGAGGAGATCTGCGGGCTGCCGGAGTACTACCTCACCCGCGCCGAGGACAGCCTGATCCGTCGCTACGCCGACGAGATGGTGGAGTCGCTCTCCTCCGGAGCGGCGAACGGCCAGGAGCCGACGATCGTCGAGCTGGGCAGCGGCAGCGCGGTGAAGACGCAGACCCTGATCGCCGCCGCGCTGCGGCGTCACGGGCGGGTCCATTACGTCCCGATCGACGTCTCGGCCACGGCGCTCGAGGACTCGGCCCGGCGGCTGCTCCAGCGGTTCCCCACCCTGCGGGTCACGGGATACGTGGCCGATTACCGCCGCGACCTGGAGGAGATCCTCGTCCGGGCCGGCGGGCCTCGGCTGGTGCTGTTCCTCGGCTCCAGCCTGGGGAACTACGAGCCCGACGACGCGTCCCTGCTGCTCGAGCGGGTCGCCCGGGCGCTTCAGCCGGCGGACTGCCTCCTGCTGGGCACCGACATGGAGAAGGACCGCTCCGTGCTCGAGGCCGCCTACAACGACTCGGCGGGCGTCACCGCGGCCTTCAACCGCAACATCCTGCGGCGGATCAACCGGGAACTCGGCGGCGACTTCCGGCCCGAGAACTTCCGCCATCGGGCCGTCTTCGACCGCTACCGCGGCCGGGTCGAGATGCACCTGGTCAGCCGTTGCAATCAAGAGGTCACGATCCCGGCGGCCGGCGTGCGGACCTGGTTCGCGGCCGAGGAGTCGATCCACACCGAGAACTCGCACAAGTACCAGCCATCGACGCTGATCCGGCTGCGGTCGCGCGCCGGCCTGCACGAAGGGGCGGCCTGGACCGACAGCCGGGGCTGGTTCCGCCTCCAGCGCTGGCAGCGCGGGGAGTCGTGAGGGGGCCTGGCCCCCTTCAGGATGGCGAGGCGCGGCGGGGCCGTCAGTCGAGCTTCACGTCCCCGGACTTCACGCATTCGAGGTCGGCGAGGGCCGAGCAGCCTTCGGGGAGCTCGGCCTCCTCGATCAGCATGTTGGGGATGTCGTCCTTGATCGAGAACCGGGGGCCGCAGCGGGTGCAGACCAGGATGTCGCCTTCGCGGCGGAGCGGGGCCTTGCCCATCGGGCAGACCAGGAGGGCCAGCAACTCCTCGTTGAGCATCCCTGTTTCTCCTGCATGACGCCCGCACCTGCGCGGTGCGTGGACGCGACCTCCCGGACGGGCATGGGCCGCACCCTTCAGGCGAGGCCCCCGTCATCGACGCCGGACATTATGGACCATCCCCCCGCGCGATTGAAGCCGAATCGCCCGCGCGGGCACGCGGGCGACCGGGGCCGGCCCGGGATCATCGGACCTGGAAGACCATGCGGCCCGCCCGCAGTTCCTCGAACGGACCGGAGGTGGGGTTCGACCCGTCCCTGGGCCTGCCCAGGAAATCCACGTTCAGCGCGAGCGGGGATCCGTCCGGCCGCTCGTAGGAGGCGCCCGGGATGTTCGCCTTGCCGAGCATCGCCGTCGTGACCGGCGGCCGCTTCCGCCCGTCGTTCACCGAGGGCGGGGCGTTGCCTTCCAGGTGGAGCCCGTCGGCCTTCTCCACCAGCCGGATGGCCGGATCGAAGTCGGAGATCACCAGCGGGTCGGACTCGTGGCGGGACGGTTTAGCTCCCTTCAGGAAGACGTTGCCCTCCATCCGGACCGGCAGCCGGGCCCGGTCGTAGAGTCCCAGATCGGCGCGGCCGACGAGGACGTTGTTGATGTACCGGTCGTCGCCGTTCGGGTTGTCGTGCAGGCCGGCCACCGTCGTGGAATGGGGCTTCAGGAACGGCGTCAGCCGCCCGTCGTAGGGGTTCATGCGGAGCGAGCCCATCATCAGGTTGTGCGCGTAGGCCCCGCCCTGCGAGACGGTCAGCAGCGTGTCCGCCGAGAGGAAGAGGTTGTTGTCCACCAGGAACGGCCCGTGGTCCACCTCGACGAACAGGTCGAGGCTGTTGTCGTGCAGCAGGTTCGACGAGACGCGCGTGCCCTGGGCCATCCAGTCCAGCCAGATGCCCAAACAGGTGCGCGAGATGTGATTGCGGCTGATCTCCACGTCGACGGCCCCGTGGAACTTGATGCCGGCCATCTCGGCGCCGCCGAAGAGGCGTCTCGTGTGGATGTCGTGGATCGTGTTCCCAGTGACGGTGCTGAACGCGGCGCCCATGCTGCCGACGATCCCCGCCTGCTCGCAGTGCGAGACCTCGTTGTTGCGGACGAGGTGGCCGCCGACCGTCTCCCGGTTCCAGCCGTTCGCCAGGGCACGCTCGATCGTCTTGACGTAGCCCTCGGCGGTGTTGGCGGAGGTGTTGTCCCAGCGGTCGCCGTACTTGCCCAGCGCGATCCCGGAGCAGACCGAGTGGCTGATCACGTTCTCCTCGATGATCCAGCCCTTGCTCCAGTGCGTCCCGATGAGGCCGACCTGCTCGGCCGTCGGGGGCGCCCAGGGCGTCGCCGCGTGCCGCAGCGCGAAGCCGCGAACCGTGAGAAAATTCCGCCCCGGCCTGTCCGGGTAGAAGACCGTGCGCCGGACGTTGATCTCGACCTCCCGCTCGTTCGGATCGACGCCCCGGAATTGCGCCCAGATGGTCGTCGACTCCCGGTCGACCCGGGCGAACCAGAGCCCGGCGGGAGCGTCCTTCCGGGCGGGGGCCAGCACGTCATCGAGCCGGGCCGCCTCGACCAGCCAGCGGCCGTCGAGGTAGACCGCCCCGGTGTGGTGCGGACGCCCCTTGCCGTCGAACCAGTCTCCGCGGATCGGGTCGGCGTAGGGATTGAACTCGCCGAAGAACGAGCCCGGCAGGACGGCCTTCCAGGTGTCGCCCTCGACGCGGGCCCAGCCCTTAACGACCTCCGAGCCCGGATCTCGACCTTCTCGCCCGGTGCCGCCCGGTAGACGATGCGCCTCGCGTCGGAGTCGCCCCCCCGGGGCGGGTTGACCCGCTCGCGATAGATGCCCTCGTGGACCGTGATCACGTCCCCCGGCTGCGCCCGCTCGGCGGCCCGCTGAATCGTCTTCAGCGGCGCCGCCTGGGTCCCCGGGTTCGAGTCCTTGCCTCCCTTCGCGACGTGGAACTCGGCGGCCTGTGCGGCCGAGGCGAGGGCGACGACACCCAGCAGAGTGCTCACGATGCGTTTCATGCGGACGTCCTTTCGTCGGACGGCGTCCCGGGCCCCGCCGGACCCGATCGGCACGGCGACGTGCCCGGGCGCTCATCCCCGACTCCAGCACCCCGACCCGACCCGGTCAAGCATGCTCCGATTCCGTAGCGGTCGCCGCGGACATGGCATGACACCCCCGCGCTCGTGCTTCTCCGAGACGCGCCCGGTCCTGCGTCGGGCCCGCCGATCCGAGCCGGAAGCGTGAGCGACGGCCAGTCGGCCGGTAGAGATGCTGCCGCGACGGTGGTCCCGGCGGCTACATCACTACCAACGCCGCGCGAATCGCCCCCGCGAGTTGAGGGATGCCCCCTTCACTGCCCCCGTAACGCCCTGCCAGTTTGTCGGTGGTGGTCTGTCGAGAAAGGTGAACTGACACCCCGATTATCCTGAAGAATGGACTGACACCGATTACCCCCCTCTCGGTCCTCGGGTCAACGACTCTATTCCTGCTGCATATCGATGTTGGCCTGGTCAGCACCATCGGAGTAACGAACGCTCATGTCTTTATTGCCGTTGATGATGCCCTCGACCCTGGCGTACTTGACGACGTTGGGTTGCGGCGCTCCTGCAAGCTGCTCGAGAAAACGCCACTGGACGGCATCTTTGTAGACCGACCCTTGGACTCGGAACGCATAACTCCTCTTGCCGTCACGGATCTCATAGAGGCCGGTGAAGCTATCGCCGCGATGTTCCGTGATCTTCAGTTGGATGCTTTGTCTGGTCAGGGTAGGGTCGGTCGTCCAGTAGTAAGTCCCCGACCACTTCAAGCCGGTTCGGAGCGGGTTGGGCGAAGCGTTGCCGAGAAGGTCGCCCCCTCGTTGGGACGACAACCAAATGCCGGCGACGACGAACGGGACGGATAGACAGACGACCAGAGTTGTTCGGCGCGATTTCTGTGTCGCGAACCGATCGAGTTCCGCGGCCAATTCGCTGGCCGAGGGCCGTTTAGCCAGGTCGGCGGCCAGGGCATCGTTCGCGATGCGAGCGAGGCGCTTCGGAATGGCTGGTGCGATCAGGGCCTCGCGATCGACGAGACAGAGCTGTGCATGACGCAGAATATCTGCAGGGGTTTTGCCCTCGTTCGGGGGCCTGCCCGTCAGGAGATAATACAGGACGCCCCCCATGTTGAATACGTCGGTCGCGGGACCAATCCGTCCCACTTCGGAGCATGCCTGTTCGGGGGCCATGTAGGCGGGTGTCCCGCCGAAGGGTCCGTCATCACCGCGCGACCAGAAATCCTGCAATCGGGCCAGACCGAAGTCAATCAACCGAGGGCGGCCCTGCTGGTCGATGAGGATGTTGTCTGGCTTGATATCAAGATGAACGACGCCTCGGGTATGGAGGTAAGCTACGGCCTCAGCTACCGCGGCGACCACTCTGGCCGATTCTCTCGGGGAATATCGTTGTTGCTCGGAACGCTGCCTCAGGGTGCAGCCGCGCACGAGTTCCATCGCTAGCCAGGGGCGTCCTTCGTGGATGTCCACATCGAAGACTTGTACGAGATTCTCATGCCGAATCTCGGCCATCAACCGACCTTCTGAGGTCAGCCGGTTCCGATCGATTCCCTGGGTATTTAGAGGCTTGTGAGCCAGCTTGATGATGGCGTCGCTCCCGAGGATCTCGTGGACGGCGCGAAAGACAGTGCCCTGGCCTCCTCTTCCCAGCGTGCCGACGATGACATACTTGCCTATCTTCGCCGGAGTCGGCTCGGGCGGCGTATTCAGCGGCCCACTGTCGATCGACGCGGTTGCGTTCGACGAAAACCAGCCGAAACGACTTCGACAGTCGGAGCAGGTATCCAGGTGATCCTGCTGGTCGGCAGTGCAGGTCTCGCCGGCGGCCAGATGCCTCAAGATCTCGTCAGCCAGGCAGGAGGTCATCGGCATGGAACAGCCCTTCCAGGTCAGTCGAGAAAACGGTGCGGATCCGGGCCATGATACGCGACGAGTTGACATCGACCGAGTTGGGTGGAATACCAGGCTCGGATGCGACTTCGGCGCTGGGTCACCCTCTCAGATAGTGCTCCACAAAGCAGGGCAAGGTCGTCGGATGTGAGCGCTGACGGACCTTCGCCTTGGCGTAATCCAGAAGTCTAAGGCGATTTTGTTTCTTCCAGTCGTCATCCTCAACGTCTACGGCGGCTCCTACTCCCGCCTCACGCTTCATTTTCTCGATCCAGGTTCGCTTGGACCGGACACGGCGACCCTGACGACGGGCCCCATCGACGAGGGAGTCCCTCGTCACTTTCCAGAGACATGTACGGAATCGCGCGTTCTCTCGATTCCACTGAAATTTCGGAAGGGCCTTCAGGAGCCGTACTAAGAGCCTATCTCAGTAGGCTCTAACTTGCCCTGTATTCCGACCTCGAATCCGCCTACTGGGATAGGCTCTAAGATGTCCTGAACGGCATCGTCTCGATCCTGCCCGGAGATCCCCGTCTTCCGCACGTAGGCTTGGATGAGTGGCTCGTACAGCGCGACAAACTCGCGCCAGCCTAGACGTCAGTAATGTTGCGGACGCGGATGAGGAGCGAACTTCGGGTGTTCATCGTAGCGGTCCGGCCATGTCGATTTGCGCGTTCCGGACTACGTTCGCGAGCACATACCATAACACCTCTCCTCGATCGACGTCGCTACGTTGGGCGGTCCCGTGGTTGGAGATCACGAGCCACACAACAAGCTTCCTACGTCTGATACGCGGGAACCTTTCAGGAAAACTTGGGCCGCCGTCGTCGGAGGGGGAGGGAAAGAGGATGGCAGAAGCGACATTGCTGGGGAGGCAAGGGGCGGGTCGCCCCGGGGGAGCAATCTCCCGGGGCGACCCGCCCCCCTCTTCCCTTTCCCACCCATGTCCCCTTTCCCCCCTTCCTCGACGATCCAGAGGTGTTCGGCCAAGGGGTTCCACGGCGAGGTAACGGACTATCTGCTCGGCCAGGCGTTCGATGACCGGGATGGCCTGAACTCCCGGGCGGAGGACGATCAGGCCGGCGTACTGGTCGGGCGGGTAGGCCCGCATGTCGGCGAAGTCGAGGTCGAGGGTGACGAGCGCCCGCTACTCGGCCTGGCACGCACTCGCCTCGTTCGGATCGGGACGGCCCCCGGGTCGCTGGTCGAGCACGCTGAGCGCATCATGCCCGTGTTCGGTCAGAACCCGGATCAACTCCACAGGCATGTTCTCGTCGGTGTTGAACCTCATGCGACGGGCTCGGGGAGCTTCAGGATTCGTTCTCTCGCCATCTCCGCCGCATAACCGAGTGCGGCCTGGATGTCCTCGGGCCGGAGCGTGGGATAGCTCTGGAGGATCCGACTTGGGGCCTCACCGGCCTCCAGGTTGTCGAGGATCACGGAGACCATGATCCGGGTGCCCCTGATGCAAGCCTTGCCGTGACAGATGGCGGGATCGATGCTGACTCGCTCTTGCCAGATCATGCAGAGACTCCTCAATCGTTGGGAGGTGAGAAGCATCATTTCATCCCCCGCCTGAATTGCATACGGCGTCCCGGGCCTCGCCGGTCCCGATCGGCACGGCGACGTGCCCGGGCGCTTACCCCTGACTCCAGCACCCCGCACCGGGCCGGTCAAGCGGCCTCCGACTCCGCCCGCTGTGCCAGGAAGGTGGGAGTTCCCGCGACGGCCCCTTGATGAAGTCCGCGGGACCTTCGATGAGGTTCACGCGGTCGGCACGCCCGTCACGTTTGCTCACCTCGCCGGACGACGATGCCCACCGGCACCGAGCATGGAAATTGTATCGGAAACGAATTTGCTTTAGCATGTGAGGCAGAATCAACGCAGTCCATCCACGGAGAGATGCTGCGGGATTCCGTTTGGGTCGTCCTTCCGCGAGAATCCGACTCTCCAACGCCCGACCGGGACATGAACGCCTCCGAGTACCCGATGCCGGACGGATGTTGGAGCGTGTTCCCGCCTCGGATACGCCGACGCGACGCTTCTGAATCACCGCGAGGACAGAGATGGGGCTTAATCGGCAGACGTTGAAGATGCTCTGCGAGGCGAGGAGTCGAGGGGCGAGCTTCCGTGATCTTCTCATGATTGGTCGACTGAAACTCACGGTTTCGGTCCCGGACACCCTCAGGATATTGAGAGAGTACGGGATTGAACCGCCCAGGGAGGAACTCTCGGAAGACGCGTTCGAATACAGTGAGAAGGTGCTGTCATGGCTGGGAGCCCAGCACATTGAGTCCCTGGACATTTCCGACTACGAGGGCGCGAACCTGATCTGGGACCTGAGTCGTCCCATTCCGGGCGACTGGCATGAGCGCTACGATCTGGTGCTCGACGGAGGGACGATGGAGCACGTCTTCGACGTCGCCCAGGTGTTCGAGAACTACATGAACCTGGTACGCGTCGGCGGTCGACTGATCGTGACCACGCCGGCGAACAACACGGTCGGTCACGGCTTCTATCAGTTCAGCCCGGATCTCTTCTATCGTGTCTTCTCACCCGACAACGGATTCCGAGTCGAGCAACTGGTGCTCTACGAGGTGTACGACGGCTCTCCGAGCTACGAGGTCGCCGACCCGGCGACGTTCGGAGTGGGGCTCGAGCTTTCCAACGCCTGGCTCGAGGTCTACTTGACCATCGAGGCCATGCGGACGGCCAAGACCGAGCTGTTCAGGAGCCTCCCGACGCAAAGTTCTTACGGCGACTTCTGGGAGGGCCGGGAACCCAGCGCCGAGATCCGCCAGCAGGTCCGTGACCAGGCCGCGCGCACCACCCAGACTTACAGGGGGCTCCGCGATTCGCTGAAGAAGTGGTTCCCTGTGCTGCGGAGAGCGAAACAGTCCCTCGACCGAGCACTCTTCGTTCGCACCCCCGAGCAGGAAGCGCGAAGGGCGAGCGAGTGGTCCAGAAACTGGAATCTGTCGGTACGCCAGCAGTTCAGCTTCCTCACACGGCCCGAGTGGTTCCGTCCCCTCCAGACACCAGCAACGGGCAAACGTGAGAATTCCGGATCCCCGCCTGCGTCAAACCCCGAGGCACGATGAATGCTGGCCATCCGCGGAGCGTTGCGATAGAATCCGCCCTCCGTCTCTGAGAACTGGTTTCCGATCCCCGCCTCAGGCGGGCCCCTCATCTGCCTGACTGTCGACCCTCGCCCCCTCTCTCGGGCGGGGGTTTATCTCCGGGCCTTCTCGCCCGGACAGCAGGCGCCGCTCGGCAAGAGGATGAGGGAATCGCGGTCGAGGAGCGACACCGCGGCCATCCGTTCCGACTCGATAGGAGGCTGACACCCCATGCGGACCTGCGTCGTCTATGGTGAGAGCAACGTCCTGACCGAGACATTCATCAAGGCACACGTCGAACTCTTGCCGGCGGACCCCGAGATCACCGGATTCCCGCCGCGGGCGGAAGGACGTCTCGGCCTCTCGTCGTCCCTCCCCGCCCGGGCGTGGCAGAGGCTAACCCGCAAGCTGAGCGGGCAGCCCTGGGACTGGCCCGCGCAGGTCGAGGCGGGCTATCTGGCACTTTTCCTGCGGCACCGCCCGGACGTCGTGCTGGCCGAGTATGGCACCACCGGCGCGGTCGTGTGCGAGGCCTGCCGCCGGGCGGGGATCCCGCTGGTCGTGCATTTCCACGGCTTCGACGCGAGCGAGCGGGATGTCCTCGAGAGCCATTCGGAATCCTACCCTCGGATGTTCTCTCAGGCGTCCGCGTTGATCGGCGTCTCACGCGCGATGGTTGAACAACTGATCCGGCTGGGGGCCCCACCCGAGAAGGTGGCCTATAATCCCTACGGGGTCGATATCCAGCGGTTTCGCCCTGGCACTCCCTCTCAGGCGGAGCCGACCTTCCTCGCGGTGGGGCGATTCGTCGACAAGAAGGCACCCCACCTGACAATCCTGGCGTTCCAGAGCGTGCTCAGGGAGTGCCCCGACGCCAGGCTCACGATGATCGGCCGGGGTCCGCTGCTGGGGGTCTGCCGTGACCTCGTGGGGGCCCTCGGTCTCGATCACGCGATCACCTTCCTGGGGCCCCAACCCCCAGCCCGGATTGCCGAGGAACTCCGCCGGGCCCGCGCGTTCGTCCAGCATTCGGTCCAGGCCGAGTCTGGCGACTCCGAGGGTACGCCGGTTGCGGTGATCGAGGCCTGTGCCGCCGGCCTGCCCGTGGTGGCGACGCGGCATGGCGGCATCCCGGATGTGGTCGTCGACGAGGAGACCGGTTTCCTCGTCGACGAGCGGGACGTCGACGGCATGGCCTCGCGAATGATCAGCCTGGTTCGCGATCCCGAGGCCGCGGAGAGCATGGGCCGCGCGGGCCGGCAGCGAGTCGAGTCCGCCCTGACGATCGAGCAGAGCCTGCTGGGCCTGCGGACCATCCTGGAGGCCGCTGCCAGGGGATCGCACGAACTTCCAACATTCGAGTCCCATTCGTTAGCCGCGGATCACGCTTGCATCGGGTGAACGTGCGGACCGTGTCGATGCTGTGAGCGGCGAGCGCAGGCCTCGGGCCAGATGCCGGCATACAGTGCGACAGAACGGGGGCCCGGCTCGCCACTCCGTCGCCACGGTCGACGTGGTCGGGTTAGTTTTGGGCGCGGAGGACGACACGGTCTTAAGGCCCCGATTCGCATGGAATCCCCGTATGCCGGATCCTCGGGGCCCGGGGCTCAACGACCCCGGGATGACAGGGACCCCGGGCGGCAGTCTCCCGACCAACGTGGGATGACTCGCTCAATGAAGAACATTGAACAATGGAAGCCGAGCAAGTTCATCTACTCCAGGGGGCAGCTCCGGGCGTCTCGGGCCCCGTCAGAGGTGTCGGTCGGATCAAGGCTGATTGTGGACATCATCGGCCGGTTCTACCAGAAGCACCTCAAGGACCATGCCAGGGGCCGGTTGATCGACCTGGGATGCGGTAAGGTGCCCCTGTTCCACGCATACCGCGACTACGTCACCGAGACGGTCTGCGTGGACTGGGAGAATACCCTCCACAAGAACCCTTACCTGGACATTGAATGCGACCTAACGCGTCGACTCCCGTTCGACGACGAGGCGTTCGACACGGTCATCCTCTCGGACGTGCTCGAACATATCCCGCAACCGGAGTTCGTCTGGCACGAGATCGCTCGAATCCTGAGACCCGGCGGCCGGCTGCTGATGAATGTCCCGTTCTATTACTGGATTCATGAAGATCCCCACGACTACCACCGGTATACCCAGTTCGCCCTGAGACGCTCCGCCGAGATTGTGGGGCTTGAACTGATCCACCTCGAGGAGTTGGGAGGAGCCCCGGAGATCATGACGGACATCACCGCGAAGGTCATGATGCAGCACGTTCCCCTGATCGGGAGGCCGGTCGCGAAGCTGCTCCAGAGCCTGACCTACCTGCTCTTCGTCAGCAACAGGTTGGGGCGCAAGATCTCACGGAGGACCTCCTACAGCTTCCCGTTCGGCTACTTCCTGATCGCCGCGAAGACCGAGCAGTCGACGAATCCGTGACGGCCCGGTCGCCTCGGGGCCGACCCAGCGGGCGGACACGGGCCTCGTCGACCTTTCGCCTTGTGCCGGTGGGCGAGTGTGGAGAAGGCCCCGGCGGTCAGGCCACCGTCGCGCGCATGCTGGACAGATTCTCCGGCCGAGCCTGCGTCAGCTCCTTGCCGGGATACCAGCGGAACGTAGCCATCCCGCGGCTGTTCAACACCAGTCGGGAATCCCGCAGGTTCCCCCGGAAACGCTCATGCCAGCGCCGCAGGCACTCCTGCTCGCCGGCCCGGAACGCGTCGTCGAGCAGGACGAGCGCACCGCTGGCGAGGTAGGGCGCGACCAGGGGCAGGGTCCCGGCCCGCCCGCAGAGGATCTCGGGTGGGCCGTCGATCAGGCAGAAATCGAAGGACCCCGGCGCGTGGTTCTCGTGGAACGACTCGGGCAGGGCATACGTGGCGAAGTCCTCGCCGCCGATCTTCATGTGCTCGACGGGGGCGTGGATCAGCTCCACGCCGTCGAGCAGCCCCCTGTCCTTCAGGTCCGCCGTCGTCTGCGCGAGCCACTCCCGGTCGTGGTCGACCGAGCAGATCCGGGGCGACGTGCCATCGGCGAAGCGGGTGCGTCGGGCGTAATCGGCGAGGATGATCGTGCTGACACCGCCGCCGAGCTCGATCAGGTTCCGGGGCCTGTGCCGCTCGATCAGGGCCGAGATGACCAGCCGGGCCGAGGCCGTGAGGTTCCACGCATTGGGCTCCGGCAGCCGGAGCGCCTCCAGACGTGGATCCTGATCGATGACGGCCTGCATGTCGGACTCGACCGGGTGGAGGACCTTGTACTTCAGCCAGCGGTCGTTCCATTTCCGCCGGAGCGGCCACGTTGGGCGGGGGAAGGACCAGATGGCCCCTCGCCGGATCGCCGCGACCTGGGACCTCGCCACCCTCGATGCCAGGTTGCGGGACACGGCCTGCTTCAGGCCCATGGCTGTACTCCCTCGTTGAGCGATCGGGCCCCCTGCCAGGCCGGAGAGGACGACACGGTCTCTTAATGGCAATGAAGCTTACAAACAAGCAGGAGGCAAATCATGGGCCGGCCGTCTGGCGACGCGCCTGGGCTCGTCGCTCGGCCCTCAGCGGCCGCGGAGCGCGCAGTAGAGGAGCCGGTAGGTCTCCGGCGACAGCGGCTGCTTCCGCAGCACACGCCAGGCGTGCTTGCGCGCGGTGCCGATGTGGCCGCTGGCCAGCGCCCACCAGGCCCACTTGCGTTCGATGGGGATGGCGGGATCCATCGCCTCGGTCGCCGCCGGGGGCTCGATGTCGCCGAGGTTCCGCCGCCGTCGGGCCTCGTTGACCATCTTGCCGACCAGCTCGATCTGCTTCCGCTCCGCCCGGTGCGAGATGCTGCCGACGTTCGCCCGGTACTTCAGCAACACCCGGGGCAGGTTCGCCAGGCGCCCGCGCTCCGCCAGCCGCAGGAAGACGTCCCGATCGGACGCCACCGCGTACCGGAGGTCATACTTGCCGACGTCGATCAGCGCCTGCCGGCGGATCATGCTGACCGGGTGGCACATGTAGTCGCCCCGCCCGCCGCTGACCAGCCCCGCCTCGATCTCCTCGTGGGTCTGGTTCGAGAACCAGACGCAGAGGGGGTCGCCCTCGGGATCGACCAGCAGCGCCTGGCTCCCGACCGCGACGCACTCCGGGTGCTCGCGGAGGAACTTGACCTGACACTCGAGCCGCTCCGGCAGGGCGACGTCGTCGCAGTCCATCCGGGCGATGAACTCCCCCTGCGCCAGGTCGATCAGCTCGTTGCTCGAGGCCGGCACGCCCCGATTCTCTCGCGTCCAGAGGCGGATCCGCGGGTCCCGCTCGGCGAAGCGCCGGAGGATCGCTAGGGTGCCGTCCGTGGAGCCGTCGTCGACGATCAGGAATTCGAAGTCCCGGTAGGTCTGCCCGAGGATGCTCTCGACCGCCTCGGCCGCATACTTCTCCACGTTGTAGGCGGCCATCACGACCGAGACCGTCGGCGAAGGCCTGGTGGCCGCGGGCGCCGACGCCATGCCCGCGGCGCGTTCGGCCCCGGATGGGAGGGTCTGTCCGGTCATCATTTCCTTCCCGGCACGTTGAGGAGGTGTGAGCGGCCGACACCGACTGATGGTGTGGCATGCTGAAACGAGCGTTGCCGACCACGATGGTCAATTGTTTAACATCGCGCAAAATAGATCGCCAGTTTACCGGCACCGTGCGGATGAACGCAAGATGTTGCCGCAAGCGAACTTAATCGATCGAATTCTTAGATATTGAGAATTCACTTTTGTCAACGCGAACCATGGCTTCCCTCGAGTCGTGATGTTCCGGCGGCCTTGCGACCCGCGCGGGGCGACGGCCCATGGTGCAGGCCCGCAGGGCGTGTCCCCCGGGGACGGCCCCGCGGGGGCTCTCGCGAGACCGCGCGTGCTCGCCCGAGCAGGCGGCTCGTCACTTCGGGAGTCCGTTCGAGGACGGCACGACGACCGGGGAGTCACGACCGGCGCGGGTGTCCTGGCCAACGGGAGGCGAGGCCGGTCCCATTCGATCGCAATGACTTGCGGATCGCAAACGAATCCCGCGGGGCGACGAGGCGGCCGCCGGGCCCGTCGAGGCCGGTTCGGGGGTCGCCGCCCCGGCCCCGGCGGGACCCACGCGGGGGAAGGCAGGGACCGGGGAGCCGGCGTCGCCACGCCCGGCCCGGTGGCGTGACCGATGGGCCCCTTCCGCCCCGCGGGGATCTCGGCCATAATTTGAGGGGGGCACAGGGATGGGCAAGTGCCCCGGGTTCGTCGACCGTCACGCCGGTCGCGACCTCGCAGTCCGGGCGTCGTTCCTGAAACCGTCATGCCGTATGTCGTGCGCTATGGCCGGGTCCGGCTGGTCACCGAATGCGAGGAGCCGCCCGGGCAGGTCCTGGCCCGGGGCGATCGCGTGGTGATCCGGAGCGACCGCGGCCTGGAGCTGGCCGAGGTCCTCTGCCCGGCCTCCGAGCGGACCACCCGGCTGCTCGAGAGCCCCCATCGAGGGGAGATCCTCCGCCAGGCAACCGGCGAGGACCTCGCCCAGGAGGCCGCCCAGCGGCTCGCCCAGGAGCAGGCCTTCGAGACCTGCCAGCAGCTGATCGCGACGCGTCGGCTCCAGATGAAGCTGGTGGACGTGGAGATCATCCTGGGCCGCGAGCGGATCGTCTTCTACTACCTGGCGGAGAAGCGCGTCGACTTCCGCGAGCTGGTCAAGGACCTGGCCCGCGCCCTGCGCACCCGCATCGAGATGCGCCAGATCGGCGTCCGCGACGAGGCCAAGCTCCTGGCCGACTACGGCGACTGCGGCAAGCCGGTCTGCTGCAACACGCACCTGACCGCGATGCCGCCGGTCTCGATGAAGATGGCCAAGCTCCAGAAGACCACGCTCGACCCGGCCAAGATCTCGGGCCGGTGCGGGCGCCTGAAGTGCTGCCTGCGGTACGAGTTCGACACCTACCGCGAGATGGAGCGGCAGCTCCCGCCCCCGGGCTCCCTGGTCGAGACCAGCAAGGGCAAGGGACGCGTGGTCGCGCAGGAGATCCTCGCCCGGAAGCTGGTCGTCGAGTTCGAGGACCGGCGGCGGATCATCATCGACGGCAAGGACGTGCTGAGCTTCCAGTCGTCCCGCACGCGGAACGCCGCCCCGGAGAGGCCGCCCGAGGGGGCTCGCGGCGGGTCGCGGAACGGCCACGACGCCGATCCCGACGAGGCGGAAGGTCCCCGGGGCGGATCACTTCCCGGGGACGGCCCGGCGGATGAGGAGGATTGACGCGTGCCCGTCACGACCGACTCCCCGCGATCGAGGATCTCCCTTCGATGAACTTCCGCGACCAGCTCGCCCGGGTGATCGCCCGCGACGCCCGATACCCCATCGAGGCCTACGCGTTCCTCCTGGAGTCGCTCAAGCTCGCCCGGAGCCGCAAGCTCAAGGAGCTGCGGCAGAAGGCCGCCCGACCCGGGAAGCCCCGCGGGCGGCCCGGCCAGAGGCCGCGCCGGGAAGAGCCGGCCGAGGGCGAGTCCGGACACGTCAGCGGCCAGGAGATCTGCCACGCGGCCCGCCGCCTGGCCGTGCGGACCTACGGCGCCATGGCCATCATGGTCCTCCACCAGTGGGGGATCCGCAGCACCTCGGACCTCGGCGAGATCGTCTACAACCTCATCGCCTCCGGCGAGCTGACCAAGACGCCGGAGGACCAGCGCTCGGACTTCGAGGGCGTCTTCGATTTCGAGGAGGCCCTCCGTCCGAAGAGCTTCCCGGGCAAGGAGTCCTCGACCTGATGGCACGGCAACCCGCGGACAACCCCGAGGTCGACGCCCCCGCCCCCCCGCCCCGGGGCGCCGCCAGGACCCGGTTCCTGGGGGCCCTGGCCCTCTTCGCCGTCTGGGTGGCCGTCCTGGTGGCGATGGCCGCCCTCTCCGCCTACCGCCCCGCGGCGCGATCGGCCGCGGTCCCTCCCGCGGACGTCCCCGCCGATGCGGGCGGCGAGACGTCCCCGGGGCCGTGAGCCTCGCGGGAGACCGTCCCGTGCGTCATCAATCATCCACATCCCGCGTCGAATCGACCCTCATCCGAGCTGGATGTCCAGCCGCGTGACGGACGCGGGGTCGAGGACGCAGGCGAACTCCTCGCCGCCGGCCGGGACCTCCCCGGACCTGGGCACCACCGTCGCCGGCCGATCGAAGGTGTTGTGCGCGTTCAGCTCCCGATGGGTCAGGACCGTCCGCGTCGCCGAGCGGGCCGCGCCGCCCCGGAGCCGGATCCGCACCTCGGCCGGCTCGGAGGCGTGAGTATGGACCAGCGTGAGCGTCAGCTCGCGCGGCCCCCGGCGCGAGGCGGAGCCGGCCACGCGGAAGATGCTCGGCTGCGTCCCCCCGACGCGGAACGGGACCGGCGGGGCGTCCACCTCGAGCCGCACCGAGGTCGCTCCATGGTGCGGCCGGTACATCTCATAGACGTGGAAGGTCGGCGTGGCCACGAACCGGTCGCCGTCGGCGAGGAACAGCGAGTGGAGGTTGTTCACGAGCTGCGCGATGTTCGCCATGTCCACCTTCTCGGCGTGCCGGTGGAACGTGTCCAGCGAGAGCGCCGCCACCAGGGCATCGCGCAGGGTGCCCATCTGCTCGAAGAGGTGGGCCGGGTTGATGCCCGTGCCCTCGGGATGCCACGAGCCCCACTCGTCGATCACCAGCTTGATGCGGCGCTCGCGGTCGTGCTCGCCGAGCGCGGCCCACTGGTCGCGGATCAGGCGCTCCATCTGGTTGGCCTTGTGGAGCTGCTCGTACCACTGGTCGGTCGTGAACCTGAGGGCATGGCCCGTCGTTCCGCAGTAGTAATGCGGGGCCCAGCCCTGGATCGGGGCCCGCGTGCCGTCGGCCCACCTGGCGAAGAAGCGGCGGGTCCAGTCCACGTCGTTGCTGTTGGGGCCGGCGGCGATCAGGTAGGGCTTCACGCCGTACTCGGGGAGCCACTCGGTGAACTTGCGGTACTCGCGGCAGTAGTCCTCGGGGATGAATTTGCCCCCGCAGCCCCAGCTCTCGTTGCCCACGCCCCAGTAGCGGACGCCCATGGGGTCGCGATCGCCGTTGGCCGCGCGCTCGTCGGCCAGCGTGGTGGAGCCGACCGGTGCGTTGCAGTACTCCACCCACTGCTGGAATTCCTCGGCCGAGCCCGTGCCGACGTTGGCCGCGAGATACGGCTCGGCGCCGCAGAGCCGGCAGAAGCGGATGAACTCGTGGGTGCCGAAGGTGTTCGGCTCGGTCACCTCGCGCCAGCGGCCGAACCGCCGGGGCCGCGACTTCACCGGGCCGATCCCGTCCCGCCAGTGGTAGCGGTCGGCGAAGCAGCCCCCCGGCCAGCGGATCACGATCTTTCCCAGCCGGCGGACGTGCTCGACGAGCGCCGTGCGGATGCCGCCCTGGTTCGGCACCTTCGAATCGGGCCCGACCCAGATGCCGTCGTAGATCACCCCGCCGATGTGCTCGGTGAACTGGCCGTACACCGACGGCCGGATCGTGCCGATGGCCTCGTCCAGGAGGACCGTGACCGAGGCCTTCTCCGTCGACCCGGCCACCCATCCGGCGGCTGTCGGCAGCGTGCCGGCCGTCGCGAGCCCGCCCAACCCCTTGACGAACGTTCGACGATTCATCGGGCCTCTCCCCCCTTGTAACATGAAGGAAGGCCGCATTGTAACGGACGCTAGAGACCGGGGAGAACAGGACGGAGGCCGCTCGGATGCCCCCGAGTAACCTGCCCGTCGTGAGGACTCACTCGCATGGCAACGGCTGAACCCACCGAGCGACCGCGGGAGCAAGTCGGCGGCCGCCGACTGATGGTGGCCATGGTCCGGATGCTGCTCGGCTACGTCTTCTGCCTGTTCCTGCCGGCGGGGACCTGGTCCTGGCCGCGTGGATGGATCTATTTCGCGGTGATCGTGGCGTCCTCCATGGTCGCGCTCTGCTACCTGAACCGGGTCAATCCGCGGGTCATCGCCGCGCGACTCACTCGCCACCAGGGGACGAAGGCGTGGGACCGGTGGCTCCTGATTGTCTTCTTCACGGCCGTGCTAGCGATCCCGATCGTGTCGGCGCTGGATGACGGGCGTTACCACTGGTCGGGCCTGCCCTGGTGGGCCAGCGCGATCGGGTACATCGTGCTGCTCGCCGGGCTGGCGGGCGTGACCTGGGCCGAGTCGGTCAATCCGTTCTTCGAGGTCACGGTGAGGATCCAGTCCGACCGGGGGCAACGCGTCGTCGATTCTGGCCCCTACGCCCGTATCCGCCATCCCGGCTACGCGTTCGGCAGCCTCTACATGCTCGGGACGCCCCCCGCGCTCGGCTCGTGGTGGGGCCTGGTCCCGGCCGCGGTGGTGGTCCTGCTCCTGATCCTCCGGACCTCCTGGGAAGATCAGACCTTGCAGGCCGAGCTGCCCGGCTACCGGGAGTACGCGCAGCGGGTCCGCCACCGCCTGCTGCCCGGCGTGTGGTGAGCGCGGGCGCGATCGCTCCTTCGGGCTGCTCTCGCGGAGGTCAGAGCACCACCCCCGGCTCCTGCTTGTATGCAGAGCCGATCCGGCAGAGCTGGTCGAGCACGGCGGCGAAGAGGTCGAAGAGCTGCTTGAGCAGGTCGGGATCCTTGATCACCCCGACGACCTGGAAGTGCAGTTCGTCCACGTCGGGCGGGAATTTTGGCCCGAACCAGCCCTCGCTGTCCTTGACTTCGAGACGGAGCTTCGGCTGCGCCAGGGCCAGCCGCCGAACTTCAGGGTTGCCGAACAGGCTGCGAACCATGCCCTCGTCGTTCCCCTTGATGACGAACGCCTCGTCGAACTCCAGCTCGCCCACCTCGATGTCCTGCATGCCCAGGAGTTTGCCCAGCTCGCTGAAGGCCCCCTTGCGGTAGATCGTGAACCGGAAGCCCGCCGGGTTGAGATAGGGCGCCCGCATCCGGGTGAACGTGACGTGGGAATGGCCGCTGGAGACGGTATAGGTATCCAGCGTGACCACCCAGGGCCCGACATGGGCCTGGACCTTGCTCCCCTTCCACATCCCGCGATCCACGAACTCGGCGCCGATCTCCTCGCTGAGCCGCTGCCAGACCTCGTTCTTGCTCGGACCGAACCATTCCATCGCCGTACCTCCCGTGTTTCCCGACCTTCTGAGTGTATTCGACGCAGCTCGCCGGAGCTTGGGTCGGGACTCCGAATCTCGCGGCCCGACCGCGCCCCGGGTCGCGCGGCAGCACGATCGTGAAGGGAGATCCAGATCCCCGTGATTCTTGAAGTCCTGATCCCTTGAATTCTCGGATCGGAGGAGGTAGAGTACTGATGGTGGACGAGTCAGCCGGAGCGGACTCCTGAAGCCTTCGTCCTTCGGGGTGGAGAACCGAAGGAAAGTCCCCGAGGCTGATGGCGGGTATGCCGAATGCCATGTCCATCGATCTGCAGGGCGAGCGGTCTCTGGCACGAGCTTCATGCATGCCGATCGCTTCGGGCTGGATGAAGAGAGGCTCCGGGCGCGGGGGTCTAGCCCCGAAGGCCGCGGAGAGGCCTCCCAGACCACGTAAGACCGGCCTGCCGGCTCACATCTCCTGATGTCCGGTCGCTCCTCCAGCGCACGGCTGGAAGCGGGACGATCTGCCCGCGAGGCCCCAGATCACGCGTCGGCGGTCCGGGTCTGTACCCGAATTCATCGGACCGTGTCGACCCGGCATACCCCAACAAAACGGCCCACCGTTTCCCCCCCGGGGTTCCTCTCGGGGGGTTTGTATTTCGGGGCCACACTCCCGCCGCACGCCCCTCCCGCCGCGATCGCCCGGTCGCGGGAGCGGGCCCTCGCAAGTCGCCTCGGGCTCTGGTAGACCACGTGTAGAGATCCGTGCGCCCGTCAACACTTCCGCGGAGGACGGCCATGCATCACTATCGGGGAAGGCTCTTTCAGGGGGAAATGCCACGGCTCGACCCGGCGAACGTCTACGTGGACTTCGGCCCGCCCGGGGACGGCGGTTCCCCGGACTGGTCGGGCTACCTCGTGGTCAAGTCGGAACACGATGTCGCGGCGGGTGCGACCTACACGCTGAAGCTGGAGGACGGCCGGTCGGGC
The DNA here is from genome assembly GCA_046349995.1 of Isosphaeraceae bacterium. Classification (GTDB taxonomy): domain Bacteria; phylum Planctomycetota; class Planctomycetia; order Isosphaerales; family Isosphaeraceae; genus Aquisphaera. The sequence continues at coordinate 10,027 of JAXMBE010000083.1, read as the reverse complement.
AGCCTCCAGGTCAAGTCGGTCGGTCCCGACGACCCGGACCGGTTCCGGGCCGAGTTCGTCGGCCTCGGGCCGATGCAGTAACCCGGCGAGCCTCCATCCCGGCCTCGATGGCTCAGGGCCGTTCGGTCGCGAGATTTTCGCGAATCCAGGCACGGAGGCGCCGCGCCCAGGCCGTCTCGTCGCTGGAATCTTCCTCGACGAGCCAGGGGACGACCTGGTCCGGACGCAGCGGGAGCCAGCGGCTCGCCGGGGCGGGGAGATATCGTCCGTCGGGACCGAGGTTCTCGAAGGTGAGGGTCTCGCCGTCGAACCGCCAGAGCTCTGGCACCTGGAGGGCCGCGTAGATGCCCGGGCGGTCGACCAGGGGCGGCGAGATGTCCACCTCGATGGCCAGGTCCGGGTTCGGGTAGTCGGCGATCTCGTCCGAACCACTGGCCTTCGCCGCGGCGGCCTTCGCGAGCTTCTCCCGGGAGAAGTAATAGGCCTGATCGGCCTCGATGCCGCGGGCGAGCGTGACGCGCTTCCAGGTCGTCTCGCCCAGGCTCTTGTGGGCGATGCCGATTTCCAGGCAGGTGTGGTTGATGATCAGACCGAGGAGCTGGCGGAAGTCTTCGTGCTTCAGTCCCTTCGTCATGACCTCCAGATCCCGGCCATCATAGGCCATGCGCACGGAAGACTGCGGGGGCAGCGAGTCGACCCACAGCTCGTAGGTGGAGAACGGGACCGAGCGGACGGCGATCCGGGTTTCACCGACCGACCTGGGGGAGGCGCGAAGTCCTTTCGGGGGGGGTGTGGCGATACTCATGGTCCATCGCCCTCGAGCGAGCATAATCCCACGGCCGGCGGAGACGCCCCGTCAGAGGGACTGGGGCGAGTGCCAAAGGGAAAGGGAGGAGAGCCACCTCAGGGACTCGAACCCTGGACTTCAGCTTTACGAAAGCTGCGCTCTACCGGCTGAGCTAAGGTGGCGATCGATGCCTGACTGAGCATGTTATCGTACTCAACTCCCGGGGCCAGTTCAACCGGAGAAGAGGAACGGCACCGTCGCGAAGGGATCCCGAGGAAGGGCCGGCGATCACCCCGGACGGACGCCCGTTGGAAAAAAACCTCCGGGGCCCCACGCCGGGCATTGACGAATGCGTATCACTTGTGGGTGGTGGTCGCCCGGCCCGAGCAGGGAGCGACCGCGGCGCTTCGCCCGATGGGGAGTACGCAGAGACTGCGATGATCAAGGAAGCCGTTCCGTACAAGGTGAAGGAGTTGCTGGAGAACCGGCAGCTCAATGGGATTCCCGTGCTGCTTTCGACGACCAGCGACCTGTCGCTGTCGGGCGACCGGAAGGGGCACTGGATCGTCGTGACGCGCGACAACCTGGCCGTCGTCGAGGAGGGCCGAGGCGGCGATGACCAGCCGACGCTGGTCAACCACCTGCCGATCGGCCGCGTCGAGAAGTTCCGCGCCCAGGGGGCCGTGGGGTCGGGGTTCCTCCAGGCCTACGTCGACGAGGCATGGGTCGACGTGGCCCGGTACTCGAACGCCCAGTCGGCGAAGTTCCACAAGCTGGCCGGGAAGCTCGAGGACCTCCGGAGCTCCGGCGAGGTGGTGGTCCATCCCGAGGACGAGCTCGACGCCACGCACTGCAAGACGTGCGGCCTGAAGCTGGCCACCGCCGGCGAGTCCTGCCCGCGGTGCCTGCCCCGCCGGGCCATCGTCGGGCGGCTCTGGCAACTGCTGAGGCCCCAGTGGCCCACGGCGCTGGCGATGAGCGGGCTGATGCTCGTCGGCGTCGTCATGGAACTGGCCCCGCCGAAGCTCCAGCAGTACCTGGTGGACGAGATCCTGGCCAAGGGCGAGGGGACGCCCGGGGCGGGGCCGCTGCTGGCGACCCTGCTGGTGGTCGTCCTGGCCCTGGCCGCCACGCGGGTGCTCCTCGGGGTGGTGAACTGGATCAAGGGGCTCCAGGCGAACAAGGTCGGGGTGGCGCTCACCTCCGAGCTGCGCTCTCAGCTGGTGAAGAAACTCCACGCCCTGGGGGTCGGCTACTACGACAAGCACCAGGTCGGGTCGCTGGTCAGCCGCGTCGCCTATGACAGCGAGGTCCTGCACAGCCTGTTGCAGCAGATCACCGGCGGCTTCCTGCTCCAGGTCGTCCAGGTCGTCGCCGTCGGATTCATGCTCTTCACCCTGAACCCGAAGCTGGCGTTCTTCACCCTGATCCCCGCCCCGCTGGTGGTCGGGGGCAGCCTCTACTTCTGGAAGCGGATCTACCCGAAGTACTACCGCTACTGGGATTCCAGCAGCAAGCAGGCCGGGACGCTCTCGGGGATGCTCTCGGGCATCCGGGTCGTCAAGGCGTTCGCCCAGGAGCCGCGGGAGTACGAGCGGTTCGAGAAGTCCAGCGACTACCTGCGGCGGTCGCGGATGACCGTCGAGCAGGCCACGGCCTCGTTCTCGGCGATCATGGCGCTGATCTTCAGCCTGGGCGGCCTGATCGTCTGGTACGTGGGCGGCCGCGACGTGCTCGCCGGCAAGATGACGCTGGGCTCGCTGATGGCGTTCCTGGCCTACCTGGGCATGTTCTACGCCCCGCTGTCGACGCTCTCGCAGCTCACGACCTGGCTGACCAGCTTCATGACCGGCTGCCAGCGGGTCTTCGAGCTGCTCGACACGCCGATCGAGACCCACGACCCGGCGGAGCCGAAGCCGCTGGAGCACGCCGAGGGGGAAATCCGGTTCGAGGGCGTCTCCTTCGGCTACGAGAAGCACCGGCCCGTGCTCAAGGACGTGAACTTCACGATCCAGCCCGGCGAGAAGATCGGCATCGTGGGCCGGAGCGGCAGCGGCAAGACGACGCTCGTCAACCTGATCAGCCGGTTCTACGACGCCGAGTCGGGCCGCGTCCTGCTCGATGGCCGCGATGTCCGCGAGCTGGCCGGAGCCGACCTGCGGCGGAACGTCGGGGTGGTGCTCCAGGAGCCGTTCCTCTTCCGGGGGACCATCTACGACAACGTCGTCTACGGCCGGCCCGACGCCGGGCCCGAGGAGGCCATCCGCGCCGCGCGGGCGGCCCAGGCGCACGAGTTCATCCTCCACAAGGGCCTCGCCTACGACACCTGGCTGGGCGAGCGGGGCGCGGGGCTCTCCGGCGGCGAGCGGCAGCGGATCTCGATCGCCCGGGCGCTGATCTACGACCCGAAGGTCCTGATCCTCGACGAGGCGACCAGCAGCGTGGACACCGAGTCCGAGAAGTCCATCCAGGAGGCGCTCCGGGTGCTGGCCCGCGGCCGGACGACGATCGCAATCGCCCACCGCCTGAGTACGCTCCGCGACTCGGACCGGATCTTCGTCTTCGACCACGGCAAGTTGATCGAGCAGGGCCCGCACCAGGAGCTGATGCGGCTGGACGGGACCTACGCGAAGCTCGTGAAGATCCAGTCCCAGATCGCCCGGAACAAGCGGTTCGAGGCGGCCCTGGAGGCGAAGGAGGACGAGCTCGACGACGCCACCGAGGAGGAGGTGTCCGAGCCGAACGAGGCGGACTTCGCCCCGGTCTGGCTGCGGCCCGGCTCGGCGGTCCTCCGCGAGGGCCGGATGGGCACGCTGGAGCTGACGATGCCCGACGGCACCGTCCACCGGAGCGTCTTCGCGGTCCGCTGCTTCCCGGCCAGCCGCCCGGAGGACTTCATCAGTCTCCGCGTCTGGGACAAGGAGGGGCACGAGCGCGAGCTGGGCATCGTCCGCGACCTGGGCCTCTGGCCCGAGGACCAGCAGGCGCTGGTCCGCATGGCGCTCTCCCGGCGCTACTACCTCCGGAAGATCGCGCACATCGACGACATCAAGCTGGAGTACGGCCACCTGATCTTCGACGTGAAGGTGGACCAGGCGCCGACTCGCTTCACCATGCGTTGGAACCAGAGCCAGGCCCAGGAGTTCGGCGAGCGCGGCAAGGTCCTGCTGGACGTCGAGGACAACCGCTTCCTGATCCCCGACGTCGAACAACTGCCCGCCCGCGAGCGAGAGCTGCTCCAGCGCTACGTCTACTGGTGAAAACCCCGGGCAGGCGGAGGGAGTCCGATCCCCAAGCCGCCGTCCGCGCCGAACAGCTCCGGCGCGGACGGCGGTTTTCCATTCTCCTGGTGATGTGGACCATCGAGGACCCCGCTCGAGACCGGAGGGGGGAAAAGCGTGCCCTGGCGGCGGTTTGCTCAGGCGAACGCCCCCTGGGCCGTCCGCCTGTCCTGAGCCTCGGCGCGTCCCGGTCCGTCGCCTGCCGGCTCAGTCGTCTCGACCCTCGGCCCCTTCCCGAAGAGCAAGTAGAGGGCCGGGAGCGACAGGAGCGAGAGCACGGTGTCGAAGGCCATACCGAAGACGACCACCGTGGCGAGCGGCCGCTGCACCTCGGAGCCAATGCCGGTCGAGAGCATCATCGGGACGAACCCCAGGGCGGCCACCGTGCCGGTCATGAGCACGGGCCGGAGCCTGGTGAGCCTCGCATCCTCGATGGCCTCCCGCTTCGGCATGCCCCGGGCCATCCGGTCGCGGATGGCCGAGACCAGGACCAGCCCCTCGAGCATGGAGGCCCCGGCCAGGGCGACGAACCCGACACCGGCCGAGATGGTGAACGGCAGGCCCATGACGAGCAGGCCCACGACGCCGCCGACGCGGGCGAAGAGCACCCCGCTGAAGATCATCAGGGCATCACGGACCGAGCGGAACGTCAGATAGAGGAGGCTCAGGATGAGGACCAGGGCGAGCGGCACCACGAGATAGAGTCGCCGCTGGGCACGCTCCAGGTGCTCGAACTGTCCGCCCCACTCGATGTGGTAGCCGGTCGGCAGCTTCACCTCGCCCCCGATGCGGGCCCGGGCCTCGGCGACGAACGACGCGATGTCTCGGCCCCGCACGTTCGTCTGCACGATGATGCGTCGCTCGCCCCAGTCCCGCTGGATGGTCGACGGGCCCGTGGTCTCCTCGAGCCGGGCCAGGAGCGAGAGCGGGAGCCGCTGCCCGTCCGGCGTCGGGATGAAGACCGAGTCGAGGGCGTTCACGTCCTGCCGGTAGTCGAGGGGGAGCCTGACCACGAGCGGGAAGCGTCTCCCGGGCTCGAGGACCTCGCCCACCGCGATGCCGCCGGCCGCCTTGATGACGTCGAGCACCGCATCGGCCGGGATGCCGTGCCGCGAGAGGGCCTCGTTGTCGACGACGATCCGCACCACGGGAAGGCCCGTGACCTGCTCCGTGGTCGTGTCGGCGGCCCCCCGGATGCCCTTCAGGATCAGCTCGATCTCGGCGGCCTTCGTCCTGAGAGTCTCCAGGTCCTCGCCGTAGAGTTTCACGCCGAGGTCCGAGCGGATGCCGGCCACCATCTCGTTGATTCGCATCTCGATGGGCTGTGTGTAGACGGCCCGCATGCCCGGGAGCACGCTGGTCGCCCGGGACATCTGCGACACGAGCTCCTCCTGCGTCCCCGCCCTGGTCCAGTGCTCGCGGCCCCTGAGCGTGATGAAGACGTCCGAGAGCTCAAAGCCCATCGGGTCGGTGGCCACCTCGGCACTGCCGGTCCTGGTCCAGATGTCGGCGATCTCGTCCGGGAATCGCTTCTTCAGGTAGTTCTCGATCGCGGTGCCGTAGCGGAGCGACTCCTCGAGGCTCACGCTCGCCAGGCGGATCGTGTTGATGACGACCGAACCCTCGTTGAGCCTCGGGATGAACTCCGAGCCCAGGCGAGATCCGAGCGCAGTGCCGATGATGGTGACGGCGGCGACGGCCGCGAGCGTCATCCGGGGGAAGGCCAGCCCGAGGCCCAGGATCGGCTGGAAGAGCCTGTGGGCGACGCGGTCGACGAGCGTCTCCCTCTCGGAGACCTTCCGGGGGAGCCCGATCGAGGCGAGCACCGGCATCAGCGTGAGCGACAGCACGAGCGAGGCCGACAGGGCGAAGACGACCGTGAGCGCCATCGGCCGGAAGAGCTTCCCCTCGATGCCCTCCAGCGTGAGGATCGGCAGGTAGACGATCATGATGATGAGCTCGCCGAACATGGTGGGCCTCCTCACCTCGACGGCCGCCTCGCGGATGGTGGCGAGCTTCCCCCGGCCCGAGCGGTCGTGCGCGAGCCGCCTCACGCAGTTTTCGACCATCACCACCGAGCTGTCGACCACGAGGCCGAAATCGACCGCCCCGAGGCTCATGAGGCTCCCGGCGATGCCGACGCGCTCCATCATGGTGACCGCGAAGAGCATCGAGAGCGGGATCGCCGAGGCGACGATGACGCCGGCCCGGAGGCTCCCGAGGAAGGCGAAGAGCACGGCGATGACGAGGATCGCCCCCTCGACCAGGTTCCGCTCGACCGTCTTCAGGACCTGGGAGACGAGGTCGGTCCGCCTGTAGACCACCGCGACGTCGACCCCCGCCGGCAGCGACTTCTTGATATCGTCCATCGCGGAGTCGATCGCCAGGGTGACCTCGCGCGAGTTCTCTCCCATCCGCATGAAGGCCAGCCCCAGGACGGCCTCTCCCCGGCCCTCGGCGGTCACCCCGCCGCGACGGATCGCATGCCCGATCCGGACCTCGGCGACGTCGCTCACGCGGGTCGGCACCCCGTCGTTGGACTCGATGACCACGTCCCCGACCTGCTCGGTGGTCGTCGTCCGGGACACGCCCTGGACGAGGCTCGCCTCGCCGGAGCGGGACGACGTAGCCGCCCCCGACGTTGCGGTTGTTCTTCCGCAGGGCCTCCGAGAGGGCCTCGAACGACAGCTCGTGCCTGGCCAGCTTCATCGGGTCGGCCTCGACCTCGAATTGCTTCTCGAAGCCGCCCCAGGCGTTGATCTCCGCGACGCCCTGCACGCGGAGCAGCCTCGGGCGGATGACCCAGTCCTGGAGCGTCCTGAGCCCGGTGAGGTCGTAGTCGGGATTCCGGCTCGTCAGGAGATAGTGATAGACCTCGCCCAGTCCCGTGGCGACCGGGCCCATCCGCGGGCGGGCGATGCCCTCCGGCAGGTGGATATCGCCCAGGCGTTCGTTGACCTGCTGGCGGGCGAAGTAGATGTCGGTACCCTCCTCGAAGAGGGCGACGACCTGCGAGAAGCCGAACTTCGAGACGCTCCGGAGCTCCGCGAGGCCCTTCAGGCCGCCGAGGGCGTACTCGACCGGGAAGGTGATGAGCCGCTCGATCTCCTCGGGCGAGAGCTCGGGGGCGACTGTGTTGATCTGGACCTGCACCGGGGTCGTGTCCGGGAAGGCGTCGAGCGGCAGGCGGGCCGCGGACCGGCCCCCGACCGCGACGAGCAGGCCCGCGGCGAGCAGGACGAGGAACCGGTTCTTGAGGCTGAAATCGATGACCGAACTGAGCATCGCCCGGGACCCCGGTGGTCAGTCGCAGCAACCGGCCCCGATCGAGCCCTTCATGATCTCGGTCTTGAGCAGGAACGCACCGGTGGTCACCACCTCCTCGCCAGGCTTCAGGCCCCAGCTCACCTCCGCGGAGTCCTTCCGACCCAGGGGCTTGGTCTTGATTCGCTGCGGCCGATAGACGCCCGGCTCCTGCTTGAGGAACACCATGTCCGCGGCCTCGTACCGCTGCACTGCCCCCTTGGGCACGGTGAGGGCCTTGTGCCTCTCGCCAAGCTGGATCCGGGCCTGGCCGAACTGGTTGGCCCTGTGCGTGCCTCCCGGATTGGGGAGCTCGGCCCGCACCTTGGTGGTCCTGGTCTTCTCGTTCACCTCGGTGCCGACCCAGGTGATCCTGCCGGTGAAGGTGTCCTCGTCGCCCGTGAGGTTCGTGCCCGAGACCGCGAAGGTGACCGCCTGCCCCGGCCTGACGTCGCGGACGTCTCGCTCGAAGACGTCGATCCAGAGCCAGAGCGTCGAGGTATCGGCGACCGTGTAGAGCTTCGACGACGGGTCGACTCCCTCGCCGATCACGGCGTGGCGGAAGACCACCGTGCCGCCGATTGGGCTCGTGATGCTGAGGATCGGCTTCGTGTCGCTGGCCTTCAGGATGTCGGCCAGGTCCGCGTCATCGAAGCGGAAATTCCGGAGTTTCTGCTCGGCTCCGAGCGTCGTGGCCCTCGCCTGATTCAGGGCGAACAGCGCCGAGGGCCGCTCCTTCGAGGCCATCAGGCTCGAGCTCGTCAGGGATTCCACCCGCCGGTAACGATCCTCCTCGTAAGCGAGGGCCGCCTTGCCGCTCAGGTACTGGGCCTTGGCCGTGCTGACCTCGGCCGAATCGACCACGGCTACGACCTCGCCCGCCCTGACCTTCTGCCCCAGGTCGAAGCGGGCTTCTCGCACGAAGGCCGAGACCCTCGGGGTGATCTCGGCGTAGCGGTTGGCGTCGTAGGCGGTCTCGGCCGGGGCGACGAGCTCGTGCACATGCTCCTCCTCGGCCACCCTGGCGGTCCTGATGCCGATCTCCCCCGAGAGGTCCGCCGAGGCGAGGCGGACCATCGGCAGGAGCCGGCAGACCTTCTTGCCGTCGGGCGTCGTCTCGCCGAAGGCGACGCACCACCCGTCGTCGAGCAGGTTGCTCGACGCCTGGGGCCTGCCCGCCTTCTCCTGGCAGATGGAGCAGAAATGCCTGGGCAGGCCGTGCTCGGGGCACACCTCGATGTCGCGCTTCTCCTTGAGCTCGGGGTGGCAGAGCGTGCAGATATCCTCCGGGATGTTGCCGTGCTCGGGGCAGAGGAGCAGCTTGTCCTTGAGCTGCGGATGGCAAAGCGTGCAGAACTTCTCCGGCACCCCGTGCTCGTCGCAATAGAGCCCGTAATCCTTGGCCTGGGCGGCGCCGAGCCGGGCCCACGCGGGCACCCACTGGGGCCGGACGAGAGCGACCGCAACTCCTGCAACGAGGAGGGCGGCCACGGCCGCCAAGACGCCGAGCGCAAACCGCTTCATGATCGGGAACCCTCTCCGTGTGAGTCGTCGGAATCCGCGCACTCCCGCGACGGACGCGACGAACGCCCGAAAAGACTCGCTGTTCGGCAGTCGTTTCGACCGCCAAACGAGGAGTGAACGCTGATCCGCTCAGGGACTGCCGGGCGAGGCCGCACGGGGCCTCGGGGAGCAGGTTCGAGGGCGCTCAGCAGCGGAAAATTTCGAGCATGAGGTGCAGCCTGCGCGAGCCGGCCGGGGCCCGGCCGGGCGGTTCTCCGTCTGCGGCATGCTCGACGAGGTGCGAGAGGTCCAGCTGGGTGGCGACGAGGAAGGGCGGAGCCCCGCCGGAGCGAGGGGCTGCTTCGTCCGAGGGGATCAGTCGACCCGAATCCTTGATGGCCCCGGCGCAGATGCAGCTGACGGGCTCGTTGTCCGATGCCGGCGGCGTCTTCGAATCGTCGTCTGGCGTCCCCGTCTCCTCGCAACAGTCGGCACAGCACGCGAGCGGCACCGCCCGGCAGAGTTGCGGGCAGACCATGAGCAGGCCGACCAGGAGGAACGAGACGAACGTTTTCACGGGACCCCCGCGTGCTCCATGAAGGCTGGAACCCGACAAAGTCTACCGCGCCGCACGAAAAAGGGGAACGAGCGTAACGCGAGACCAGGATTGGCACGGCCAACCCTGCAGGAGAAATGGCTCGGAACCTCCTTCCGCGCCGGCCCTGCCCGGCGCGAGCGGTCGCTGCCCCTCATCGCAATCTCTTGCTCGTTGGGGACGTGATCCTGAACAAGATCGGGCTGATTGGTTTCCACGAACCGAGGGTGATGCCGGGTCTCGCATGGTCTGATAGGCTGTGACCGCGGAGCTTGCTCGATCCATGGTGCCGAGGGACCAAGCCATGCCGCTCAGCCGCCGGGAATACCTCAATCTCGTGGCCGGGGGAGTCGCGGCCGGGAGCCTCGGTGCGAAGTCCGTGGCCCAGGGTGCCAGGCCGGTCAAGGTCGTGGCGTTCGACGCCTTCCCCGTCCTCGACCCCCGCCCGGTCTTCGCCCTGGCTGAGACGCTCTTCCCCGGCCGCGGCACGGAGCTGAGCAACGTCTGGCGGACCCGCCAGTTCGAGTACCAATGGCTCCGGGCCCTCGCGGGCCGCTA
>JAXMBE010000082.1:0-33823 GCA_046349995.1 Isosphaeraceae bacterium | reverse complement strand
GGTGGTGGCGATCTGCAGCCGACGGCTCGACTCCGGCCGGCGGCGAGCCCGGGAAGCCGGCCTGCTCGGGGTGGAGGTTTACGATGATCTCGAGCGGGCCCTGGCACATCCCGGTGTGGACCTCGTCTCGATCTGCTCGCCCCAGCACGTCCATTGCGCGCACGTGCTGGCCGTGGCTCGTGCAGGCAAACACATGATCATCGAAAAGCCGGTCGGCATCAGCCCGGAGGAACTCCGGGGCATGCGCCGTGCCGTGCGTCAGGCAGGTGTGCGCACGGTCGTCAGCTTCGTCCTGCGCTGGAACCCACTCTTCCGGACCCTCAAGGCGATGCTCGCCGACGACGCGCTGGGCGATCCCTACTACGTGGAAGCCGACTATCTCAGCCACAACGGGAGCTGGTGGTCGGGATGGGACGACGCCCGCACGGTGTCTCAGGGCGTGAGCGCCTTCCTGGTCGCCGGCTGCCATGCGATCGATGCGCTGCGCTGGTTCGCCTCGAAGCGGGAGTTCGAGGCGGCCACGCCGGAGGAGGTGTACGCCGTCGCCGGGGGCTATCGGAAGGGTCTCCGGCGAGAGTACAACCCTGTCTCCAACTCCTGGACCGAGGACGTGCCGCCGATGGAATACGACGGCCTGGAAGTGGCCCTGGTCCGCTTCTCCAACGGAGTCGTGGGCAAGGTCTCGGTGAACGCCGACTGCATCATGCCCTACCGATTCCCGATCCGGATCTTCGGCAGCCGCGGAACGGTGTTCGACAACCGGGTCTGGTCGCACAAGTTCCCGGGTCAGACCGGCTGGGTCGAACTGCCGACGATTGTGCCCGACTCCAGCGACGTCGGCCATCACCCGTTCCAGGCCGAGATCGACCACTTCGTCGCCTGCGTGCAGCAGGACCGAGAATCGCATTGTAACCTCGACGACGCCGTCACGACGCACCAGGTCGCCTTCGCGGCGCTCGAATCGGCCCGAACTCACCGCCCGGTGCCCCTACCACTGGCTGCTCCAGATGACGATTGACCTGTTCTCCCCGTGCCAGGATCTGACATCGGACGGCCCTCTTTCGCCCGGCACATTCCCGGGGTCCCGGTGAGAGTACCAGGAGAATCCCATCCCATTTCCCGGGAGACGAATCCTGGGACGAAAGTTCCCGATGAATCCGGAGGAAAAGAGCCATGCGAGGATTTGCTTCAGGGATCGCGGTCTGGGTGAGCCTGCTCTGTGCTTCGGTCGTCGCGGAACCGCCCGAGAGCACGGACGTCTTCGTCGAGCGTACGGGCGGCTACTTCGCCTATCGCATCCCGGCACTCGAATGCGCCCCCGACGGCTCGTTGCTGGCCTTCGCCGAGGCTCGCAAGTACAACCTCGAGGACCCCGGATTCGGAAAGCAGGACATCGATCTGGTCTACCGCCGCAGCACCGACGGCGGAAAGACCTGGTCGCCGATGCGCGTGATCGAGGACCCCGGCGAGCTCTGGTCGGCGGCGAACCCGGCGACCGTCGTCGACCGAAGTAACGGCCGCATTTGGCTGCTGTACCTGCGCTGTCGGCCCGAGCGGAACACCAACACGGCACGGCCCGGTACGGACGATTCTCAGGTCCTCGCCCGCACGAGCGACGACAGCGGGAAGTCCTGGTCCGAGCCGATCGACCTGACGCGTGTCTCCCGCGACTTCACCGACCCGACCTGGCGCGTCAGCGTCGTCGGGCCGGGCGGCATGATCCAGGATCGGCGCGGGCGGCTGGTGGCCGCGATCTGGAAGTTCGAGCCGTTCGGCAACCTCACCCTGTTCAGCGAGGACCATGGCCGCACGTGGCAGCGCGGCGGATTCGTACCCGGTGCGGGTGACGAGAACCAGCTCGTCGAACGGGCCGACGGGACGTTGCTGATGGACATCCGCCAGAACAGCGGCCCGCACCGCTTCTTCGCGACCAGCGTCGACGGCGGCAAGACCTGGTCGGCACGCCGCCCGGGCCTTCCCGTCTCACCGGTGGCCTGTGCGATCGAGCGCTATACCTCGAAGGCGGCCGGTGACGACCGCGACCGGATCATCTGGACCGGGCCGAAGGGACCGGATCGGCAGAATCTCGTGGTGCGGATCAGCGACGACGAGGGGGAGTCGTTCCCGGTCGAGCGGCTGATCGCGGCCGGTCACGCCGCGTACTCTGACCTGACGCTGCTGAAGGACCGAAGCGTGGGCATCCTCTGGGAACGAGGGGCCGAGCATGGGTATCAGTTCATCACCTTCACGCGATTGACGCGCCAGTTCCTCCAGGCGTCCGAGAAAGGAACAACGACGGGGACTGCGCCTTGAGGCTCAATGGGAGGCCAAACAGCTCATCAGCCAGTTCCACGATGCACCCGCAGAATCGGTCCAGGCGTGTTCGACCACTCGGATCGCGAGGGCGAATCTGCGGTCCATCATCCTCCGCTGTCGCAGGGCCGAGTTCAGTCCGCTCCGGCAGGGATCTCGTGCAGGGTATACGCCCCCGTGTCATGGACGAGCGGCTGCCCGGACGCCGATCGGACGCCGGGCGCGGCGACCAGGTAGACCCGGTCCTTGACCAGTCGTGGAGTCGTTAGCTCGACGCTGAGCCCGTCGTCCGACACATTCACGCGCTCGATCGGAGCTGGGGAGCGGTCCAGCTCCGGCGAGCCGTAGGCTCCGGTGTATTCGTAGCGGTAGTGCTCGAGCCGGTACGACCCGGGATCGGCGCCGGTCCGGGCATCGACCGGGGCTGTGAACGAGATCAGGTAACCGCGTGGGCGGACACGGATCATCCGCATTTCGAAAGGCATGGGCCCCGTATAGTCGATGCCGAACAGGGCGCCGCGGTCGGGCTGGGCCATCCAGCCCGGCTCGGTGATCCCCCCGACGTAGAGCCGTCCTTGCGGGCCGAACGCCAGGACGACCGGGCCCAGCAGTCCCCGGCCCCAGAACGGGAAGCACGCCCCCTGGTATTGCCCGTTGACCCGTTCCAGATCGGCCCGGATGACGGCCCCGCCGAACATCAGCTCAGCCAGGAAGAACTGCCCGGCGAACGGCCCGAACTTGCCCCCGGTCGCGTCGTAGGCGACGCCGTTGATCGACCGTGCCCATCCGTACGGTACCCAGACCGCGGCCTTGCCCACGGGGCGGGACATGTGACGCTTCTGCTCCGGGTTCGGGAACCCGTAGTACCGGCCCTCTTCCAGGTGGCAGAGCTTGTTGGCAGCGACCCAGTCCCCCTGATTGTCGGTGAAGAAGACGTGCCCCTCGGGCCCGACGCACCAGCCCAGAGGGTTTCGCAACCCGAACGCGAGTTCGCGCGGCGGGCGTCCAGGCTCCAGGCGCAACACCCCGCCGGAGCCGGGCAGGGCCCGATTGGCGTGGGGGGCATGACTCAGGATGAACCCGCCGGTTACATCGCGCACCAGACCGTAGCCGTAATCGTAGGTGTCGGCGATCCCTTGCGGCAGCGCGGCGATGCGGTCAAACCGGTCCGCCCGACCGTCGCCGTCGGCGTCCCTGATCCGGGTGAGGTTGCGGCGATGCAGGACGTACAGTGCATCGTCCTCGGAGAGCATCGACAGCGCGTCCTGGAAGAGCCCGCCGGCATAGTTCTCGAACCGCGCCGCTCGGCCATCATTGCCCGGGTCGTGGAGCACGTGAAGTTCGCCCGTCTTCAGTGACGCGACGAAGACACGGCCGTCTCTCGGGTGCACGGCCAGCGCACCGGGCATGATCCGATCCTCGCCGGAGATGGTCTTCGGTCTCGGGTATGCGATCGCCCGGTAACCCGGGCGCGAGAGCGTCCCCTCGATGCGGCCGGGGTCGACCACCGGTTTCCCCTCCCAGCCGGGTGCGGGGCGGGCCGGCGGGAGTTCGGTCCGGATCGTCGCCGCGACGATGCCCGAGGCATCGGGGGTCAATGACGCGGTCGGGCCTTCCGGATTCGGCGTCGCCTCGGCCTTGCCGATCGAGGCCGTCAGCCGAACGGGGCGAGACCCGGGCGAAGCCACGCTTAGCACCAGGGATGCGCCGCTCGGGATGCCCATCAGCCGGAGTGAACGCGACAATTGTCCGCCACCGGCCTCACGCTCGATCCGCAGCGTATCCTCCAGGTCCACCGCGGCATGCCGGCCGAAGAGGAGCCTCCAGCGAATGCGGACGCCGTCGGCGAGCCGATCGTAGCCCTGCAACTCTCGGGTGGCGGGCAGGACCGGTTGCCCCGGCACGTTGAGCCGGACCGGCGGCACAACGGCGGGCCGATCCCCGATCGGCGTCCCCGACGCGACGAACCGACGCAGCCGCGCCTCCACCTCGCGGAGGATCCGGGCTCCCGTCAAGACGCTGTGAGGGGTACCGACGGCCAGATCGTAGATCAGGAGGTCGTCCTGACCATTGAGCACGCAGATCGACTCCAGAACCTCGCCCCCGGGCATCCGGACGGGGATCTGGGCCACGAGCGGCGAGTCGCCCGGCGATGGAGACGCGATCGGCATCGGGGGCGGCGGTTTCGGGGCCGGCGCGCGAGTCCCCGCCTCGAGGTAGCTCCACAGGGCGTCCTTCTGCCGGGCCGGGTCCCCGCCGAGAACCGAGCCCAGGGTCGCCGGCTGCCCCCGCGAGAAGATCGCGGGCATGGGTGTCCCCGGATAGCAGCGCTCCGGGCCCTCGAGAAAACGATCAAACCAGTCACGGCGGACGCGGCCGACGACGCGCGTCAAGTCCGGTCCGATCGCGCCGGGGTCGGGCTGGGAGTACTGCTTCTCGCCCCAGGAGTGGCATGCGATGCAACTATAGCCTTGCGACCCGACCAGGGCCGGGCCGTCGAGCGTCCCCGTGGTTGGGTCCTCGACCGGGCGCTGGGGCGGGTCCTCGTCATCGGGCAGTTCGCCGTCGGCCTCGGCCAGCGCCAGGACGAGCGCCTCGGCATGCGGGCCGAAGGCCGGCATCCGGTAGGAATAGCCCGGGTGCCTGGGCACGGCGGCCCCCTCGCGGACCGTCGCGGCCAGGTAGCGTCGTCGGAGCTTCCGATGGGGATTCGTCAGCCGGGGCGTGCGCTGGTAGGGCAGGGATTCGAGGAAGGCTCCGCCGAGAGTGGCCCCGATCGACTCAATCGGAGGAGGCCGGTCGCTGTCGCGCTGATGGCAGCGGACACAGCCGGCCCGCTCGAGTTGACGTTGACGGTCGGCGAAGGGGGACCGATGCGTCTCGTGCGGGGCATGCTTGAGGAAGGCGGCCACTGCCCGCCGCGTCGGTTCGTCGAGCCGATGGCGCGGCGCCGCGCCGGGATGCTCAGAGAGGCAGCCCCCATTGGCCGCCTTGATCGGGATGTCCCGGGGAGCCGATGATCCGAGGCCGGGATGGCAGGACGCGCAGCCTTTCTCGCGGGCCAGGGCGGCCGCGAAGGCGGAGTTCGCGACTCCGAGGCGGCGGCCCACTTCGCGAATCTCCTCGGCCGTCGGGGGCGTTGATCCGGGCGGAATCGGCGCGGGCTTCGACCAGAGCAGGAGGTAAGCCGCGATATCCCGGGCCTGGTCCGTCGTCAGCGGAAGGCGCGGCATGCGACCGTCAGGGTAGCGGGCGTGAGGGTTGCCGAGGAACGCGGCGAGGGCCTCGGCCCCGAGCCGGTCCGCCAGCCCGTCGAGCGCCGAACGGCCCTCGTCGTCCCCCGCGGTACGATCGATGTCCGGGACGAGGTGGCAGGCCGCGCAACCGAGGCCGAGGAAGTCACGACGTCCGGCCCGGTGGTCGCCGCGCGGTGGGCGGGCATCCGTCGCGTCCTGTTCGGGCCGAGCCAGGGAGTCGGCGAGGATCCAGCGTTCGACGAAACTGCGGCGATCGGAGGAGAAGAGGGCGGGCATCCGCGCCATGTGACGGACGGCGGACGGCTCGTCCAGCCAGCGCAACAACCAGTCGCGTCGGAGTCGTTGTCCCGCGTCCGCCAGGGACGGCCCTGGCGGGGGTTCCGACACGCCGGGGAATGCCGATGCATGGCAGCGGGCGCAGCCGAACCGAACGACGGCCGCTCGCCCGCGCTCCGCCGACTCGTCGGCCTTCGCCGCGGCGGAGAGGTCCCCCGGTAGGTGGCCGAGCCGCCAGGCCGGCAGCGGCTCGCGGGCGAAGCCGGGACCCTCCCAGAGGATCTGGAGTCGAGCGGGCACGTCCGCGAGAGATCGGTAGCGAATCTTCAGCCGGTAGTAGCCGGGCGAACGCTCCAGGGCCTCGGATGGACCACAACGGCCGGTCGAAGATGTGCCGCGGCCGACGAGCACCGTACGGCCGTCGATCTCCATCTCAAGTTCCCCGCCCAGGTTGGCGAGGAAACGGATCGGGCCACGATCCCGCATCAGGATCAATCCGTCCCACGCCGCCTCGAACGGCCCGGCGGGCAGGCGAGGATGGGGACTCGAGTGGCCGAGGTGGAACGCCGGTTTCAGGTCGATCCGGTGGAGCGTGGCTTCCGAATTCTTCAGGGACCGATAGGTGGCGAGAAGTCCGGGGCGTACGGCCTCGGGCTCGATGTCCTCGCTGCATGGCGCACCTGGTGCCGCCAGGAGTGTCGTCGCGAGCATGAGTCCGAGGATCGGGAGTCGAGCCGGCCCCGTGACGGGTGTGTGATTCTCCATGGAGCCGGTATACGGCATCGTTCCTCCCCGGGGCAACAGCCTTCGCCGGCCATTTCCTTCGGAAGGGCGATCAAGAATCGGCGAGGGTCATGGCCATCACCCCCCTGGATCTCGATGGTCCTCCCCGATCAGAGCTGCGGTTCGGCCACCAGCCGAGGGGGGCGTCTGAAGCATCGCCCGGAGGGCAGCCCGGAATCGTTCCAGGGAGCCCCTGGCCTGTTCGATGCCCGCAAGGTTGGTCCTCTGATCGAGGTCGTGTTCGAGGGAGTACAGCTCCTCGCGCCCGTCGCCGTTCCGGATATAGTGCATCCCTCCCGAGATCAAGGCCTTCATGGGGCCCCTGGCCGCGGGCTCACGCCCCTGGTTGGTCAGCAGCACCGGCTTGTCGGTTTCCATCAGGATCGATTCGGAGGCCGGGAGGGACTCCGCGGCCGGGGCCCAGAACCTGGCAAGGGATCGGCCGGGGAACGCGGTCGCCCGATCGATCCCGAGGAGACCGGCGATCGTGGCCGGCAGGTCGCGGAGGCTCACGGGCACGTCGACCACCCGACCGGGCGACTCTCCCCGCGGATCGGCGATGACGAGCGGCACCTCCACCGCCTGCCGGTACAGGCTGCAACCGTGGAAGAAGAGCAGGTGATCCCCGAGGTGCTCCCCGTGATCCGAGGTCACGATGACGATGGTGTCCTCGGCGACCCCACGGCGCTCGAGTTCGTTGAGCAGCAAGCCCAGTCGGCGGTCAAGGTAGGCGATCGCGTCGTCGTAGAGGTCGTTGGCCATCTGGATCACGTCGTAGGGCAGCTTCGTCTTGTCCAGCATGTTCCACTGGTGCAGGACGAGCCGGTCGTGCCAGGAAGCCGGCTGGACGCCGAAGCCTGCGGCGCCGTCGTCCGGGATCTTGTAGGGCGTGTGAGCGTCGTTGTAGTTCAGGAAGGCGAAGAAGGGGCGACCGCGGTTACGCTGCCAGGAGAGCCAGTCCAGGAAGCTGCGGTCGATGTCCGCGGCCCCCTTCGCATGCTCCCGGGAAAGGGGCACGATGGGACGCCCACCCCCGAGCCGCCCTCCCGTCAGGAGATCGGCGATCATCGCAATCGAGATCTGGTCGATCCTCCGCCCCAGGCCGGTATAGCGGCTGAAGACCTCCCACGGCGTGAGCGGATAGTCCTCATAATGAGTGAAGCCGCGTGCCAGCCCGGTCTCACTGCCGCAGTAATCCAGGTTGGCGACGAACCCCGCGGTGTCGTAGCCGACGTCCGTCAGCGCCTCGGCGATCGTCGGGTATTCGCTGTCGAGTGCGGTCTTCCAGCCGGCGGACAGCTCGTGGGGCCACCGACCCGTGAACAGGCTGGCGTGCGAAGGCAACGTCCAGGGAGCGGTTGAGTACGCGTGGCGGAATCGGACTCCCCTGGCGGCGAGGCGTTCGAGGTTGGGCGTCGTCTTGCGAGCGTGGCCATAAACGCCCAGGTTCCTTGCACGGACTGTATCCCAGACGACCAGGAGGATATTGCGCGCGGAACGTGATGGCGGGGGGAGCTGGGACCGCTTTCGGTACTCGGCCCAGGAGCGAAGTCCGGAGGTCGCCGCCGCCAGGACCACGACGGCCGAGAGAATCACGGGGCACGTCCGGCGGACGATCTCGAGGAATCCGCGATCGTGGCGGCCCACGAGTCGGGCGGCCTGCATCGCGAGTCCCGCCGAGAGGAGGAACGAGGCCCAGTGATGGAGGGGGAGCAGGGCGCAGAGGTCGAGTGCACCAAGGAACGACGCGAGGGCCACCGTGGTTCGCAGGCTGACGCGCACCGCCCCCAGCCACGCCAGTGATGCCAGGACCGCCCCGGGCAAGAGGACGATGCCGGCGACTCCCGCGGGGACGAGCCAGGGGAAGCCCTCGCCGAGGCGGTAAAAGTCCTCGCGATCGATGAGGTGTTTGTGGAGGACCGTGAAAGCGAGATCGAGGAAGCCTGCCACCAGGCCGACCCAGAGCGATACCTGAAGGATCGTGCGAGGAGCCGGACTCTGCCGGTCGAGAGACTCCCCGGCCCCGGGCGGAGAGATGGTCATTGGCTTGTCATCCTGCCTACCGAAACGCAACTTGGCGAATCTCCCCGGCATGCCGGTTCACCTCAATCGGGGACCATGGACACCGACACGTCGTCCTTCGCGCTGGACCGTCGCATCGAACGAGCACGCGCGAACGGCGTGTGCCGCCCAGGCGCGGGCTTGTTCCACAGACTATCCGGAGAGGTCACCCGACGGGAATACGATGGCCGTGCTCCTCGGACCCGTGCCGCGGAGCACGGCAATCCTGCGAGTGTACTCGCGGCCAGCGAGCATTGCCTCGGCCTCAAAGGCCGCGATTGAGGGCGCGTGAACCCTCATCGGTGGAAATTCATCGGATCAGCGTCTTGCAACGAGGATGGTCTCGTCGTGAACTTGGAGCGGATTCCCCGAGTTCCGGGGCGCTGTTGCCGCGTTCCTTCGAGGTGAAACAGACCATGTCCCACGCCCACGAGTCACGACATCCGTCCCTTCCCGATGCGACGACGACACCCGGGGACGAGCGTCCGCCCGCGATAGACGGTATCGAGCCGGCTCGTCCGGCGGCCGCACGCCCGGCCCGAACCTGGATGCTCATCCTCGCCTGCGGCCTGATCTCAGGACTCGCAGGATTCGCGTTCGGGGAATACGCGCTGCGGCTCTTCGCCCCCTCGCTCGAGCTTCCGCCGGGGATCCGAGGCGATCAGGTTCTCGCTCCTCGCGAGCATGCCCGTCGGCTACGGGTGTCTCAAAGCCAATCCGCCACGGCGAGTTATAGCTTCCTGGGGGCGATGCTGGGCCTGACGCTGGGCGCGGCCGGCGGCCTGTCGCGTCGGTCGTCGCACGGGGCGCTGCGGGCCGGGCTGACAGGCCTGATCCTGGCCGCCGTGGCGGGTGCCGGGGCGACGTTACTCATCCTGCCCCTGTACCACAGCCTATTCCGGCCGCCCAGCGCGGACAACGCCACCGAGCAGCTTGCCCTGGCCCTGGCCATGCACGGCGGCATCTGGATGGCGATCGGGGCCTTGTCCGGAGTGGCGCTGGGTCTGGGCCTGGGTGAGGGTCGGATCACTCGGGCCGTCATCGGCGGGATCCTGGGAGCGGCCGTCGCCGCGGTCGCCTACGAGGTCGGGGGGGCGGTCCTCTTCCCCCTGGACCGGACCTTCGAGCCGATGGCGATCACTCCGGCGCCCAGGCTGATGACGCACCTTGCCGTAGGGCTCTGTGTCTCGGCGGCGACGCTCTGGGCCACCGACCACCTGAAGCTCGGCCGAGACAAGCCGACCTCCCGGACGTGAGCAGCGTGCGCGGAGAGGCCGCCCGCGCCGGCTCGACCCTCCAGCGAGCGCCGCGCCGCGGTGCCGGCAGCCCGGCCGACCGCCCCGGCGTCCGCCACTTGCCATGCCCCGGCGGGCTCGGGAACGTCCGTGAATCTGGGAAAATGTGCGGAGATTTCCTTGATCTTTGCGCGAAGGCACCTTAATCTCGCCCGAGCAAGACCCGAGGCTCGATTCCTCGCGGACGGCGGGCCGGGTCGTTTGTTGCTGGCCGACGCCCTTCCGGGTGGGAGGCCACGGTCCGTCCAGGAGACCACCAACTTCCCCGTGGAATCCTCCACGGGCCCTTAGAAAGGGGTGATCGCCCGATGCATCATCGCCGCTTCATCCGGGTGGCCATGTCCTGCATCCTGTTCAGCGGCATGGCTCTCGTGCATGGATGTTCAGCCGAGCCGAGTGGGCAGGGCATGGCCCCACCCACCAAGGAGGCCGCGAAGAAGATCGCGGAGGACATGAAATCGGCCCAGCAAGATCGAATGAAAGCCATGCGCGGCGCCATGAAAGGAGGAGCCCGACGTTAGTCGAGCGGTGATTGATCTCCCTTCAATCCCGGCGGAGCCACTCGCGGAGTCGAGCCCAGTAGCCATCTCCGGGCGACGCTGAGTGGACCGCGATACAGTCCTGCCTCTCTCATCCAGTTCAGGTTCGTCCGTTCGGAGTACGAGGCGTAATCCCTCATCCTTCAACATCCTTGTAGAGGGAAAGCGACCCGTAAGGCACGTCCTTAAGTTCAGCTTGCAGGAGTCATCAGTCATGAGAGCGGAAACGCGCCGTGGATTCACCCTGATCGAACTGCTGGTCGTCATTGCCATCATCGCCGTGCTTATCTCTCTCTTGCTGCCCGCCGTGCAGTCGGCGCGCGAGGCGGCCCGCCGCGCCCAGTGCATCAACAACCTGAAGCAAATCGGCATCGGGTTACACAACTATCACACCGCCATGGGGACGTTCCCCTCGGGTGGGACCGCGAACTGGTCCGGGTACGGTTACAACGCGAACTGGGGAACCTGGAACGCCCAGGCATTGCTCCTGGGATACATGGAGGGGCAGCCGCTCTACAACTCGGCCAACTTCAACTGGGTGTGCTGCTGGACTGAAGGTTGGAACATCAATTCCACCGTCACGACAGCGATCGTCAACACGTTCATCTGCCCCTCCGACGGTCTGTCGCCGGTCCCGACCCAGAACGACATGTGGACCGGTATGACCAACAACTACCACGCGTCGGTGGGGGCCTCGACGAATTTCTTCGACCCCTCGGGTCTCTTCGCCGAGAGCGGGCCGACCTACGGCGTTCAGTCCTGCACGGACGGGACGTCGAACACCATCGCGTTCGGCGAGGCCCTCGTCGGTACCGGGCAGACGCCGCGGGTGAAGTGGCGAACCGGCCCGGTGCTATCGGCTGCGTCGGCGCTCTGTGGGTCGCCCTGGTGCGGCGTCAACAACGTCAGCTCGATGTACGACAAGGTCATCGCCGACCTCCAGGTCTGCGAGCAGGGCTACAAGGACCAGCCCAGCGACGGCCCCGGCTCGGTGAACCAGAAGGGATTCCGGTGGTGCGAGAATCTGGCCGGGTTCAGCCTGATCAACACCGTGGTCCCGCCATCCCCGGGCACCTGGAGCTTCGGCTGGTGTGCCCTCCGCGGGGGCAATCCCAACTCCAATGCCTCCGATGGACAGTACCAGAACGCCAACAGCAACCACCCCGGCGGTGCCAACTTCCTCTTCGGTGACGGCAGCGCGCGGTTCATCAAGTCGACGGTCGAGATCAGGACCTACTGGGCGCTGGGAACCAGGAACGGCGGCGAGGTCGTCTCGGCGGATGCCTACTGACCGCTGCCGGGGTGCGGCCCCCGCACGATCGCCCGTCGAAACGAGATCGTTCGGCCCGGCCCCGGGGAGGAATCTCCCGGGGCCGGGCCGCGTTAGCGTGCACCGAAGCCGGCCAGGCGAAGTGGCGTCGGGTCTCCTTCCCGCAGGCGGTAGCCGGTGTCTCCGATCAGGCCCTCGTAGACGTCGCTTCGCCCCGAGGGCCAGTGAACTTCCACGCGATCGACTCGCTGCGCGGCACCCAGCCCGAAATGCAGCCGCGGGTCGCTCGTGGACAAGTAACTGCCTCCGCCGGAACGGGCCCCGACCTGGCTCCGCCCGCCGGCGGTCACCGTGACCTTCGCGCCATAGCCGTCGCGATTGCAGGTGACCCCCTCGAGCTTCAGGATCAAGAAATGGCCCGTGGCGGGCCTCGCCTGATTGCGCAGCAGGGCCAACGAATCGCCTTGGCCGACGATCAGGATGTCCAAGGATCCGTCGTTGTCGATGTCGCCGATGGCCAGACCGCGTCCCAGCCGAGGGACCCGCCAGGGGTCCCCCGCCTGCTCGCTCACGTCGCGGAAGCGGCCGGAAGCATCGCGGAGCAGGAGCTGGGCCCTCATCTCGTAAGGGTATGAGGGCCTGAAGTCGGAGACGTGGCCGTTGGCCTGTGCCAGGTCGAGCCGGCCGTCGTTATTGGCGTCCAGCGCGGCCACGCCGAATCCGAGGAATCGCCGCGTCGCTTCGGACAGGCCCACGAAGCCGGATCGGTCGCTGAAGAGGCCGCGGCCGTGGTTGTGGTAGAGCGTCGTCACCTGGTTGAAGAAGTTGGTGACGGCCAGGTCCAGGAGGCCGTCGCCGTCGAGGTCACCGCAGGCGATTCCCATCCCGGCCAGGTATCCGCCCTCGGCGCTGGCCGCCAGTCCCGCCTCCACCGCCCGCTCGGAGAACTTCAGGCCGCCGAGATTGCGAAAGTAGCAGTTCGCCGAGAGGTCGTTGGCCACGAAGATGTCGACCTTCCCGTCCTCATCGAGGTCGACCGTGAGGACGCCAAGACCGCGGCCGTCGCGGTCGACGATCCCGGCCTCGGCCGTCACATCGACGAATCGGCCGCCGTCGTTGCGGAAGAGATGGTCTGGCGTCGCGGCGAACGAGAGCGGGTCGCAATACCGGTACCCGGCTCTGGAGCGGTCCGGGTACTCGCACAGGGGCGGATTCTCGGCATCCCACTTCAGGTAATGGGCGACATAGAGGTCCAGATCGCCGTCGTCGTCGAGATCGGCCCACGCCGCCGACGTGGGCCAGTCCCGGTCGCCCCCCAGCCCCGCCCTCGCGGTGACGTCCTGGAACCGGCCTCCGCCGAGATTGCGATAGAGGGCATAAGACCGCCAGCGGGTCACGAAGAGATCGGGCCGGCCGTCGTTGTCGTAGTCGCCCACGGCAACGCCGTGGCTGTAGCCGCCTGGTAACGCGGCCAGGCCGGAGGCCTCCGTAACGTCCTGAAAGCGACCGTCTCCCCGGTTGCGGAAGAGGCGATCACCGAAGACCGACGGGGAACTCCTCGGCGGGAAGGCCCCGCCCTGCAGGGCGTAGATGTCGAGCCAACCGTCGCCGTCGAAGTCGAGCAGGCCCACGCCGCCGGACATCGTCTCGGGGAGCTGGTGCTCGGGGCTGGGTCCGTGGTCGAACCGGAACACAAGGCCGCGGGAAGCGGCTTCGTCCACGAACGCAGGGACGTCCAGACCACCCGGCGCGGAGTCCTGCGTTCCCGCCCTTGCTCGGTCGGTTTTGAGGAGCTCGACCACGACCCGGCCATCGGTCGAGGCCGCTTCGTCCTCCCTGGCTTTCAGGCGGGCAGTCGCGGATGCCGCCTCGGCAGCGATCGACGGATCACGCCGGGACGCCAGGGCCCACCAGAGCCTGGCGTCGAACCAGCGGCCGATTGCCTCGGCGGCTCGGGCGTACTCGACTGCGGCCGGGGCCGTCTCGGACGGATTAACGAGCCGGTCATACCGATCGCGTGCTGCATCCATTGCCGCCTTCCTGCGTCGGAGTTCGGCAACCTGCTTCCCCTCGCCGGCCTGGGCGGCAAGGTCGGCCAGTCGTTCGAGGGCGGCATCGTTGGCCGGCTCCAGGGCGGTCAGCGCATCAAGGGCCGCCCGCTCGACCTCCCGGACGCCGTCCCGCGCAGCCAGCCAGGCGCTCGTCGCGAGCGCCCGGATCCGTGGCATGCCCGAGGCGGAGAAGCGAGCCGCGGCCCGCCGGACTTCCTCCGGCCGCCCGGACGCCACGGCCCAGTCGAGGCGAGCGATCCGGACGGCAAGGTCGTCGGGCCTTGCTCGCTCGCAGCGTTCGAGCCACCCGGCGGCCTCTTCAAATCGGCCCGTGTGGGTCGCCAGGTGTGCCGACGCCAGCCAGACCAGGTCATCATCGGGAGCGGCCGCCCTGGCCCTGTCGAGCGTCTCGGCCAGTCGCTCGACCGGATAGGGGTCACGATCGACTCCCCAGAGCACACGCAGGGTGCCCGACGGGTCGGCCTCGTGCTCGGCCCTCGCACGCAGGAGGGCCCGGTGCTCCTCGCGACGGCCCGTCGTCCAGTAGAGCACCTCGAGGAGGCTCGATGCCTCGGCGGCGGCCTCGCCCTCCGTCCGACTGGCACGGAGGAGGCAGCCTTCGGCGACCCGGTAGCGACCCAGTCCCAACGCCATCCGGCCGCACGAGAGTGCCGCCTGCGGAGCCTGCTCAGCCTGATCGGGAATGCGCCGCCATGCAGCCAGGGCAGCGTCCGGGTTACCCAGCCTCCGTTCACACTCGCCCAGCAGGAGGGCGATCTCGCCGTCGTCGGGACGCCGCTCGGCGAGCCGGGCCAAGCGCGTCCGAGCCGCGGAGAATCGCCGTGCCTTGACCTCTTCGCGTGCCCGGCCCAGTTCCTCACGGAATTGCCGGGTCTGCAGGGCCCGCACGCCCAGCCAGGCCGCCAGCGTCAGGCCGATCCCCACGCAGAGGATCGCCCATCGACGATGACGCGTGACCGGCTTCCCGTGAAGCCGTGCATGCTCAGGGATGACCATTGGAGAGAGAACCCCCGGCTCCCGGTCGCTCTCGCTTCTGCCGCCCATACCACCGCTGCCAGTTGTCGTGCTCATCAGCCTGGAGCCCGAGCAGGACCTGGAACTCGGCGTCGGCCTTCGCTGATTCGCCGAGACCGAGGTGGGCCTGGATCAGGACCGTACGCGCCTCCACCAACTCGGGATTCAGCCGGATCGCCTCGCGGCTGGCCTCCGTGGCCCCGCGCCAGTCGCCCGACTGGGCGTAGCCCCGGGCCAACGCCAGGCGATAATCGGAACGCCAGGGATTGACCGCAATCAAGTCGCGTAGAGCCTCAACCGCCAGATCGGGACGTTGAAGGCCGGATAGCGTTCGCGAGAGATACGGCAGGGTCAGTTCGCGCCGTGGTTCGATGCGGAGAGACTGCTCGTAGACGTCGCGTGCTTCCACCAGCCGGCCCAGGATCCCGAGGGCGTATCCCAGGGAGTCGCGGGCGCGCAGGTCGTCGGGGCGGGCGCGCACCGCCGCCTCGAGCGATGGGACGGCTCGTGCGGCAGCGCGGCGGGCGAGCGGAGGCGAACCAAGCAGTTCCTGGGCCGCCAGCTCCAGGGCCACTCCCATGTCTCGTGCGGCCTCGTCCCGCTCGCGTCCGGTCATCAGGTTGGAGAAGTAATCCTGCGGGGTGAACTCGGGGGCAGACGGATCCCGACCACGGGCGGGCAGGTTCGGGCTCCGGCTTGCCGATGCAGAAGGATGCGATGATCGGTCGTCCGCGTGTGGGGAATGTCGGCGACTGCCGGTCGCGGCATGTGGCATGCGATGCAGTCGTCGGCGTTCCCCTGAGTCTGCCTCGGGTCAGCGGCAAGGCACAGCCCTTCTGCGCGTGGCATGCGAGGCACCGCGCGCGTAGTACTCGACCTTCACCCTCGTCGGCGGCAGCGTGCAGATCGTGACAGGAACGCAGCCCAGCCTTCCCCGCTGGCGAGGAAGCAGCGGCTCGATTCCATCTGCTCGACCTGACCGATCAGGTCCGTCCTGTCCGGATCGCGTTGAGTCCTCACGAAGACCGCCAGGTATCGATGCAGGGGCAGGCCCGGACGAAAATCGAAGGAGTCGCGACCCGCCCTGGGGAAGCGAAACCAGCCCTGGAGGTGGCATTGCTGGCAGACCGCGTCCCTCAGCGGGGGAGCCAGCCTGGCCGGATTGACGATCGTCAGGTCCGGACCGGGCGAGTCGGCTCCCGACTCGCGTGCAACTCCCCGGCCTGTGGCATCGCTCGCAGCCGATCGCGTGCCCTTCGAAGATCGGCGGCTCGTAGCGGTTGAGCGTCCCGGCGGCAGATCGGACACGATTCGTGTGGCAGAACAGGCAGTCACGCTGGATGGCACGTTCCGAAGTTCGGCCGCGGGCTGGACGTCCCGTGGCCGGGAGATGTCCACCTCGCTGCTGGGCGAACCAGGCAATCGGCGATTGGAACAGGAAGCCGTCACGCTCGATCAGGTAGGCGATCCCACGCGTCCCGAGCCAGCGCGTAGCGGACCTCGGCCTGATCCCCGCGATCCTGCTTCCGTCCCCCCAGGCCGGCCGGCGACGTGAACGGTACGGCCATCGCGACGATCGATGTCGTAACTCACCCCTTTGAACTCGAACGGCAGTCCAGCGGCGGTTCCGATCGGCGGACCATCTCCGGCGGCGACGGGGCTCAGCGATCGGCCCATCGGGTGGTCGCGGAAGGCCGACGCGATCTCGCCGTGGCATCGAGCACACACCGCGTCGCCGAGGTACCGCACCTCAGGGCGTGTATTCAGGTACGGCGAGTCCACGCCCGGGTCGCGCCCCGAGAACAGTGCCGATGCCGTCCACCGCGTATTCCGACTCGTCGCGACGATTCCGGCCAGCCCCAGGATCATGAGCGTCGCGGCCGATCGTCGCCGGCCGATGAGGTGGTATTGGCGGTCGGGGCTGGGTTGGCTCACGGCTCGCTCCAGCGTGGTCCGGATCGGCGATTGGTCGCCGGTGCTCATGATGGTATCCCGACCGTCGCCCGCCTGGCAATCGGGCGAAAATCCCGTCGACATCCCCTTCGACGTTCGTGGACGAATCGAGGCCTGCCGCAAAGCGGGCTTGTCTCAATCGTCGCCGGGGTCTTGAATAAGTCTCTATGGTTCGACCGGCATCCGATGCCACCCATGGACCTTCGAAGATGCGGGTAAGGCGACGCTGGTGGCTCATCGGCATCGGCGCAGGGCTCCTCGCCCTGGCCTACGGTCTGCACATCCGGGTCGATTCCCGGAGGATCAGCGTCCAGTTACAGCTCGCGCAGCGGGAAATTGCAGCCGGCCAGTTCGAAGCGGCCCGTCGGCGACTGACGGACCTGACGACGCGCGGTGCTTCGCCCGATGGGGCGGCCCATTACTGGCTGGGGGTCTGTGAGGGGCTCCTCGGCCGCTCCGATGAATCGCTCCGCGCCTTCGCCCGAGTGCCCGAACGACATGCCTTCGAACCGATGGGCGCCTATCTCGAAGCGAAGGCCAATCTGTCACGGGGGAGACTGTTCGATGCAGAGCGTCGCCTCGAGCAGGCCCTGGCCCAGGGGGGGCCCGGCCTCGACCGGGCACGCGAGCTCCTGAGCCATATCTATCAGATCGAGGTCCGATTCGGCGATGTCAAGAGGCTGCATCATGCCAACCTCGATAAGGCGGAGGACCCGACCCGCGACCTCAGGGAGCTCAGCAACCTCGACCTGAATCGGCTGCCATACGAGGGGCTGAAGGGGACCCTGGAGAAGGCCTTCCGACTGTCCCCGGGCGACGTCCGCGTCCAGCTCGGCAAGGCCCGGCTGGCCATCCACGCGGGCGACTGGGACGAGGCCGCCACCTGGCTCGGGCGTTGCAAAGCGGCCCTGGCCGACGGGCCGCTCTGGATGGCCTGGCTCGAGTGGGCGCGCGGTTCCGGCCGGACGGCCGAGGCCATCGAGGCCGTCCGGCAGCTCGGGCCCGGCCAGCTCGACGCGGCCGGGTTGCTGGAGCTGCGGGCCTGGCTCGAACGGCAACGAGGAGAGACCGAGGCGGAGTCCTCGACGCTGGATCGCTGGCTCCTGATCGAGCCCGGGGCGGCACAGGCGCTCGAGCGCCTGGCCGAGCTGTCCCATCGGGCCGGACAGGCTGACCGGGCGACCGAACTCAGGCGTCGCAAGGCCGAGGTTGAGCGCGGGATGGAGGCCTACCGGGACCGCCTCTGGAGCGACGAACCGCTCCGCACCGCCGCCGAGCGGTGCGACCTGGCCCGCATGGCCGAGGGCGCCGGCCGACCGAGGGAGGCCCGGGCCCTCTATGCCTGGGCTCTCAGGGCCGATCCCGGAGAGCGATCCGCGCTGGAGAGCCTGACCCGACTGGACTCGGCTGACGCCCGGCGAGCCGAGGCCCTCGCCACGGAGTTCAGCCGGTGGAGCGAGCTGGCGGGACCTCCCCTGCCCCTCCACGCCGGGTCGGGGGCCGACCCCGCAGGCGAGTTTGACTTCGTCGATGACGCCGAGGCGGTCGGCCTGCGTTTCGTCTACGACAACGCGGAGACGCCCCTCCGCCAACTGCCCGAGCCCTTCGGCGGCGGCCTCGCCCTCCTGGATTACGACGGCGACGGCTGGCTCGACGTCTATTGCGTCCAGGGCGGACCCTTCGAGAGTCCCCCCGACGCCGGATCGACCCCTCCCGGCGGGGGCGATCGCCTGTTCCGCAATCGCGGAGACGGGACATTCGAGGACGTGACCGAACGTTCGGGGATCGCCCGATTCCCCCGCGGGCATGGACACGGCATCACCGTGGGCGACATCGATGGCGACGGCCACCCCGATCTGTTCCTCACCCGCTGGCGATCCTACGCCCTGTATCGCAACCGCGGAGACGGGACGTTCGAGGACGTCACCGACGCCCGCGGGCTGGGAGGCCGCCGCGACTGGCCGACGTCGGCGGCGCTGGCCGACCTGGATGGCGACGGCGACCTGGACCTCTACGTCTGCCACTATGCCGCCTGGGACATCGCCAACCCGAGGATCTGCCGCGACCCGAGGACCCAGGCCTATCTCAACTGCAATCCGCTCCTGGCCGAAGCCCTGCCGGACCGCGTCTTTCGTAACGACGGAAGCCGATTCGTCGATATCACCGATGAATCCGGGGTGGTCGATCGTAACGGCCGCGGCCTCGGGGTCGTCGCCGCCGACTTCGACACCGACGGTCGCCTGGACCTGTTCGTCGCCAACGACTCCTCGGCCAATTTCCTGTTCCGCAACCTCGGCGGGATGCGCTCCGAAGAAGCGGCCCACTCGGCGGGGGTGGCCGGCAACGCGTCGGGGATCTACCAGGCCGGCATGGGGGTCGCCGCGGGCGACCAGGACGGCGACGGCCTCATCGACCTGGCCGTCACCAACTTCTACGAAGTCGACCACCCTGTTCCGCAATCTCGGCGGAGGTGCCTTCGTCGATGCCACCGCGTCGAGCGGCCTGGCCGTCGCCAGCCGTCGTCTGCTCGGCTTCGGAGTCGCGTTCCTCGACGCCAACGACGACGGTCGGCTCGACCTCGCCACGGCGAATGGGCACGTCAACGATCTCCAGCCGAATTACCCGTACCGGATGCCGGCGCAACTTGCTCGCCGGCAACCGTGAAGGTCGACTGATCGACGTCTCCGGCATGCCGGCCCGCCGTGGCGAGTGCCACTCATCGGCCGAGGCCTGGCCGTCGGCGACCTGGACAACGACAGGCGGCAAGATCTCTGATCCTGTCGCACCTCCAACCCCTGGCCTACTTCCACAACAGGACGAAGGGGGCCGGTCGTTGACCATCCGCCTGGAAGCCGCGCCTCAACCGTGACGCCGTCGGCGCGGGTCACGGTCGTTGCGTCAGGGCACCGCCTGGTCGCCTGGCGCACCGCGGGCGGCGGCTACCAGTCGGCGAGCGACCCGCGCTCCATTTCGGCCTGGGCGATGCACGTCGTGCCGAGTCCGTCGAGGTCGAATGGCCGTCAGGCCGAGTGGATCGCTTCACGGCCGTGAATTCCGGCGCCTCGTACCACCTCATCGAGGGTAGCGGACGGCTCGAGCCCGGGCGATGAGCCGCCGGGAATTTTAGCCGCCGTCGAATGCTCTGTCCGTGACTGGATCTTCGGGACGGTCACCGATAGAAGGGCTGACCCTTGAGCCACCTGGGGCCGTACCTGGGCTCGGGCCTGCCGACCTCCCTCGCCCCCAGGTCGGGGGCACGACCCGCGAAATCGTCGTTCACCGTGGGGATGGGGACACCTGCGTCCACCGCCCTGCTGCTGGGCCGGAGCGGAAGTCCAGCTCCCTGGCGTGATAGACCGCGTGGCGGTCGGCCGGATCGGGGGGCCAGCCGCTCGAAGTCGCTGAAATCGACCTCGATGCCGTGCGCTCCTGCCCCGTCGCCGCGGAACTCGGCGAGCGTCGCGAAGCTCCTCCAGTCCTCGGCCGGGGTTCATAGACTTCCTGGCCGGGCCGCGGGGCGGCCAGCCATGTTGCTCGGTCACGCCCGGTTGGGCGGAACCCGTTGTAGTCCGTGCCGAACGCCCCGGTCGCGTTCGCCCAGCTCATGATGCCGCGGCCGGGCGTGTCCCGGCCCAGGAACAGGTTGTTGAGGAAGTGGGCGTTGGAGTAGGGCTCGCGCACCGCCTGCTCCCCGATGATCGTGTTGTGGTAGACGAACAGGCCGGCCGGCTTGGCCGAGAACTTGAACGCCACGCCGGTGGGCACATGGTAGAGGATGTTCCCGATGAAGTAGGCCGGGCCGCCGAAGACCGGCTGGGCGCTGTAGCCGCCCTGCGCGGCGTTGACCCCGCGATTGTTGATCACGCGCACGTTGTGGACCCCGCCGTCGGTCTCCACGAAGTCGTCGTTCATCACGTGCAGGTCGTTGCCGTAGATGTCGATCGACGAGGCCTGCCGCTCGGGGTCGTCCGGAGGGGTGCCGTACGTCGAGATGCCGATGCCGTCGTGGAAGTAGGCGATCGCGTTGCGGGCGATCACGTGCCCGGGGCCGTAGACCTTCACGGCGTAGTAGCTCGTCAGCGGGTGCGAGCCGTATGCCCCCGCGCTGGCCCAGAGCGGGCCCGTCCAGCCGATCAGGCGGTAGCGGTCGTCGCGGCCGAGGAACAGGTTGTCGGCGATGTAGAAGTCGCTGGAGCCGGCGTACTCGGTCCAGACGCCGAAGCCCACCCGCTCGAAGCGGCAGTTCTTGACCGTCAGGCCGACCGCCCCGAGCACCTCCTTCTGGCCGGCGAAGATGCCCACGTCGGTGTTGCGGATCGTCAGCCCGTCGAAGATGTGATGCCGCGAAGCCATGACGTCGAAGAGCCGGTGGTTGCCGTCCCCGTCGAAGATCACCTCGCCGTCGCCGGCCGCCTTGATGGTGATCGGCCGCTCCGACGTCCCCTTCAGGGTGAGCGACATGGTGCCGTCGAAGGGCGTCATCATCGGGTCCACGTAGTTCAGGCGCTCGGGCCTGTAGAGCCCGGCGTGCATCAGGATCGTGTCGCCCGGCTGCGCCCGCCGCTCCCAGACGACGCTCCAGTCGCCCAGCCCCGCGCCGTAGTAGGCCTCCAGGAGGCTCGTGAAGCTGGGCTCCAGGCGCAGGCCCTGGTAGCCGGGCGGGTAGACGTGCAGGGTCCGTCCCTCCGCCGACGGCTGCGGCTCGCTGCGCGTCTTCACCCGCACGACCTGCTCGGTCTGGCCGCTCGCGTCCGGGTCGGCCAGCCGGAATCGGCACTCGTACTCCGTCGGGCCGGAGGTTGAGGGGATGCTGCCGGCGGAGCCCCTCTGGGACCGTGTAGTCGAGGTGCTCGCGGCGCTTGGTAGACCCGCTCCCGCCGATCCGCACGAGGGGCAGCGCCGTGTCGCCATCCGGACTCGCCGACGGCCCGGAACTCCACGGAGACGGCGGCGTTGCGATTCGCGTCCCCGCGGATTGCCCACTCGAAACCAAGGTTGTGGAGCGTCGGGTGCTCACGACCGAGATCCCGCCGCCGTGCCGTTCTCGACCGCCAGGCATCCCCGCGAGGAGCAGGGAGAACAGTCCCGAGTACATCATGATCGTCACTCCGCGTGTGGGCGTGTCGCCGGGTCCCGAACGCCGCCCAGCTTACACCCGCTCGGCCGGCGAGTGAATCGACCATGCTTGCTCCATCCTCTAGTCGGCGGGGTGCCGTCGTCGGTATCTTATGCGAGAGAGATTCTCGCTTCGACTTGCCACCAATGCGACCGGAAGCCATGCGGGGAGTCGGATATGCTCACCTTCACCGGGAAGGGTAAGGCATTCACGTGCAACGGCGTCACCCGTCGTGATTTCCTGCAGGTCGGCACCCTGGCCGCCATCGGTCTTTCCCTGCCGGACTTCATGGCCGCTCATGCGGCCGGGCTGGTCAAGCCGGGGCACGAGGACCGCTCGTGCATCATGATCTTCAACCTGGGTGCCCCGAGCCACCTGGACCTCTGGGATATGAAGCCGGACGCGCCGGCCGAGATTCGGGGGCCGTTCAAGCCGGTCCAGTCCACGGTGCCGGGGATCCAGCTCTCGGAGGTGCTGCCCCGGCACGCCCGGATCGCCGACAAGTTCTCGCTGGTGCGTTCGGTGCACCACGGGGGTGCGGCGGTGCACGACGCCGGCTGGCAGATGATGCAGACGGGGCGGCTGTTCGCCGGCGGCGTCAACACGCCGCACGTCGGCGCCGTCGTGGGATACCTCCGCGGCCGGAAGACCGATCTGCCGCCGTTCGCGGTGCTGCCGGAACTGATGGGTCGCGGGGGCGGGAACATGCCCAACGGCCAGGCCGGGGGCTTCCTCGGCAAGGCCCAAGACCCGTTCGTGCTCAACGCCGATCCCTCGAAGCCGGGCTTCCGGGTCCCGGACCTGCTGCCGCCGCAGGAGATCGGCACGGTCCGGCTCGATCGCCGCAGGAAGATCCGGGAACTGGTGGACGACGCGGTCGAGGTCTTCGAGGCGACCGAGAACGCGGCGCTGCTCGACGGCAACTTCAAGGCGGCCTTCCGGCTCATGACCAGCCCGCAGGCGCGGGAGGCGTTCGACCTGTCTCAGGAGCCGCAGCAGGTCCGCGACCGATACGGGATGACGCGGTTCGGCCAGAGCTGCCTGCTGGCGCGCCGCCTGATCGAGAACGGGGTGCGGTTCGTCACGATTAACACGTTCCTGACCGTGTTCGACGAGATCACCTGGGACATTCACGGGTCGAAGCCGTTCACCTCGATCGCCGGCATGCGGGACATCGTCTGCCCGCTTTACGATCAGGCCTACAGCGCCTTGATCGAGGACCTGGACCGGCGCGGGCTCCTGGACGCGACGCTGGTCTGCAACCTCTCCGAGTTCGGCCGGACCCCCCGCGTGAACCCCGCGGGCGGGCGCGACCACTGGCCCCAGTGCTTCACCGTGGGATTCGCAGGCGGCGGTATCCAGGGGGGACGGGTCGTCGGATCGAGCGACCCGATCGGCGCCGTTCCCGCGGATCGGCCCATCGAGCCGCCGGACATCGTCGCGACCATCTTCCACAGCCTCGGCCTCGACCTTGAAACCAATCTGCCCGGCCCCGCCGGACGGCCCTTCCCGCTCGTCGACTTCGGCCATCGTGAGATCCAGGAACTCTTCTGAAGGGCCCTCCCTCGGGATGACGCGAATGTTGAAACTGCTGGCCTGCGCGATCGCCGCGATGACCCTCACGCAAGGGCCTCTCCGAGCAGACGAGGCGCTCGTCCTCTTGCCTGGGGAATGCGTGCTCGCCACCCGAGAAAGCTCCCAGCGCCTCCTCCTGCAGCGCACGGTCGGTGGCGAGATCGCACAGCAGGTCAACGAGAGCGTCGCATGGACATCCAGCAATCCGGACGTGGCGACCGTGGCAGACGGGCTCGTGAGGCCGGTGGGCGATGGCGAGGCCGTCATCACGGCCAAGGCCGGGGGGCAGGTCGCCGCGACGAAGGTCCGCGTGACCGGGATGAAGCGGCCATTCGAGCTGAGCTTCCGGAACCACGTCGAGCCGGTGCTGGCCAAGCTCGGCTGTAACTCCGGCGCCTGCCACGGGGCCCTGGCGGGCAAGGGCGGATTCCGGCTCTCGCTCCGGGGCTACGACCCCGTGACCGACTTCTTCAACATCGTCAAGCTCGATCGCGGGCGACGCGTGGAGTTCGCCGACCCCGGCCGCAGCCTCGTCCTGGCGAAACCGTCGGGCGCCATCCCTCACAAGGGGGGCGTGCGGTTCACGGCCGACTCGCGAGATTACCGGATCCTCGCCGACTGGATTGCGGCCGGGGCGGCCCCCCCCTCCGAGGACGAGCCGCGCGTCGACGCCCTGGATGTCCTGCCCGCCGGCTCGGTGCACCGCGTCGGCGAGACCCAGCAGATCGTCGTCCGAGCCAGATACAGCGACGGTCGCGCCGAGGATGTCACCCGCTGGGTGAAATGGAACTCGGCCGACGAGTCGGTCTGCCGGGTCGACGAGAACGGCGTGGCGTCCGTCGTCGGCCCGGGCGAGGGGACCGTGGTCGCCTGGTACGCCAGCAAGATCGCGATCGCGCGCATCACGGTCCCGTATCCGGATCGACAGCCCGGCAACAGGGACGGCGAACTCGCCGACCGGCGAAAGCCCCGGAATTTCATCGATGAGCAGATCGGCAGGCAACTCGCCCGGCTGAACCTTCCCGCCTCACCGGCCTGCGACGACGCGGCGTTCCTCCGCCGGGCCACGGTCGACACGATCGGCCGGCTGCCCACCGCCGAGGAGGTCAGGGACTTCCTGGCGGATCCCTCGACCGGGAAGCGCGACGCGCTCATCGAGAGGCTCCTCTCCCGGCCCGAGTTCGCCGACTACTGGACCTACAAATGGTGCGACCTGCTGACCCTGACCAGCACTCGCCTCATGCCAGACGCCCTGAAGGCGTATTACACTTGGGTACGCGGGCACGTCGCCGCCAACACGCCCTGGGATCAATTTGTCCGCGAGATCCTCCGGGCGACGGGCGACAGCCACGAAAATGGGGCGACGAATTTCTACGCCCTCAGCCAGTCGCCCGAGGACATGACCGAGAACGCATGCCAGGCCTTTCTGGGGCTCTCGATCGGTTGCGCCAAGTGCCACAATCACCCGCTCGAGAAATGGACCAACGACCAGTATTACGCCATGGCAAACCTGTTCGCGCGGGTGCGAGCCAAGGGCTGGGGCGGCGACGCGGGCCAGGGCAACGGTCGGCGGACGCTCTACGTGGCGCAATCCGGCGACCTGATCCAGCCGAGGACTGGCAAGCCGCAGCCGCCGACCCCGCTCGACGGCCGGCCGGTGCCGCTCGACAATCCGGCGGACCGCCGGGAGGCCCTCGCCGCCTGGCTGACCGCGCCCGAGAATCCCTACTTCGCCCGCGCGATCACCAACCGAGTCTGGGCGAACTTCTTCGGCGTCGGCCTGGTCGAGAAGGTGGACGACCTGCGGGCCTCGAACCCTGCCAGCAACGAGGCCCTGATGAAGGCAGCGACCGATGCGCTCATCCGCTGGAAGTTCGACCTGAAGGCCCTGATGAGGGAGATCCTCCGCTCCAACGCCTATCAGCGGTCGAG
Organism: Isosphaeraceae bacterium; assembly: GCA_046349995.1. Lineage (GTDB taxonomy): Bacteria > Planctomycetota > Planctomycetia > Isosphaerales > Isosphaeraceae > Aquisphaera. The sequence continues at coordinate 8,367 of JAXMBE010000082.1, read as the reverse complement.
CCGCCCGCTCGACGGAAATCGGAGCGAGCGGCGATTCTATTCTCGCTACTATCCGCGCCGGATGATGGCCGAGGTCCTGCACGACGCAATCGTTCAGGTCACGGGCGTGCCGACGAAATTTGAATGGCTCGCCGGCCAGGGGGGCGAGCGGCGGAAGACCGAGTTCTATCCGCCGGGCACGCGAGCGATCCAGCTCTACGACGCGGCCGTCGAGAGCTACTTCCTGCAAGCCTTCGGCCGGAACCCGAGGCGCATCGTCTGCGAGTGTGACCGGTCCGAGGAGCCGACGGTCGTGCAGGTCCTCCACATCAGCAACGGCAACACGCTCAACGAGAAGCTGAAGGCCCCGGGCAACAGTGCCGGGAAGCTCACGAGCCTGAGGCGCCAGGGCATGTCCGATGCCGCGCTGGTGGACGAGCTCTATTTGACCTGCCTCGCCCGCTATCCGACGGCCACGGAGCGTGATCGCCTGGTCGCGATGCTCCCTCCGCCGGGCTCGGAGGACGAGCGGGCGACGGTCGAGGATCTGCTCTGGGGCCTGCTCAGCAGCCGAGAATTCCTTTTCAACCACTAGCCGGCCATCGGCGGATTCCCAACATGCGGTTTCTGCTTCCTGTCGTCTTCTCGATGACGGCCTCGACCGGGCTCGCGGCCGGTGCACCGGCGCCGGACTTTGCGACGCAAGTCGCCCCCATCTTCCAGAAGTACTGCATCGGGTGTCATAACGACGCTGAACCCGAGGGAGACTTCTCCCTCCAGAGCTACAGGTCGCTGCGAAAGGGATCGCCGCGAGGCCCCGTGTTCAAGGCGGGCCGGGCCGAGGAAAGCCGACTCTTCCGCCAGCTGACCGGCGCCTCGAAGCCCATCATGCCGCCGAAAGGAGAGCCGCGGCCGAACGCAGAGGAGATCGCGCTGATCAAGGCGTGGATCGATGCGGGCGCCGACGGCCCGACCGGCGAGCCGGCCGACCGCCTCGCCCTCGCGGTCCCCGGGATCGGCTCGCGTTCGCAGCTTCGGCCGATTACGGCCCTCCAGGCCTCGCGCGACGGCAAGTGGCTCGCCACGGCCCGCTACGCCGCCGTGGAAGTCCAGCGATTATCGGACGAGGGGGGCATTCTGGAGGGCCACCCCGCTCGAGTACTCCGAGACTTTCCCGGCAAGGTGACCGCGGTTCATTTCTCGGCGGATGGATCCCGCCTGGTCACGGCGTCGGGCGTTGCGGGACTCGGGGGCGTGGCAGCCCTCTGGAACATGGCCGACGGCTCGCTGATCCGGAAGTTCGATGGCCACGCCGATCTCCTCTTCGATGCCGAGCTCTCTCCCGACGGCAAGACACTGGCGACCTGCGGCTACGACAAGGTCATCCGGCTCTGGGCCGTCGACGACGGGCGGCCGCTACGCTCGCTGGCCGGTCACAACGGGGCGGTGTACGACCTGGACTTCAGCCCGGATGGCCGATTCCTCGTCAGCGCGAGCGCGGATGACACGTGCAAGGTGTGGCGTGTGGAGGACGGCCAGCGAATGGATACGCTCCCGCAGCCCCTCAAGGAAGAATACTCCTGCGCCTTCAGCCCCGACGGGCGCCACATCGTCGCCGGCGGTGCCGACAACATGATCCGGGTCTGGGAGTTCGTCTCGCGCGACCGGCCGTCCATCAATCCGATGGTCCTGGCGCGATACGCCCACGAAGGTTCGATCGTCAGCCTGGCGTTCACCCCGGACGGCTCTCGACTCGTCTCGACGGCCGAGGACAGGACCGTCAAGCTCTGGGAGACATCCGGCTACACCGAGTTGCAGCTGTGGGATCGTCAGCCCGACGTGGTGATCGGCGTGGCGCTTGCGGGCGATGCCCGATCCTTCCGGGTGGGCAGGATGGACGGCTCGACGGGGCGATACACGCTGCCGACACCTCACGAGTTGAGCGCGCCGATCCCGGCAGACCCCTTCGCGGCGTCGATCCGCGTGGCTGATCGCGGCGAGATGGGGCGCGATTCGGAGCGAGAACCGAATGACGCCGTCGTGCAGGCGAACGACGTGGAAGCCCCCGTGGAGATCGCCGGCACCATCACGGGGCGCATCGCCGACGGAGCAGACGCCGACCTGTTCCGCTTCTCGGCCAGGGCCGGCGAACCGTGGGTGATCGAGGTTGATGCGGCACGCTCGGGATCGAAGCTGGACTCGTTCGTCGAAGTGCTCGACTCACGAGGCCGCCGCATCGAGCGTGTGCTCTTGCAGGCGGTGCTCGACTCCTATTTCGCGTTCCGCGGCAAGGACGACACCTCGGTCAACGACTTCCGCCTCTTCAACTGGGAAGAGATGCACCTCGACGAGTTCCTCTACGCCAACGGCGAGGTGGCCAGGCTCTGGCTCTATCCCCGCGGGCCGGATTCGGGCTTCGTGGTCTACCCCGGCAAGGGTGCTCGTTGGGGCCACTTCGACACGACCCCGTTGTCGCACGCCCTCGGCGAGCCATGCTACATCGTGCGGCCGCATCCGCCGGGATCGGACCTGATCCCCAACGGCCTGCCGGTCTTCCCGCTCTTCTTCGAGAACGATGACGAGTCCCACCGGGAACTCGGCAAGGACTCGAAGCTCGAGTTCATCGCGCCGGCCGACGGCCGGTACCTCGTGAAGATCAAGGACGTGCGAGGCTCCGAGGGGCCCGACTACAAATACACGCTGAAGATCCGGCCGCGTCGTCCAGATTTCCGGGTGACGCTCGAGGGACCCAAGGCACCGATCGTCCCCGGCGGCGCCCAGGAATTCAGGGTCTCCGCGAAGCGAATCGACGGCTTCGATGGCCCGATCCGCGTGGAGATCGACGGTCTGCCGCCCGGATTCTCCGCCACGACGCCGCTGATCATCGAGGCCGGCCAGATCGAGGCCCTGGGAGTGATCGCTGCCAGGACCGGGGCAGCAGCGCCGACGCCGGAGCAGTCCAGGGGGATTCGGGTCGTGGCGTCGGCCACGATCTCAGGGCGCGACCTCTCGCACCCGGTCAACCCCCTCGGCAGCATCAGGCTGGCGAGTAAGCCCGCGCTTCTCATGCAGATCGGGCCCGCCGAGGAAGGTCCGAGGCCGATCCTGGATGCGTCGGGAAGGCCGTCGGAATACGAGCTCCATCCCGGCCAGACGATCATGCTGAAGGTCAAGGTCCAGCGGAATGGACATGTCGGGCCAGTCCCCCTGGGGAACGAAGGTTCCGGCCGCAATCTTCCGTTCGGAGTGATCGTGGACAACCTCGGCCTGAATGGCCTGCTGATCACCGAGGACCAGCAGGAGCGGACCTTCTTCATCACGGCCGATCGCTCGGTCCGGCCGCAGACGCGCGCATTCCACCTCACGACGACCGTCGCGGGAGGGCAGTCCAGTCTTCCCGTGATCTTGCATGTGAGATGAGAGTGAGCGCCGTCACATCACCCGATCCGCCGGGCTCCAACCGCACATGACGTTGAAGTTTAACATTTGTCACACTACAGTACGTCATGTGCTCGGACCGACCGAATCCGGCAACACCTGATCGGGACCGTCGGGATGAATCCAGATCTTACCCTCGGGCCACTCCTGGCGAAGGCGTGGCGATCGCTGGCTGCACTGATTCTCGGCCTGGCCGTCACGCCGATCGCGGCGGGAGACGAGGCAGAGCCTGCGCGATCGGATCCCCAGGTGAGGCGGATCCTGGATGCGCGGTGCGTGACGTGTCATGGCGCCGGGAAGCAGGAAGGCGGGCTCGATCTCCGACGCGACCCGGCGGTGATCAAGGGAGGCGACAGCGGCCCCGCGGTGATCCCGGGAAAGCCCGACGAGAGCCTGCTGGTCCAGAGGATTGAGGCGGGCGAGATGCCGCCAGGGAAGAAGGGGCGTCTCGACGCCGCGGAGCGCGCGGCGATCCGCCGATGGGTCCAGGATCACGGGCTGACCTCCGCGACTCCAGACGGTTCGCCCGAGCCCGATGCGAATCACCCTGAATCGGCGATCAGCGAGCACGATCGGCAGTTCTGGGCTTTCCAGACTCCCAGGCGTCCGGAGGTGCCCCGGGTCCGAGATCCCGCGTCGGCCCGTACGCCGATTGATGCCTTCCTGCTCGAGCGGCTAGAAGCCCGAGGACTGACGTTCAGCCCGGAGGCGCCGCGAGAGGTGCTGCTCCGACGCCTCTGTTTCGACCTGCTCGGCCTGCCGCCGACACTCGAGCAGCAGGAGGCGTACCTGCGGGATGATCGGCCCGATGCTTACGATCGGCTTGTCGATCGGCTGCTCGCCTCGCCGGCCTACGGCGAGCGGTGGGGGCGGCACTGGCTGGACCTCGCCGGCTATGCCGAATCCGACGGTGGCCTCGCCGCCGATCGGGTGCGGCCCCAGGCGTGGCGCTATCGCGATTATGTCATCCAGGCGCTCAATCGCGACCTCCCCTACGACCGGTTCCTGACCGAACAGATCGCCGGGGACGAGCTGTCCGACTGGCGTGGTGCCCCGTCCCTGACCGACGGGATGGTCAGGCAGCTCACGGCCACGGGCTTCCTCCGGACCGCGAGCGATCCCACCTATCCCGGCTACACCGAGCCCAACGAGATCCACCAGGTTCTCAGCGACACGATGCAGATCGTGGGCTCGACCTTCCTGGGGATCACCCTCCAGTGCGCCCGCTGCCACGCGCACAAATTCGATCCGATCTCGCAGCGCGACTACTATGCATTCCAGTCGCTCTTCCTGCCCGCGCTGGATCCGGCGCGGTGGCAGCCTTCGGAGGCACGCGGCATTCCGCTGGCCACGGACGGCGAACTGGCCCTGCTGAGGACGGAGAATCAGAAAGTCGCCCGGCGGGTCAAGGCGATCGAGGCGAGGCTCACGGCACTGACCGAGATCCACCGCAGGCGCCGGATCGACGAGCTGGTCGCCGGCCAGCCCATCGCCCTCGAGCCGGCGATCAGGGCGGCGATCTCGTTGCCTCCCGCGAAGCGAAACGCCGAACAGCAAGCGCTCGCACAGCGGCTCGGCCCGAAGGCCGGCGAGGCGCTCGACGAGGCGGCCCTCGCGGCCCATGACCCGATCTACAAGAAGGGATCCGAGGCCCTCAAAGCCGCGATCGCCTCCGAGAATGCCCAGCGGAGACCCGCCCCCCTGCTCCTCCGTGGCCTGACCGAGCTCCCGGGGGAATTGCCGCAAGGGCGGATCCTGAAGCGGGGCGACTACACGAAGCCGGGAGTGCCCGTGGAGCCTGCCGTACCCGCAGTCCTGGCGAAGCCGGGATACCGGCTTGCGCCAGCCGCGAGCGGCCGATCGTCGGGCCGCCGGCTGGCCCTGGCTCGCTGGCTGACCGCGCCGGAGCACCCCCTGACGGCGCGAGTCCAGGTGAACCGGATGTGGGCCCAGCACTTCGGCCGGGGCCTGGTCTCCACGACGGCCAACTTCGGACGCTCCGGTGCGCTGCCCTCGCATCCCGAGCTCCTCGACTGGCTGGCCACCGAATTCATCCGTTCGGGCTGGAGCATGAAGGCCATGCACCGGCTGATGGTCACCTCGGCGGCGTACCGGCAATCGTCGCGTGCCGACGAGCGGAAGCAGGCCGCGGATCCCGGGAACGCGCTGCTTGGCTCCTGGCGGCCGAGGCGGCTGGAAGGTGAAGTCCTCCGCGACAGCATCCTGGCGGTGTCAGGGAGGCTGAACCCGGCCCCGTTCGGGCCCCCCGTCCCGGTCTCCGCCCGCGAGGACGGCTCGGTCGAGACCGCCGACGATGCGCAGGCGAACCGACGGACCGTCTACCTCACAGTCCGCCGCAGCCAGCAACTGACGCTCCTGGACCTCTTCGACACGCCCCGGATGGAGATCAACTGCCCGGAGCGCGCCGTCTCGACGGTGCCGCTCCAGGCCCTTGCCCTCCTGCACGGCCCCTTCGCCGAGCGGAGTGCCGCCGCGCTTGCCGACCGTATCCGCGGGGCCGCCGAGGACCCCCGGGCGCGTCTCGTGTACGCCTACCGGCTGCTCTTCGCCCGCGAGCCGACCACACGGGAGATCGCGATCATCGGCCAATTCCAGAAATCCCTGATCGGTCGCGCCAGGCCGGTCGGAGGTGCGACGCAGGAGATCCTGCACGGCCTGGCGGAACGGTCCGCCTGGGTCCAGACGACGCTCGTTCTTCTGAACAGTAATGAGTTTGTTTACGTGAATTGACGGCGGACCCGGCGGCGGGTGGAGGGGAGAGACGCAGATGGGTCCTCGCGAATCGGTACGGGCGCAGTCGCTGATCGCGCAGTTGAGCCGCAGGCAGTGGTTCAGTCGGTCCGCGACCGGCTTCGCCGGCCTGGCGCTGGGGGCCATGCTGAGCGAGGATCGGGCGAGGGCCGCGGGAGAGCGCGACGGCGCGCCGATGCCGCCGCTCCGGCCGCGGGCCCGATCGGTGATCCAGCTCTTCCAGCACGGAGGCCCCAGCCACATTGACCTGCTGGACCCCAAGCCCGAGCTGAACCGCCGCCACGGCCAGCCGATGCCGGCGTCGTTCACCGACCTGGTGAAGTTAAGTCCTCACGGGAACCTGCTCGGGTCGCCGTTCAGGTTCCGGCCCGCAGGGACCTGCGGCGTGCCGTACTCGGAGATCCTCCCCTTCACGGCCCGGTGTGCGGACGACATCGCCGTGATCCGCTCGATGTACACCGAGCACAACAACCACGAGCAGGCCCTCTGGATGATGCATACCGGGCGCATCGTCGCCGGTCGGCCGAACCTGGGCGCATGGGTCACCTACGCCCTGGGCTCCGAGAACCAGAACTTGCCGGCCTACGTGGTGCTCCGCAACGACTCGGCCATGCCCGTGGACGGGATTCGGAACTGGTCCAGCGGGTTCCTACCGCCCCGCTACCAGGGGGTCCACTTCCGGCACTCCGGCCCGCCCGTCCTTTATCTGCAGCCGTCGAGCAGTGTCTCCACGAGGGAGCAATCCCTGCGCCGGGGCCTGCTGGCGGAGCTCAATGCCGAGCACCTCGCGCGCAATCCTTCTATCGCGCCCGACCTGGAGGCGCGGATCGCCAGCTACGAGCTCGCCGCGAAGATGCAACTGCACGCCGGAGACGCACTCGACCTGTCGCAGGAAACCGCCCAGACCCGTGCGCTCTACGGGGTCGACCAGCCGGTGACGGACAGCTACGGCCGGCGCTGTCTGATCGCCCGGCGGCTCGTCGAGCGTGGCGTCCGCTTCGTGCAGATCTTCGTGGAGAACCAGATCTGGGACACCCACAACAAGAACGCGGACGGCACCCGGGCCTGTTGCGAGCAGACCGACCGTCCGATCGGCGGCCTGCTCCAGGACCTGAAGCGGCTCGGGCTGCTGGACCAGGTCCTGGTCGTCTGGTGCGGCGAGTTCGGCCGCACGCCCGTGAGCCAGGGCGGAGATGGCCGGGACCACCACAAGCAGGGATTCAGCGTCTGGCTGGCGGGCGGAGGAATCCGCGGCGGCCAGGTTCTCGGTGCTACCGACGAATTCGGTTACCACGCCGTCGAGAACCGCGTCATGGTCGCCGACCTCCACGCCACGATCCTTCATCTTCTGGGACTCGACCACCGCACGGTGGTCTACCGGGTTCAGGGCCGGGAAGAGCGCCTCACCGACGTCTACGACGCCAGGGTGCTCCAGCCCCTGCTCGCCTGAGTCGGCCGCCACCCGGGAGTTCGGTCGCCGATTGCACCAACCGTCCGCGCGTCGCCCCACCGGAGCTCATCACACGCCCAGGCCGGATGTCAGCCTCGATCGAGGATCTTCCGGGCGAGGTCGGCGGCATCGTCATTTCAGGGAAGCGAGATACTCAATGAGGTCGGCCGCCTCCTGTGCGGTCAGGTCGGCCAACTGCCCATCGGGCATCATCGACGCCCGCGACGGCCGAAGTTCCTCGACGTCCCTGGCCGCGAGGTCGATCTCCTTTCCCTGACTATCCCGCAGCACCACCCTTCTCTCGTCGCGCGAGACGAGCAGACCCGTGTGCAGGACGCCGGACGACGTCGCGACCACATAGGATGCGTACCTGGGCTCGATCCGACGCGACGGCTCCAGGAGACTCCCCAGGAGGTCCTCCCGCGAGCGAAGTTTGCCGATGCTGGCCAGGTCCGGACCGATCGGCGTACCCCGGTCGCCGATCCGGTGGCAGCGGCCGCACTGGATCGGCTGCGACCAGAAGAGTCTCTCTCCGCGGCGGGGATCGCCGTGGAGGGCCAGTACCGCCATGGGCCGGGGGTTCGAGCCGAGTCTCCGCTCCTTGCGGCCGTCCGATGGCAGGTAGCCCTCGAACAGGTCGCGGATCGGACCGATCGGGAGCTTCGCCGCCGCGCTCATCAGCGAGTCTCGCTCGGCGGCGGGCAGCTCTCCACGGCCAAGCCTTCGCG
>JAXMBE010000081.1:0-35046 GCA_046349995.1 Isosphaeraceae bacterium | reverse complement strand
CGCCGACATCTGCAACAAGATCGGGATCATCGAGCAGGGCAAGCTCCTGGTCAACGGCGAGGTCACCGAGGTGATGAAGCAGGTCCGGACCGACATCGTGCTCAACATCGCCGTCGCCGACCGGCTCACCGACGCCGCCAACATGCTGGAGGGGCAGCCCGAGGTGGAGAGCGTCGAGGACAAGAACGGCGTGCTCGTCGTCAAGCTACACGAGGGCGTCAATCAGTACGGCTTCCTCGCCAACCGGCTCGTCAATACGGGCTTCGAGCTGACCCTCTTCAAGGAGGACGAGATCAATCTCGAGACCGCGTTCATGCATCTCACCAAGGGCATCACGAGCTGACCCGCGAGTGCGAGACGCCCGCCGCAACCACCCTCCGGACGCCCCCATGGCTCGCGAGCCCTCCAGGAAGGACGACCTCTACCACGAGGTGGTGTGGGCGACCGGACTCGGCCTGGCGGCCAACCTGGGCCTCGGCTGCGCCAAGCTGCTCGGGGGGCTCTTCGGGCACTCCTATGCTCTCATCTCCGACGCCGTGAACTCGCTCGGGGACGTCTTCACGTCGGTCGCCGTGCTGCTGGCCCTGCGGGTCGCCCAGAAGCCCGCCGACGCGGAGCACCCCTACGGCCACACCCGCGCCGAGGCCATCGCGGGGTCGAACGTCGCCGTGGTCGTCATCGTCTCGGCTCTCCTGGTCGGCTGGGGGGCGATCGCGGGGATCGCCGAGCCCTCCGACCAGCAGCCGCCGGTTTGGACGCTCCTCATCGCCGGGGCCAATGTCGCCATCAAGGAGGCCCTCTACCAGTACAAGATCCGCCTCGGCCGCCGCGCCGGCTCGCTCGCCCTGATCGCCAACGCCTGGGACCACCGGGCCGACGCCCTGAGCGCACTGGCCGTCCTGATCGGGCTGGCCGTCGTGCGGATCGGCGGCGACCGGTGGCTGGCCGTGGACCGGCTGGCCGCCCTCTTCGTCGTCGCCGTGATCCTGACGTCCGCGGTCCGGCTGCTCTGGTCGAGCGCCCAGGAACTGATGGACGCCCAGGCCGACGAGGCGTTCGTCGAGCGGATCCGCAGCGCGGCCGCGGCGGTCGACGGCGTCCAGCGGATCGAGCAGGCACGGGTCCGGAAGTCGGGCCTCGAATACCTGGTCGACATCCACATCCAGGTCGCGGCCGAGCTCACCGTCGACGAGGGCCACCGGATCAGCCACCTCGTCAAGGACGACCTCCTGACCCGCTTCCGCAACGTCCGCGACGTGCTCGTGCACCTGGAGCCGTACCCGCATCTGCACGAGCGCTGAGGGCCGAGCCGCTCCCTCGACTCTCGATCGCGGCGGCTGACAGAGGGCCGCCCAGGGCTTACACTGATTTCCACCCCGTCTCCGCCGGAGCGTCCGATATGGATCCCAAGCCCAGGCCGAACCGCGAGCGGTATCTCCAGGTGCTCCGTTCCATGACGCCCGAGCAGCGGCTGCTCAAGGCCTTCGAGCTCGGCCAGATGGGCAAGGACCTGCTCCGGGCAGGCCTGCGGAGCCGGAACCCGACGGCCTCCGAGGAGGAACTCCATCGGATGTACCTGGAAGCACTGGCGCGATGTCACAACCGGAACTACTGAGGCGCGTCGTCGCCGTCCTGAATGACCTGAGAATCGATTACATGCTCACGGGGTCGATGGCATCGAGCCTGCACGGCGGCCCGCGGTCGACCCATGACATCGATCTCGTCGTCGCGTTGCGCCCGGAATACTGCGATCCGCTGTACTCGGCCTTCGATCCATCGGCGTTCTACCTCTCGAGATCGGCAATCGCGGAGGCCCTCGCCCACGGCCGGATGTTCAACCTGCTGGAGTACGCCGACGGAGATAAGGTCGACTTCTGGATCCTGACCGACGAGCCCTTTGATCGATCACGGTTCGCTCGCAAGCGACTCGAGAAATTCCTCGGGATGCGGGTCAACGTCTCCACCCCGGAGGACACGATCCTCGCGAAGCTGCGATGGGCCATGCTCTCGGGCGGGAGTCAGAAGCAGCTCGCCGATGCCAGGAGCATCCTCGACCTCCAGGGAGATTCGCTCGACACTACCTACATCGAGACCTGGGCCCGGGAGATTGGAGTGGAGTCTCTGTGGGATCGCATCCGCTCCGAGTCCGAGCACTCGTGACCATCGAGAATGACTCAGGCCGAACGTGGAGCCGATCTGAGGAGGCTTCGCAGGCGAAGTCGGAGAGTCCGCTGTCCGAGGCCGTCCCGATCGACCCGGCCCACCTCGACCCTTCTTCCACGAAGAGGCTCCGCCGGCCGCTGGCGGCCCTGCGACACGGGGGCCGGACCTGCAACCGCCGCGAGAGGGACGTCCGGGGAAAGCTGTTCCATCACTCAGAGGACCCGGGCGAGTTTCGGAACCGCGCCGGGGAGATGTCCGATCCTGCGAGGTTCGCGAGGCTCCGCAGCCTGCTCGGAGAGCTCAGCAGCGCGCCGCTCACAATCGGGCGACTCCGGCCCTGAGCCCTCCCCGGGCGGATCGGGGCCCGTCCGTCCCTTGCCGGATGTCCCCCGCGCTGGTAAGTTCTCTTAACTTCTCCCGGCGGCGCCGGTCGATCCATCCTGTCGCTCGCTGTCGTGTCCATCGATCACGAGAATCCGGACCGCGCAGGTCCGTACCAACGGAGGCACCTCATGGTCCTGGCTTATTTCACCCCGGAAGTCGCCCTCCCCGTCGCATCGGTGGTCGCGGCGGCGTTCGGTTTCCTGATGATGGTCGGCCGGGCCCCGTTCCAGTTCCTCGCCCGCGGCCTGAGGTCGCTGAAGAACAGCGAGGGTCGAACCCCCGGTCCGAAGGGCGCCTGACGAGGGCTGGGGAGGGACCGCGCCGGGGGACCGGCACCGGCGGTTCGAGTAAGGAGGCGGAACGATTTACAGGAAGGTCATCGCGATCGGCCTCGACGGCCTGGAGCCCACCATCGTCGAGGCGATGCTCGCCCGCGGAGAGTTGCCGAATCTCGCGAAGCTCGTCCCTCCGGAGGGCCTCGCACGGGTCGCGACTACGACCCCCGCACAGACGCCCGTCGCCTGGTCCACCTTCGCCACCGGGGTCAATCCCGGGGGCCATGGCGTCTTCGACTTCCTCCGACGCGACCCGCGGACGTACTTGCCCGACAGCGGCCTGAATCGCTACGAGCAGAAGAACCCGCTTTTGCCTCCCCGCGCGGTGAATCAGCGGCAGGGGACGCCGATCTGGCAGCACCTCTCCAGCGCCGGAATCGGCTCGACGGTCCTCCGGTGTCCCTGCACCTACCCACCCGATCGGCTCCGCGGCGCCCTGCTCTCGGGCATGGGGGTGCCCGACCTCCGCGGCGGCTTCGGGACCTCGACCTTCTACACGACCGACACCACCGTCCAGCCCCGCGAGAGCGAGCATGTCGTGCACCTCTCGAGCGACGGCCAGGGCACGATCTCGACCCACCTGATCGGCCCGCGCCACCCGCGGACCCGGGCGGACGCGCACTTCGAGATCGGCCTCCGCGTGGACCGAGAGCGGCAGAGGGTCCTCGTCCGGTCCGACGGCTCGCCGAGCGAGCTGGAGGTGAAGCTCGGCCGCTGGAGCGACTGGCTCCGGGTGAAGTTCCGGCTCGGCCCGCTCCAGGCGGCATGGGGCGTCGTGCGGTTCCACCTGGTCCGGCTCGGCCCGGAAGTCGAGCTCTACGCCTCGCCGGTCAACTTCGACCCGGCCACGCCCCTGTTCCCGATCAGCGAGCCGGGCGACTACGCGAAGCGGCTCTCACAGGACCTCGGGATCTTCCACACCACCGGGATGGTCGAGGACCACAACGGGCTCGTGAACGAGCGGATCGACGAGGCCGCCTTCCTGGACCAGTGCATGACCGCCTGGCGCGAGCGCGAGGCGATGCTGCTCCACGAGCTGGGGCGGTTCCGGGAGGGCTTCTTCTACTGCCTCTTCGACACGCCGGACCGGGTCCAGCACATGATGTGGCGGTTCCGCGAGCCGGACCATCCGGCCAACCGCCTCGCCGGCCGCGAGCTCGGCACGGGGCCTACGGAGCCGTTCCGCCACGCCGTGGAAGACCACTACCGCGAAGCAGACCGGATCGTCGGCGAGGTGCTCTCGCAGGTCGACGACCGGACCCTGCTCGTCGTCCTGAGCGATCACGGCTTCAGCAGCTTTCAGCGCGGATTCCATGTGAACCAGTGGCTCCACGACCAGGGGCTGCTCGCCCTGGAGAGCGGCGTCGAGCCCGGGCACGCGGCGGGGGACTTCCTGCGGCACGTCGACTGGGCGCGGACGAAGGCATACTGCATGGGACTCAGCGGCCTGTACCTGAACCTCCGGGGACGCGAGGCGAAGGGGACCGTCAGGCCCGAGGACGCGGAGAATCTCGCCGCGGAGATCGCCCGGTCGCTGGGCGGGCTGAAGGACCCGGCCCGCGGCGCGACGGCCATCCGCGGTGTGCTCCGCCGCGAGCAGGTCTACCGGGGGCCGTTCGTCGCCGACGCCCCCGACCTCCTGATCAACTACGCCCCGGGCTATCGCGTCTCCTGGAGCTCCTCGCTGGGTGGGATCGCCGCCGGGGACCTGTTCGAGGACAATACCCGGAAATGGGCCGGCGACCACATCATCGATCCGGCGCTCGTCCCGGGCGTTCTGATGATGAACCGCCCGTTCCGTCCCGACGGGGCGAGGCTCGTCGACCTTGCCCCGACGATCCTCCAGGCGCTCGGCGTCCCCGCCGCGCCCGGCCTGGAAGGGACGTCGCTGCTGGCTTGACGCGGGCGGCCCCAAGGCAGTGCCCTCAAGATGCTCGGGCGGGTCATCCACCCACCGGTCTTGAGGCGCGGAATCGGCCGGCTGAAGGAACGGTTTGGCTCTCGCTTTGTACGGGGGAGAACACCCGATCAAGATGACGTCGCATCCGCCGTGCAGCCATACGGCTGGGCCGCGGCTCCTGCGGTGGGGTCGTCTCCAGCCGATTGTCCTCGCCGCGCCGGGCGGCTAAAGTCACGAGGAACTGATCCGGGGGGAATCCCCCGATATCCGCCCGTCGACGAAGGATGGCGACCATGAGCCTCTCTCCCCGCCGTGCCTGGTTGAGCCTCGCCCTGTCGGTCCTCATCGTGACGCCGGCATACGCCCAGGATGCCGCGAAGCCGGATTACCCAAAGCTGACCGAGCTTGAGGCACGGTTCCAGAGGCAGGAGGATGACCTCGCCCGGAGCAAGCTGAACGCCCTGGCCGAGCTGGCGAGGTCCACACAGGGGGACGAGTCCGAGGCCGCCTATCGCGAGCTCTTCGACCTCGCCGTCGCCCGCGGCCTGCTGGCCGAGGCCGAGGAGGCCGCCCGCGAGTACCTCACGCATCCCCGGGGCCCGCACGAGTCGCACGCCCTGGCGGCGTCGGTCCTGTTGCTGGCCCGCGCGGGCCGGGGTGATTACGTCCAGTCCCTGGCGGACCTGGAGAAGTTCCTCAGGGATAAGGCCGCGGCGTCCCTGCCAGACGAGCGCGAGCTGCCCCCCGGGCTCGCCATGTCGGTGGGCGAGGCTTACCTCCAGACCCTGATCGAGGCGGGACGCTACGACATCGCGCGTCGAGTGTGCGAGATCGGCGAATCGCTCGAAACCGATCCCTCGGTCCGGGCCCATTTCAAGGCCCGCAAGGCGAGGCTCGCCATGGTGGGGACCCCAGCGCCCGCGATCGAGGGTAAGGACATCGACGGCAGGCCGATCCGGCTGGCCGACCTCAAGGGCAAGGTCGTGCTCGTCGACTTCTGGGCGACGTGGTGCCCGCCGTGCGTCGGCTCGTTCGCCACGCTCCGCGAGCTGTCCCGGAAGTACCGCGACAAGGGCCTGGTGATCCTGGGCGTCAACCTCGACAGCCTCTCGCAGCCGCGGCCGGGAGCAGAGATCCCGAAGGCCGAACCGGCCCAGGCGCAATCGGACGTCCGCTGGTTCCTCGTGAGCCAGCGGGCGCGCTGGGCGAACCTGGTCGGCCCCGGCGCCGAGGCCGCCGCGACGGCGTATGGCGTGGCGGAGATCCCCGCCCGTTTCCTGATCGACCGCGATGGCAAGATCGTCCAGGTCGATCAGCGGGTCCAGGCCCTGAACAAGGCGGTCGCCCGGGCGCTCGGGGCGAAGCCCTGAGCAAATCCCGGCGTCGAGTCCCCTTCGGATGGGCGTCGCCCACCAGTCAACTTCGCGGGCCAGGGCCCTGGCCGTCACATCCGCCGCGCGGCCCTCGCCGGCTCAGACCCCGGCCAGGGAGTTGAGGACCTGCTCCAGGCTCGAGAAGAACCTGAGCAGGCTCTCCGCCCCCGGGCGGTTCGTGGCACCGAGCTTAAGGATGGCCGGGTGGCCGTAGGCGAAGAGCAACTCCTTCGCCTCGGCGACGCTCTGCACGGAGGCCCGGCTGTTGGCCTTGAATTCCCGGACGGCGATCAGGATGGCCGCCTCGGCGGCGGCACGCTTCTGGGCAAGGTCGCCCTCGGCTGGGGCCAGGCCGGGCCAGAGCACCTTGCCGTCGGGGGAGAGGACCTCGTTAATCGGCAGGCTGCGGTGCGGCGGCGGCGGCTCCGGATGGGTCATCCGGGGCGTGCGGTCCCGCACGTCGTAGCGGGGCTCCAGGGTCTGGGCCCGCCGCTGGTTGTCGATGGCCTGGGCGATCGCCTGCTGGTTGTAGAGGTTGGCGGCCTGGTACATGTTCGCCGACCAGGCGTTGTACATGTTGTACTGCGCGGTCCTCATCCCCAGGTTGAGCTGCGCCTGCACGATCGGGTTCCACGGCGAGACACCCACGCCGGGCAGGCCGTACCGCATGTAGTCCCAGTTGTAGTTCATCCCGTAGGGATCCCCCGCCCGGAGGTGATACTGCGGCGTCGACTCATAGGGCAGTTGCTGGGCGATCACAGGACCAGCCGTCGCGGCCAGCAGGGTCGCCGCCAGCAGCCCGGGGATGCGAACTCTCGGGGCCATCGCGAGTCTCCTCTCCGGCGTCGGTTCGGGACGGGGAACGCAGCGACATTCTCGGGGATCTCCCGGCCTCAGGCAATGGCCCTGAGCGTCCGGAGCCGCTCCGCCGCGGCGTCGAGGGTCTCGTCTCGCTTGCAGAAACAGAACCGAATGTACCTGCGCCCGAGGTTCTTGTCCTGGAAGAAGCTGGAGCCGGGGACCGTCGCGACTCCGACGTCGCGCACCAGGTGGCCGGCGAAGGCCACGTCGTTTTCGGAGCCGAACGCGTCGATCCCCGCCATGATGTAGTACGCCCCCTGTGGCGGCTCGAACGCGAACCCGACCTCCCAGAGCGCCTTCGAGAGCCGGTCCCGCCGGGCCTGGTAATCGGCGGCGAGCTGGGCGTAATACGGGCGCGGCAGGCGATAGGCCACCGCGCCGGCCTGCTGGAGCGGGGCCGCCGCGCCGATCGAGACGAAGTCGTGGACCTGGCGGAAGGCGCGGCTCATCCCCGGCGCGCGAGGATCGTGCCGACCCGCCAGCCGGTGACGGCGTACGTCTTGGACATGCCGCTGATGGTCACCGATCGTTCCCGCATCCTCCAGTCCGGCGATCGCCACGTGCCGGCGGCCGTCGTAGATGATGTGCTCGTAGATCTCGTCAGTGATGGCGATCACGTCCCACTTGCGGCAGAGCGCGGCGATGGCCTCCAGGTCGTGCCGGTCGAAGACCATGCCGGTCGGGTTATTCGGGTTGCAGAGGACGATGGCCTTGGTCTTGTTGTTGAAGGCGGCGGCCAGCTCGTCCGGGTCGAACTTCCAGTCGGGCGGCCGGACCGGCACGAACCGCGGGGTGGCCCCGGCCAGGACGCAGTCCGGCCAGTAATTCTCGTAGAACGGCTCCGAGAGGATCACCTCGTCGCCGGGGTTGATCAGGGCCATCAGGGCCACCAGCATGGCCTCGGTGCTGCCGCAGGTGACCGTGATCTCGGTCTCCGGATCGACCTCCAGCCCGAGGTGCCAGGCCGCGTGCTCGGCCACCGCGTGCCGCAGTTCGCGGGCACCCCAGGTGATCGCATACTGATTGATGTCGTCCTGGATAGCACGGCAGGCCGCGTCCTTGATCGCCTGCGGCGCGGGGAAGTCCGGCATCCCCTGGGCCAGGTTGACCGCGTCGTATTTCAGGGCCTCGATCGACATCCCACGGATCACGCTCTCGGTGAATCGCGACACGGTCCGGGAGAGGAGCGGAGGGTTCATCGTGTGGGCTGCCTGGTCGGAGGGCCGGATCCTGCCGGGATCGCGCGGCCGCCCGGAGGGGCCGATCGACGCGATCCCGACTCCATGCGGAGACGGAGACGGCGAGGGGGGAGGGAGCACCGGGCCGGCGTGGGTCCAGGCCGACTCGCGTCGGCCCGATCCGGGGGTTGCAGGAAGGGGGAGGACTCAGTCTTCCTTGTGGGCGTCGTGGCAGCCCATGCAGGACCCGCCGATCTTGCCCAGCGCGGCCTTCGTCGCGCCGAGGTCTTCCTTCGTGGCGGCCGCGTCGAGCGCCTTGGCGCTGGAGGCGTAGGCCTTCGCCAGCTTCTGGTAGGAGGCGTCGTCGCCCTTGGGGGGCTTGTTCTTCGGCATGTAGCCGGCGTACTTGGCGTAGGTCTTGGTCTCCTTCTGCACGGCCGACCAGTCCGGGGAGGCGCTCTTCAAAGACGCCTTGAGCGTCGCCATGGGCGACTTCCGCCCCTTGTGCAGCTTCTCCATGATCTTGTCGATCGTCGGCGTCTCGTCGTCCGCCGCCGAGGCGGTCCCGCCCGCCAGCCCGATGACTGCCATCGCGGCCAGCAATCCCGCAGCGCAGGCGCCGCAAACCAGACTCCTCATTGAGCTCTCCTTCGTCTGAAGCAAGATTCCGTCGGGTCTCGAACACTCGTCGAGATCACCATCCAAACATAGCGACAAACCAAAATCAACCGAGCCAACCCGCCGGCCCGGCCGCCGTCCCCGGCGGTCGCCAAAGTTCGCGACTCGGCATGCGGGGCCCTTCAAGCACGCGAGCCCACCTGAGATGATGGCGCCGGCGGCGGCGGGTGAAACGGAACTCCTCCCGAAAGGGGGCGATCATGTGGCAGCGAGTCTGGTCGATCGGGGTCGCCGGTCTGCTCTGGTGCGTGGCTTCGCGGGCGGACGACCCGTCCGGAAAGCTCCAGATCGTCACCCCCAGGGATGACGAGATCATCGCGACCGGGATGAACGGACGCGGCGACATCGTGGGCTTCCAGTGGGAGGAGTCGAAGCAATACCCCGGCGTGGTGGACCAGGTGCCGATCTACGTGAAGGGCAAGGCGATCACCCGGCTACCGCTGCTGAAGGGCTACACGGCCACGTTCCCGGCCGCTGTCAGCGACGACGGAGTGGTCGTCGGCCGGGCGGGAAAGCCGGCTCCTCCCGGCGTCTTCGTGCCGCTCCGCAACCAGGCCTTCGTCTGGGATGCCGCGGGCGGGATCCGGCCCCTCGGCGTCCTGGAGGGGGACGCGGCCTCGTTCGCCTCGGACATCACGGCCGACGGGCGTCGGATCAGCGGGTTCTCGGTGGGCGAGAACCGGGTCCGCGCCTGCTACTGGGAGCGCGCCGGCGATGGCTGGAAGGCCACCGCCCTGCCGCACGACGCCCAGCTCGGCTCGAACGTGGTGCCGATGAGCGAGGGCGGCAAGAGGATCGCCTCGGTGATGGGCTCCAAACCGTGCCTCTGGACCGAGGAGCAGCCGGGCCGGTGGAAGCACGAGTTCCTCGGCGAGCCCGGCTCCTTCGTGCCCCGCGGGGTGAACGACGCGGGCATGGTCGTCGGCGTGCGGTTCACGCAGGACGGGCTGCTCCACGCGATGGCCTGGACTCGCGAGAAGGGGCTGATCGAGATCCCCAGGCCGGAGGGCTACGCCAAGGCCGAGGCCAACGGGGTGAACAACGCCGGCGTGGTCGTCGGCATGATCGACGGCCCGGGCGGCTCGAAGATCGGCCCGAACGCGTTCGTGTACGCCAGCGGCAAGCTCCGGATCCTCGAGGAGGGCGGGCCCAACTTCACGTCGGCGGTGGCCATCAACGACCGCGGCCAGGTCACGGGCGTCTTCGAGAAGCCCGAGGAAGAGGAGCAGAAGCCCCCGGCCGGGACGATCCGGGCGGAGCCGAAGGAGCCGGTCAAGGCGCCGCGGCCGGAGCGGTGATCGCCGCCAGCTCGGGCGCCGCGTCGAACGGCCTGAGGGCCGGTCTCACCAGGCTGTTGTCGTGGACCAGGAGCCTCTGCTTGCCGACGAAGAAGCTCTGCCCCTCCGCCACCTTCAGGTTGTAGACCGGCTCGATCGGGCCCTGTTCGATCGAGCGCACTCGGACCGGCCCGCCGACCGCCCGGATCGCGTCGCCCGGCTTCAGGTCGCGGGCCATCGTCCAGCCGACGCCGGCCTTCCAGAACCGGTGGATGGGCGTCGCGCCGACGGTCTCGCCGTCCAGGTGGATCCTCAGGATCCGGTTGGGCTTGTTGTGGTAAGCGGCGACGACCGGCTGGAAACTCAGCCGCCCGGTCTCGGGGGACTGCGTGAGGACCTGGTCCCCCACGCGGATCGTCTCGATCGC
This sequence comes from Isosphaeraceae bacterium, assembly GCA_046349995.1. GTDB lineage: Bacteria > Planctomycetota > Planctomycetia > Isosphaerales > Isosphaeraceae > Aquisphaera. The sequence continues at coordinate 24,470 of JAXMBE010000081.1, read as the reverse complement.
CCGGTCGCCGAGCAGCGTCCTGACAGTCGTGCCGGCCGCGAAGCAGGCGTGATAGAAGGTCTGCTGGGCCATCTGGGCAATATGGTCGCCGCTGACGAAGGCCGTGGCCGTCACGTCGCTCGTGGAGGGGGCCGATTGATAGGTCCTCGTGGTAATGCCCGGGGCGGCCGGGATGTAGGCGGGCGGGACCTCCTGGACGATGGTGGGCGCGGGTTCGTCGGGGGTCGGGCTGTATGAGTAGCCCAGCGTGTCGGTCCACCACGCCTGCCATTGCTGTGCCCGGTCCCCTCGATCGACCCCCGTCACTGACCTGAGCGTCTGGAGGACGTCGTCGTTCCAGCGTCGGGTCTCGCGGTTGCGGCGGTCGAGTTCCCGGACGTCGGCAAGCAGTTGCTGCTGGGCTGCCAGGGCCGCCTTCTGGTACTCGACCGCGATCTGCCCGATCGGGATCTGCATCGTGGATTCGTAGGGCGTGACCGTCTTCCGCTGGAGCTGGACATCGAGGTTCTCGGGGGCGACGACCTCGCGGATGTGGCCCCCACGCTTCAGCGAGTACCAGTCGGCCGTGATGTTCACGCCGACGTTCTGGTTCGCTCCGTTACTCCGCGCCTGCTGGATCAGCTGCGCCAGGTCCGGGTTGCTGGCCGGGGACATCCCGAAGTACTGACTCCCCTTGACGACGGTGTCTTCGGTCCGGACCGTGCTCGTGATCCCGAGGAACCTGGAGACCACGGGCAGGCCGGCGGCGTCGTAGGTGATCGGTTCGCCCGGGAAGAGCGGGATGTCGGGCATCGGCGGCGGGCTGTACTGGTACTCGACGTTGAACTGCTTTCCGTTGACGAAGAGAGCGCCGGGCGAGCCCGGTCCGCCCACGGCCTGACCTCGTACTTCACCGGATCACGGAGCAGGCCGATCAGAAGGCCCACGAAGTCGCGGGGGTCCCTCCCCCGGAGCGTCCCGGTTGCCTTGCCGCGAACGTCGGCCGAGTTGCTCCCGACGGCCAGCATCGCCAGGGCACGGGATGATCCCGGCGAGTCGATCTGGCCCAGCACCCCGACGGCGAGCTCCTGCTGCGCGGCGTTGCCCGAGGCGAAGGTCAGCCAGAGGGCGGGGACCGCGCGCGGATCGGTGAGGGCCGCGAGACCCTCGGCCGCCTGGGAACGTCGGGCCGGGTTCTTCTCCGATAGCCAGGCACGCCACTTCGCCAGGAGCGGTCGGTAATGCTTGTCCGCCGCCTTCTGGCCCTCGGCCTCGGCATTCTCGGCAGCGAGCTGTTCCTCGGTGATCCAGCGGCCCTTGACTTTCTTGTATCCCAGCCGCTTCCAGGCGGCGTCCCTCCCCGGGTCGAGCTGCACGGTCATCGCCAGGTGTGCCCGAGCTTCGGGCTCCAGTCCCTGATCCTGGCACCAGAGGGCGAGCTTCCAGTGAGCGTCTGCGGTGTTGGCCATCCGCGCCCGGCGCTCCGTATATTTGGCCATGGCCGCGCCCCGGGCCTCGTCCTCGTTCACCCTGGCTGTGACGGCATCGGGCGTCTTCCACTGCCCCTTGAAGGGCACCAGCCCGAGCAGCCCGCGCGCCGTGGCGTGGGTCGGGTCGGACAGGACGGCCCGGGCCAGGTGCTTGATCCGCTCGGCCGTGAGCCCGTGCGCCTCGCACCAGAGCGCCAGCCGGACATGGGAGTCCGGATCGCGCCCGACCCTGGACTTCGCCGCCTCGTACGCCGCACGATCGGCGGGACCGGGCGACCCGGGGACGGAACTGTCTGCACCGAGCGCGAGCAGGGCCGTGCTGACCAGGAGAACGGAGACCATCGGCGAGCCTCCAGGAGCGCGACTGGCGGACCATTCGGTCTTCGAGGTGACAGAATTCATGCTGTCCACGAGAAGCTTCGGAGTCAAGCGAGACCCGGTTCCTGCCCTTCGCTTCGTGCACTCACCGGCCGCCCTCCAGACCCAGCCACCAGAGTAGCCCGGCGACGACCAGGGCGTGGTCGATCCGGCCATCGCGGATCAGGCGGGGGATCTCGGCCGCGGGCACTCGCTCGATGGTCAGCTCCTCGGTGTGGTCGAGCTTCGGCTCGGCGACCTGGCGGGCGTTGCGGATCACGATCGTCGAGATCCGCGAGGTCAGGATCGAGGGGACCGAGTAGAGCGTCCCGAGGAAGTCGGGCGGATCGCCCGCGTAGCCGGTCTCCTCGAGGAGTTCCCGGGCCCCCGCGGTGCACGGGTCCTCGCCCGCATCGACCAGGCCGCCGGGGATCTCCAGGCTGTCTCGCCCGGAGCCGGCGCGGAACTGCCGGACCAGCAGCACCTCGCGCCCCGGCGTCAGGGCCACGACGTGCACCGCGTCGGCCAGGTGCATCACGAAATAGTCATGCGTCTTGCCGCTGTGGCGGGACCGGAACCGTTCCTTGCGGAGGCGGAACAGCCAGTTCTCCTCCAGCGTCCGGTCGTGCCGGCCCTCGTCCACCCGGACCCATGACGGCCCGGACTCCCCTGCCCTCGTCGGCTCGGCCACGTCGTTCGGCCTCCATCTGACTCTCAAATTCGCGTATACCAAAATGGAAGATACCTGCGTCACGCCGGCAACCGCTCGTTGCCCACCTCCCTGGGATCCGGGCAGCCATGGGTCGGTCAGCCCGCCAGGAGCACGTCCTCGACCAGCATCGCGACGCCGTCCTGGTCGTGGTCGCCGGTCACAAGATCGGCCGCGGCCCGGACGTCGGCCGAGGCGTGCCCCATCGCTACGCCGAGGCCCGCGTGGCGGATCATCGGCACGTCGTTGACGTCGTCGCCCACCGCGCAGATCTCCTCGGGCGCGACGCCCCAGAGCTCCGCGAGGTGGAGGACCGCGGTCCACTTGCTGGCGTCGTGCCGGAGCACCTCGCACATCGTCCCCAGGTAGCGGGGACTGCGCTGGACGAAGGTGCGGACGCGCTCGCCAAGCCGGTCGTGGAGGACCTGCTGGAACTGGAGCATCTCGGCCCGGGTGCCGATCGCGCAGACGTGGAAGCACGGGTCCGGCCCCGGGGCCGCCGCGATCTCCGCGTGCTCACGATTCTGGCCCACGTAGTCGTCGAACGGGGCCCGATGGGTCGGGAACCGCGAGACGAGGAAATCGGGCTCGTCGTCCTCGCGGTCGGTGAAGGCGACGGCGTCCTGGCCGTGTTCGGCGAACAGCGCGAGCAGCCGGGTGGCGAACTCCGGCGCGAGATCGGCCCGCCAGAGGGTCCGGCGGTCGCTCGGGTCCTTGACGATCGCACCGGAATTGCAGACGATCGGAGTCGCGAGTCCGAGCCGCTCGGCGATGGGCCGGGCCCGGCGGAAGCGGCGGCCGGTGCAGAGGACCGGACGGATCCCCGCCCTGGCCGCGTTCAGGACCGCCAGGGCCGTGCGAGGCCGCAGCGTCCCTTCCGGGTCCAGCAACGTGCCGTCCACGTCCAGCGCCAGGATTCGATACCGTCGGCTCGCCATCCGCCGATCCCCGAGATTACGGCCGGCGGGGCGGCTCGCCGGTGCGGCGCCGTGCGGGGCAGGCCTCGCCCCCCTTCGGTCCGCCGGCCCCTCATCGTAAGCCGACGACGACGGGGCGTCCAAGAGCAACTGGCGATGGGCTTCATCCGCTTCGGATAAGAGAATGGGAACGAGATCGATCATGAAGGCATCCGTCGTGCGGAATCGGGCGAGACACGCGATCCTCGCCCTGCAACTGACCGTCGCCGCCCTCCTGGCGGCCTCGCTGCCTGCCTGCGACTCCTCGTCGTTCACGCCGGAGCGGCCCCCCGAGCTGGCGGGGCCCGCGGATGCGTCGGCTCGCCGGGCGCCCGCTCCGGCGGCACCGACGGCGGCGTCGAGCACGGCGGCGACGGCCCCCGCGGCCCCGGGCGGTCCGGCCCGGGCCCGGCTGATCGAGCTGCTGCTCAGCGAACCGCCGAAGGCCGAACGGCAGTACCTGGCCCAGTTCCTGCGGCGCGACACGGGCCTGAATCGCTGCGCGTTCCGGATGACCGTTCCCGAGAATCTCCGCCCCTTCACCGCAGCGGAACTCGCCGAGGCCATCCGGGCCGCCACCAACCGCTCCACGGGCGCCCTGCTCGTGGAACCGATCGACGCGCCGGAAGTCCGCCAGGCCCTGCTCGACGCCCAGTCCAGGGGGCTCCCCGTCGTGCTGCTGGACCGGACCCTGGAGGGGGCGTCTCCGGGAAAGTCGTTCCCTTACGTGGTCCTCAAGGGCTTCGAGGAGGGAGCCAGGAAGCTGGTCACGTCGCTGGTGGATGACGCCAAGGCCATGGGCCACGCGCCGGATTCACCGGCCGTCTACTTCGCGAGCCGCAACCGCGACGTCTATCAGAAGCAGAAACAGGAGGCCATGACCGCGGCGCTCAAGGAGGCAAAGCGCACGTTCGACGTCGTGCCCTTCGAGGGCGATCAGAAGGTCGTGTCCGGACTGCTTGCGCAACACCTGAAAGATCATCCGAAGCTGAGCATCGTGCTCGGCGACGATGAATACGCGGTCGCGGGGTCTTTCGAGCTGCTCGAGCCGTGGAAGAAGAAGGACCGCAAGGCCCTGGCCGCGGGAGGGCTCGCGGTGGCCAGCCAGTGCCTGGACGCGAAGGTCGTGCACTACACGCAGGGGCTCGTCGACCGTAACGTCGAGGGCTATGCCCGCAAGCTGCTCCAGCTCGCGCTGGATCTCATGGGCCGCAAGAACGTGCCGGAGCGGAACGAGATCGAGCTGTCCTTCGTGCACCGGTCTCCCGAGCCCGAGGAGGAGACCGAGGAGGTGGAGCCGAAGGTGATCAGCGGGTCCGACATCCGGCAGGGCATTTCCGTGAAGCCGGCGCCCGTGGAGGCGAAGCCGGCGGCACCAAGAGTCGACGCTCCCCGCTGAGCCGGCGGTCGGGCCGGGCCGACGGGCTCAGCCGGCCCGAGTCCGCCTCGCCCGGATGCTGTGGGGGAACAGCGCCGCCTGGTCGAGCTGCCCCTCGGGGGAGAGCGGCCAGGTCCGGAAGTCGGTCTCCATCGCCAGGTGGGGATGGGCGCGGACCTCGTCCTCCAGGGGGCGGGAGACCCAGAGCGTCTCGACCTCCAGGGTGTTGGGGATCACCACGATCCGCGCCTGCTCGGGATCGATCCGCCAGCAGGTCTGGATGGCCTGCTCGATCACGTCGCGGTCGGTCGGCAGGGTGATCGGGATCCGGGCCCGTTCCAGGTAGCAGGAGGTCAAGACGTTGATCCGGAAGGGCTCGGGATCCAGACGCGAGACGAGCCGCTCGGTGGTCAGGTCGGCGAAGCCGACTCCCACGATGTTGCCGTGGCTCTCGTCCGAGACGTCGAGGACGCCCAGGCGGGTGACCAACGGGCGGGCGAAGTCGTTCTGGGTCTCGACCATCAGCCGGCCGATCACGTTCGGATCCATCCCCGCCCCGGAGTAGTTCTTGCCGAGCTCGCCGACGATCAGGACGTCGATCTGGTCGAACGGCAGCCGGCCCATCAGCCCGCGGGCCCGCTCCAGGAGCCTCGGCTCGACCTCCAGGATCGTCTCCGGCTCCACCGCCGCGATCTCGGCCGGCACGTCGAAGGCGTTCTCGATGACCTCCAGGCCGAGGGCGAACTTCGTGTTCTCGACGAGGAACCTGCCGACGGCCGGGAAGACCTCCTTCATCCCCCGCAGGCCGAGCTTGTGGACCTGGCCGGCGCCCTCGCGCTTGCCCAGGCCGATCACCAGCATCTTCAGGACGCCCGACTCGTAAGTCGCGTGGAAGTCGGTGTGCGGCTTGACCCGGTTGATCAGGACGATGCCGTCGGCCTGGTGGGCGTTGCGGTCGAAGTAGATCGGCAGCCCGACCGGGTTGGTGCCCAGGACGACCGCGTCCATGTCGGTCTTCACCGGGACGCCCATGCGCTCGGGGGTGACCCCGTAGCCCGCCAGCAGGGCGCGCTGACCCTCGGCGGTGGAGCCCCCGTGGGTCCCCATGGCGGCCACGATGAACGGCCGGAAGCCCAGCTCCCGGAGGGTGTCCACGGCCGCCATGGCCATGCCCGCGATGCCGTTGATCCCGCGGCTGCCCACGCCGACGGCGATGCTCCCCCCGGCGGGCACCCGCTCCCGGATCCGGCTCTCGAGGATCAGGCGGCGGATCGTCCCCGGGACGTCCTCCACCCGGGGCTGGGGGAGCGATTGCCGGACGCGCGCAAGCTGCGGTAGATCCATCTCGACTGGTCCTCGATCCGCGGGTTTCGTTTAGGCGACACCGCGGGCGATCAGGGTTTCTTGGCCTCGGCCCCGGCCGTGGGGGCGGGGGCGTCCTTCGGCTTCAGCGCGTCGGCCGCGGGGGCGGGTGCGTTCCCGGCCGGCGGCGCGGGGGCGGACGGGGCGCCGACCACCGCGGGAGGGGTGCCCCCGAGAAGCTCCTGGGCCGGCGAGAGCGGGGCCGCCGCCGCGCCGGATTCGGTCGACTTCGGCGGCTCCGCGACTGGCCGGCCCATGCGCTCCAGGTAGTACGCGATGATCGGCCGGGCCGGGAGGTCGGGCTGGAGCTTGAGGGCCTGGGCGAAGGCCTCCGCCGCCCGCTCGGGCTCGCCCGACTCGAGCAACGCCATGCCCAGCTCGTAGTTCCAGAACGCCTGGCGACTGACCAGGGCCGGGATCTGCTGGTCGGAGTTGATCGCCGGGATCAGGTCGCCGCGGCCGAACACCTGGGACATCTGGAGGGCGCGCATGCTCCGGTCGTACCGGAGGCGGGGGATCGCCCGCTCCTGCCAGAGGCTGGCCGCCGACAGGTAGTTGCCCAGCAGCAGGTAGACCTGCCCCTGCCGCTTGAACGACATCCCCGGCTCCGAGCCGAGGTTGGGATCCTCGGTCGCCCCCATCGACAGCAGCTCCAGCGCCCGGTCGGGCTGGCCGGTGCTGTTGTAGAGGTCCACGAGCTGGGGCCGGACGACCATCGGGCTCATGCTGCCGCGCTCGGCCTCCTCCAGCTCGCCGATCGCCAGGCCCGGCGCGCCCTGGCTGCGGGCCAGCATCGCCTTCTCGATCGGCCCGGCCTGCCGCTCCACCTGGAGGTCGGTCATGTTGTCGCCGATCTGCTGGACCGCCTGGTTGAGCTGCTCAAGCTGCTGCCGGTACCGGGAGAGGGCCTCGGTCGGGGTCTCCTCGGGCGGGTTGAGGTCCAGCGCCGTCTGGAGGTGGTCCCGGGCGAGGTCCAGGAAATTGGCCTGGAGGAAGAGCTGGAAGAGCTCCAGGTGCAGCCCCTGCAACTCGCCGCGCGCCTCCAGCGAGGTGGCCGGCGGCGTCGTCTGGATGGCGTAGTTGAGCGCGGTCACCCGCTGCTGGAACCGCGTCGACAGCATCTCGATGTTCGGGACCAGCATGCTGATCCGGGGCTGGTTCTCCTTCGTCGGCGGGATGCCGGCCAGCAGCGCCGTCTCCTGCTGCATCAGGAAGCGATAGGCTGCGGCCAGCAGCCGGTAGGCGACCCAGTCGTCGGGGTTCTTGGCGATCGCCGTGCGGGCCTCGCGGATCGCCAGGATGCAGCGCGCGGGGTCGGGCAGGCCCTGCTGGCCGTCCGGGGAGGGACTGCCCTGGAGCCAGCGGACCGCCGAGTTGGTGTGGGCCTGGGGACGGCCGAGCAGGCGGTTGCGGAAGATGTCGTCGATCCAGGTTGTCGGCGTGGGCGGCCGGTCCACCGAGGGCACCGGCTGCGAGACGCGGTAGGCCCTCAACTCGGGCTCCAGGCGATTGTTCTTGAAGGTCGTGCGGTCCGGCTCGGCCGCGTCGGCGCGGCCGAACATCACCACGCGGCCGTCGTCGTAGAAGGGGATCCAGTTGACGCTCTGCATCAATCGCTCGTAGGTGCGGGGGAGCTCGAATCGATCATCACGGGGTTGATGCCGAACTTGTCGAGTCCGCCTGCCAGGCGGCTCGTGGTCGTCGTCGCGGATCGCATTCCGCACCTGCGGTGCTCCTCCAGGGTCGCCTGCGAGTACAGGGTGCGACGGCTGTCCATGAACGCGCCGCGCAGGATACGCCTTCCGGATCAGTTCTCCGCCGCGGTGCTGTTGAGAATGTTCCTTGATGTCCTCGCCGCGAGAGGTACTGGCGGCCTCGAACGGGAAGTCGTTGGCGTCGTAGCCGAAGCCGAAGCCAGCTGCGGCTGCTCGGGCAGCTTGCCAGCCGGTAGATCGACACAGCGGACGCAGAAGAAGTAGGCTGGCGAGCAACCAGACGCCCCCGGTGGACCACGTCGTCCAGCCCGCGCCGAGCCGACCCCGCGTGCCGAACTGCTCGTAGGCACCCCTGGCCGTTGAGGGGCCATGCCGAGGCGAAGATCAGGGCGACCCTGGCCGTACCCCCGGAAGACGCCCCAGACGGCCGCGGTCAGCGCGAAGGGCAGGAACCGGCTCCAGGAGAAGCGTCGGGAGTTCAGCAGGAAGGAGGCCAGCCCCAGGGCCACGATGATCAGGTAGTTGATGGTCAGCCAGTACCACGCCTGCGGGTACTGCCGCTGGATCTGCTTGCCGAAGAACGACGTGTCGCCCAGCTTGAAGACCTCCGACTCGGTGTCGAACAGCTTGAGCACGGGTGAGAGGGCCGCCGGGAAGACCTGGTAGGTCCAGGGATTCGCCAGGCAGGCCGCAATGCAGACGGCCAGCACTACCAGCCCGGTCGTCGTCGCGACGGGCCTCCGGCCGGCCTTCTCCGCCGCGCCGGGCTCCTCCTCGGGGGAGAGGTCGGCCGGCTGGATGAGGTCCTCGGCGGCCCGCCCGTCGAGGATCCGGCCGAGCGCCGCGACGGCCAGGATGAGCAGGCCCATGAGGAACGAATCGTCCACGTTCGCCCAGAGCAGGAAGATCGGCACCAGGGCGTAGAGGGCGCGGGGGGCACCCTCGTTGTAGGCCCGGTGCAGCAGGAGCATCTCGATGGCCAGCAGCAGCATGCCCCAGGTGCCGGGGGTGACGATCCCCGGGCCGGCGATCCCGCCCGGCAGGATCCCGAACGGCCCGATGATGGCCCCGAGAGCAACGGCCACGCAGATGGCCGTCCACCACAGCCCGGGCCCCGGGCGGCGGATCCGCAGCAGGATCCAGGCCGTCAGCAGCCGCGCGAGCGCGTTCAGGCCCACCAGCACGCCGACGGCGATCTGGTCGGCCGACTCCAGGTTGGCCGTCGGGTCGTTGCGATCGACGGGCACCATCCCCTTGACGAACTGGTAGACGGCCGAGTGGCCCCACTGGAACAGCCAGGGGATGTCGACCCAGCGCTCGCCCGCCGCGGCATAGGAGAAGGGGTCGGAGAACAGCGGAGCGGTCTGCTGCCCGATCAGCTCGCCGGCCTTGAGGTGGCTCCAGATCATCGGGTTGTTCTCGTCAACCCGCACGGCGGAGCCGACCAAGACCAGCAGCAGCGCCGCCAGCATCACGTAGATGTCGTAGTAGTTGTTCCATTCCAGGACGCGCTCCGGCGTCCAGGGGATCGGCTCGGGCTCCATCTCCTCCGATTCGACCTCGCCGGGCTTGACGCCGTCGCCGTCGACCGCCCCGGACTTGGCCGCTTCGTCTTCCGGAACCGATGGAGTTGCTTCAGGTTGAGTCATCAGTATGAGCCAGTGTCCGCGTTGAATGAGTGCGCTCGTGGATCGCGCCGACCTCGCACATGGTCGGCCGGGAATAGAACCTCAATGCTAGAAATCGCCTACGGATCGGGTCAAGGGGGGCGGATGATCAGGAGGGCGTTTCGGGTGGCGCGGGCCTCTCATCCTGTCCACGTCCCGTCGTGATCAGTCATCGGATGCCCGGACGCTGGAAGCCCCTGGAAAACCAGCCGCTCCGCGTCGGTCGCTGCGGCGGCTGGCTCGCCGCGAGGGGAGTTTGTGGTCGGGGCTTGCTATCGAGGGGGGTGTTCGAGCGGCCCCTTGAGCGCCGCGGGGAATACGCTCCAGGTCAACTGATAAGTCGCCTCGAGCGGGCACGGGACGTAGCGGTCGGGCGTGAGGAAAATCGGCATATCCGTGAGCCGCTCGCCGACCGCCAGGTTCTCGATGTAGGCGACCTTCTCCGATCCGGCGGCATACGAGGCAAGTGTCAAGGGCTTGTCCGCAGGCAGGTCGAACGGTTCTTCCTTGAACTGATCCCAGATCGGCTTGTGGATCCCGTACGGGTCACGGACCGACGGCGGGAACAGATCGACGATCAACAGGTGGACCCCGCGACGGAGGAGTTTCCCGGCCTTGCGGACGAAGGACCCGAGTCCGTTCGTGTTGTCCTTGTTCCCCGGCGAGACGATCTCGATCACCGCGATCAACTCACCCTGCGACAGGTAAACGGCCAGGCGATCGGCCCGCCGCGCGTACCCGGCCGTGTTCTCCCCTCGGGTCACGATCCGTGCGCGGGGGGGGCTCTCCAGGACGGCGAGCCCCGCCGGGCCGGTCGAAGGCACCGGCGGCCGGGCCTTGAGCGCGAGCACGTCCGGGATCGGCCCCTTCGCATCGACCTCGCTCATGGCGAAGTAGCCCGCCGGCAGCCCGCCGCCATTGAGTGCATCGGCGAGGGCGGAGATCCACCGCTGGTGAAAGAAGTGATACGTCCCGGCCGGAACGCGGGTCCAATCGTGAATTGGCATGGCGAGCCTCCGGCCGTATTGTAGCGGATCGAGGTCACTTCTTCCCCCCCGGCGGCGGCGCCGCCGTCGGGTACTTCGCCCGCTCGGCCTGCCACCTCTTGACGTCGTCCGGCCGGTTCAGGGCGGTGGAGGGCCGCGGGGGCAAACACTGGACGGTGGCGTCGGTTGGCTTCCGGCCCCGCAGCGCGCAGCGCAACATCGTCACTCAGTCCAGCCACCCCCAGATCCTCGGGGAACTTCGCCCCCGAGTGAATCACCTAGTCCCGCTTACGATGACGGCTCGGGAGGAGGCGGACGACGAATTCGGGTGAGGCTGGCATCCGCGACGACCAGGCAGCCCCGCAAGGTGTCGAGCGGATGGTCACGAAGGACTCGCTCAAGGATCTCGGAGACGGCGTCTCGGCTGTTGGTGCGTGGGCGGATCAGAAGCAGGCCCGGGTGAGATCCGGGCGGGAATTGACGCACGTCCGAGAAATCGAGATCGAGCGTCACGAAGAAACGTCCCTCGGCCACGACGCGCTGCCAGACGACCGGGTCGATGGCCCCGCTCAGACCCTCGTCCGTGACACGTTCCACTGCATGTCCGGCCCTTCGGACCAGTTCGGCGTGGCTCTGTCCGAGGTTCTCGTCGAGCTTCACGAGGACCGAGGTCATCGCAACGGGACCAGTTCTTCCTCGCGGACCAGGGCCGCCGCGTACGCCATCGCCGCCATCACGTCTTCCAGCACGAGCGGGGGATACTCCTGGACGATCTCCGCGGGGAGCATCCCCTCGGCGAGATTGTCGAGCACGACCGACACGAGGATTCGTGTGCCTCGGACACATGGCTTACCGTGGCAGAGCTCGGGAATGGCAACGATTCTCTCGCTCCAGTGCACCATGAAAGTCCTCCTTTTGTCTCGCGGCCATTGTAGCGCCCTGGGTCACTTCTTGGAAGGATTCGCCCTTGCCTCCATCGCCTCCCGTTCCTTCCGCCACTTCCTGACGTCGTCGGGGCGGTTGGTGGCGGTGGGCAGCTCGATCAGGCGGTCGAGGGCCTCGGGCAGGCGGATCTTGCCCGGCCCGGGGATGGAGGCCTCGCGCCGGGCGGATCAGCTCGTCACTTCGCCGGCTCGACCTGCATCAGCGCATTGGCCTCGGCGCGGAACCGCTTCATCTCGGGATTGTCCCTGTCGCGTATCTCCATCCAGGCCACCGCCTTGCCGTACCACTCGCGGGCCTTCTCCTTCTCGCCGAGCTGCCAGTGGGCCATGGCGAGGAAGAAGGCCTCGGTGGCGTTCGTTGTGTCATCCGAAGGACGTGAGCCGATGGCCGTCTGGAGATCGGCGATCGACTGCTTCCAATCCCCTGATCTGTAGCGGGCAAGGCCCAGGGTACCGAGGCAGGCGCTCTGGTCGTTCGCAGTGGCGAGCCGGGTGGCCTCAGCGGCCAGTTCGAGTGAGCGAGCCGGATCTCGTAGCCTCACGTCGGGAAGACACGCAAGAAGCCGGGCGAGTCTGTTCATACTCCAGGACGTGGGAGGGCTGCCGGGGCCGTACCTGGACTTCGCCAGGGACAGGGCCTCCTCATCGAGTTTCAGTGCCTCGAGGTACCTCCCGGCAGAGGAGAATGCGATTGCCAGTTCTTGCATGCTCAAGAGCGTGCGGCTGTCGTCGGGCCCGAACTTCGCCTTCCGGAACGTCAAGGTCTCCGCGCCGAGATTAATCGCCTCGGAAATCCGCCCTCGGCGCAGGTAGTTATCAAGGAGTCTGGCCGTGCTGAATTGCGTGTACATGTGGTCGGCCCCGAGCTTCGTCCTCGCGAGTGCCAGCGTCTCCTCGTCGAGTTTGATCACCTCTGCCTGGCGTCCCAGTTTTCCCAGACTATCGGAGAGCATTCCCAACCCGGCGAACACGATGGCCCCGTCGTTGGGCCCGATCCTGGACTTTCGAATCGCCACGAGGCTTTCCTCGAGGAGCTTCTTTCCCTCGGCCGGGCGTCCAACCTCGTTTAAGGTTCGAGCCCGGGTAATCATCCCGTGGAGCGTGTCCGGGTGGTCAGGCCCGAGCTTCGCCCTCCGCAGCGTCAGCGTCTCCTCGTAGAGCTTCACGGCGTCCGCCCGCCGACCCGCGTCCGAGTAACTCCTTGCCAGGACGTCCATGGTATCGAGCGTTTCGGGATGGTCGGGCCCGAGTTTCGACCTCTGCAGCGCCAGGGTCTCCTCGTAGAGCTTGACGACCTCGGCCTTCCGCCCCGCCTGCTCGTAGACCCTGACCAGGTTTCCCATGCTCATCAGCGTGTCCGGGTGGCCGGGCCCGAGCTTCGCCTTCTGCAGCGCCAGGGTCTCCTCGAAGAGCTTCAGGGCCTCCGCCCGCCGACCAATTTCATTATAGGCGTTTGCAAGGTTGAACATATTTGTAAGAGTAATGGGGTGGCCGGGCCCGAGCTTCGCCCTCCGCAGCGCCAGGGTCTCCTCGTAGAGCTTTAGGGCCTCCGCCTGCCGACCCGTACCCCTGTAAGCGTTTGCCAGGTTTCCCATGCTTATCAGCGTGTCCGGGTGGCCGGGCCCGAGCTTCGCCCTCTGCAGCGCCAGGGACTCCTCGTAGAGCTTCAGGGCCTCGGCAAGCCGCCCGCTTCTCATGTAACAGTTGGCCAGGTAATTCATGCTGCTCAGCGTGTCGGGGTGGTCAGGCCCGAGCTCACCTCTCGCGATCGCCAGGGTTTCCTCGCCCAGCTTGATCGCCTCTGGAATCCGCCCCAACCGCTCGTAGCCAATGAGCAGACCGATCTTGGCCCGGAGTGTGTCGGGGTGGCCAGGGCCCAGGTGTTCCTCGAGGAGGGCGCACGCGCGCTCGTATTGCCCCATGGCGGTCTCGTATTCGCCCAGGTACCGGAACGAGAGCCCCATCGTCATCCGCAGCCTGGCCTCGACCAGCGGCTGGTCCTTGAAGCCGGACTCGACGAACGGCAGCGCCGCCCTGACCGCGTCGGCCAGCTTCACGTCGTAGCCCAGGCCCCCCTCCTGGCCCTCCGGGCGGGCGGCGGCGAAGACCCGGCCCTCCACGAAGTCGAGCACGGCCCTCGTCTCGGCCTCGCGGGCCTGGGCCGTCTCCTTCGCCGCCTTCTCGGAGGCGGCCGAGGCCAGGGCCGCATTCCCGGCATCCAGGGCCGCCTTCTCGGCGCGGCGGGCGCGGACGGCCTGCCAGGTGGCCACCGCCGTGCCCAGAAGCAGCGCCGCGGCCACCATCGCGGCGGTGGCCAGGAGCCCGCGGTTCCGCCGGGCGAACTTCCGCAGCCGGTAGCCGCGGCTGGGGGGCCGCGCCTCGACCACCTCGTCGCCCAGGTAGCGCTGGATGTCGCTTGCGAAGCCGTTGGCCGTGTCGTAGCGGCGGGCGCGGTCCTTCTCCAGGGCCTTCATCACCACCCAGTCGAGCTCCCCCTGCACCAGCCGCGACAGCCGGGCCGGCTCGATGTTCCGGTTCGCCGCGATGTTCGGCAGCGCCTCGGCCGTGCTCAGCCGGGTGCTCGGCCGCTGCGGGTCGACCTCGCGGACCATGCGAAGCATCTCCAGGATGGCCCCGCGCTGGAACTGCTTCGCGTCGATCGGGGGGGACCCGGTGAGCAGCTCGTAGAGGATCACGCCCAGGGCGTAGACGTCGGTGCGGGTGTCGATGTCCATCGAGGACGGGTCGGCCTGCTCGGGCGACATGTAGGCCGGCGTGCCGACGATGGCCCCGGTGTCGGCGAAGCTCAGGTCGGTGAGCCTCTGCTCGACGGCCTTGGCCACGCCGAAGTCGATGACCTTCGGCGTCGGCCGGCCGTCCACCTCGGCCACCAGGACGTTGCTCGGCTTCAGGTCGCGGTGGATGATCCCCTTCTGGTGGGCGTGCTGCACGGCCTGGCAGACCGAGACGAACAATTCCAGCCGGTCGCGGACGGGGAGCCGGCGGCGGTCGCAGTGGTCGGTGATCGGCTCGCCCTCGACGAGCTCCATGACGAAGAACGGCTGTCCGGCCTCGGTGGTGCCGCCGTCGAAGACGCGGGCGATGTTCGGGTGGTCCATCAGCGCCAGGGCCTGGCGCTCGGCCTCGAACCGGGCCTGGACCGCGCGGGAGTCCATACCGGTGCGGATCAGCTTGAGGGCGACCTGGCGGCGGACCGGCGCCGTCTGGTCGGCCCGGTAGACGGTGCCCATGCCGCCCTCGCCGAGGACCGCGCGGAGCTGTACCGCCCGGCGATGACCGTGCCGATTCCCTCTCCGGACGCGGCCTCGGCACGCGCGGGCGCGGCCGACGCCGGGCCGTCGGCCGAGGTGGCGTCGGGATCGGTGCCGACGGTGGACGGTCCTCCCCGTCGGGCTGATCCTCCCCGGGCATGGCGGCCGTCGGCGGGATCGCGGTCTCGTCGAGCCCGCCCTGCACGACGGGCGGCCTGTCGAGGGGTTGCTCCAGCCCCGGGCCGCGAGCAGCTCGTCGATGCGGCGGCGGAGTTCGGGATCCCCGGGCGCAGGCCCGGTCGAGGAACGCGGCCCGCTCGGCCGGGTTGGTCCAGTTCAGCGCCTCGACGAAGAGGTCAAGCTCGTCCATGGCTGGCTCCTGGGTGGATCGTTTCACCCAATGCGGAATCGGCGGCGAGAACGCGCAGGCGATGCCGGTTTTTCTTGAACTCCTCGCTCATCTTCACCAGCCCCAGGGTGCCATGGGTTGTCTTCAACCCGTGCCGCCCGAGTGCCCGGGAGCACGGGTTCCGGCCCCGGAACCCGTGGCACCCCGCACCGTCTTGCCGCCGATTTCTTAACCCCCGGACAGATCGGCCGCCGGCCAGGCCGGGCGTAGGCCCACCAGGCATCGGCCGTGCGCGGGGCGACGCCGAGGTCGCCGGCCGCCTCGCGGAGGGTTCGCCCTCCGAAGTAGCGGAGGGTCACCAGCCGGGCCACGCTCGGCTCGACCGCGGCCAGGCGGTCGAGGGCGTCGTGGACCGCGAGGACATCCGCGTCGGGGTCGGTGCCGGAAAGACGGTCCAGGTCGACGGCCACCCGCCGGCCGCCCCTCGCTTCGCCGTCATCCGGGCACGGGCGTGATCGACGAGGATCCGCCTCATGGCCTCGGCCGCGGCGGCGAAGAAATGCCCGCGGCCGTCGAATCGCTGGTCCCCGACCAGCCGCAGGTAGGCCTCGTGGACCAGCGCGGTGGCGTCCAGCGTGTGCCCGGGGGCCTCGCCGGCCAGCCGCGCGGCGGCAAGCTTCCGCAACTCGTCGTAGACAAGCGGCAGGAGATCCGCGGCGGCCCGGCGGTCGCCGGCCGCGGCGGCATCGAGCAGCCTGGTCAGGTCGGACATCTTGGTCTCGTCGTTCCGCCGGCCAGGGCGGGGAACCACGCCCGAATGATCCGTTCAGATCTCAATCTCAACGCCGAGTGGAGCGGAGTCTATCAGAATCGCCGTGCACTGTCCCGGGCCAGCACGTAGGATGTTCCGGCCAGGATTGCACGATCCCGAGGCGTGATCGGCCGATTCCAGACCATGGGAGGAGAATGGTCGTGAGTCAGGACGGAACTTCAGCGGGCGCATTCCTCGAGGCCGCCGTGGTGCCTCGGGACACCTGGCATACTTCCGGCACGCTCAACGAGGCGGAGGCGATTCTCGCGGCCCATCCCGGCGTGGCGAAGCACGAGATCTTCACCGCCGCCGCGCTCGGGGATGACGTTGCCGTTGCACACTTCCTCGCTGGCGACGCCTCGCTGGCAACGGCCAGGGGAGGGCCGCGGGGCTGGGATCCCCTGACGTACCTTTGCTTCTCGCGGTATCTCCGTCTGGACCCCGCACGCTCCGGGGGCTTCGTCCGGGCGGCGGAGGCACTGCTCGACGCCGGTGCGGATCCCAACACCGGATGGCATGAGACGAGGCATCAGCCCGAGCCCTGCTGGGAGAGCGTCCTCTACGGGGCCGCCGGGATCGCCCATCACGAGGCGCTGACGCGCCTGCTGCTCGCCCGAGGGGCCGACCCGAACGACGGCGAGACCCCCTACCACGCCGCCGAGTCGTACGACATGGGCGTGCTCCGGGCGCTCGTCGAGAGCGGCAAGCTGAGCGACGACGGCCTCACGACGCTGCTCCTGAGGAAGACCGACACGCACCACGGCGCCGGCGTGGCCTACCTGCTGGAGCACGGCGCGGACCCGAACCGGCTCTCGTTCTGGCGGAAGACGGCCCTGCACAACGCGCTGATCAGCGACAACGCCATCGAGGTCATCCAGTCACTGCTGGACCACGGGGCCGACCCGAACCTCCCCGGGGACTCGGGCCACGGCCGCCGCGGCGCGGTCCGGACCGGCACCAGCATCGCGGCCCGCCGGGGACGGCGAGACGTCCTCGAGGCGCTCGAAGGGCGGGGCATGCCCGTCGTGCTCGAGGGCGTCGATCGCCTGGTGGCGGCCTGCGCACGGGACGACTCGGCCGCGATCCGCGCGATCGCGGACGCCGAACCGGGCCTGGTCGCCGCGCTCGTGGCCGAAGGAGGCGAATTGCTCGCGGAGTTCGCGGGCAATGGCAACACGCGGGGCGTCGGCCACCTGCTCGACCTGGGCGTGGGCATCGCCGCCCCCTACGCCCTTGGCGACAGCTACTTCGGCGTGGCCCCGGGGAGCACGGCCCTGCACGTCGCCGCCTGGCGTGCCCGGCCGGAGACCGTGAAGCTGTTTCTGGCCCGCGGCGCCCCGGTGGATCTCCGCGACGGGCATGGTCGAACCCCGCTGATGCTCGCCGTGAAGGCCTGCGTCGACTCCTACTGGATGAACCGCCGCTCGCCCGACTCGGTGGCCAGCCTGCTCGACGCGGGGGCCTCGACGGAGGGCGTGCCCTTCCCCTGCGGCTATCCCGAGGTCGATTCGCTGCTCGCCCGTCGAACTCCTCCGGGCCGAGGTCACGTTCCCTGATCGGACGACAGGCGTCCGATGGCGGTATCGCCTCCGGGGAGGATCCGCGATGATCGGGTCGGGAACGGCGACTCCCCGCCATGCAGGACGCTAAGGAAGGCAGCCCTCCCACCACATTTCCAAGCGGTAACTGTACACACGCAATCAATCATTCTTGTTGTCATTGGGGATGTGGGTGTCGCGAAGGTCTCGCGGCGGGATCATGGGAAATCTCACTCCGGGGCTCCGCCGGGCGGCCGTGGGACGAGAACCCGGAAATCGGAGCCTGCGGGGAAGACGGCCTTCCCGCCACCGCTCGACCGGCGCAACGAAACGACCCCAAGGCCTTGTTATAAGTCTCAATCTCACAGAATTTAGAGGCGATCCAGGCAAGGCGGTCGCGGGGTTCGGCGAGGCCGGGGAACGAGGTGACGTCTCGGCGGACGCGGCATGATCTTCGGGTTCGCCGGGCTGCAACGGCAGGGGTGCGTGGGTGTTCTCGCGGGCACCCGGCCGGCTCGTTGACTTCACAATCACCCGACCTAGAATGCGTAGGTCTTGTGAGCAAGGCGTCCGACGTCGCCTCACCTCCTCGATTCGTCCAACCGCCCGGCCCGCCCATGAAGCTGCTCACCGCCATCCCCGTGCACAATGAAGAGAAGTACCTGGAGGGCGTCCTCACGGAGGTCTCCCGGTATGCGGACCACATCCTGGTGGTGGATGACGGCTCGACCGATCGGACGCCGGAGATGCTCGGCAAGTTCCCCGCGGTGGAGGTCATCCGGCACCCGCGCAACCTGGGTTACGGGGCGGGCCTCCGGAGCGCCTTCCGGCGCACCCTGGAGGCCGGTTACGACAGCCTGGTGACGCTCGACTGCGACGGCCAGCACGAGCCCTGCCGCATCCCCGAGCTGGCCGCGCGGCTGGCCGACGCGGACATCGTCTCGGGGAGTCGCTACCTCCAGGTCTTCGACCCGGGCCAGCGGCCCCCGGAAGAACGGCGACGGATCAACGTCGAGGTCACTCGCTGGTTGAACGAGTGCCTCGGCCTGAACCTGACCGACGCCTTCTGCGGCTTCAAGGCCTACCGCCGGGCCGCCCTGGAGCGGTTCGACATCACCGACGACGGCTACGCCATGCCGCTGCAGGTCTGGGTCCAGGCCGTGCAGCACGGGCTGTCGATCGTGGAAGTCCCCGTGCCGCTGATCTACCTGGACGAGGAGCGGGCCTTCGGCGGGGCGCTCGACAACTCGTCGTACCGCCTGAACCACTACCGGGACGTGCTCCAGGCGGCCTTGCGCCGGGCCGGGCTCGAGGTGGCGGGGGGGTGTCGGGGATGAAGGACAACCGTCTGCGGGCACCCTCAACCGACGGCGCCCTGCTGGCGGTGCCCTCGCTCGCCGAAGCCTCCGCGCAGTTCCCGAGGACGTCCGAGCGGCTGGCGGGCTGGGACCACGATTTCCAGGGTCGCCGGGCGGATCGGCTCCGCCGGATGGTCCGGTCCGAGGTGACGGCGGCGGCCCGTCAGTTCCTGTCGAGCCACGGACTGGATGTCCCGGAGGTCCCCGCACCGACCGCGGAGGGCCCGCTGCCTCCCCTGGTCGTCACGGGTCATCAGCCGGAACTGTTCCACCCCGGGGTGTGGGTCAAGAATTTCGCCACCGCCGCGCTGGCCCGGGAGCATCGGGGGCTGGGCCTGAACCTGATCGTGGACAACGACCTGCCCAAGGCGTCGTCGATCCGGGTCCCCCTGCTGGCGGATCACCAGCTCCGGACGGTCCGCGTCGAGTTTGACCAGTGGCGGGGCGAGGCCCCCTATGAAGACCTCGTCGTCCACGAAGAGGCGGCCTTCGCGTCCTTCGCCGACCGGGTGCGATCGGTCCTCGGTCCGGCGATCAAGGACCCGATCCTGAACGATTTCTGGCCCCGCGCGGTGGCCGCGGCCGGGACGACCTCGATCCTGGGCCATCGGCTTGCGGTCGCGAGGCGCGGGCTCGAGGCCTCCTGGGGGTTCCGTAACCTGGAGATCCCCCTGAGCCTGCTCTGCGAGACCGAGGGGTTCCACTGGTTCCTCTGCCATATCCTGGCCCAGTTGCCGCGGTTCCAGGAGATCCACAACCGCGCTCTCGCGGAATACCGAGCCCATTACGGCATCCGCAGCAAGCACCACCCCGTCGCGGCCCTCGGCCGGCAGGGGGCGTGGCGCGAGGCGCCGTTCTGGATCTGGAGGAAGGGCCAGCCGCGTCGCAGGGCCCTCCTGATCCGGCAATTGTCCCGGACCATGGAACTCCGGATCGCCGGCGAGGACGAGCCCCTGATGGAGCTCCCGCTGGCCTCCGATCGCGAGGCCTGCTGCGCGGTGGACCGGCTCCGGGAGCTCCCCGGGAAGTCCGTGCGGCTGCGGACCCGGGCGCTCACCACCACCATGTTCTGCCGCTACCTGCTGGGCGACCTGTTCATCCACGGGATCGGCGGCGCCAAGTACGACGAGCTGGGTGACGCCATCTCCAGGAGCTTCTTCGGCATCGAACCACCCGGATTCCTGACCCTCTCCATGACGGTGCGGCTCGGGTTGCCTGACCGGGACGCGAGTACAGGATCGCTTGCACGCATTGAACGAGAGTTGCGTGACCTGATTTACAATCCCGATCGCCATCTCGCCGAACCACTGAACGAGGAAGTTCGTACTCGGATCAGGGAGAAGCAGCGAGAGATCCAGTCGAATCCCCTGACCAGATCCCAGCGCGTGGCCCGGTTTCGCAACATCCGGGCGATCAATGGGGCCCTCCTGCCCTACGTCCAAGGCCCGCTCGACCAGTTGCAACGTCAGCGGGAGCAACAGGTTGAGGACCTCGCCTGGAACCGCATGGCCCATCTCCGGGAATTCGCGTTCGTGCTCCACTCGGAGCATCGGATGAAGGGAATCATGTCGGTGTTTCAATGAATGAAGGCAGTCTTGCTTGCATCTCGTTAAAGCGGATAATTTGGTAGGAATACAGGGGTAATTAGGCGGTCGTCGATCGTGGCGTGAAAAAGTGGCCCGCCGGGGTGCTCGACCGGGGCGGAACCCTCGTTCCGCCCGTACAATAGGAACAAGGCGTCGCGTGATGAGTAGCGTAGGATCTTCCTGGTCTTCGGCTGACAGTCCCCGCCCGCCGCGGCGTGTGCCTAGAATGGTCGATCCGATGAAAGGCTCCTCGTCCGCGATCCGGCTGCCGTTCCGCCGCGGTTCGGTCGAGTACAGTCTCGGGACCGAGGCCGATCACGAGGCGGTCTATCAGACCCTGCTGCACGTTTTCCACGGCCCGGACCGGGAAGCCTTCCTGGGGGCGCTGAACGACCCGGCCTATCGGCCTGAGCAGCGGCTGCTGGCGAAGGTTGACGGCCGCGTGGTCAGCCACGCCCACCTGACGGAGCGGGAGATCCGCTATGGAGTCGCGACCCTGCCGATCAACGGCGTGATGTGGGTCGGCACGCTCCCCGAGTTCCGCGGGCTGGGCTTCGCCCAGAACCTGATGCGGCTGGCCGACGAGCGGGCCCGGGCCACCGGGCGGCCGCTCCAGGCGCTGACCACCGGCATGCCCCAGTTCTACCGCCCGCTGGGCTGGGGCGTCTGCGGCCGCGCGACCTACGCGCAGACCCTCAGCCGCAACCTCCCCCAGGTCAGCGACGGCGTGGTCGAGGGCAAGGCCGGTTTCTGGCACGTCCGCCCCTGGCGCCAGGTTGAGCTCTCCGACCTGATGTCGCTCTACGAGTCCCAGTTCGCCTCCACCACCGGCACCGTCGCCCGCACCGAGGAATACTGGAGATGGATGATCGGCCGTAAATATGCCCATGTGATCTGGGTTGCCTGCCAGGGCGAGGCGGTCCGGGGCTATGCGTTCGTGAAGGACTACCGGATCCTGGAGGTCGCGACCGACCCGGCCCATCCCCAGGCGCTGAAGGCCCTGCTCAGCCGGGTGCGTGCCGAGGCCCTGGAGCGGGCCTACCCCCAGGTGATCGTCCACGCCCCGACCAGTCACCCGGTGATCGAGGCGATCCTGGGCGCCTCCGGGCGGCTGATCGACCAGGACGTCGTGGACAGTTCGGTCTCGATGTATCACATCGCCGACCTGGGCCGGTTCCTCAAGGCCGTGCTCCCCGAGCTTAACCGGCGGGTCGCGGCGTCCGGAGTCCCCCTGCCCCTTGAGCTCGGGCTCACCTGCGAGGACCGGCGCTGGCTGATCCACATCGAGGGCAAGCACTCGCGGGTCGAGCCCGACAAGCTCAGCCGGCGGCACCTGACCCTCTCGCCCTCGACGCTGACCAGGCTGCTGATGGGCCACGCCTCGGTGGACGCCCTGGCCGGCGAGGAGGGCTTCTCGGCCTCCACGGCCACGGCCCTCGACGCGGCGCGGGTGCTCTTCCCGGTCCAGCCGATCTGGCGCAGCCCGCTGGACTCGGCGACGGCCTGAGCCGTCGCCGGGCGGCCCGGCCTCCGGTAGAGCTCACCTCATCGCCGATCCTCCGTGGTCCGGTAGTTCTCCGGCGGGATCTGGTACTGGGCCCGCTGGATCTCCATCAGGCGTCCCCGCCAGCGCTGCTCGTCGGGCGGCTGGGGCGCCTCCTCGCTGCCGACGGTCGCCTCGGCAATCTGCTCAATGGGGATCTTCGGGGTGCGGTCGGCGTAGAGCAGGCCGTTGGACTCCTGGTAGGTGTCGGCGAACTGGGTGTAGCAGAACCCCGCGAGCAGCGGCGAGGTCCGGACGGCCTGGAGCAGGACCGTGTAGAGGAGGGCGAACTCGCTCTCGGTGCTGGCCCGGGAGTAGCCCCAGGTGCCGTCGGGGTCGCTCGAGAACGCGATGCCGCCGAACTCGGTCAGCACGATCGGCTGGTCGTTGTAGCCCGGGCCGTCGAGGATGAGCTGCCGGCCGCCGGGCCGCTCGCGGCGGAGCAGGGTCGAGGCCCGCTCGCGCGAGCCGTAGCGGACGAGGATCCGGTCGGCGTCGACGTCGTAGTCGTGGATCCCGATGATGTCCGTGGCCACGCTCTCCCAACCGTCGTTGCCGACGACCGGGCGGGTCGGGTCGAGGGTCCTGGTCAGGTGGTAGAGCGCCTGGACGTAGTGCCGCTGAGCGGGGCTGTCGGGCAGGTCGGGCACGCCCCACGACTCGTTGAGCGGGACCCAGGCCACGATGCAGGGGTGGCCCGAGTCGCGCTCGATGGCCTCGGTCCAGCCCCGGAGCATGCGGTGGATCGACTGCCGAGTGTAGCGGTAGGCGCTGGGCATCTCCTCCCAGATCAGCAGGCCGAGGCGGTCGGCCCAGTAGAGGTAGCGGGGCGACTCGATCTTCTGGTGCTTGCGGACGCCGTTGAAGCCCATCGCCCTGGCCAGCTCGACGTCCCGGCGCATGGCCTGGTCGTCGGGGGCGGTCATCCCCGACCCGGGCCAGTAGCCCTGGTCGAGCACCATCCGCAGCGGATAGGGCCGGCCGTTGAGCACGAACTGGTCGCCCTGCACGGCGAGCGAGCGCAGGGCCGTGTAGGAGCTGACCTCGTCCAGCGCGACGCCCCGGCGATCCTGCAGGGTGATCTCGGCCTCGATCAGGTTGGGGGACTCCGGGCTCCAGAGCAGCTCGTTGCGGAAGTCCTCGATGCCCGGGTCCGAGAGGGCGATCCGCCGGTGGACCTCGCCGGCGATGACGGCGTAGCGGTCGTGCGCCAGCGTCCGGTTCCCGAAGCAGAGCTTCACCTCCAGCCAGAGGTCATCGCGGCGCTCGCCGTCGAGGACGACCTCCAGCGGCAGTTGCCAGTTCTCGTGCCCGGGGGGCAGGCGGAGGATGCGGATCCAGGTCGGCGGGACCCGCTCCATCCAGACCGTCTGCCAGATGCCGGTGGTCCTGGGATACCAGATCGAGTGCGGCACGCGCTGCCAGTCCTGCTTGCCGCGCGGCTTGTCGAGGTCGTGGGGATCGTCCTCGGCACGGACCACGACGACCTGCGACCCGAACTCCTCGAGCAGGTCGGTGATGTCGGCCTGGAATGGCGTGTAGCCGCCCTCGTGGCGCGTGGCGAAGCGGCCGTTGACCCAGACGATCGCGGCATGGTCCACCGCGCCGAAATG
Organism: Isosphaeraceae bacterium; assembly: GCA_046349995.1. Lineage (GTDB taxonomy): Bacteria > Planctomycetota > Planctomycetia > Isosphaerales > Isosphaeraceae > Aquisphaera. Next base: position 857 of record JAXMBE010000081.1, on the reverse strand, counting down.
CAGGAGCAGCCTCTCGCCCGGGCCCATCGGCGGCGCGCCGAACTCGCGGCGGTACCAGCAGGCGTGGAAGAAGCCGGACTCCCCGATGCCGCTGGCCTGCGTCTCGGGGGCGAACGGCACCCGGATCTGGGTCTGCCAGCAGACCTGGGCGGGGAGCCTCCAGGTCGCGTCGCGATCGAAGGCGAAGTCCCAGTTGCCGTCCAGGCAGGACCAGTCCTTCCGCCGGAACCGGGGACGGGGATAGGCCGACGACGGATGCTCGGGGCTGATGTCCTCACCCCTAGCCGTCCTCTCGGAGCATTGCTCGCTCGACTCGCTGGATTTCGAACTCACGGGAGAGCCCTCACCATGCATCCCTCTGCGGGACCGTCCACTCGGACACGATCCCGGGGACGGGCCTCAATGGGTCTCCGTCGAGGAGCGGGGCGGCCAGCCCGGGCGGGGGCTGCAGTACTGCCTCATGAGCCGTCCGTCGCCAGTCCTCGGCGAATCGCCTCAGCGCCGACTCCAGGCCCGGCATCAGGGCGGCCCGCTCGCTCGCGAGGGCGGCCGATCGCCCGCGACCCTCGTCCGCGGCGGGCCGGATCCGGAGCCGGGAGGCGTCCAGTCCGCAGAGTGCGGCGGCCGTCCGTACGAGCTCGCCCCAAGTCGTCGGGCCGTCGTTGACCAGATGCCAGATGCCCGCTTCACCGTCGACCAGCAGCTCGAGGGTGGCGTTCGCCAGGTCGGGGAGATAGGCCGGCGAGACCGGGTGCTCCCCGGGGATCGCGACCGGCCGGCCGAGCCGAAGATGGTGCAGCGCCCGGGCCAGCGTTCCGCGCCCGTCTTGCGGGCCGAAGCAGGCGGCCGTCCGGATC
>JAXMBE010000080.1:0-36719 GCA_046349995.1 Isosphaeraceae bacterium | reverse complement strand
CAACACAGATCAGAGGTGGGAGGTAGTAGGGTGGGTCAGCATCGCCTGCGATGCGCATCCCACCGGCATCTGTGTAGGGTCCGCAGTTGCGGACCTCTTCAGGATGGATGACCGGAGTGGTCCGCGATTGCGGACCCTACGGAGACCCTCGCCATCCGGACGGCAACCGCTCGAGCAGGATCCGGAAGGACGGAAATGAGCCACAGATGAACACAGATCAACACAGATCAGAGGTGGGAGGTAGTAGGGTGGGTCAGCATCGCCTGCGATGCGCATCCCACCGGCATCTGTGTAGGGACCGCAATTGCGGACCTCTTCAGGATGGATGACCGGAGTGGTCCGCAATTGCGGACCCTACGGAGACCCTCGCCATCCGAACGGCAACCACTCTCGCAGGATCCGGAACGAAGAAAATGAGCCACGGATGAACACAGATCAGAGGTGGGAGCCCACCGCGCGGGCCGTCGCCGCGCCCGCTCCAGATGCGTCCCCGGGACACCCATCGTTCAGGATGTCGAACTGTTCGGATTTTATGAACTCGACGAACTTCGAGACGCCTGGGTCACCTGATGCAATCGGGGCTCCGGGATGAGATAATGATGTTTGTCAGATGGCATGTTTCCAGGTGTCTGAATCAGCTCATGGGCAGCCCCGGCTCGCGGCTCATCCCAGGGCGAGACGAGGAGCGGATTCGTGATGCATCGGACAGCCCGAGGTGACAGGTCTAAGCCGGTCGCATCCGCCCGAGCCACCACCACGATCCCGCCGCGGACGTCCCCGGCGAGTGGGTGACCGAACACGATGGCGGGCGCTGCGGTCCGACCCGGGAGGGAGGTCGGAGCGATGCCCCGCTTACCGACGTGGCGCCCGTCGAAGCCTCGAGGGGTGGTGGGACGACCCCGGGGCTTTCATCCGGAATGCGAGCAGCTCGACGAGCGCGTCCTGCTGTCTCAGCTCATCGCCCCGCGATTCCAGGTCGCGGCGATCTCGCCCACAGCGGTCAGGCTGAGCTGGCGACGCGTGGCCGGCGCCGCGGCGTATCGCGTGGGCGAATGGGTCAACGGCGGCTGGGTGCTGATCTGCAGTCTCGACAATCGCGCGACCAACTGCGTGGTCGACGGCCTGACTCCCCACACCGCCTACCGCTTCCGCATCGGTGCCTCGGGCCGGGCGCGGACCGCCTGGGCGATCGGGAAGACCGTCACGACGCTCGCGGCCCCGCCGGCCGTGCCTTCGGTCGTCACCGCGGCCATCTCCACCACCCAGGTCGCCCTGGCCTGGGCCCCGGCCGCCTACGCCACCAGCTACCTGGTCGCCGAGTGGACGGGCGGCGCATGGGCGCAGATCGGCAGCCTGGGCGCCGGCAAGACCGGGTACGTCGTCAACGGCCTGAGCCCCAACACCGCCTACTGGTTCCGAGTGGCCGCCCGGAACTCCGCCGGCATTAGCTGGAGCAGCACCGTCTGCGAGACGACCTACCAGCGGTGGGTGGTCGACCATCCGGACTCCGAGCTGTATCGCTACTCCCCGGTGAGCGGGACGCTCTTCGGCGACGCCGGCCCGAGCTTCCTGGACGTGCGGCAGGGGGCGGTGGGCGACTGCTGGCTGCTGGGGGCCCTGGCGGCGGTCGCGGCCCGAGACCCCGGCCTGATCGCCAGCATGTTCACCTACAATGGGCGCGTCCTCGAGGACGGTGTCCAGGTCCCGCTCTGGACAGTGCGCCTCTACGACTCCGCCGGGACGGCGCATTACGTGACCGTCGATGCCGAGCTGCCGGACGCCGGCAATCGCTTCGACCGACCCGACAACGGGATCCTCTGGGTGGCGCTGGCCGAGAAGGCCTACGTGCAGGCGAACGCCCGGGGCTACGTGACGACCCAGCATGTCGGGATGCATTCCTACCAGGCCGTCCAGGGCGGTGATCCGGCCTGGGCGATGCAGGCCATCACGGGGAGGTCGGCGCATGACAGCGCGATCAGCCCCTCCTCGATCGCCGGCGCCTGGGATGCGGGGAGCTTCGTGGTGATTTGCACGGGCGAGACCACGGGCACCTCGCTCATCGTTCCCAACCACTGCTACGCCGTCGTCGGCTGCGATCCGGCGGTTGACTTGCCGTTCGAGGTTTACAACCCCTGGGGGACGAACCCCGACGGGTATGTCTGGGACGGCAGTCAGTGGGTCTACGGGCTGTTCATCGCCGACGGAGCCGCCCTGGCGGCCAGCTACACCATGCAGTGTTTCGGATCCGGCGTGGTAACCGCACAGATCTCCCTGGCCGGAGGGGGAGCATCGCCCGGCCCTCGCCCCGGTGACGACGCCGCTCCAGGCGGTCGGTCGGGGTTTCGCCTGACCCTCCCCCACGAGGGGGGAGGGCTTACCAGGTCCTTCCCTTCCCTCCATCCCGGGTCAGTGGATCGGCGGCGTGCCTCGCCAGGAGGGGAGGCCCCTGTCTGCTCCCCGAGGCAGTGGTGCCGAGCGGGTGCACCGGGCGCACTGCGCCCGGCTCCGACTGCCCGCGAGTCTCCGCTCAGGAATGGGCTGGGAATCACTTCCCGACATTCCCGAGCGGGGGTGGCTGGGGTCTCGGCGTAGCGAGACCCCGGGGAACAGCCCGGGAACCGTGGTCTCGGCGTAGCGAGACCCCAGCCACCCGGAACGGAGTCAGGCATGCGGAGACAGGAAGTTCTTCCCGGCCCGTTCCTCAGGTGGTGGAGGGCGGCGGGACGTCGTTGGTGAGCGAGAGCGGGCCGATGGGGATGCGGTCCAGCCCGGGCACCAGGGTGACGCCGCCTCGCGTCTCGAACAGGCGGTTCGCGGACGAGATCAGCGTCACGTTCGTGCGGTGAGCCTGGGTGGTCTCGACGTGCCCGATGGGCAGCGCCAGGATGACCGAGTTGGAGAGCCGCCCGGTCTTCAGCAGGTTCAGCGAGCCGGTGTTGTTGAGGATCAGGCCGTTGGCCGTCAGCCCGCGGAACGACTGGATGTTGCCCTGCACGTCGATGAGTGCGGGGCCCGTCCCCTGGGCCGTCGAGCCGTCGAGGTCGGGCCGGAACGTCTCGCTCAGGTCGGTGATCCGGCCCGTCGTGTTCAGGGTGATCGAACCCTTGGGGCTGAGCGTCACCGGCCCCAGCAGCGAGACGACGTTCCTGTACGCCCCGGGGGTGCTCGAGCTGGCCGTCGCGGTGTTCAGGGCGAGGTTCGTGTCCACCGAGCCGAGCGGGACGCCGATCAGGTCGGGGTTGTTCCCCGGATCGACCGGGACGTAGGAGCCCCCGACCTGGATGGCCTTCTGCGAGTCGGTGCTGAATCGGTTCACCAGGTCGAGGCCGCCGCCGGACTTCGGCACCGCGACGGAGGCGCTGGTGGTCAGCAGGCCGAGCTGCGTGACGTTCGGCTGGAACGAGTTGAAGGTGGCCGCGATCGTCGAGTAGACCCGGTTGGACCCGGAGATCCCCGTGAGCCCGCCCACGAGTTCGAGGCCCGGCGGCGGGGTGTAGGGCGCGGGGTTGTCCGCCGGCGGCGTGGCGACGCCGCTCGCCAGGCTGGCGGCGATGTCCAGCATCTGGAGCTGGTTCGACCCGACGCTGCCGATCACCGAGACGGTGTCCGTCGAGCCCAGGGCGTCGAAGCCCGCGGGGATGGTGAAGGACCCCAGCGACGTGCCGTAGGTCGCGTCATAGGCGGAGACCGTCGTCCCGCTGGCCACCAGGAGCACCAGCCGGTTGCCGGACCGTCCCACCGAGAGCCCGACCGGCGCGGTCGAGCCCGGGGCCTGCACCTGGATCGGCGTGAAGCTGGTGTCCACCGTGCCGGTCCCCTGGAACGACGCCGCCTTCGTCAGGTCCAGGGCGAAGCGCACCACCTGCCCGGTCGTCTCGTTGTATCCGAAGGTCCTCGCGTCGGTGAGCAGGTTGGGCACCTGCGCGACGTTCCCCCGGATGTGGTTGATCCGGATCACCACGCCCGGGGGGGCGGGGGGCGGGCCCGGATTGGTGGGATCGCTCTGAAGCAGGATGTTGCCCGCCGAGACGAACTCGCCGTTGACCCCGGCGAGGCCCTGGACCAGGAACGCGTCGCTGATGATCGCCGAGTTCGAGCTGCTCGACCCGCCCGGCCCGGTGTTCACCGTGCCGCCCTGGCCCGCCGTGACGGTGGAGGGCAGCTCGCGGAGCCGGATCTGCGTGTTCGGCCCCGCCGAGTTGAGACCCAGCAGGTTGATCCCCTCCGCGACGCTGATCACGCCGCCGGGGACCAGGTTGAAGTTCATCAGGTTGATCGTGTCGATCAGCGTCCCGCCGATCCCGCTGAGGCTCTGGGTCGCGTTGTTGAGGACCAGGTCGCGGGGATAGATGCTCCCCAGGTCTGCCTGCCCGTTGCCGCCGTGCACGGTGCTGACGATCTTGGTGTAGGAGTTGGTCTTGCTGAACTGGAGATGGAGCACGCCGTTCTGGTCGACGGTCGTCCCCTCCAGGCTGCCCCGGCCGACCATCTGGATCTTCACGTTCGTGCCCCGGGGCGTCCGGTACACGAACGTCTGGTTGTTGTGCAGGAGTCGCCCGGCGGTCGTGGTTTGCAGGGCCGAGATCGGGGCGACGCCGGTCACCTCGCTGAGGACCCGGCGCTGTTCCAGGGCCTCGAGCGACGGCCTGCTGCGAAGCGCCCGTTGCCTCGACCGATCCGAAGTAGTCCGCCGCATCACGATCCTCCCTGGCACGCGACCCGAAAACCCGCTCGCGCCGCGACGCGATCCGCCGTTGGTAAGCAGATATCTCTTCGGCAATTCGTCCCATCGGCATAACCCGACTTCCGCGTTCCCTCGCCACGACCGCGACGAACGGACCGCCCCCGGCCGCGAGGCCGACCGGATCCGGACGCGCGGATCGCTCCCGGGCGTAAGACGGGGGGCCTGGGCAAACTGGCCAGAATCACCGAGGCGGGCGGAGTTCACGGCGGGTGCGAAAGGGCCGGCCGGGCCCCGCGATGGCACTAGCATGGGGGCCCCCGGGCCGTTAAACTCGCCGAAATACTCCGTTCCGGACGAGTCGCCGTCGAGGACGTCCGGGTTTACGGCCTCCAGGAGGCAGTCGGTGAGTCGAGGGCCACGCTCCATGGAGCAGGTGTGGCCCGATCGCACAGCAAGGAGATCCGCTCGTGTCCCGAAGAGTCGTTCCTCTCGCGTCGTCGCTGAGCCTGGCCGTGGCCCTGGGGATCGGGCTGTCGGGCTCCCTGTTCGCCCAGGAAGCCAAGAAGGACCCCGCCCCGGCCCCGCCCCCCAAGCAGGCGGAAGCCAAGACCGAGCAGGCCAAGCCCGCGGAGCCGGCCAAGAAGGAGGCGGAGAAGCCGGCCGAGCCCCCCGCGCCGACGGTGCCCAAGGCCGTCGAGGAGAAGCTGGAGGCCGCCCGCCGCGCCGTGGCCGAGGCGATCGTCGCCGCCCAGGACGCCGGGCTCGTCGACAGCTCGATCGACCCGCCGCCGATCCTCGACATCCTGATCAAGGGATATGCCCTGGACGCCCGGACCCTCAAGGACCCCGCCGCGAAGAAGACCTACTGGGCCGTCACCCCCGAGGTCTTCTGCGGCTGGTTCACCGGCTACGGCAAGCAGCCCGAGGGCGCGACGATCAACCCCCAGACGGACATCCGGATCATCAACCCCAGCGCCGGCCTGAAGGCCTGGTACGATCAGCGCGCCAACATGCTGAGCCGGCACATCGAGGAGGTCCGCAAGGCGAAGGGCCCGGCGGCCGCGCCCAAGCCCGCCGAGGCCAAGAAGGAAGAGCCCAAGCCCGCCGAGGCCAAGAAGGAAGAACCGAAGACGGAAGAGCCCAAGAAGGAAGAGCCCAAGAAGCAGTGACCCGCGAGCGCGGTCACGACGCCCCCGGAGCCTGCTCGCGATGACGACGGCCCCGGGGGCCTTTTTATGCCGTCCGAGGGAGCGGGCGGAATCCATCGCCCTTGATCCCCGAGGCCGCATCACGTGTCGCTGCACCCCGTCTCCAAGGCGACTGCCCCGCTGCCCATCGTCTCGCTGGCATGCGAGGCCGCGCAACGGCTGGGGGCCTCGGGCGTGCTGATCATGCCCGAGGGGCCGATCGAATGGGAGCTGGTGCGGTCGGTCTGCGCGGGCATGGCCTCGATGTTCGTCGCGACCTCGTCGCCGCGGCAGATCGAGGCGGTGCGCAAGGCCGGGCTGGAGGCCATCGAGGTCGAGCCGAGCGAGGCCGCGATCGCGGAGCGGATCACCCTGGCGCTCATCGAGGCCGTGGCCAACGACCAGCTCAAGGCCGGCGCGCGGGTGGTCGTCGTCTACTCGGGGTTCGAGGCCGAGGCCCTCGACTCGCTGGCGGTGATCCGGCTGGGCGAGCACCTCGAGCGGCTGACCGCCCGGGACCTCCGCGCCCTGGAGACCTGGGTCCCGTTCGAGACCCTCAAGGCCGTGGTCGACACGGCCGTGGAGATCGGCCGCGAGGGCCGCGAGGGCAAGGCGGTGGGCACCCTGATCGTCGTCGGCGACGTCCGCCGCGTGCTGCCCCGCACCCGGCCGCTGGGGTTCGACCCGTTCAAGGGCTATCGCCGCAAGGAGCGGAACGTCCGCGACCCCCGCGTCCGCGAGGCGATCAAGGAGATCGCCCAGATGGACGGGGCCTTCGTCGTCGCCCGCGACGGCACCGTCGAGGCCGCCTGCCGGCTGATCGACGCCCCCATGACCGGGCTGACGCTCTCCAAGGGCCTGGGCACGCGGCACTGGGCGGCCGCCGCCATCACCGCCGTCAGCAAGGCGCTGGCCGTCGTCGTCAGCCAGTCCAACGGCACGGTCCGGCTCTTCCAGGACGGGGAGGTCATCCTCCGGATCGCCCCCATGCGCCACGCCCGGGCCATGAAGTGGCAGGACGCCGAGACCGAGCCCGCCGCGCCGGCCCCCCGCCCCGATCGGGAACGCGACAAGGACAGGGAGAAGGAGAAGGAGAAGGAGAAAGAGAAGGACCGAGATCGGGAACGCGACAAGGACAGGGAGAGGGACAAGGAACGGGCCGCGGCGGCGAAGCCGGCCGACCCGGTGCCCCCGGCGCCGCCGCGAGTGCCGTGAGGACGGCTTCGAACCTCCTCCCTCGGTGAGGAGGAGTCGCGCCGCCCCGGCCAGGGGCCCGGAAGCGAGGCGGTTCTCATGGGATCGACGACGGGAAGGCGGCCCGGGCCGGGTGACGAGCCGGGCGGCACCGACACGCCCCTGACGATCGGCCCCGACTGCCGGGGGCTGGTGGTGGCGGTTGGCGGCGTGGGGGGGCTGGACTTCTGCGGCGTCGGGCTGCAGCTCGCGGGCTTGCGGCGCCCTGCCGTATGCGTTCTGCGCCCTTCCGCTGGGGGCACGGCTTCGGCCGGTGGTACGCCGACCTCTCCCGGGTCGCCAACCGGGATCGCCGGGCCGACGCGCTGATCGCCCTGGTGCGCCGGTTCCGCCTCGGGAGGCCGGGGGCGCCTGTCTTCCTGGTCGCCAAGTCGGGAGGCTCGGGGGTCGTGGTCAGGGCCCTGGAGGGGCTCGAGCCGGAGAGCGTGGAACGCGCGATCCTGCTGGCGCCCGCGCTCTCGCCGGCGTATGACCTCTCGGGGGCCCTGCGCGCCGTGCGCGGCGAGCTGGTCGTCTTCTGGTCGCCCCTGGACCTGATCGTCCTGGGGGCCGGCACGCGCGTCTTCGGCACCGCGGACCGCGTGCGGACGGCGTCCGCGGGCCTGGTCGGCTTCCGCGTGCCGGGCGACGCCGGGTCCGACCCGCGCCACCCTTACGCCAGGCTCCGGCAGGTGAGGTGGTCGCCCCGGATGGCGCTGGCGGGGAACCTCGGCGGGCACGTCGGGCCGGATTCGCCGGTCTTTCTCAGGAGGTATGTTCTGCCCTTGTTGCGGACGGGGCCGGGCGCCGGTTGTTGAATCGTGGACCAGGATCAAGCAGGCCCGACGGCGGACCGATATCCATAGGGCCCGACGCTGGCCCGCCCCGGCGAGACACGCGGCCCGAGATCATCGGGAAGCGATCCGGGGGATGCGGGCCGGCCGTCGGATTCCCAGGCCCCTTCCGGGCGCCGATTGCCTCCAACCGGGGCAGCCTTCAACGCTCGAAGGATCCGAACGATCGTCACCCCTCCCGACCCAGTCACCGAGCTTCCGGAACGCGGCCCGGGCCGCCACTCGCGGCCACCAGACGGCCCCGCTCCGGGCGCTCGGCAGTTCGAGGGGGCCGTGATCCCCGCACCGGGGACCTCCATCCCACACGGCCCATGAGCGCCCTCGAGAACTGGCTCGCGTGAAGCCGCACCGCGTGGCGGTCTCCGCCTTTTCACAAGGAGACCACCCCAACCCCCTGATGCCGGACGCACCGGAGGGGCGGGGCCGCCCGCACTGGCTTCCTCATACCCGGCCCGTCGGCCCGCACCGGGCCCGGGCGCCGGGCCTCGCCGCGGCCGGGAAGTCCCGGCCCGACCGGGTTTTGCGGCGGGGCGTCGGGTCCGCCCCCGGCGCCGATTCCCCACCAGTGCCTTGACCGCCCGGCGGCGCTCCCGGATAAACGCATCTGGGTGAGGGAGATTCCCGCGCGCCGGGGACTGCCGGGCGTGGGCCTCGCCGGGTCTTTGGAGCGACACGAGTATCATGAGCCAATCCGTTGCCACGATCGCCCGGGTTCGCGGGCGAGAGATCCTGGATAGCCGCGGCAATCCCACCGTCGAGGTCGACGTGGTCCTGGCCGACGGCACGCTCGGGCGGGCCGCCGTCCCCTCGGGCGCCAGCACCGGCATCCACGAGGCCGTCGAGCTTCGCGACGGCGACAAGAAGCGGTACCTCGGCAAGGGCGTCAGCAAGGCGGTCGCCAACGTCAACGGGGCGCTCGCCAAGGCCGCCGTCGGCCGCGACGCCGCCGACCAGATCGGCCTGGACCGCGCCCTGATCGCCGCCGACGGCACGCCCAACAAGGGCAAGCTCGGCGCCAACGCCATCCTCGGCGTCAGCCTCGCCGCCGCCAGGGCGGCCGCCGCGGCGCACGGCCTGCCGCTGTATCGCTACATCGGCGGCGCCGGCGCCCGCGTCCTGCCCGTCCCGATGGCCAACATCATCAACGGCGGCAAGCACGCCGACAACAAGATCGACTTCCAGGAATTCATGGTCATGCCCGTCGGCGCGAAGACCTTCGCCGAGGGCATCCGGATGGTCGCGGAGGTCTTCCACAACCTCAAGGCCGTGCTCAAGAAGTCCGGCCACAACACCAACGTCGGCGACGAGGGCGGCTTCGCCCCCAACCTCGACAACGAGGAATCGATCAAGTTCATCCTCGACGCCGTGGACAAGGCGGGGTATTCCCCCGGCCGCGACAAGGACATCGCCATCGCCCTGGACTGCGCCAGCTCGGAGCTGTTCGACGAGGGCGAGAAGAAGGGCTACAAGTTCTGGAAGTCCGCGCCGGACAAGGTCCTCTCCAGCCAGCAGATGATCGAGCTCTTCTCCTCCTGGGTCGACAAGTACCCGATCGTCTCGATCGAGGACCCGCTCGACCAGGACGACTGGGCCGGCTACGCCGCCTTCACGAAGGCGCTGGGCGGCAAGGTCCAGATCGTCGGCGACGACTTTTTCGTGACCAACACCGAGCGCCTGTCGAAGGGCATCGACCAGGGCTGCTGCAACAGCATCCTCATCAAGGTGAACCAGATCGGCACCCTGACCGAGACGCTCGAGGCCATCGAGATGGCCCATCGCGCGGGCTACACCTCGGTGATCAGCCACCGCTCGGGCGAGACCGAGGACGCGACGATCGCCGACATCGCCGTGGCGACCAACGCCGGCCAGATCAAGACCGGCTCGGCCAGCCGCTCCGACCGCATCGCCAAGTACAACCAGCTCCTCCGGATCGAGGAGGCCCTCGGCGCCGACGCCGTCTACGGACCCGGGCCGAAGCGGCGCGGCTGAGCGCCCAATCCCCGTACGCCGCTCCCGCGACGGCCGGGCCCGCACGGCGATCCCGCCGGGCCCGGCCTTCTCCATTTGCCTCATCAGCAGAATCTCTGGGTGAATCCCGGCTCCGACGCTCCCTCTGCACCGCAGACGCGAGCGACTCTCCGCCAGCTCGGCAGTCGACGAACCCATGCCCAAGGCGATCTCCTGGGTCATCCTGTACTCGGCCGCGGCAATCGCCTGGATCGCGATCACCGACTGGGTAATCCTGCGATTCGTGCACGACCCTCGATCCTGGCTGGTCTGGCAGGTCGGGCTGTTCCTGATCCTGATCACCTCGACCGGGATCCTGATCCATGCCCTCGCGGCAGGCCGGACCGATGTCCAGGCGGCCGGTCCTCCCCAGCCGCCTGGGCAGCTCTTGGATCGGGGCCTGCGCATCCCGCTGCTGATCGTCGGGACGCTCACGGCCATCCTCTTCTCGGTCGGGATCGCCGACTATCTCAGCGGCACCTCCGAGCGACGGCGGTCGACGCTCGAGGCCCTCAAGAATGTCAGCCGGCTGAAGGCCGATCAGATCGCGGCGTGGCTGTCGGAGCGTCGGGGAGACGCCAGGATCCTGTCGAGCAACGCGTCCTTGCGCGATGAGCTGGAGCAGCTTTCCGAGCACCCCGACGACGCCGGTCTCAAGGAACGGTTGAATCGCAGCCTGCAGCAGGTCAAGGAGGCCTACGGGTACCGTTCGCTCGAGATCTGCGACGGACGTGGCCGGGTGCTCTGCTCGGCGGGGCCCGCGGAGCGGCACCATCCGCCCCTGGAGCAGGCCCTCCAGGACGCCCTCCGCTCCGATGAGGTGATCAACACCGATCTTTACGCACCGACCCCCGGACAGCAGGGGCTCCTGTGCCTCGAATTCGCGGCGCGCGTGAGATTCGGCGACACGCCCGATCGGGCCCGTTCGCCGCTCGTCGTGGTCCTGCGATCGGCACCCGAGCGATCCATCCTGCCGCTGATGCGAGCCTGGCCGTCGCCGAGCCGGACGGCCCGATCGAGCCTCGTCCGGGCCGCCGACGGACGCATCGAGCTGCTGACCGCCCCCCCGCCCGGCGACGTGCAGACGGGACCGAGTTTCGCGACGGTCGAGTCCGCGGGCCTCGCCGACGTGACGCTCAGCGGCGAGCGTCAATTCGAGACGACCGATCGACGTGGCGAGCGACTGCTCGGGGCCTCCTGGCCGGTGGCGAGTTCGCCCTGGAGCGTGGTCAGCACGATTTCCCGGAGCGAGTCGCAAGGGGACCTGACGCTCCGCCTCATGCTGCTGGCGTGCCTGCTCCTGCTCGCCCTGGGCGGCATCTCCACATTCCTCATCACGGCCAGCCATCGGCGGCTGGCCGTCCAGAAGGGTGCCGTCACGGCGAGCGAGCAGCGATTCCGGACGATCGCGGAGCACGCCGCGGACGCCCTGTTCATCACCGACGAGGCCGGCCGGATCCTCTGGGTCAACGGGACGTCCTGCCGGGCCCTCGGCTACTCGCGAGACGAGTTCGCCCGCATGGGAGTCCTCGATTTCGACAGGCACTACAGCCCCGAGACGGCCGGCGATTTGTGGCGGGAGATGCTCGCGGACCGGTCCCGGACTTCGCGCATCTTCACGACCGTCCTGACGAGGAAGGACGGATCGACGCTCCCCGCCGAGATCAACACGACCGTGGTGGACTGGGAAGGCCGGCCCTGCTTCCTCTCGGTGGCGCGCGACCTGACCGCCCAGCAGGAAGCCGATCGCGCGATCCGCACGAGCGAGGCCCGCCTCGACGCGATCGTCCGCCACAGCCCGATCGGGATCATGCTTCAGGGCCGAGACGGCTCGGTCCTCGGGACGAATGAGGCCCTGCGGCGGTTGCCCGGGTTCTCGACCGCGGACGAGCTCGTCCAGGCCACGAAAGGCCTGCTCGTCGATCGACCCGAGTTCGGGACGGGACCGATCCGGCCGGGCGAGCCCCGAGGGATGGAGCTGCGGCACTGCCTCGAGGACGGCTCGGAGATCTGGCTGGAGTTGACCCGGACGGTCGTGCCCGACGACGCCGGGTCTCCGGATCTCGTGATCACCACGGCGATCGACGTGACGGCACGCAAGCGTGCGGAGGCGGAACTCCGGGAACTCAACCAGGAGCTCGAGCGGCGGGTCGCCGCCCGCACGTCCGAGGTGCGGAGCCTCGTGCAGGTCATCGACTCGTCCACCGACTTCATCGCCACGGCGACGCCCGACGGGCGGCCGATCTGGGAGAACGACGCCTTCCGCCGGTTCGCCGGCATCGGGCCGGAGTGCGGTCAGCGGCCCGCGTCGATCGCCGACCTGCATCCGCCCGAGTCCGCCGGGAGGATCCTCCGGGAGGGGATCCCGGCCGCCGTCCGCGACGGCCACTGGCTGGGAGAGACCGAGGTGCTCTCCGGCGACGTCGGGTCGGTCCCGGTCTCGCAATTGATCATGGCGCACCGCGACGGCGACGGCCGGGTCACCTTCGTCTCCACGATCATGCGGGACATCAGCGAGCGGAAGCGGCTGGAGGCGACCCTGCGGGAGCGGTCCGATGCCCTCTCCCTCGCCAACGCCGAGCTGGCCCGCGCCTCGCGATTGAAGGACGAGTTCCTCGCCAGCATGAGCCACGAGCTCCGCACCCCGCTGAACGGGATCCTCGCCATCTCCGAGGCCCTCCAGGAAGGCGTCTACGGCGAGCTGAATCCCGAGCAGGCGCGCGGCCTGAGGGACGTCGAGGAGTGCGGCCGCCACCTGCTCGCGCTGATCAACGACATCCTCGACGTGGCGAAGATCGGGGCCGGCATGGTCGAGCTGGAGAGGTCGGACGTCCCCGTCGGGCCGGCATGCGAGGCCGCCGAGCGATTCGTCAAGCAGGCGGCCCAGCGGAAGTCGATCTCCATCAGTCTCTCCGTGGACCCGGCGATCGGGACCGTCGTGGCCGACGAGAGGCGGCTGAAGCAGATCCTCGTCAACCTGCTCTCCAACGCCGTGAAGTTCACCGACGCGGGCGGCAGCGTCGGCCTGGAGGCGTCGGGCGACCGGGCACGGGGCGAGGCCCGATTCGCCGTGTGGGACACGGGCATCGGCATCAGCCGCGAGGGACTCGCCCGGCTGTTCAGGCCGTTCGTGCAACTCGACTCCCGCCTGGCCCGGCAGTACACGGGGACCGGGCTGGGGCTGGCCCTGGTCAAGACCCTCACCGACCTCCATGGAGGCACGCTGGAGGTGGAGAGCGAGCCGGGACGGGGTAGCCGATTCACGATCATCCTGCCCTGGAGTCCGGCGTGACCCGGATTTTTCACCGAGGGGAGAGCAGATCGTCGTACCGTTTCCAGCCTGATCAGGTGGCCGAGGCCCGCGTCGTCCCGCTTCCGGTGTACTCGGGTGGGTCGATGCTGCCGGATCAAGGTGTCGCCACCCCGGGACACGTTCGCCCTCGCCCCGCGGAGCGGGGAGAGGGTGGGGGTGAGGGGTCCGGGGTGCGAGCCGCGGCTTGCCCCGCCCTCATCGGGCCCTGCGGGCCACCTTCTCCCGCTCTCGCGGGCGAAGGGTGCTGTCCCCCTCGCCTCGCGGAGCGGGGAGAGGGTCGGGGTGAGGGGTCCGGGGTGCGAGCCGCGGCCTGCCCCGCCCTCATCCGGCCCTCCGGGCCACCTTCTCCCGCTCGCGCGGGAGAAGGGTCCAGTCGGCCACGGCCCACCAACTTGGACTGGATGCGCGAGTAGATGGGGATGAACGCCCGTCCGCCTTGATTCGTCGTGTGTGTCACCGATCGCGCCGGGGCCCCTCCGCTCACTTCCCCTCGTGCGCCAGGTACGCCTCGACCATCAGCACGCTCGGCCCGGCGCGGCGGATCACGGCGAGGCGGGTCTCGGCGCTGGAGACCTCCTCGAGCTGCTCGGAGACGAACCACTGGAGGAAGTTGTGGGCGATGTAGTTCTTCTCCTCGATCGCCAGCGTCACCAGGTCGTTGATCTGCCGGGTCGTCTTGAGCTCCCAGTCCAGGGCATGCTGGGCGGCGTCCAGGGGTGACTCGAACGTGTTCCGGGGCGCCGGGACGGCGGGAATCGACACCCGGCCGCCCGCGTCCTGAAGGAACTTGATGAACTTCAGGGCGTGCTCGCGTTCCTCGTCCGACTGCTTGGAGTAGATCTTGGCGAGGCCGAACAGGGCTTCGGCCTCGAAGTACGCCGCGATCGCCAGGTACTGGTGCGAATTGCCCAGCTCGTGCCCCACCTGCTCGTTGATCGCCTGATTGAGCTTCTCGCTGATCAGCATCTCTCGAACTCCCGGGTCCCCGAGGTCAAAACCCTATGTTCGAGCAGATCGGGGATTTTCACAAGGTCAGGTGATCGGGCGTCAACAGGGCGGCCGGGGCGGCCCGCGACGCCGCGCCCCTACCGCTCGAACCCCATTTCGGTAGGGTGGGTCAGCGGAGCCGCAACCCACCATCCCCGGGCCATTTCCGGTGGGTCGCGCTCCGCTGACCCACCCTACGAAGCTACGAAGCGACGAGACCGATCGTCCGGCGGGCCGCACCAGCGACGAATTCGGCCGTCACCGAGTTGCCGCCTCCTCTCGAAGCCGAGCGTCCGGTGCCAGCCGAACCGCGGGCCCGGCCGGCAGGTGCCGAGGCCGGCGTCACGGGCCATCGCGGCGAGGGTCGAGGGCCTCTCGGGGAAGTCGTGGGCCCGCACGTGCTCGACGATCGAGTCGAGCGCCGCGACCGGCAAGCGCGACCCAGGTCGAGCGGACCCAGCCGCAATAGCCCTCCAGGTAGGCCGCCCGATCCTCGCCCTCCTCGCGCATCGTGTCCACCAGCAGCAGCATCCCCCCGGCCCCGAGCCGATCGGCCGCCCTCGCGAAGAAGATCGCCTTCTCCGCCTCGGAGAGGTGATGGATCGCGAAGCTGCTCAGGACGACGTCGTAGGTCCCGTGGTCCTGCTCGAGCCCATCGCGGATGTCCCCGACGATCAGCTCCACCGGGCAATTCAGCGGGGCGAGGTTCTTCCGGGCATGATCGAGCCGCGGGCATCGAGAGGTCGTAGCCGACATAGCGGGCGACCCCGCCGCCCGGCCAGGGCCGACGCCGCGTGCCGGGCGCTGCCGCAGCCCAGGTCCAGGACCGCGATCGGACGGTCTCCGAACCGCTCCGCCAGGATCGAATGGACGCCGGCGAAAAGCTCGTCGTGATACATATAGTTGTGATCAAGCAACTGGTCGTACAGCGACCAGGCCTCGAAGAACTCGGTGGCGGTCTCGGTCATGGGTCGTGTCCCTGAGCCTCCGGGTCCAGCATCTCCAGCAGATCGAGCGGGCGGCGATCACCTCCAGGGCGCCGTGCTCCCGCAGCTCTTCCGGGCTGCGGAATCCCCAGGCCACTCCGATCGGCACCATCCCGCGCGCCGGGCGGTCTCCATGTCCACGGAGGAATCGCCGACGTAGAGCACGGCCCCGGGAGGCACGCCGAGCCGGGCGGCCACGTCGAGGGCCGCGGCCGGGTCGGGCTTCCGCGGCACGCCCGCTCGCTCGCCGAAGACGACGGCGAACGGCCAGCTCGACAGGTACTCGTCCACGCACTGCCGGGTGAAGGCGTCGGGCTTGTTGGAGAGCACGGCGAGGCCCAGCGCGCGGGCCGCCAGCGCGTCGAGCAGCTCGGGGATCCCCTCGTAAGGCCGGGTCGCCACGTTCCAGCCCCGGCCGTAGCTCTCGCGGAAGCCGTCCACGCAGCGGGCGATGAGCGCGGGCTCGACCAGGTCGGCGTCCCCGGCCGATCCCTCGACGATCGCCCGGTGGAACAGGTTCCCCACGCCGTCGCCGATGAACCGCCGATAGGCGTCCGCCGGATGGCGCGGGAAGTTCAGCCCTTCCAGCACCTCGTTCGCCGAGCGGGCGATGTCTTCGAGCGTATCCAGCAAGGTGCCGTCGAGGTCGAACAGCACGGCACGCGCTTCCGTCACCAGGGGCTCCTCCAAGACTCGATCTCCTCCCCACTCAGGCCGTCCGCCCTTTCAAACCCTCGCCCGCGACAGCGGGAGAGGGTGGCACGAGGTGCCGGGTGAGGGCCGCCACAGGCCCCGGCATGCCCCCTCATCCGCCCCTTCGGGGCACCTCTCCCGCTGCCGCGGGGCGAAGGTTGGCACGAGGTGCCGGGTGAGGGCCCACGAACGCATCCGCATCCGCCCCCCCTTCAAACCCTCGCCCGCGCGAGCGGGAGAGAGTGGCACGAAGTGCCGGGTGAGGGCCGGCGCAGGCCCCGGCATGCACGCCCCCTCATCCGCCCCTCCGGGGCACCTTCTCCCTCGAGGGAGAAGGGCTCAAGAAACCCTCGCCCGCGCGAGCGGGACGCTTGCAGATCACGATCGTTCATCCGGGTGGAGTCTCGACAGCCTCATTGCTCGTGATCACCGCGCCGGGCCGACCTTCACGAGGACCACCCCGTGGCTCGCGACCGGGGCCTCGAACCGGTCGCGGAACGATCCCAGGTCCTTCTGCCGCCAGAGGTCGCGGACGGGCCGGCCGCCGGAGAGGCCCAGGTCGCTCCAGCGTGCCGAGACGCGTTCCGCCTTCCCGCCCCGGTTGAACAGCCCCACGGCGAGCGAGCCGTCTTCCAGGTCCCTCGCCCAGACCTCCAGCGGCCCGTCCTTCGCGACGCGACGCCCGGGGCGGCCCAGCGGGTCCTGATCGACCTCGATGACCTCGTCGTTCGTCAGCAGGCCGAGCGTGAAGTCGTCGAGCCGCGTCATGTCGCCGCTGAAGATCAACGGAGCGGCGATCAGGCACCAGAGCGAGACGTGGCTGTACTGCTCGTCCGGCGAGAGCGGCGTGGGCACCGTCTTGCCCTTCCAGTTGCTCAGGTAGCCGAGCAGGAGGTAGTCGGGGTCGTTCCAGCCGCCGGGGCCGCCGAAGCGGTGCAGGCCCTTGCTGGAATAGAGGTCGAAGCCGTCGCGGAAGAGCGCGGCGGGGATGCCCTCGAACGTGCCGCCGAAATCGCCGGCCGTCCGCCAGCTCTGACCGCCGACGGCCTTGCCCCACTCCCAGACGTCGCCCATGCCGTACTGGCAGAGGTTCAGCACGAGGTCGCGGGGCTGTTTGCGGAGGATCTCGCCGATCAGCCGGTAGGGCTTCTCGAGCGCCGCGCGGTCGGGCTTCGGGGCGATCTGGCCGTAGGAGCACCAGTCGTACTTCAGGAAGTCGAAGCCCCACTCGACGAACCGCCGGACGTCCTCCTCCTCGTGCTGGTAGGCGCCGGCGTGCCCGCCGCAGGTGAGCGGCCCGGGGGAGGTGTAGATGCCGGCCTTCAGGCCGCGGGCGTGGATGAAGTCCGTGAGCGCCTTCATGTCGGGGAAGCGGCGGTTCGGGTTCACCCTCCCCTCTGCGTCCCTCGGCTCGCCCCCCAGCTCGGAGGCCGGTGCGCCCGGCTTCACGGCCCAGCAGTCGTCGATATTGACGTACATGTAGCCGTGATCAATCATGCCGCTCGTAACCATCGCCTCGGCAGCGTCGCGGACGATCCGGTCGGTGACGTGGTTCTCCCAGATGTACCAGCTATTCCACCCCATGTGGGGCGTCAGCGCCAGGGCGTCTCCGCAGGCGATCGTGAACGGGCGGGTCGCCGTGCCGAGCTGGTTGGAGACCTCGAAGCTGACGCGGTACGTCCCGGCGTCCTTCAATCTCCCGCCGATCCGGCCGGTCGCCGGGTCGAGGGTCAATCCCTCGGGGAGCCCCTTCACGGCGTATCGGAGCGGCCGCTCGCCCGTGGCCGGGATCGTGAACAGGAAGGGCGAGCCGGGCCGGACGCCGAAGACCTTCGCCCCGTTGATCCGGGGCGCGGGGCCGGGCCTCGGCGTGAGCACCTCGGGCCCGGCGGCCAGGCCGATCGAGCAGCCGGCGAGGACCACCGCCCAGGCCCGCCCCAGCAGGCAAGCACCGGTCACGCTGCGATTCCATTTCAAGTTTTCATGATTCATGATGATCATTCCATCCTCGCGCCCAGCCGGGCCTCGATCTGCTCCAGCGTCTGCCCCTTCGTCTCGGGCAGTCGGGCGCGGATGTAGAGGAAGCCCAGCAGGCAGATCGCGGAGTAGATCCAGAAGGTCCCCGCCGGGCCGAACGCCCGGTTCAGGAACGGGAACGAGTAGGTCAGGGTGAAGCAGCCCGCCCAGAGGGCGAAGACGGCCAGGGCCATCGCCGTGCCGCGCACCCGGTTGGGGAAGATCTCCGAGAGCACCACCCACGTCACCGGGGCCAGCGTGCAGCCGTAGCAGGCGATCGCCGCGACCACCAGCAAGAGCACGGCGGTCCCCCGCGTGCCGGTCGCGTAGGAGAGCCCGATCAGCAGGTAGATCGCCGCGAGCCCCCCGGCGCCGGCGAGCATCAGGAACCGCCGGCCGAGGTGGTCCACCGTGGCGATCGCCACGAACGTGAAGATCAGGGTGACGACCCCCGTGATCACGATGTTGAGCAGGATGTCGGAGACGCCGTAGCCGGCGGCCGCGAAGATCTCCTCGGCGTAGTTGAAGATGACGTTGATGCCGCACCACTGCTGGAAGACCGCCAGCACGACGCCGAGCGCCACGGCCGGCCGCACCCGGCGATCGAGCGCCTCGGCCAGCCCGCCCGAGGAGCCGTCGGAGGATCCCTTGAGCGTCTGGCGGATCTCCGCCAGGGCCCTGCCGGCATAGTCCTCGCCGCCGATCCTCTCGAGGATCCGCAGGGACCGGTCCTCCCGTCCGGCCTTGGCCAGCCAGCGCGGGCTCTCCGGCACGAGGAACATGGCGACGAAGAAGATGGCGGCGGGGACGGCCGTGACGCCGAACATCCAGCGCCAGCCGGTCTGGCCGTTCCAGGAGGCGAGGATCTCCGCGGGCGTCGCGCCGGCGGCCACCGGCTCGGCGATCAGCCAGTTGATCACCTGGGCCATCAGGATCCCGATCACGATCGTGAGCTGGTTCACGGAGACGAGCTTGCCGCGGATCGCGGCGGGCGCCACCTCGGCGATGTACAGGGGCGAGAGATTCGACGCCAGCCCGATCGCCACGCCCCCGGCCAGGCGGTTGAGCACGAAGACCCCGAACGAGCCCGCCAGCGCCGTGCCGATCGCGGAGAGCGTGAAGATCGCCGCCGAGAGGATCAGCAGCCGCTTGCGGCCGAAGCGGTCGGCGAGCATGCCCGAGAGCACGGCCCCGCCCAGACAGCCGATCAGCGCGCAGCTCATCGCCCAGCCGACTTCCCACGGCGTTTGGAGATGAAAGTACTTTTCATAGAACGGCTTCGCCCCGCCGATGACCACCCAGTCGTACCCGAAGAGCAGCCCCCCCAGGGCCGCGACCAGGCTGATGGTCCAGATCCAGCCGAGGTTGAACGAGGCGTCCCGGTCCGAATCGGTCGGCGGCTCCCCATCCAGGACGGGCACGCGATCATCGGGGGCGGCGAGCATGGCGGGGTCTCGGGGGAGAGGAGTGGGCGGGGAAATCTCAGCGGCTGGCCACGGTTTCAGTTCGCTTCTCCTGCCCCCCACTCCAACCTCCCCCCCACGAGGGGGAGGGAGGACCGAAGCCCTCCCCCTCGTGGGGGAGGGTTGGGTGGGGGCGACGGCCGAGGAGCGGGTGATCATCGCGCCGGCTCCTTGACCAGCGACCGCACCTGCGCGGCGGTCAGCTCGACCTTCGGGTCGAAGCGGTCGCCGGAGAGGTACGCCAGCAGGCTGGAGCGGAGCTGCCTGGCGACGGGGTTCGACGCCAGGTCGCGATCGAGGTCGATGCTGCACACGAGCAGCTTGCCGGAGCCGACGCGGCCTCGATCACGAGGCCGAGCCGTCGGTTGGTGACCCAGTCGTCGACCACCTGGACCACGGGGCGAAGCTCGCGGGGCAGGTCCTCCAGGATCAGGGCGTCGGCCCGGTTGAGCAGGTACCACCACTGCCAGTTGCTGTGCGACTCGGTCGGGAAGCCGGCCAGCGCGGGGTGGGACGGATCGCAGAGGATCCCCAGCGTGTGGGGAGGCTGGCGGCGGGTCCAGGCGGTGTTCCAGAAGATCGAGGAGAACCCGAGGGCCACCTTCCCGAGCCGGTCCTCGCGGGCCTGCCCCGGCGGGATGAGCAGCAGCACCCTCCCGCCGGCCTGGAGGGCCGCCTCGGCCTTCTCGTCGAGCCGGCTGACGACGGTGACGCCCTCCGGGGCAGTCTCGATCGCGGGCCGGGCGGGGTAGACCCAGAAGTCCCAGTCGTTCTCGAACGGGGTCCCCTCGACGGAGAGCACCAGGCGACACCTCGCCGGCGCGGGCAGGTCGCGGAGCGAGGCAGTGATGGTCCCGAGCGAGACGCCGTTGTCCACCGGGATCGTGGCCACCTTGCGGCCGGAAACAGCGGCCTTGCCGTCGGGCCCGACGATCGACCAGGCGAGCACGGCGTCCTTCAGCGGCCTCGGGCCGAAGTGGGCCAGTTCCAGGGCCGCCTCGAACGGCTCGTCGGCGGTGTAGACCCGTCGCGACAGCCTCGCCAGCGGGACCGTGCTGTTGCAGAACCGGCGGAACCCGGCCGGGGTGACGTAGCCCTTCGCGTTCCAGAGCGCATCGAGGACCCCCACCAGCGCGGTCCCCTGGCCGGGGAAGTCGTACAGGGCCAGGAGCTGGAAGCCGCCCAGGCCGGGCGTCCGCAGGAGTGCCTCGATTTCCTCCTTGTAGCAGAGGGTCTGGAGCTTGCCCGAGGTGATCAGGAAGTCATGGGCCTGGCCGAGCATCCCGTGGGCTTCGAGCGAGTCGCGGAAGATCTCGAAGTTCCGGGGCTTCAGCGGGCCGGTGTACGCGGCCATCTCGGCGAAGTTCGGATAGGCGCACCACTGGCCGACCTCGTGGCTGATCACCGGCACCTTCCGGGCCTTCACGTAATCGCGGTAGTCGGTGGTCGTCTCGGGGGGCCGGGCGTTGATCCGCGATTTCAGGCCGTCGCCCCAGGCCTGGATCCTCGGGCCGGGGGAGATGTGGTACTGGTCCGCGGGGATCTCGGGCCAGCCCGCGCCGCCGGCGTAGAGCCGCCGCGGGTCGCGTGCCTTGAAGTGGTCCACCCACTTCGTCAGGTACTCCCGGTCCTTGCCCGCCGGCTCGTTGCCGTAGGCCAAAAGCACGAACGAGGGGTGATTGCCGTAGGCCGCCAGGATGCGTTCGGCCTCCTCGTAGAGCCAGCCGTCGATCGGCTTGCCCTCGCCCAGCGAGGTGCTCGTGTTGGCCCACGAGCCGCACTCGACCTGGAGGTAGAAGCCCAGCTCGTCGGCCGCCTGGAAGGCCGCCTCGGGCGGGCACCACGAGTGGAAGCGGAACATGTTCAGCCCGTGATCCTTCGCGATCCCGACGATCCGCTTCCACGAGGCGAGGTCGGTCGGGGGGTGCCCGGTCCTCGGGAAGATCGCGCATTCGAGCGTGCCCCGGAAGAGGACCTTCCGGCCGTTGATCCGGAACTGGGTGCCGGCCGTGTCGATCGCGCGGAGGCCGAACGGGACGGTGCGGACCGTCCTGGCGTCGTTGTTCAGCGTGGCCGTCACGCGATACAGCGCGGGGGTGAACTCGTCCCAGCGCGGCGCGTCGAAGCCGAACTGGATCACGTCGCGGAAGGTGCCCCCCTGCTCCGTCCATTCCACGAGGCTCTGTTGCGGGAGCAGGGTCTCGCGCCTGTCGCTCGGGGGGAACTCGGCCGCCAGGGAGAGCACCCCCCGGCCGGCCTTCCCGGTCGCGTTGCCGATGCGGCCCGTGACGACGGCCGACCACGTCCGCGGGTTCGGGAAGACCTGGAGGTCCTCGATCCAGAGCGGCGGCCCGGCCTCCAGCACGATCCGCCCGGCGATCCCGTTCCAGTTGCCCTGCGTGTGGTCGCTGACGCTGTGCGAGTTGACCCCGACGTCCACCACCAGGCGATTGTCCACGCGGATCGTCAGCCGGTGTTTGCCCGGCTTCACGTCCGTGCCCAGGACGTACCGATGAGGTGTTGAAAGACTGTTGCTGGTTCCCAGTGACTTCTCGTCCAGCCAGGCGCGGGTCTCGATGTGGGGGCGTTCGAGGGTGAGCGTCAGCCGGTGCCCGCTCGTGCTCTCGGGGATCTCGATCTCGCGCTGATACCAGGCGGGGCCGACGTAATGCCGATCGGGCTGGAGCCAGAACGGGACCTTGATGTTCCCCGGTTGGCGGTAGCGGGCGTACTCCGGGGCCGTGAACCACGAGCGGTCCACGATCTGGCCGGTCCAGCGGGTGTGCTCCGAGACGGGGTCCCCCTTCCCCTGGGCCTGCATCATGCCGGGGAGCTGCACGGTGTCGTCCCCCGCGAGCGGCCCGGCGTGCCAGTTCTCCCGGAGCCCCCGGTCCTCGCGGTCGATCCGCAGCCGCCACGAGCCCGAGAGGTCGATCGTCTCGGCGGCCCGGGCCGGTGTGATCAGCGCGAGGGAGACCAGGAGCGGCGACAGCATCCACGCGTGAACTTTCGCGGCGTTCTTCATGCGACGTGGTCCCGTTGTCCGGCGCTCCTCGCGGGGCCCGTCCCCCGCGCGGACACGTCCATTGTCGCCCGCCCCGGGGCCCACCTCAATGCGCCCGCGGCCCGGATGCCTCGACACCGGAACCGTCGCTCGTGCAGTTTCGTAGTTTCGTAGGGTGGGGCACCGGAGCGCAACCCACCGGGAACGGCCCGGGGATGGTGGGTTGCGGCTCCGCTGACCCACCCTACCGAACTCAATCGTCACGCAAGAGCGTGACCGACGGGACTGGGGATTGCATGCGGAGCGGGGATGCGGTAACCTGACGGGTGCATCTCGAAGCAGTCATGGACATACGGCCAGAAGGCACGGTGTCTGACAGCTGTAAAAAGTGGAACGTCTCAATATCCCGATCGCATCTGCAAATTCCGAGGCGTCGAATCGGCAATGACGTCAAATCGCCGATGGAATGGGTGGGTTAGAGATTAGACTTTCCAGGCGGGGACAATCAAAGCATCGAAGGCGTGGAGAACAGCGAAGGCGGCCGTTCGAGCCGGCTCCGGGAAGGGCTCACCATGCGTTTGCTGCGTATGCGAACACGGACCCTCATGGTGTTGATCGCGATGGCGGCGATCTCGATCTATTATGCTGCGATCTTGTTCGGCCTCCACTGGGAGGTGCCTTCCCAATTAGCGGTGGCCAAACAAGTCGATGAATGGGTGCGCCGCACGTCCGCTAAAGACAGGAGAGATGGCTCGATCACAGGAAATTCCGGGCGAGGCATCCACTGGGAACGAAACGGTTCTTCCTCCCTTCGACGGAAATTCATATTGAGCTTCTGACGCGGGCCGGGCAGAAGATCTCAATCACTGCGTCAATCGGAGCATGGCCCGGAAGGCGGCTCAAACGCGTCTCGCTCTCGTCAGTGACCAGGACCGTAGAGTTACCGCCGGAGGTCGTCGAGCGAGGTGATCTGGTTGACCTGCAGACCCTGATTCCGGAGGCGTTCCGCTGATGTTCTCCGCAACTGCTCCGATTCAATTTCGTAGGGTGGGTCAGCGGAGCCGCAACCACCGGGAACGGCCCGGGATGGTGGGCGGCTCCGCTGACCCACCCTACAAGACTCAGTTTCGTAGTTTCGTAGGGTGGGTCAGCGGAGCGCGACCCACCGGGAACGGCCCGGGGATGGTGGGCTGCGCTCGCTGACCCACCCTACCGAACTTGGTGTAGCGAGATTATAATGGCCGTCGAGGAGGGCCTCGCCATGAGCCTTGTGACGGTGGAGCAGTTTCGTAGTCAGCGGAGCGTGACCCACCGGTTCCCGGGATGAGCGATGTCGGAGTACCGTCGCTGGTACGCGCCCGGCGGCACGTTCTTCTTCACCGTCGTGACGCACGACCGCAAGCCGATCTTCCACGACCGAGACGCCGTCCGCTTGCTGGGGGACGTCATGCGGACGGTCCGCGAGCGCTCGCCGTTCCGCACGGTGGCGGTCGTCGTGCTCCCCGACCACCTGCACTGCGTCTGGTCGTTGCCCGATGGTGACGCCAACTTCTCGGGGCGATGGCGACGGATCAAGGCGGCGTTCACCGAACGGTGGCTGGGATCGGGGGGCGGCGAGGGGGACCGATCGGCCTCGCGAGCCCGGAAGGGGGAGCACGCGATCTGGCAGCGACGATTCTGGGAACACCAGGTCCGGGACGAGGAAGACCTGGAGCGGCATGTGGACTACATCCACTACAATCCGGTGAAGCACGGGTTGGTCGCCCGCCCGATCGACTGGCCATGGTCGAGCTTCGCGCGACACGTGGCGCTCGGACAGTATCCGGGCGATTGGGGCCAGGTCGAGCCGAAGCTGCCGAACGCGAGGCCGCCGGAGTGACGATGCGACTCGGAGGAGGTGGGGCTGCGCTCCGCTGACCCACCCTACAAAACTCATGCTTCGAGGATCCCGCTGAGAATTGAAGCAAGCCCGGCTCGGCTCGGCAGCTCGGTAGGGTGGGTCAGCGGGCCGCAACCCACCGGGAACGGCCCGGGGATGGTGGGTTGCGGCTCCGCTGACCCACCCTACAGAACTCCGTGGGAGGACGCGGTGTTCCGTGATCCGGCAGACCTGGCGATTGCGGCCGGAGCCGCACTCACATTTGCGGTGATAATACAGTCTCTGCTACGAGAAAGGCGCTGGTACAAGAAGCAGCGGCGGCTCATGGAGTTCGACCGCCCGCCCCTCCCTGATGCGGCGTACCTGGCTGCCGTTCCGATTGCTCAGGGTGAAGAGACCCTTTGGCTAGCCGTGCGTCGTGCGGTGGCTGAATCGATCGGTCTAGCCTGTGAGGCGATTTACCCGGAAGATCGTCTCGCGGACCTCTGGCGCATGCAATGGCTCGGTCCGGATCTGATGGACATCATCTTCCGATTGGAGCGAATCGTCGGGATCAAGATCCGCCGAGAGTGGCTGGACGATTCATTTTCGTTGAGGTACGGGCAGCCGGGAGTTTTTCTTGAATTCGCGGAGTTCATGGTCCGCTCGATACCTCGCGTCACCCTCAAGCCACAGGCAAAGGCGTAACGTCTCGCTTATGGTTTCGTAGAAACGGCCCGGGGATGGTGGGTTGCGCTCCGCTGACCCACCCTACAGAACTGGCTCCTTGGGTTGAAAGGTTCGGCCCTTCGTCGGGGTCGCCCACGACTACTATGGCCTCGGCTGACCCCTCCGACCCTGTCCCGCCTCGTCGCCGGGGCGGTGGTCCGGTTCGCCCGGACGAGGTCGGAGGTCTCCCAGGGTAAGTTGTGTCGGTTTCGCTCGGCGCCCGCCGGATCTACCTGCGTGCGTGCCCGGATGACGATCGGGCGTCCCCGTCCGTTGCCGGGTTACCCCACCACGCCGGCCTTGTATCCGGTTCCTGTTCGTCGGGTCCGAGTTCAGGGGCCTCAGCTTCCTTCAGATCCCACCTCGCGGCGGGCACCCTTGCCTGGCCTTGCGGTTCCGGTCATCACGGCCCGCAGAGGACTTGCACCTCTTACCTACACAACATGCCTGGCACACAACGCGACGAGCCGGGAGGGATGGCCTCCCGGCTCGGCTGGTGGGCGTCGATGGAGAATCGGTCCGGCCCCTGGGTCCGGACGCGGACGCCGATCAGCGGCGGACGCCGCCGCGGCGGCGGCCGTAGGTCAGGGTGTTGGACTTGCTGCCGTTGAAGGTGGCGGTGGGGGAGAACTCGGCGGTGAACGAGCCGGAGCGCGGGGCGTTGCGGCCGACGGACCACTTCGCGACGCCGTTGGTCACCGGGACCGTGCCCAGGAGCCTCGTCCCGTTCCGGAAGACGACGACGCCCGTGACGGGGGGACTGCCGGGCACCCCGGTGCCGATGGTGGCCGTCAGGAAGTAGGTCCGCTGGCGGCGCCGCCGCGTGACGACCGACTCGTTGGTCAGGGCCAGGCTGGCCGAGGTCGGGTAGGCGTTGACCGCCTGGGAGACGCCGCCGCTGGCGGACGTCCTGAAGGCGTTCGTGACGCCGGCGTACTCGGCCGTGAAGGACGTGGCGCCGGGGAGCAGGCTCGTGGTCGAGTAGACCGCGCGGCCCTGGCCGTCGAGCGGGACGGTGCCGACCTGCACCGACTGGCCGTTCCGGTTCGCGTAGAACCGCACGCTGCCCTGGGTCACGGGGTTGCCGTTGCTGGTGACGGTGGCCAGGAAGCTGGCGGCCTGGCCGACGTAGGTGGCGCCGCCGAGTGCCTGGAGCGTGATCGCGGTGTTCTGCGCCTGGTTCACCGTCGCGCTGACGGTCTGGGTCAGCGTCGTGCTCGAGGAGAGGTAGACGCCGGACTGGCCGCTGTAGCGGGCGGTGATCTCCGTGTTGCCCAGGTTCAGGTTCGAGACCGGGGCGCTGACGGCCACGCCGCCGGGTCCGACCGGCACGGGGTTGCCCAGCTGGACGCCGCCGACCAGGAAGGTCACGGTGCCGCCCGCCACGGGGTTGCCGCCGGTGGTGACCGTGGCGGTGAAGGTCAGGGCCGCGCCGAGCGGGGACGGATTGGCCGAGCTGACCAGCGCGGTGTTGGTGCGGGTCAGGCTGGTGGCGCCGACGCCGGTGGTCGTGTAGTCGATCAGGAAGGCGTTGCTGCCGACGAGCACCACCTGGCCGTCGCCCACGTTGCTGAAAGTGCCGGTGACCCCGTTGGGGGAGGAGATGAGCGGGAAGCCCTGCGAGACGGCGGGGGTGTAGGTGTTGCTGACCACGAGGAGGAGGTTGCCGGCGAGGGTGGCCGGGTTGGTGGTCCCGGTGACGTTGAGCTGGCCGAACTGGCCCGGGGCCGGCCCGAGGAGGACCGCGCTGTAGCTCGCCCCCTGCTTGATGTTGAACCGGGTCAGGTAGGCCGTGCTCTGGAGGCCGAAGTTGCCCGCCTGGATGTCGAGCGTGTGGCTCCCGGTCTGGGCCGCGTTGATGGTGGTGACCAAGAAGGTGCCGGACCCGATCTTGGTGATCGTCCCGCCGGGGCCGGAGATGTCCCCGTCGAGCAGGTTCGTGACGCCGCCGGGGGTGGCGACGGTCAGCCCGGTGGCGGCGGTCTGGCCGCCGCCCACGCCCAGCTGGATGTTGCCCTTGCCCTCCAGCGAGCCGACCGTGGGGCTGGCCCCGTCGGCGACGACCAGGTTGCCCGAGGTGACGAAGAGGATCTTGGTCTTCGCGTAATCGGCGTCGGCGCCGATCTCGACGGTGCTGGTCTGGACCGTGAAGGTCCGCAGGGCCGAGGGGTTGCCGGGATAGGCGACCGCCGTGTTGTTGAGGGCCAGCTTGCCGCTGCCCGAGAGCGACGCGGACCCCAGGATGTTCAGCGACAGGCTATTGGCCCCGGTCCCCGTCGGCGGGCAGATCGCCAGGGTGCTGCCGGCCGTGGGGATGCTGAAGGCGGCCTGATCGGCCAGCTGGAAGATGCGGTTGCCGTCGGTGGTCGGGCCCTGGAGCGTGTAGCTGCCCCCCTGGACCGTCAGCGACTTGATCTGCATGGTCGCGTCCTCGCCCTGCACGGTGATCGTGCGGGGCGTGGCCGTCGCCGGCAGGACGATGTCCACCACCCCGGTCGTCGGGGTCGGCGGGGCCCCGACGTCCGAGACCGACCAGTTGCTGGCGTTGTCCCAGCTGCCGTCGGCGCCGATCCAGGTGTACGTGCTGAGCACCTCGCGGCGCTCCAGGAACTCCAGGCGTGGCCGGGCCTTCCGGCGGGACGAGGTTGACCGGGGATTCTGCTCGCGGGACGGCCGCAGGGCCGTGACCAGATGCCAGTTCATATTACGGAAGGTCCTTCGAAGAGGGAGGGACCGAGACCTCGGTCGACTCACCAGGGTTCGAAATCCGCCGACCTCTCGCAGCGCCACGGGGATCCTGTCAGCCCGGACGGATGGCAGCCTTCGGATGTCGGAGTCGGGGGTGTCAACCAGAAGAGCGCGATCATGGCGTTTGAGCGTAAGAATATACCTCATGCAAGGACCGGATGCACAAAAGGAATCTCGAAATGATTCCTTTTTTCACACCCGTAACGATCTGGGGGATTTGGGCAGGGAAGGATCTTTCCGGCCCGACTTTTCGCCCGCGTCCGCGAGAATCCCGCTCGCGGCCTTCTCAAGGAGAACCGAAATGGCCTCCCGGCGGCGAAATCACACCGCTTCGCGTCCGCGATGATCGCGAACGGTGAGCTTCCGGTCGATTTTGTCGTGCAACCGGGAAACGGAGTGGCCGGCCGAGGTTCCGAGATGAATTTCCCAAGGTGAACGGAAAAGATTGCACGGGCCCGTGGATGTCCCGGAAAGTGGTTCGATGCGTGCGGCCGTGGATCGATGCGATGCACGAGGCCCTCGGCCTCCGATTCGAGAGGCTGGTCACGGCCGGCGGGAAAGCCAACAATGGGTGGCCTGTCGTTCCCGCTCCGATCGCCGGACCACACCACACCGACGAGGCCGTCTTCGATGAGCCAGGGTCCTGATCCACTCGCGGAAACCGGAGTCGCGGAACGGCCGGCGCCCGGGGGCGTCCTCCCCGCGGCCGGGCGGCTGGGGTCGATCGACGCCTACCGCGGGCTCGTGATGTTCCTGATGATGGCCGAGGTGCTGCACTTCTGCCAGGTGTCCCGGGCGCTGCCGGGCAGCGCGGCCTGGAAGTTCCTCTGCCATCACCAGTCGCACGTCGAGTGGACCGGGTGCGTGCTCCACGACCTGATCCAGCCCTCGTTCTCGTTCCTGGTCGGGGTGGCCCTGCCGTTCTCGCTGGCCAGCCGGATGGCCCGGGGCCAGTCGGTCGGCCTGATGACGGCGCATGCGGCCTGGCGGTCGCTGATCCTGGTGTTCCTCGGGGTCTTCCTCCGCTCGGTCGGCCGCCCGCAGACGAACTTCACCTTCGAGGACACGCTCTCGCAGATCGGCCTGGGCTACACGTTCCTGTTCCTGCTGGGGCTGCGGTCGGTGCGGGTCCAGGTGCTCGCCCTGGCGGCGATCCTGCTCGGCTACTGGGGCCTGTTCGCGGCGTATCCCCTGCCGGGGCAGGACTTTTCGTACCCCGCGGTGGGCGTGCCGGCCGACTGGCCGCACCTGCTGGGGGGCTTCCCGGCGCATTGGAACAAGAACAGCAACCCGGCCTGGTCGTTCGACGTCTGGTTCCTCAACCTCTTCCCCCGCCGCGAGCCGTTCCGGTTCAACGGCGGCGGCTACGCCACGCTCAGCTTCATCCCCACGCTGGCGACGATGATCCTCGGGCTCCTGGCCGGGGGGCTGCTGAAGCGGCCCGCGCGGCCGTGGCCGAGGGTGCTGGCGCTCGTCGGGCTCGGGCTGCTCGGGCTGGGGGCCGGCTGGGGGCTGGAAGCGCTCGGCGTCTGCCCGGTGGTCAAGCGGATCTGGACCCCGAGCTGGGTGCTCTACTCGGGCGGGCTCTGCTTCCTCTTCCTGGCCTTCTTCCACGCCGTGATCGACGTGCTGGGGCTGAAGGCCTGGGCGTTCCCCCTGATGGTCATCGGGGCCAACTCGATCGCGGCCTACTGCGGGAGCCACCTGCTGGAGCACTTCGTCTCCGAGAGCATCAAGACCCACCTCGGCCGGCACGTCTTCGAGTCCTTCGGCCAGGCCTACGCCCCCTTCGTGGAGGGCGTGGCCGTCCTCCTCGTCTTCTGGCTGATCCTCTTCTGGATGTACCGCCGCAAGCTCTACATCCGGATCTGAACCCGGGGCCGGAAGCGCGAGGGACTCACGATCCTTCAGCCTCCCGGCCGTCGCTGACGCTTCCGGCTCCGGTGTGGGGTGGGTTCGGTCTCCGATCGGAGCCGGAAGCGTCAGCGACGGCGGCTCGCGATGTCGCTGCCCCCGGCCGTCGCTGACGCTTCCGGCTCCGGTGTGGGGTGGGTTCGGTCTCCGATCGGAGCCGGCGGCGGCAGCGAGGGCGGCTCGCGATGTCGCTGCCCCCCGGCCGTCGCTGACGCTTCCGGCTCCGGTGTGGGGTGGGTTCGGTCCCAATCGGAGCCGGAAGCGTCAGCGACGGCGGCTCGCGGTCTCGCCGTCTCCCGGCCGTCGCAGACGCTTCCGGCTCCGATGCGGACACCCTGGGTCGATGCCCGCAAGGTTCGCCCATCCGCCGCCGGCTCCTTCCCGCAGGGCCGCTCGCATGGTAGGTTGGGGTGGATGGAATGATCCCGCCGACCTTGCGGCCTCCGCTCCCGCCTTCATTGCCGACCCTGTTGAATTCCCGCACCGGCGCTTGACTTGCATAAAGTCCCGAGCGAACGCACCTTGCCGAGAAACCGTAGTCGTTAAATTTTTTCCATTCTACTGAGCTTTCCCATGTTGTAGAATCCAGACGTATCCCCCACACGAGGATGGCACCCAAGGTCAGGGAAACGGCGGATTCGGGAGGGGAGAGGCTCGAAACCGATCGATTTGGGAGACAAACACGATGCGCGTCCGATTGACGTTGGGGATGGCCGTCCTGGCCGTCGCGATGACCTCGCAGGCGGCCCTGGCGTGTCATGCCTGTCGGCAGAATCCGTGTGTGATGCCGGCCCCGCAGCCGGCCTACCAGTGCGTCACCGAGCTGGTCCCCTACACGGTGATGAAGACCCGCTGGCGGACCGAGTACGACACCGTCACCAAGACGGTGATGGCCCGCGAGCCGGTGACCAACTACGTGGAGCGGCAGCGGGTGGTCTGCAAGCCGGTGTACGACACGATCGAGATCCCCTACCAGCGGGTGGTCTGCAAGCCGATCCACGAGACCGACTACGTCACCCAGACGTACACGGTGTGCAAGCCGGTCCAGACGACGACGCAGGTGACCAGCTACTGCCTCCAGCCGACGACCACCTACATGACGGTCCCGGCGAAGCGGAAGTGCGGGCTCTGCCACAAGGATCCCTGCGGCTGCAAGACGGTCGCCTGCACCACGTACACGAAGGTCCCGGTCGTCAAGGACGTCGTCACGACCACGATGGTCCCCGAGACCCAGACCCGGCAGGTGCCGGTGCACCGGACCCGTTACGTGCAGGAGGTCGTCAACGACGTCCGCCGCGTGACCAAGTGCCGGATGGTCCAGGAAGTGGTGACCGAGCGCGTCCCCTGCACGACCTGGGTCTGCGTGCCCAAGACGGTCACCCGTCAGGTCCCGCGCAAGGTCTGCGAGCAGGTCCCGGTGACCTGCTACAAGAAGGTGAAGCGGATGGTGCCCTGCGCCCCGGTGAGCTACGCCGCGGCCCCCGAGCCGGTCGTCGCCCCGTCGATGCAGGTCGCCCCGTCCATGCAGGGCGCCCCGGTCGTCGCCCCGTCGATCCAGGGGGTGCCGGCCCCGTCGATCCAGGGCGGCCCGATCGCGGCCCCGACCAAGCAGGGCTGAGCCTCGCCGCCTGAGCGAGCCCACTTCCACCAGGGCCGGTTCCGCCCGCCGGAGCCCCCGGCATGACCCTCATGCCCGGGGACCTCCGGCGGGCGGGACCGGCCCGCGGTGTTTCCCGGGCCAGGATTTCCTCGTAGGGTCCGCAATTGCGGACCATTCCGTTTCGGCCATCACTCCATCGCGGTCACGTCGAGCCCCGCGAACGCGGGTGGCGGGTTGCCGGAGCGTCCCCACTCCGGCTCGTAGTCGCCCGCCTCGACGAATCGGCGGAAGCTGGAATAGGGCCAATCGCCCGGCTTTGCGGACAGCCCGTGCTTGACGGGATTGTAGTGGATGTAGTCGCAATGGCGAGCGAAATCCTCCTCGTCCCGTAGCACGTGCTCCCAGAAGCGCCGCTGCCAGACCCCTCGCCGCCGATCTCCTCGCTGGGAGGGGCTAACCTCGACCTCGCTCCCGCCGGAGTCCAGCCAGCGGGTCGTGAACTCGCGCTTGATCCAGCCCCACCGTCTCGGGTAGCCCACATCGCCCGCCGGAAGGGTCCAGATGGCGTGGAGATGGTCGGGGAGCAGCGCAATCGCCTCGACCCGGAATGGCCAGCGATCCCGCGCCGATCGGAACGCGCGGCGGAGGCAGTCTCTCGCCAGGGTCGAGCAGAGCAACGGCCTGCGCCCGGATGTGATGAGCGTGAAGAAGTAGGAGCCCCCCGGGATGTAAGCCCTTCGGTAGTTCGGCACGGGACGATCCGTCGTGCGGGAGGGGATGGCCTGGTCTCCGCGATCCCGGCTCCTGTTATTCTGCGTGTGTGGCATCGGGGTCTGCAATTGCGGACCCAACACCGGGCTCGAAGATCCGGTCGGCCGCGCGGCGACGCATTGTGTAGTGCCCATGACTCCAGCCGAGACCTGGGCAACAGCCAGTCCGGTCCGGTCCGCAATTGCGGACCCTACGATCGGCACTCGCCGACCAATCGGTAACCGCCCAGGAGTTCGCGACGGATGGCCATGGTGGATTTTCATTTAAAGATCTGATCGTATGCAAAATCATCAGGCCCGCAATTGCGGACCCTACGTTGTGTCGCTGGCCGCGCTCATCCTCCTCACCGGCGGCGCGTGGGCCGACCCCGACCGCGTCCGCCTGGACGTCACCCGCGACACCTGGGTCTCGGAGGTCGGGCCGGAGGCCGA
The DNA here is from genome assembly GCA_046349995.1 of Isosphaeraceae bacterium. Lineage (GTDB taxonomy): Bacteria > Planctomycetota > Planctomycetia > Isosphaerales > Isosphaeraceae > Aquisphaera. The sequence continues at coordinate 4,241 of JAXMBE010000080.1, read as the reverse complement.
CGGCAACAACGGCGGGGCATCACGGCTGAAGCTCAAGGGCAACCAGGAGATGTCCCTGATCGACGTCGACCCGGCGCCGCTCCGGGGCCGGGTCATCACCCGGGCGGCGCTGCACCTGAAGCTCGCCGGCGACGCCCCCCTGCGGAGGGTCACGATCGGCGGCGTCGGCGCCGAGTGGTTCGAGGGGACCGGCTCGGGCTACGCCCGCCTGCCGGGAGGGGCGACGTTCCGCCATCGCCGGTTCCCCGATCTGCCCTGGTCGGCCGCGAGGCCGGGTGGCGATCTCTGCCACGTCGTCCTCGGCAACGGCGGGACCAGCTGGGGCATGGCCGACGCCACCGGGCCGGACGCCGACGGCTGGCAGACGATCGCGATCCGGCCGGAGGTGCTCGCGGCGCGGGCGGCGGGGCTGAGCCACGGCCTGCTCGTCTTCGACGACACGGGCTCCGAGTGGACCCGCCGGGGCGAACGCTTCGAGTTCCACCTCTTCCCCAATCGGTTCGTCTTCAGCCGCGACCAGAACCGGGCGAGCGCCCCGTTCATCACGGCGACCCTCGGCGCGGCGGACCGGGAGCCGCCGCCCGCCGTGACAGACCTGGCGCAGGAGGCCGCGCTCGACCGCGACATCCCGCCGGGCGAGGCCATCGTGCGGTGGTCGGTGCCGCGCGACCGCGGCCCGGCCGGCACGCTCGGCTTCGTCGCCACGCTCGACGGCCACCCCGTCCCCCGCGAGCTGATCCCCCTGGCCGGCCCGCCGGGATCCTCGGCGGAGATGCACCTCCGCGACCTCGGGCTCGAGAAGGCCGCATCGGCCCGGCTGTCCGTGAGCCCCGTGGACGCCGCGGGGAACGTCGGCCCGGCGGCGTCGGCCACGGTCCGATTCCCGCGCGAGCCGTCGTTCACGCTTCCATTCCGGAAACCCGAAACGTCCGAGGCCGAAGGAGCGCTGCCTCGGCTGGGAGCGGCGACCGTCGCCGTGCTCGACGAGCTGGACAAGGTGCATCCCGAGACGGGCAAGCTCATCCCGCCGAGGCCGGCGGAGTACCTCCGGGCCAATCACCTCTGGAACGCGACGGACCGGACGATCCGCCTGCACGCCGCGCGCAACGAGTTCGTCGCGTTCCAGGTGGTCATCCAGGGCCGGCAGCCCGGGCGCGACGCGGACCTCCGCCCGTCGCTGAGCTTCACCGGGGAAGCCGCGCGGCTGCGGGCGGAGTTCGGCCGCTATCATCCCGTCCCCACGTCGGATGGCCCGCTGCCGGACCCGATCGTGCCGCTGGAGGTGGAACCGCCCGTGCCTCCCGCGGCTGCCGCGGAGGGCCTGCACGTCGAGCTGTTCGTGCCGCACGACCTGCCGCCGGGCCTCCACCGCGGCAGCCTCGTCCTCGCGTCCGGCGGGGAGAGCCTGCGGCTGGCGGTCGTCCTGACGGTCTGGGACGTCACGCTCCCGGATCGGCTCACCTTCCTGCCCGAGATGAACGCTTATGACCTGCCGGAGAACGAGCGCGACTACTACCGCCTCGCCCACCGCCACCGGACCGTGCTGAACCGGCTGCCCTACTACCAGAACGGCCGGATCGCCGAGGGCTGCGCCCCGCGGTGGGACGGCAAGACGCTCGACTGGGCGGCCTGGGACCGCCGCTTCGGCCCCTTGCTCGACGGCTCGGCCTTCGCCGACCTGCCCCGCAAGGGGGTGCCCGTGGAGTGCTTCTACCTGCCCCTGCACGAGAACTGGCCGTCGCCGATGGAGGGCAACTACAACGGCGACTACTGGGCCGACCGGGCGTTCCCCGAGTCGTATCGTCGAGCCTTCGTGTCGGCCTCGCGGCAGTTCGCCGAGCACTTCCAGGCGAAGGGCTGGAACGACACGCTCTTCCACGGGTTCCTCAACAACAAGAACAACTTCAAGCAGCGCGGCTGGTCGCGGGGCTCGTCGCCCTGGCTGCTGGACGAGCCGGCGAGCTTCCAGGACTACTGGGCGCTGCGGTACTTCGCCCAGGCCTTCCGCGAGGGCGTGGAGCAGGCCATGCCGAGGTCCCACCACGTGGTCGCCCCGGCCATCTTCCCCCGCATGGTCTTCCGGGCCGACATCTCGCGTCCCCAGTGGCGGCGCGACGCGCTCGACGGCCTGATCGGTTACCACGTCGTCGGCTCGGCGATGCGGGAGTACCCGCGGCTGGCCTTCGACCGCAAGCGGCGGTTCGGCGAGCGGGTGATCGAGTACGGCGGGACGAACCCGATCACGGCCTCGAACCTCCAGCCGGCGGCCTGGTGTGTCGATGCCTGGTCGCTGGGCGCCGACGGCGTCTTGCCCTGGCAGACGATCGGCACGGCGGCCTCCTGGCGGAAGGCCGACGAGCTGGCGCTCTTCTACCCGCTGGCCGGGCCGCCGGGCGTGGTGCCCTCGGTCCGGTTGAAGGCCTATCGCCGCGGCCAGCAGGACGTGGAGTTCTGAACCTGCTGGCCGCCCGCCGCGGCCTGCCCGCTGGGCCGTCGCCCGCCGGGTGCGGGAGGTGCTCCGCCTCTCCGGCTCGCGGCAGGCCACCGAGACCGGCGGCGCCGAGGACGCGGGCCGCATCGATTGCGGTTCCCTCCGCCCCGACGACCTCTGGGCCCTCCGCCTCGGCATCGGCGAGGCGGCTCTCGGGCGCGCTCGTTGACACCGGTTTCGCCGGTTCCCGACGGCCTTCGCCCCATCGCCGATCGAGATTGACGCGAATCGGGTGCACGGCGAGAATGCCCCGCCGTGCCTTCGCGAGTTCGCACTGGCTCAACGACCTGGACGGAACCATGGCCCCGATTCGGCTTCTCGTGCTGGCGGGATTGATAGCGCTGGCGACCCACGAGGCGTGCGGCGCACAGCTCTACTCGGCGATCGACCTCGGCTCAGTGTTTGCGTGGCGTGATCCGATTCCGGTGGCCCGAGACCTGAACAACCGGGGCGACGTCCTCCTTGACTCGGGTGTCTACCATTCCTACGGTCCCGACGCGGGAAAGGTCACGAGGCCGGCCGGGTTTCGCTCGGAGCCGGGTCAGTATGCCGCCTTCACGGCCATGAACGACCGTGGAGACGTGGCCGGTTCCGGGCTCAACTACGGCGGCTGGAACAGCAACCGCCCGTTCGTCTCTGTCGGCGGGACGGCCACCTCGATCCCGTCCCCCCCGGTCGCTGGCGACTTCAGGGTCGTCGACATCAACAATCACGGCGAGGTGATCCTCAGCGACCACAAGGGGGCGGCATTCCGGTACCGCGACGGCGAATTCACCCGGCTCGGCGACGCGAACTCGCTGGTCTTCCCGAGGGCGATCAACGATCACGGCCAGGTGGCCGCGGATGTGCGTCAGGACGAGAAATCGCCGCCGCGCGCCACGCTCTTCAGCGACGGCAAGGCCATCGATGCCGGCACGCTGGGGGGCTCGTCGAGCGGTGCCTACGGCATCAACGACCGCGGCGAGATGGTCGGCACCTCGTCGCGCAGCGCGCACGACCTCGTCCGCCCGTGGCTCGAACGGGCGGCCCACGCCTTCATCCACAGCGCCGGCAAGATGATCGACCTGGGGAACCTCGACGGCTACGACTTCGTCGAGGCCTCCGCGGGCGGCATCAACAACCGCGGCCAGATCGTCGGGTCGACCAACCTGACCGCCGTGCTCTGGGAGTCGGGCTCGATTTACGACCTCAACACGCTGTTGCGCGTTCCCACGTCCCAGAGCCTGATGACGGCCACAAAGATCAACGACCTGGGTCAGATCCTCGCTTTCGGGGTGGGCGGGGCGAACGACTACAGCCACGCCTACCTGCTGACGCCCGACACGCTGCCCCCGCCCGGTTCGACCGTCGCCGTGCCGGCCGTGCCCGAGCCGTCGACGATGCTGGTCTTCGGCATGCTCGCCCTCGGCCTCGCGGGTCGCGTGCGGTGCCGGCCTCGCCGGGTGACGGACTGAAGGAGGTCCTGGCCACCGTGCGTGATCCGGCCGCACGCGGCGCCCCGGCGCGACACCTTCTCCCGTCGGGAGGAGAAGAATTTCGAAGCCGTTCCCTTCGGGGGAAGGTTGCCGCAGGCAATCCTGTTCGGCACGAGTTGCATCTGAGATCGAGGGAGGGCACGGCGAGCAGCCCTTCGCCCCGCGCCAGCGGGGAGAAGGTGGCCCGAAGGGCCGGATGAGGGGTGATCTGCAGGGGCCCGCGATGCGGAGGACCCCTCATCCGCCGCTACGCGGCACCTTCTCCCCGCTGGCGC
>JAXMBE010000079.1:0-38032 GCA_046349995.1 Isosphaeraceae bacterium | reverse complement strand
CGAGCGATAGTCCTCGAGGGCCCTCGCCAGCGAGGGGACGTCCCTCACCCGGAGCCGCGCCACCAGGGCGAGGATGCCCTTGCCGATGTCCCGGCCGCGGACGGACGCCCGGACGCCGGAGCGGATCAGCCGGTAGGCGGCCGAGACGAGCGGGGCGTTCGTCCGGCAGAGGACCATGTCCCCCTCGGCGACGTCGGCCGACCACTGCTCGGGCTTGACCTGCTCGATCGTCCCCTCGGGGGCGTCCGGCAGGTGGTCGAGATCGGGGACCAGCTGCCGGGCCAGCTCGACGACCGAGCGAGGGCAGCGGCGGGTGACGGTGAGCGGGAAGCGGGCCAGGCCGCGATCCGTCGCCGAGAGGCTCGCGTCGAGCATCGGGATCGACTCCGCGTTCGCCCCGCGGAACGCGTAGATGCTCTGGTAGCGATCGCCCACGATGATCTGCCGGCCTGTCAGGCAGATCAGGTCCAGCATCGCGTGCTGGCAGGCGTTCAGGTCCTGGGCCTCGTCGACGAAGACGACGTCGGGCTGGCTGGGCAGGGCGATCGCCCGGACCACCGGGAGCCAGATCATGTCGTCGAAGTCGATGGTCGCGGTGGCCTGGCCGCACTCGGTGATGACCTCGTTGACGACGCCCAGGACCTCGGCGGTCTGGTCCCTGGGCAGGTCGATCCCGTAGACGGCGGCCAGCTCGCGGAGGAACTCCCGATCGGAGCTGTCGGCGAGGAGGTTTTTGCAGAGCGAGACCAACCGCCCGACGGCGATCCTCGCCCCGCGCCGCTCCCAGCCGGGGAAGTACTTCTCGGCCAGGCGGTCGACCTTGTGCTCCTCGATCTCGACCTGGCCGAAGGCCTCGCGGAGGATGCGGAGGCCGAGGCTGTGCATCGTGGCGGCCTGGCAGTTGCGCGGCAGGCCGGGGCGGAACTCGTCGGCGATCGTCTTGTTGAAGCAGCAGTAGACGGCCCGGGCGTTCCGCGGGAGGAGCTTCGCGCCCTCGCGACAGGTGGTCGACTTGCCGGAGCCGGCCCGGGCCTCGAGCAGGATGTGCTGCTCGGTGACCTGGAGGCCGGTGAGGAAGTTGCGTTGCTGGGTGGACGGCCTGAAGCTGGTCGGCGATGCCGTCGGCCGCCTCGCCGTTCGCCCTCCCTCGCCGGCCTGTCGCGCCATGAGTGCCATCGCCGGGCCCTCCTCAGCGTGTCCCGGCCGGGAGGGTGAAGGACTCGACGACGCCGGCGGGCGGGCCGTCGGTGCACTCGCAGGGGCCGTCGCAGGGCTCGTCGAGGCGGATCAACCCCTGGGGCGTCTGGGCAACGCTCGACCCGCGCCGGCCCGGAGATCCGAACGCACGCAGCGAATGCACGAGCGGGCGGATCCGGACGATGCCGTGCGAGCTGTGCAGGACGTAGGACTGCCGGAGCGTGGGCCGGTCGGGATCGACGTGGTCGACCTGGACGGCGGCGTTCGGGTCGGGCATCCCGTCGAGGTCCTTGCGGACCTCCTCGGCGAGCTGATCGGTCTCCCTGTCGACGTTCTCGAGCTGCCGGGTCAGGGCTCGCATCGACCGGGTGAGGTGTTCCTGCTGGACCATGAGGGAAACAAGGCGCGTAGCGCGATCGTGGGCAGTCTGGGCCACCTTTTCGGTCTCCTGCATCGGATTTTGATAGGTCAATGAGACAGGGGCTTCCGCCGGCCCTGGAGGATGTCCTCGACGATCGTCGAGACCGGCTGGTCGCACTCGGCCCGCAGCAGCTTGAGCCGCCGGCTGGTCGGCTTTGACAAGTAGACGCGGGTGGCGACCTTCGACTCGCCCGCCTCGCCCCGCGCCGGCTTACAGTGCCGGCTCTTCTCGGCCATCAGGTTGTCCTCCGAACCCTCGCGGTTCACTTGGGCCCTTGTGCCCTTGGGCCCAACGAAGGGAAAGATATCGACGTGGCAGATGTCTGTCAACGGGTCAGCCGATTTTCTTGTTTCGGGCATCCACCAGGCAGTTGGAAGGATCTGTGAGCATGATCGAAACTGTCGTCATGGAAGAGCTTTCCGACGAAGCCCTGAAGAAGCCGAATGATCTCATCGGCATGGGTCGACTGAAGACCCAGGGCCAGATCGAGGCGATGACGGGCCTGCGCCAGTCGTGGGTGAGCGAGGTCCTCTCGGGGAAACGCCGCCCCTATGCAGATCAGCTCTGGCTCGTCACGAACGCGCTCGGGACGTCGCTCGACTGGGTGCTCGATGAGACGCGCGTGACGCCCCCTTCCCCGGAATTATCAGAGGATGAGCGTCGGTTGATTTGGTATATCCGTCGGCTAGGCATCAAGCCCGACCAGGTCGCCGACCTGATCCCGCTTCCTTCAGTTCAGGGAGAAGGCCGGGGCCTGGGCGCGGGTGACCGAGGCATTGACGCCGTCGTAAAAGAGCCCGACCAGGTCGTCGGGAAGCGGAAGGATGCCGGGGCGAAGCGCAAGCGTCCGTGAGCCGAACTGGACCATGATCCAGTCGGCCAGGTCGCCGAGCTGCATCGCGACCTCCGGCCAGTCCTCGCGCTGACAGACCACGAAATCCGCGTCCCCGACGACGCTGTGATAAAACCGCCCACGCTGCATGACGTGCGTCTCCCAACAGGATTCACGCAAGTCTACGCGCCATCTTCGTGGTATTCAAGCGTTCACTAAGGACTTGTTTAAGGTCGCTTCCATGCGATCTGTGTCGGCCGGAGATGGCGGGCCAGAGATGGCGGGGGACGTACGTGGGCGACCGGAAGGCCGGCGAGTGCCGGCCTCGGGGACGTGCGGTGAGGGAATGTCGCGGCGGGGCGGATCAGTCCTTCCTGATCGGCGGAAAGGGGCGACTGGGCATGGACTTGAGGGAGTCGCTCAGCTTGGCCTGGGCCTCGCCGAGGGCGGACTTGATCCTGAGGTACTCGAATGCCCCGTAGCAGGCGATCGCGGTCAGAACCGTCAGCATCGAGGCGCACGCCACGGCGGCGACGAGGACCTTGTTCATCGTCTCGTTGAGCTGGTCGAGCTTCGCGCCCGCGGCCTGCGTGGCCTGTTCCTTCGTCATGGGAGGCTCCTGTTGATGGTTACCGTACACCATCAGCAGATTCGCCCGGCCCCCGCAAAGATTCAACCGCCGGCCGCTCTCATGGCCTTGGTGCGCTGGACGAACGGGAGGTCGAACCCGGTGGGGGCGTAGCCGGGGACGTCGACGCGTTCGGTGATCTCGCCGACGCGTTCCAGGGCGGAGTGGTCGGCCTTCATCGAGGCGCGGTGCCAGCCGTTGCGGATGACGAAGGCCGACATCATGTCGCGGCCGGCCTGGTCGACGCCGAACCAGTTGCGGTCGTTGGGCCCGAGGTGGAGGACGTCGATCGGCAGGACCCGCCGGCGATCGTTGGTCCAGTGGGTCATGAAGTAGGCGTCCCCGCCGCCGGCGTGCGTGAACGAGACGTCGTACCAGGGTCGCTTCGCGGCGATCGCCGGGTCGTCGGCGTCGAAGGCCTGGAAGAAGCCGATGGGGCCGCCGTCGCGGACGTAGGGCAGCGACCGCCAGTCGAGGTCGGGCGACCAGGCCGTCGGGTCCTCGAGCAGCCGACGGCGGGCTCCGTGGAGGCAGTTGGACCGCCAGTCGGAGAGCTCGATCTCCTCGGGGAAGAGGATGTCGGCGTCCCAGATGAGCATGCGGCCGCGGCGGCCGAGGACCTCGAATCCCTCCTCGAAGGCCAGGCCCTTGTTGAACCGGGCCCCGTGCCGAGTGAAGGCGTCGGTGATGTGGAGCCGGACGCCCGGGACCGCGCAGGCGACGGCCTGGGTCTCCTCATCCTCGGGCGACGTGATCACCAGGCACTCGGCGAGATGCCGCATGTTGCGGACCAGGGTGATCGCCAGCAGCGGCCCGTAATTGACCGAGATCGTGATCCCCCTCAGCATCGCCGCCAGTCTCCCCCGGGCATGCCCGACTTGTAGAGGTACCAGCTCGGGCAGACCTCCTCGCGGTACCCTTCACGGCCGTGACGTAGACGTCCCGACCGATGTCGCCGGCGAACTCGGCCACGGCCCTCCTGACGCCCTCGTGGTGGGGCTGGTCGTCGAAGTCGTGGCCGGCGAGGATGCCGTGGTCGCAGAGCTTGGGGAACCAGGCGTGGAGATCGGCCAGGACGCTGTCGTAATCGTGGGCGGCGTCGATGTAGATGAAGTCGACGGAGCCCTCAGCGAATAGCTGGCCGCCTCGATCGAGCCGTGGCGGAGCAGCTTGGCGCGCGGCGGGCGTGGGGCAGGATCCGCTCGATCGCGAACATGTGATCGGTGTAGCCGGTCGTAGGCCATCTCCGGGTAGGGCCTGTAGTCGTCGACGCCCCACCACTCGCTGCCCATCCAGCCGCGACAGGAACATCTGGGCGAACTCGCCGCGGTCGACGCCGACCTCGACGGCCCTCCAGAGCTTCCGCCAGTTGCAGAGGAGCGAAGTCGTCGCGGTGCCAGATTTCGGGGGACGGGAGGATCATCGCTTGATGGCCCGGCAGTAGAGGAAGTTTTCCCGCTCGATCCGCCGGAACTTCGCGAGGGCGGCGACGCGGAGTCCGGCGAGACTGACGGCCCGCGTGAGCGATTGTTCGTTGAAGAACCAGAGGTGATCCGGGTTGGCGAGGTCGGAGTCATCCGGGATTACGATCCAGAGCTCACTCTTGGGCTCGAGCGACGCGGCGATTTTGGCGAACGCCGCGGGGGCGTCGATCAGGTGCTCGATCACGTGGGCCGCGAGGATCAACCCGCAAGGCCCGGGCGGCGACCAGGATTCCCAGTCGGCGACCCAGGTCGAGACGCCGTATCGCCCGGCGGTCCACCGTGCCGCCCACGGGGAGACGTCGATCCCCGAGTAACGCCAGCCGGCGGCCCGGATCGCCCCGGCGTAGGGCGAGCAGCCGCAGCCGATCTCGAGTGCCGCCCGGGAGCCCATCGCGGCGGGGAACGGGCCCAGGGCTTCCAGCAGCTCGGGGAGGTGCGTCCCGCCGAAGGCCGCGTTCTCGACGAAGTAGCCGCTCGTCGAGCGTGGTTGGGTCGCGGTAGGCCCGCCGGTGAGGCTCGCACTTGGACACAGCGCGGATCGCCCCGGTCGGCGAGTGGACAGCGTTCTGGCAGCTGCAGTGAGGATTGGGGTTCACGGCCGACGGTACCCCGGGGTGACGCCGGGCAGGTACTCGGTGAGTGGCCGGTCCGGGCGGTCCGGGATGCCGCCGATCTGCACCAGCTCGACCGGCCGGCCGGGGACCTTGGGCCGGGCGATGAAGCGGTGGGTCTCGCTGAACTCCTCCTTGGCGCCGCCGACGGCGAGCTGGCCGGGCCGGCGGAGCGGGACACCGCAGGCGTGGCAGTGGACGCGGACCTGGCCCTCGAAGGCGTCCATTCCCATCCGCCACCAGCCGGGGGTGACGGGGAGGCCGGTGTCGGGCATGGGGCGGCCGGTCCCCTCCCAGTCGTCGTTGTGCTGGTGGAGGGCGGCCTGGGCGTAGGCGATCTCGCAGAAGAAGGCCCGCAGCTCGCCGCAGTAGACGCCGATCAGGGCCGACCAGTGGCGGTTGATGTCGCACTCGGAGATCAGCCGCCAGCGTTCCTCCTCGGGCACTCCGGCGTCCTTCATGCTGACCCAGGGCGAGCCGTGGAGGCTGTCGGCATCCTCCCCCTTGATGAACGGGGCGGCCTCGGGCCAGTCGCGGCGGATCTCGTCGGCCGCGGCCGAGTCGAGGTGGACGTTGAGGTTCGAGACCTTCGGGTTGAAGGTGATGCGGGCATGGGCCCCCTTGCCCCGGAGGTTGTTGCACCAGAGGCCGCGTTGCGGGAACGGCACGCGGGCCCGCATGATGCGGCAGAGCTCGTCGAACTGCGGGTGTATCGCCGGGTTGCCGCCGAACATTCCGACGACGCCGAAGTAACCTTCGAGCGAGGCCAACGCCGCGTCGAACTGGTCCGGCGTCATCATCACGGGCTTGCCGGCCAGGTTTGACCCCTGCGTGCAATGCGTACAGGCCAGGTCACACGCCCGGGTGACGTGAACCTGGCAAATGCCACCACGCCAAATTCCGACGCGGTGGTCCCTGGGGGCAACCATCTTGGCGAGGTACGGGTTCACTACGGACTCCGGGTCGGTTTGCTGATAAGATCGCCGGAGGGCGACGATGCACGAGAGCTTCCGCGAGCTACGCTATTACCACCTCGCCGTAGCGTTTACGGCGGGGGCGATGAAACTCGGGATGGACCTTTTCACGTCCTTGACTGGAGAACCGTTGTGGCGATTCAAGGTGTACTGGCTCACGACGATCCGCGACGCGCTCATGGCGTGGCACTTCTGGGGGTAAGCGGCAATGTGGACGGAGAGGTATCGGGGCAAGCCGGGGCTACTCGGATGGATCGTTTTCCGGTGGGACGTCGCGGTCATGCGAGGACAGATTCGGTGGCTGCGGATGGATCGATGGCTAGGCCGGAAGCTTTTCGGCCGATGAGGCGGTCGGGTTTCACGCTGGTCGAGTTGCTGGTCGTGATGTTGATCATCATGCTCGTGTCGGCCGTGGCCCTGCCCACGGTGCTCTCGTCGTGGCGGGAGCGACAGGCGGTGTCCGCGGCGAGCCTGCTGCAAGCCTCGATCGAGCAGGCCAAGACCGAGGCCCAATCGACGGGCGTTCCGCACGGCCTCCGATTCCTGCCCGACCCGACCACCGGCGTCATCCGCTTGCCGTCCGGCCAGGTCGACCCGGCCGCGCCACTGGCCTGCAATCGATGGGTCGCCATCGCCTCGCCGGGCACTTACTCCGAAGGAGCTGTGTCGATCTTCGCCGGGTTCGCCTACTCGCCGGCCCTGACCGGCGGCCTGCCTTGCCTGGTGCTCGAGCAGCAGCTGGGGCATTGGGTGGCATCCGGCGCCGGATGGCAGTGGGTGCTCGACGCTCCCACGTCGTGGGCCTGGAATATCCGGGTGGGCGAGAAGCTGAGCCTTGGAGCCGGGGCCGAATACACTGTGTGCGGCCCGATGACTATCCTGCCCGGCGATGGCAATCCGGAGGCGTTCGTGAACTGGGGTGCCAGTGGCACCGCCCCGCCCACGCTCCGCACCTACCTCGCCCCGGATGGCGTGACGTCGATCCAACTCCAGCCCGAGTATCTCATGTTGGTGAATGGGCAGGATGACAACGCGGACGGCTGGCCCGACTCCGGATGGGATGGCGTCGACAATGACGGCGACGGCCTGACGGACGAACTCGACGAATGGGAGGCCGAGACCTGGCAGGCCGGCCAGGCACGCGGGGTGGATGGCGTCCCCTACACGATCCGCCGCCGCCCCGTGGCCTCATCGTCAAAGCCGGTCGTCATGCCCGGCTCGATGGTGCTCGACGCTACGACGTGGGGCTGGGCCGCGCCTGAGCGATCCCGCGTGCGTCCCAACCTCTGGACGGGCGATGTCGACATCGTGTTTGGGCCTGGCGGCGAGGTCGTATTCGACACGCCCTACGGCGTGCGGTCCGGCGTCAGGATGCAGGACGCATTCGTCCACCTCTGGCTCGGCGACAAGTCTGACGTCCCGGATGCACCCTTGCCCGCCCCGCCGGTCGCGCCGGCGACATGGAGCCTGCCCGCGGCGAAGGAAGATGCACGGCTCGTCTCGATCGGCAAGTCCGGCCGCGTCATCGTGTCGGAGGTCAACCCGGACGATCCGGCCCCGGCGTATCTTCGGGCCCAGCGCGGCCGCTGAGGCACGCGATACAGTCGTGGTGATTCACCAGCCCATCCCGCCCTTTGCCGAGTCGGCACGTCGCCATTCCACCGCACCCGCAATCCGTCTCGGGAGTGCGTTCGGGGCAGGCGTGCATCAGGCTGAGCAACCGGATCGTCTCGGCCATCGACGGCCGCTCGTCCTCGATGACGGGCGAGTCGTCGGGACTGGCCAGATTCTCGAGGAACTTTCGCCGTATCTCCGGCTCGTGGATGCGATCGCAAATCCCCTGGAGGGCGTAGCAGAACACGCCCTCGGGGAACGGGCACCCGGGGCAGTGCTCATTCATGGACGGTGAATGATCTGTATCCGTTATTGTACATGAACGTGCAGTCGTTGATTCCGGTCGTATAGAGGATCGAGAACGGGCTGCACGACGTGGTCGAGCGGATCACGCGGCTTCCGATCCCGCCCCCGGTGGTGCACGTCTGTCGCTGGCCGGACGGGCAAGAGCCGGAAATGAAGTAGGTGACGGTGAAGATTGTTACGCCGCCGGTGCACGTGAGACGGTAGAGGATGCCGTCCGTCGTGCAAGCCGAGTCCCAGCTATTCGGCGCGGTGTAGGTCATGGCAATCGAGCCGTTGCCGGTAATCGTGTTCGTCCAGTCGAGCGTGAGATTCTGCTGCGGGATCGCACACGGGAAGCATGGGTAGGTGGTCGGGCCGCCGCATGTGCACGTCGACCACTCGCCGCCGGTCCACTCGAGGGGGACGATCTTGGCCCCGCCGCTGGCGCTGATCGAGTCGCCCGCGTTGTAGACGGTGACCGTCTCATCCTCGGGATAGACGACCCCTGCTCGATCGCAGAGCTTGACCTGGCCCGTGCCGAGCGTCGTTCCCGAGGCCGCAGTGATCGTGTCCCCGGACGCAAGCCGGCCCCAGGCACCGGGGGCGACTCCGCGGGCTCGCGAGTCCCCGGGTTGAGGGGCGCGGGTGCGGATCTCGGACTCGCCCCGGCGCACGGCGGCGGCGTGGCGAGCGTACGTCTCGGGGCGAAGGAAGATGGGGTCGTCGGGCATGGGTCAGGAGGCGCAGTTGACGCACCAGTCGCCGTCGGTCCAGGCGAGACGGACGATCTTTGCCCCGCCCGAGGCCGAGATCGCGGGCCCGGCGTTGTAGACGGTGACCGTCTCGTTCTCGGGGTAGACGACGCCCGATCGGTCGCAGAGCTTGACGTCGCCCGCGCCGAGTGTCAGCCCCGTGGCGGCCGTGATCGTCCCGCCGGAGGCAAGCCGCCCCCTGGCGCCGGGGGCGAGACCGCGGGCGCGAGACGATCCGGGACGGGGCGCCCTGGTCTGGATGCCGGACTCCACCTGGTTGACGGCCGCGGCGTGGCGGGCGTACGTCTGCGGCGAGAGGGCGATGGGCGTGCGGTCCGGGGAGTCGGCCATGTCAGGCCCCCAGCCGGAGCGAAAGGTTGATCGACAGGGCCGACCAGCTCGCCACGTCGTAGACGTCGAACGGGAGGACGACGGGAGAGGAGTAGCCGTCGGTTCCGTCCAGCGCGTGGCCGGAGCCGTCGAGCGGCCGGGCCTCGGAGACGTTCTGCCCCTTGTACTGGATCGGCTTCGTGTTGCCGTACAGGTCGAGCTCGTTGTAGCCCTGGTCGAGCAGGTCCTTCCTCCATGGCTTGCCCCGGCTGATCGAGACGGGATAGGTGACCGTGTAATACCAGAGCTGTGAGGACGAGTCCCATTGCTCCTCGCTGGTCTCGATGATCCCCATCTTGCAGTAGCCGGCGGGGAACCCGTTCCAGGTTGCGTCGTTGAGCGTGTCGCTCAGCTCCGAGGCCAGCTCGGGGTCGAAGGTGCTCACCGGCTCGTTGCGGGTGATGATCATGGTGCGGATGTGGTCGTCGACCGTGACCGGGTCGCCGAAGCGGTCGCCGGCCGTGTTCATGAGCGGGTTGCCGTAGCGGTCGAAGTCGACGACACGTTCGGTACGCTCGCCGCCGAACCGGACCCGGATCTTGTAGCTGGTCGGCGAACTGCCGAACTCGGCCGTGTTGTAGGGGCCGTAGTTGACGGTCACCCGCCAGCCGATGCCCGCGCCCTCGGAGAGGCACTCGTAATTGTGCGACTGGGCGAAGCTGCCGTTGTCGTACTCGCGCAGGGGGTTGCCGATCGACAGCCCGTTGGTGTACACGCTGCCGATCGCGGGGATGCGCGAGTCGAGCCGGATCGCGACCACTCCGACGTAGGGGTCGGAGGTGACGACGTCGAAGACGCGGACATAGGTCCGCTCCCACTTCGCGTTGATGCCGCCGCCGCGGCCCGAATAGTCCTCGTCGACCGACGTGATGCCCATCTCACCTCACCTCGATGGCCATGGCGGAGCGGTCGAGCTTGCGCTCGATGTTCTTGAGGGTGACGTTCGAATCCCTCGCCACCTCGACGCCCTGGCGGGCGACGTCGCCGCGGCCGCCCTGATTGAAGGCCCGGGCGACGATCGAGGAGGCCTCCTTGGAGCCGACCTCGACGGCCGAGGCCAGCTTGGGCTCGGCGGCCTTGGCCTCGGCGGCGACGGGGCCCGGCTTCCCGGGCGTGCCCCCCTTGCCGGCCGAGGCGATGGCCGCCAGGCGATCGCCCTCCTTCGCGGCGACCTTATCCCAGATCTGGGCGACCTGGTCGTCGACGTTGACGAGCGCGGGCTTGATCAGCTCGGGGAGCTGCTCGGTCGTCGCCTTGAATCCCTCCAGGAGCGGCGTCCAGGTGAACTCGAAGCCGTTGCCCTTGATGGCCTCCCACAGGGCCACGCCGAAGGACTGGGCGTTGGAGAGGAGGTTCGTGAACGCGGACGCCGTCATGCTGGCGAAGTCGGCGAGGAGCTGGTACCAGTTGCGGCCCAGCCATTCGGTGATCGGGCCGAAGTTGGCCGGGATGGTCTCGAACCAGGCGACCGCGTTGGCGACGAACGCGCCGACGCGGAGCTGGGTATCCTCCCAGACGGCCCCGAAGTTCCGGGCCACGACGCCGACGGCATCCATCGCCCCCGAGAGGTATTCGAACCAGCCCTTCAGGGTGGGGAGCGAGCCCTCGAAGACCTCCAGGACGACGGCCAGGAACTCGTTGAAGGCCTGGGCCCCGGCGTTGATGGCCGGGAGCATCAGCTCGCCGATCCGGATGCCGAACTCCTGGAGGCCGCCCCCGGCCTTGCGGAACTGGTTCGCCGCCGAGCCGGCCGTGCGCTCGAGGTCGTTCTGGGCGTAGGAGAGGCCCCGCATGATGAGCGCGGCGCGGGCCGAGATCTTGGCCTGCTCGTCGATGGCGTTCGCCGACTTCGCCAATCCGGCGGAGAGCGCGTACGCCTTGACCGCCTCCTCGGTGATGTTGACGCCGAACTGGCGGAGCGGCTCCGCCTGGCCGGCGAGCGCGGCCCGGATCTTCTCGCCTGCCTCCTGGAACGGGAGGTTGACCGAGCTGGAGAGGTCGGCCGCCATCTTGGTGAGCTGGTTCGCGAGCGACGCCGAGGCGGACTCGGTGAAGCCGGCCCCCTGGGCCATGGCGCCGAAGCCGGCGGCGACGTCGAGCTGCGACTTGCGCGAGACGCCGAATGCCACGGCCATGCGTTTGGCCTGGGCCTCGACCTGGCCGAAGGAGTCGCCGAAGACGACCTTCGACCGCGAAGCCGCCTCGTTGAGGTCGCTGGCCCCCTTCACGCCGTCGCGGAAGAAGCTGACGGTCTTGTAGAGGACGCCAACGATGCCGAACGCGGCAAGCAGGCTGGCGCCCACGGACCGCACGGCGACGCCGAGCTGCTGGGCCGACGTGGTGCTTGCCTTGAGCGTGGCGTCGAACTCGGAAGCCCTCTTGGTGCCCCCGCCGAAGATGTCGCCGATCACCGGGAGCTTGATCGACCCGAACATCCCGGAGAACGTCTTTCCGGCGACTCCGCCGAACGACGATAGGAAGCTCTTGATTCGCTCGTAGCCGCGGAACACCTCGATCGGCACGGCCAGCGCGGAGCCGACGCGGCCGCCGAACGAGCGGACCTTCTCGGCGGCCTGGGTCAGGAAGCGATCGAACGCGGGGAAGCGGATCGCATGGTCGATGCGATCGAAGGCGGCGATCGAGACGCCGGTGAGGCGGTCGAGCATGGCATTCATCGACGCCAGGAATCCGACCATGGACTGGCTCGACCGGGCGAGACCAGAGGAGATGCTGGTGGAGAGCTGCGAGCCGACGCGATCGAACGACGCCGAAAGCGCAGAGGTGTCGACGGCCGACGACGCGGCCTGGGGCCCAGCCCCGGCCCCGCCCCCGCCGGCCTGGGAGACCGGGATCGAGAGGTTCTTGCCGACGGCCTGGATGCGGTCGGCGACGGCCTGGAGGTCGCGATCGAGCTGGGAGAAGTCGACCCCCAGCGGGATGCCCAGCGGGCGAGACATCGGGCTAGTTCCCCCTCGAGAGGACGGCCGCCATCGCGGCCTCGGCCCGCGGGCCGTCCACTGCGGCCGTAGGCCGCACGAAGGATGGGCCCGCATGTGGATGGTCCCGAACTCCACCGGGATCGCGTGGTCGGTGCCGACGATCACGGCCCCGCCGGCGGACCGCCGGCCCGCCCGGACCCGGGTCGCGTGGATCGAGGCGTAGAGCCGGTGCGTCGGCCCGACCGGGCAGCGTCGCCGCATGCCATCCAGGATGACGGCCTGGCCGGCGCGCACGGCGTCGACGGCGAGCTGGCCGCGGTAGCGGTCAGTCAGCCTGCGGAGGGCCTGGATGTGGTCGCTGCTGGCCATGAGCTTTGAGGAAGGCGATCGCGTCGGCGATCCCGGGCGGCGGGCCCGGTCCTCGCCGCGGGGGCGACTGATAGTAGGGTGCGAAGTCGGCCGGGCGTCCCTTGCCGCCGGCGACGGCCGAGATCAGGGCCCCGAGCTGGCCGACGATCATGAAGGCGTCGGGGAGGTCGTAGAGGGCGTGGAAGGCCAGCCAGCGGTCCCACTCGTCGGCCCCGAGCGAGTCCTCCATGTCGTCGACGCTCTTGTACCCGAGGGCCAGCGTCAGCCGCATCTTGAACCGCTCGAGCTGGCTCAGGCTTTTGGGGGCGTGGCGTCCTCGGGCCCCATGCGGCTGATCCGGAGGACGGCCCTGGCGATCGCGTCGACGGCCGGCCAGGGAAGCTCCTCGACCAGCTTGACGTCCTCGCCGACGAAGAGCGGCGAGCCGTCCTCGCCGACGCAGGCCATGGCGACGAGCTTGGGGTAGAGCCGCATCGGGTCGGCGGCGTCTCGCTGCTCGCGCTGGATCTCGCCGACCTCGCGGAGCGTGAGGACCCGGACGAATACCGAGCCGCCCAGGCCGGGGACGTCGACGGCCTCCCGCGGGAGGGTGGCGCGGATCGACAGGATCTGGTCTCTCGTCAGTGCCATGGGGATTCCCGGTTACTCGGCCGGCGAGCCGGCGTTGAAGGTGGCGGTGATCACCTCGACGGTGAGGTCGGCCGTCCACGTGCCGGTCTCGGCCTCGCCCGAGGCGTGGGAGAAGTCGGAGACGAACCCGGTGAGGACGACGTTGGCCGGGGTGGCGAACCCGTCGGCGTATTCCAGCTTGAACTGGTCGAGCGCGGCGCTCTTGGCCGCGGCCGTCGCCAGGAGCGAGTCGCGGAGCGCCTTGTGGGTGGTGTCGTTGGGGTCGAAGAAGCACTTGCACTTGAGCTGCCCGAGGTTGGGCATGCCCGGCTTCTTGACGGCGGCCAGGGCGGAGAGCGGGGTCGGCGTGCGCATGCCCCGCTTGAAGCCGTCCCAGGAGATCTCGCCGTTGCCGGGGATCTCGACGTAGGCGTAGCCGATCATCATGGACAGCTTCGACCCGGCGGCCGGGACGTCGCGATACGTGTGAGCCATGGGCGGGCCCCTTTCTCAGCGGTTGAGCCGGAATGTCAGGAGGATCAGGGTGGAGCAGACGCCCTCGGCGTCGTAGGCGGCGGCGTCGAAGACCGGGCGCAGCTCGACGCCGATGTTCCGGGCCCGCGTGCCGGCGAGCGGCTTCGTGGCGAACAGGTCGACGATGCCCTCCGCCAGCGTCATGAGGGCGTCCTCGTGGGCCTTGTTGCCGGCGGTCCGCTCGAGGATCGCCACGGCGATCTCCGGCTCGCGGGAGTGGCGGGGGGCCAGGTCGAGCGCCCGGACGGCCAGCAGCGAGGGGGCGACGACGACGGAGGGCGTGCCCAGGTCGGAGAGGTCCCGGGGGACCACGTAAGCCCGCTCGGCGACGATCGGCTGGCCCAGGCTCGCCCCGTTGAGCGTGGCCTTCACGGCCTCGGCGACGTCGATCCGGGTGCTCATGAGTAGGTGCTTTGGGTCTCGATGAGCTTGGCGTGGACCTTGAGCATCGTGTGGCCGATCGGGTCGGCCCAGTGCCAGCAAGGCTCGTCGCCGTAGGGCCGGACCTCGAACGTCTCGACGTCGTAGGGGAGCGTCAGCTCGACCTGGTCGCCACGGAGCGGGGTGGTCGGCCCGTCGCCGAAGTCGAGCTGGGAGGCCTCGATCACGGCCGAGAGGTCGGTGTGCTCGACCTTCAGCCCGCCGACGCCGGCGTCGATCTTGAGCAGCTTGCGGCTGATCGTCGCCCGGACGGCGATCTCCCGGGCGCCGCGGCGATACGTGACCTCCTCGGACTCGTTGGCCCCGAGGAAGCGGGCCTGCCACGCCAGGGCGTTCTTGAGGAGGTTGCTCACGAGAAGATGCCCGGGCAGGTCTTGTTGCCGGCCACGACGAAGTAGGCGATGGCCGAGGTGGTCGAGTCCGTGATCGTCGCCCTGCCGACGGCAGAGCCAGTCGTGATCGTGGCGGTGGCGACCGTGTCGCTCACGACCGTCGCCGATCCAACCGATGTACCCGAGAGGCCCGAGGCGGTGAACGTCGGCGCCCCGGAGAGCCACGACGTGCCGACGCCGATGAAGGTGACGAAGACGCTCGAGGACGGCTTCCCCTTGCCGGGGAGCAGGGCGAGCCCTGTAACCGGTGGGCTCGCGCCCCCTTCCAGGAGGAGGGCGCTTGTCCCGTCCTGAAGAAGCGTCCGCGATCCGGACTCGAGGAGGAGGTTCGACATCGTTCAGGCCGCCGGCTTGAGCCGTCTCGGGGGGTTGGACGCCGCCGGAAGGATCGCGGCCCCACTGCCCGGCGAGACGTAGGGCAAGGCCCCGATGGTCGCACCGTCGTGGCCGGCGTTCTTGAGGCCGATCCGCTTGACTGACCAGCCGGCCTTCACGTAGCGGACCAGGTCCTTGATCCGGACGGATGGCGATCCCTTGATGTAGGCATAGGCGGCGGTCACCCGCGTGTTGTACGAGTCGGACGGCAGGGCCTGGCCCTTGGCGATCGCCCACGTCCCGATGTTCCGCGTGGGGTCGACGAACGGCATCGAGGACAACGTGATGTCGTGGGTGCCGGGGGCCGACGAGAACAGGGTGAAGACGGAGATCCCCGAGTTATAGCCGCGGCCGTCCGTCCCCACGTAGCCGTTGTAGGTTGCGTTGTAGTCGGCCGTCGTCACGAAGTCCTTCACGGCGGGAGCCCAGACAGCGGAAGTCGCCGCCGGGGGCGTGCCGCTGACCGTGAGGCTCGTGTCGCTGGCCACGTTGGTGATCAGGTAAACGCTCGCCTGGCTGGCGATCCGGATGTAGTCGCCCGCCGCGAGCGTCGTCTCGTTGCCGCCGCCGTCGTTGCCGGTGAGCCACTTCGTCGAGGTGCCGGTGACGGTGCTTGTCGTGCCATCGGTCGTCACCCGGGACGTGCTGGTCCCGGTCACCTGGGTCTGGATGAGCGGGCCATTGTTCGCCGTGTAATCGTAGGTGAGGTTGCTCTGGAAACTGGTGCACATCCCAGCACGGCCCTTGTACGTCTCGGCGTATTGCATGAGGCCGGTCTCGCCCTGGCCGTCGCTGACCCCCGTGCAGTGTTCAACCTTGAACGTGAGGTTCGGGGCGATGCCGAGGACCGAGAGCAGTTTCCCGGCCTTGATGCCGTCCTTCCGGGGAAGGAAGAGGATGTAATCGAACAGCATCGACGTCGAGCTGCCCGGGACGCTCGGGACGATGAAGTCGCCCGAGCTGTCCGTGTCGCCCGGTTCCATGATGAAGCCGCCGAACCGCTTGTTCGCCCCGGTGATGTAATTGCTCGGCGAGAGGCCGTGGTATCCCTGGCTTGCCGAATTGGAGTGGTAGTGGAAGTAATTCCAGTCGTTCGCCCAATCGAGTTCGCCCGGCAGCGTCCGGCCTCCCGTGGAGATCGGGAACGCCATGAGGTTGTTGCTGAACTGTGCCCAGGGGACGGCCGACGTGTTCACGAACGAACAGTCGCCCACGAACGCATTGCCCGTGATGGTGTAATCCTGGTAGAGCGGGGCCGGCGAACTGGACGCACCCCAGATCGCGTCGACGTAGCAGTTATTGATGACCCGAGTGCCGGACGTCTTCGATTGCGTCGACGTGAGCGTGAGGCTCCTGGTGGCCACCGTGGACGTCCAGGTGCAGGAGTCGACATTGACGTACCCGGCCGCGTGGGTCGTCCCGAGCGATACCTGGCCGCAACTCGTGAAGGTGCAATTCTGGAGGTTCAGCCGCCCCGAACTGCTGTTGTGGTAGCTGACGAGCGAGGCATTGCTGGAATCCCCGACGGACGTGAAGTCGGTGTAGGTGGCGTCGAGGTTGGAACTGCTGGTCGAGAAGTTTGTCCCGTTGAACCGGCCCTTGGCTGCCCCGGAACTGGAGACGGTGCAATGCGACCCGGATGAGCCGCTGAACACCAGCTTGGCGTTCTGGCCGCTCTCGCTGATCGTCCAGACCGGCGAGGTCGAGGCGTGCGAGAAAACTAGCGAGGAGCCCGCGTTGAAGGTCCATGTCGCCGACCCCCGAAGCGTGACGTTGGAGAGGACCGTCAGCGTGCATCCCGAGTTGACTACCAGGATGCCGGAACCGCCAGACACGTTGCTGATCGCCAGGTTCGCCGGGGTGGCCGAGTCGCCGATCGTGACGGAGCCGTTCTGCCCGGCCCCCGCGGCCGAGTCGAGGGTGATGGTGAAGCCGTTGGCGAGGACCACCAGGTTGCCGTCGCCGGACGGCCCGCCAGCTCCGGGCGTGGGGGTCCAGGCCGTGGTGTCCGACCAGGTGCTCGACTTCGTGCTGGTGTAGGTCGTCGCCAGGGCCTGCCCCGCGAGGAGGACCAGGGCCAGGGCGAAGGATGCGAGTCGCTTCATGGGATCTCTCAGTGATTCAGGCCGACGACCCAGCCCAGGTAGACGCCCGAGCTGATGCACTTGAAGGTGAATACGTCCCGCTTGCCGGGGGTGGTCGTCAGGATCGGGATGTCTCCGTTCGCCCAGAGGATGCCCGAGAACCATGTCACCGTACGGCCCCCGGTCGCGTCCTGCGTGAGGACGATTGTGAACTGCTGGTCGACCGTCGGGTTGCTCAAGGCGAGCGTCCGATTGCCGCCAAGGGCTGCGGGAATGAAGTAATCGCCGGCGGACAGGTCGCATGTGATCGTTGCGCCGTCGGCCGGCGTCTGGGTCGTCCCGATGTGTTGGGTGATATTCAGGCCGGTCGACGACCAAGCCGGGTCGGCGCCGGCCCCTCGGCTGACCAGGATGGAACCGCTGGCCCCGGGCGTGAGAACCACCCACCCCGAGGCACCGCGGTAGAGGACGGAGCCGCGAGTCGAACCGATCGCCGCATCGATGATCGACGAGAGCTGGCTGATCGTGGCCTTCTTGTTCGTCCCGCTCGCCGCCATGGACGTGTCGGAGACGTCGACCACCACCAGCAGGTCGTTGGTGGCGACGCTCGAGTAAGAGGCCAGGTCGGAGATCGCGGTGTCGGCCATCGTGGATTCTCGACGAGTAGTCTCGGGATGTCGAAATCCCCCCCGAGGCGGTCAGGCCGCGAGGGGGCGGAGGGGACGACGACGGATCAACCCGTGCGGGGGAAGACCATGACGCGGACGGTGGCGTCGCCGGCCAGGGCGGCCTTGACGCACTTGCCGATGCGGGCCTCGGAGTAGCCGGACGTCTTGGTGGCCGTGTTGGTCCCGGCGTCGTAGTAGACGTCGTCGAAGAGGTTGATGGCCTCCCCGGTGTACTTGGTGATGTCGTACACGCTGACCTCGACGCCCACGTCGAGGGAGCCCAGCGCGTTCGCGGCGATGGCGCCGACGGCGATGCCGATGCAGTCGCCCATGTCGACGATGTCGCCGGCGGCGAGTGCGGAGCCGGGGGTATAGTCGATCGCGTTCCCGACCGACACGAGGGTCGCGGTGGCCATGATTCAGGATCTCCGAGGACGGGGCCGGCGAGCGGCCCACGCCCGATGAAGCCGTGTGGGTGGAAGGTGCCGAGGGGACGCGATCAGGAGCCGGCGGAGCGGACCGAGGCGCGGTATTCCTGGAGGGCGGCGCCGAAGTCGTGGTAGGCACGGACGGCGATGCCCAGCGTGTCGAATTCGGCCTCGGCCGTCTCGATCACGGGCATCTCGCGGCCGTTCAGGAACGCGACCTCGATGGTCGACAGGTCCATCGGGTCGGCCAGCAGCCACCAGGCCGTCGTGCTGTAGCCGGTGTAGCTGGAGTTGCTCAGGTAGGTGCTCATGACCGGGGTGAACTTGCTCGTCCAGACGTTCCGGTTGGGCACCTTGTCGGTCGTCGAGCTGCCGCCGGTATTGACGGCGGTGGACGTCATGAGCTCGTCGGCCGTGATCTCCAGCTCGGCCGGGACGAGCAGGTACTTCGGCGTGACGCCGAGCGGCTTGGAGTCGGGGTCGGTCTGCTTCCGGAACTTCTGAAGCGCGGTGTTCAGGCCGGCCGAGGAGAGCGCGGAGCCGGCTCCCGTCGAGACGTTGTTCTTGCCGGAGGCCCAGAACGACGAGCCGACCCCCGCGAGGAAGACGGTCCAGAAGAGGTCGTTGATCGCCAGGGCCCCGCCGCGGCCGAGCCGCATCGGGATCTGGGTGAACGCGCCCAGGTCGTCGTTGATGATGTCCTTGCGCGTGATGGACAGGATCTTGCCGTAGGTGTCGGCCTGATTGGTGTAGCTCACTTCGCCGAGCGTGCCGTGCTTGATCGACCCGCCGGGGCTGACCTTCTCGTACTGGCCCGCGCCGGTGAGGGAGTAGCTGGTGATCGCCTTGAAGTCGGAGACCGACCGGAAGGAGGCGATCTGTCGCCACGCCGACTCGACGGCGTTGAACGACTCGACCAGGAACTTGTTGGCGACGTTCGACAGGATTCCGGGGACGCTGATCGTGGAGAAGCCGTCGGCCCGGATAAACGCGGCCTCGAGCAGCCCGCGGACGTCATGCCTGGATTCGGAGCGATAGCCACGCTCGCGGGCCCCCATGAGTAGCAGCTCGCGGAGCCCGATGCCGTGGCGGAAGCTCTTGTCGGCAGCCTCGAGCGTCTGCTCGTCGAACATCGTGTCGACGTCACGCAGGCCGCCGGCGCGGCAGAGGGCGACTTCGATGGCCTTCGGCGCCTCCTTGGCCCCGGCCCTGACCGAGATGGACGGGAGACGGCGGGACTCCCTGAGGACGGTGACCTCGTATTCGAGGACCGTGGACCCCGCCTCGATCGCCGTCTTCGCCAGCTTCTCGAACTGATCGAGCCGGCCGGGATAGTCGCGGATCGCCTCGGCGGTGATCTGGGTGATCTTCGTGACCCGCTCATCCTCCCTTCGCTGGTCGGCGACGATCTGGTCCAGGGTCCGGGCCTGAGAGCTCGCCTTGGCGGCCTTGTCCCCCGCCTGCTCGGCGTCGAAGGCCAGCCTGAGCTTCGCCTTCTGGGTATCGGAGAGGTCCGCGGCGTTCCAGCCCTCGGCCTCAAGCCATTGCTCGAAATTCATGGTCGTCCCCTTGTGGGATTGGCCAAGGTTGGTCGACGCGGCCACGCTGGCCGACGTCTGCGAATCCGCGCCGATCGGCACGAACGAGATCTCGAAGATGGTCGCCTCGCGGGCGATGACCATCGGGCCCGCCACCTCGCGGCCGTTGACGGTGGCCCGCTTGCCGGCGTCGAGGAACTCTCGCCGGTCGACGCTCGCCCCGATGGACGCCTGCCACCTGAAGCCGTTCTTCGCCTGGCTCACCACCTCCTGGGCGTGGGCGTTGTCGCCGGTCACGATGCCGGAGAAGTCGACGCCGTCGGCACCGATCTTCACCGCGTCGGTCTGGCCGACGATCTGGCTGGGATCGTGCCCGAGGAGCGCCGGCATCTGCTGGCTCGAGGCGCGGAGGCCGGCCAGGTCGACGATGACCGGGCTGTAGAAGCCGGCCACGTTCATCGCCGCGCCGGTGTAGCCCTTGATGGCGAAGGTGGGACGCCTGGGCGTCCCGTCCTCGCCCTTCGCCTCAATGTCGAAGGTGGCCGTTGCGGTGAACGAAAGTTTGCTCGCCTCGGGCCTGGCCGCCGCCCTGATTCGCGTCGCCGCTGTCCTGTCCATCGTTGGCACTCCCCGCTCCGGCGGGCGCCGCCGGCTTGCTGGTCTGGTAGGGGCTCGGCAGCCCGCGTTCGCGGAACATCTCGACGTCTCGCGCGATCTCGTCGGCCCGCGTCTCGGGGTCGACGCCGTCGCGGTAGCATTCCTCGGAGAACGTCGTCGTGAAGGTCGACAGCCGCGTCTGTGCGGCCGTCGCGTCCTTCACCGGGTCGATCGACGGGATTCCCGGCCAGAGCCAGCGGTGGGCCCAGCCGTCGGCCCTCGCGATCGAATTCGGGATCAGCCGGACGGCCGAGGCCTCGCGGAGCCACTCGCGGAGGATGCGATTGAGGCAGGCCGACTCCATCCGGGCTCGGTCGACTTCGATCGCACGCTGGAATCGCTGGAGGCCGAGCCGCCCGGAGGAATAGTTGACGTTGCTGTAGTCTCCGCTGGCGATCTCGTACGTGATCGAGTGGCCGGTGGCGAGCTCGGTCAGGCAGGTCCGCACGAAGTCGGGATGGCCGGTGGTCGGCTGCTCGGGCTTGAACTGGGCCATCTTCCAGCCGGCGGGGACCGTGGTGAGCATACGGCGATCGATCGGGATCTTCTCCCAGTTCGACGGCTCGACGTCGGCCTCCGTGTCGGGGGGCTGCTCGGTGTAGAGCACCGCGGCGAAGTTGGCCGCCGTCTCGGCCGCGGAGATCGTGGCGTCCCGGTACCGACGGAGGTTGGCGAACAGGCCCAGCGAGGCCGTGAACTCGGGGATGCCTCGGTACTGGCCGGGCCGGGTGGCGCGGAACCAGTGGATCACGTTCGCGGCCGGGATCCGCTCGTACTGGGCGGGGAACGACGTCCAGAAGACGTCGCCGGGGTGCTCCTTGAGCAGGTGGTAGAACGCCGGCTTGCGGGCCGCGTTCAGCTCGATGCCGTCCACCATCAGCGGCGTGAGTGGGTTGATCGTCGGGGTGGCGACCTGGTCGGCCTCGAACTCGGCCAGGTCGAAGGTGACCGGGCCCAGGCCGGGGTCGTCGTCGAAGAAGAGGAAGCCCTCGCCGTCGACCGCCCTGACCCGCCGCAGCCGCCAGAGCTTGGCCGACAGGTCGACCGCTTCGCACCAGTCGCAGAACTCGGACTCGACCAGCCGATTGAAGGTGCGGTCGGCGGTGAGCACCTGCAGCGTCGGCCCCGCGCCGACCATGAAGTCGGCCAGCGCGTTCGCGACGCCCTCGGCCCACGAGTTGTTCGCGACCTCGTATCGGCAGCGATTGCGGAGCCTGGCGCGGACCTCGGGCGCGTTGGCGGCGCGGGCCGATAGCGCGTCCGACTCCGCCCAGTGCCGGCGGTTCTCGTCGGACAGCTGCGCGGCGTCGTAGCGGGCGGCGATCGGCTTCGGTCGCTCGAACGGGCGGCCGCGATGGTCGAGGATCACGGACAAGTGGTGTCCCTCTGGACGGTCCCGGGCGGGATCAGCCTGGCGAAGCGGAGGCCGCTCCGGCGGATGGTGGCGGCCGCGGCCTGGGTCGCCGCCAGGTACCTGTGCGCGGCGATCAGCTCGGTCAGCGAGAATTGCTTGGCCGAGCCGGCGTCGCTGCTGACCTCGGCCGGCCCCTCGCTCGCGGTCTGGATGGTCTGGAGGACGGATTCGGAGTCGATCTGAGTGGACATCGGTCATTGCCCCCATCTGGCGCGGTAGGCTTCCGCGAAGCTCTGCTTCTTCCGCGGGCCGGGCTGCCGGGCTCCGTCGCCCGCGTCGGCAATCGCCGCCCCCTGCATCGAGGCCGCCACGGCGCTCCCCACCAGGCAGTCCCACCAGTGGTTGTCCGGGCGCTCCGGCCTGAGCTTCCACTCGTCGACCTCGCGGCCGCGGCCGGAGGTGCGGACCCGGTACTCGGAGGTCAGGTGGTCGGCCAGGAGCCGGTGCTCATAGGGCCTGTCGCCGAAGAGGCTCAGGCATCCCCGGTCGCCCATCGCGGTCGCCAGCCGGGAGTGGACGAAGCTCTTCCAGAAGTTCGTGTCGAAGATGACGCGCCGGATCGCCCTGCGACTCTCGGCCGTCGGCATCCGCCAGTTCAGGCCGACCCGGTCGCCCGGCTTGCGGTTCCACTCCCGCATCGGGACCGAGCTGGCCCCCAGGTACTTGCCGTGCGAGGGGGTCAGGACCTGTGCGAAGGTCGATTGCCGGCAGAAGTCGTAGACGGTATTGGTGCTCGACCCCCAGTTGGCGTCGACCAGGCATCGCTCGATCCTCAGCTCGGCCCCGTCGTCGCGGGTCCAGCCCCTCCCGAGGACCTGGCCGACCAGCGACTCGAGGCCACCGTAGATCTGGCCCTCGAGGCCTGCCCCCTTGATGACGTCGGCCAGGGTGAGCTTGGCGTCGCGGAGCGTGAAGTAGGACCGCTCCTGGCCCGGGAAGGCCCCGTAATCGATCACCGCGCCGCTGAAGTCGTCGGACCAGGCTGCCACCAGGTAGAAGAGCAGCGAGCCCTGGACGTCGATGAAGGACGTCAGCCGCGTGGCCCAGATCGGGACCAGGCCCCGCGGGATCCGGTTCAGCTTGCCGGCGATCTGGTCATGGCTCAGGTCCTCGGACCGGGCCTCGACCTCGGGGATCGGCTCGTTCTGGTACTCCGCGTGGAAGGCCCGCTCGTCGCGGAACTTCAGGTTCATGGCGTGCTGGACGGCGCTCAGCTCGTCGGGCTCGAATCGGGCCGCCCACGCGACCGAGGCCCCCTCATCCATCGCGGCCCGGTGGGAACGGTAGAATTCCGTCGCCTCGCGGCCCCCGCGCTCGGCCCGGAGGGACTCGGCCCGGATCTGTGCGTACTCTTCCCAGAGCTTCTCATTCGTCGGGAACGAGTAGACGAGCTTGGTCCTGGTGCCGTTCCACTCCGGGTGCAAGTTGCGGTCGAGGATCCGGTCGGCCAGGTCCCCGGGGCGGATCACGGTGCACGGCATGATGCCGGCGATCTTGGCGCCCGGGCCCGCGAGCCCGAGGATCGCCCCGGCCAGGATCCGCTCCCGCGTCTCGCACTGGCTCCGGCTGTTGGCCGACTGGTCGGTCTGCGGGTCGTCGACGACGACCAGGTCGGGCCGGACCGTCCGGCCGTCGGGCCGCTTGAATCGCATGCCTCGCAGGTTGCCGGTGATCCCGCGGACCTTGATGATCCCGCCGGCGGCCGCCGACTTCGGGATGGTCGGCATGACGACCTCGTCGGCCGTCCACCCGATGTGCGTCCGCTCGCCGTTGTGCGTCTGGCCGAGGCAGCGGTGGGCGATCCCCTCGAGGCAGCGGATCGGATAGACGGCCTCGGGGAAGTCCGCGAGCAGCAGCTCGTTGAGCTCGAGCTCCATCTTGATGCTGTCGAGCATCTGCAGCGAGGACTCCTCGCTCGACCCGATCAGCGCGATGAAGCTGCGGTGGCCGTAGAGCTGGGCCCAGAGGCAGGCACACTCGGCGAGGCTCGACTTGCCGCTGCCCCGGGGCATCGCGGTCGCGAACAGGCCACCGCGGAGGACGCACTCCTCGATCTGCTTGATGACCTTCCGGTGGTCGTCGGACCAGGGCAGCGTGAAGGTGTGCGAGAAATACGTGCCGCAGAACTTCCGGAAATCCCTCCGGCACGCGCCCTTTCGCCTGGGCTTGGCGACGTCCGGGATCCGGCCGATCTCGCGGCCTTCCTGCCGGGCCTTCGACTTCCTGGCGGCGTCGCGAGATCGCTCGTCATTGGCCGGGACGACGGAGAGCGATGCCATGGCCGGACGGATGATTTCTCATAATGTGCCTGTCCCCTTATCAGTCAACAGCGTTTTCGAGCCCAGGAAGGACCCGTTAACCCATCAGCGAGAGCCGACCCAACCGCCCCTCACGACGTAGTAGTCGCGCAGGTAGGGGGTGGGCCACAGATCGACGTACTTGGACACGTTGCCGGCAGCGTCCAGGGTCACGATCGCCAGGCTCGCGCCGACCAGGTCGGCAGGGTCGATCGTCGCGTTCCAGCACCAGAGGCAGCTCGACCCGCCCGTGTCGCAGAAGTGATCCGGGGTCCAGATGCACGACGGGGGGATCGTCCCGTTCGCCGGCCTATCGATCCACCCACCTGCCCCGTTGGCCTTCTGATCCCAGACCCTTCGGCCGGGAATGTCCAGCAGCACGCAACGAGGATTGGGGAAGTCGACGACGAACGGGAGCGACGTCATTGCGGGCCCTGACTCAGGATGACGAGGCAGGCGACCATCGTCAGCCCGATGATCGCCAGGGTGAAGAGCACGTTCCTCACGGTCGACCGATTATTCCGGAGGGGCCGGCGGATTCTCGGGAACCGGGTCGAGCTTCTCGAGCTTCTCCTTCAGGGCCTGCAGCTCGGCCTCCTCCTCGGGCGTGAACACGTCGCCGGCGGCGACCTTCGCCTCGAGGGCGGTGATCTTGTCCTTCAGGTAGGTGACGTCCACGGCCACCCGCTCGAGAGCGGCGTCGGCCGACGCGTTCAGGGCCTTCAGTTCGTCCAGCTTGGCCACGATCTTCTCCTCGAAGAAGGTTCTCAGTGAAGGGCTCAGGTCGATCAGGACGTTCACGTTGATGGTCATGGTTCACCATCGATTCCCCGCCCCAACCTTCCGGTCGAGACGGGGCGAGGTCAGTCATGCTTTTCCGCGGTTGAGGCGACGCAGGTCCGCCACACGTTCCCACTCGCGGCTTACGGAGCGTGCTTCAAGGGTCGGTCACACTGTCGGGGTCGGGCGACGGATTGAAGACCGGCATGTTGGCCGTGTCGATGCCTTCATCGGCGAGCTTCTTCCGGGCCCTGGCCTTGTATGCCTCGCAGTCGATCCTCGCCTTGCTCTCGGCCTCCTCGGCCTCGATCCGGGCCCGCCGCGACTGGCGATACCACTCCCACCAGATCTGAATCGCGAGGACGGCCGCGCCGCCAGCGACCAGGCCGTAATACTGGAGATTCGCCGTCGTGATCACGCCGAACAGGCCCAGGCCGGTGGAGGCGATCCCCCCCTTGCCCATCCCGTCAACGATCGTGTCCCCGGCGGCGATGGTTTGCACGATTTCAGTTCTCATGTCGCGGCATCTCCTGGTTTGCGGTGGATCAGGAGGACCGCGATTCGGTTGACGTCACCCGATGTTGATATTCGTTGGGGATCACCAGCTTACCCCTGGTGGTCTCAAGAGCCGGGGTCGGAGCTGGTAACTCCGATCCCGGTTCGTTGAAGGTGTTCAGCCGCCCGGGTGGAGAGCGGCCCTGACAGCAGCGTCTTTCGATTCGAGCAATTTCCGAAGAGCGACGGTCCGCTCCGGACCTGGGGGGATGTTCCTGCAGATCGCTTCGGCCAGGTCGCCGAATGGCATTGAAATCGGCTGCAGCTTCTCGGGAAGATGCGTCCACGCGAACCACTTCAGCATCCGCTCGTCCATCAGCTTCTCCGTCAAAACCTCGCTTCGGCCTCGATCCCACCCCTCAGATGGAGTTGCGGGCCCAGGAGTCGAACCTGGCAATTCGGGGTTATGAGTCCCGATGGAGCACCACGCCCCCACCCGCATCCTGCTGGCCCTTCGGCGTCCCGCGTCCCAGCCGACGCTCTTCCCGGGACGCCCAGCGACCGGCCTCAGGTCGCGTCGCCGCCGGACCGTGCATCACTCGGTACCGGCTTGCTTCCCCTCGATCGCCCCGGCAATCAGCCGGAGCAAGACGGCCACGACCGTCGTCCACGGGACCGGCAGGGACGGGGCCAGTGTCCGCATCCCCAGGTGCTCGGACGCCAGGACATGAAGTCGATCGAACGCGTCCCCGGACTCGTCGGTCCCCTCGGGCAGGACGGAAGTCATCTGCAGCGGCTCTCCGACCAGGTCGGCCGGGGCGAGACGGTTCACGGCATACTCGGCGACCACCCAGGCCGACCGAATCAGGGGCGGCCCGAAAGTGCCCTGCCGGGCCGCAACAGCGATCGCCAGGGCCTCCTGAGCGGGAAACTGCGACTGGAAGACGTGGCTCACTGGACCCTCCGCAGGAAGACCGTCGTGCTGTAGATCCGCCCCTGAGGGCTGACGCTCATCTGGGCCCCGGCGTGTGTGAACTGCGACCCGAGGAGGATCGCCCGGTGGCCGGGGCTGTTGAGCCATCCTCTGCACGCGTCTCGGAACGTGTAATCGATCGCCAGCTTGCCGGTGTCCGGCCAGTAGGCCTTCTGCCCCTGGGCGCAGATCTCGCCGGAGGCCTGCCAGTCCGACTCAACGCCGACGACCTTCAGCCGATCGAGCCACGTGGGCATCGTCGGCGGCCCGTCGTGCCTGAGCGTGTCCGTCTGGGCCTGCCAGTCCGCCTGCAGCCTGGCGGCCTGGTCGAGTTCGAAGAGCTCCCAGACGGGCCCGACCCCGTTGGCCTTGCGGACCTCGTTGATGACCGCGACCAGGTCGCTCGACGGCGGGGACTTGCCCGGCGTCGTGTCGACCTTCGGAGCGGCCTTGCCGGGCGTTCCCTTGGTCGCCACGGGGCGAGCCGGCCGCCTGGGCGCCGATTGGCTGCAGGCGAGGCCGGTGACCACCAAGAGCCCCAGGACCACACCGGCGAATCGCTTCATGACCACCTCAAGGATTCCCGCGCCACCGGACCCGGAACGGAGACCGAGCGAGCCCCGTCCGGGCCGGCGAGCGTCAGGACCGACCGGGAGCGAGCGAGCCCGGCCGGCAGTGCGAGTTCAATCCTTGCCACCCTTCAATCTCCCCTTCGCCGGCAGCGTGTAGACCACCGGTTCCGCTGCGAGGTCGTCGACGTCGAGGGGCTCGGCGTCTCGCCTCGGTCTCACGTGGCCGACCATGTCGAGGAGCGGCGACAGCGGCGTCTCGTGGCAGACCAGGCAGAGATTCACCCCGGAGACCGGCCCGTTCGGGTGGATGTCATCGCAGCTCGTCGCGTCGTCGCCGCTGGCCACCCACGGCTTGCAGCCGGCGAGGGGGTTGACCAGCGACTCCGCCAGCCGCTCCCCGGGCGTCCTCCAGTCAAGCCAGTGCGCTGCGTTCGTAATGTCGGCGGACGTCCTCGGGGATGGCCCGGAACCGCTTCCTGATTTGCTCGTGCGAGCCAACGTTGAGGATCCTGGAGACGGTCCGGTAGCTCATCCCTCGTCGTACGAGCCGGGCGATCAGGAGGTCCTGAGCCCGCTTGATCACCTCGTCGTTTACATCGATCTTCCCCGCCACGTGGATCCGTTCACCGCCCAGGTAGTCTTTGACGATCACCGCGTCCACCTTTCATGGGGCCTGTCAACGATCGGCAACGCGGTCGATTCTATCCGCCGGGGCGATAATCCCTTAGACCATTTTCATGGTGTCAAACCGCACGGAATGCACGGTATTCTTGACTGTCGCTGATATCCCCTGATAGCGGCGTACACTATCTGATACGGTTTTATAGCAGGTGATCGCACGCAACGTTCACCTGGCGGAGTATCGGTTCTACCCTCCGCCGGTCGCGTTTTTCGGCCTGGGGAAGCCTCCGGACGCCTTTTGACGGGGCGCAGTTGCACGGTCGATGCACGGAATTGCGGGAGGAGTACCACGGCATGGCGAAGCGAGGCAGGATCCCGAAGCCCTGGCCGCGGAAGTCGACGGGGACCTGGTACGTGACGCTGGACGGGAAGATGCGCGAGGCCGCGGAGAAGGCCTCGATCCGGCCGGCGACTCCGGAGACGCCGACCACCGCGTCTCAGCCGCCGCGGAAGCGGAAGCGGACGTAGCCCCGGTTCACTCGCCGCTTTTCGCCTTGTAAGCCGCCCGCTCGGCCCGCTCGATGTCCTGCAGGACCTTGGAAAGTTCGATCAACCGATCGGCGATCCGAGACTGGAGTCGCGGGAGGATCTTCAGGCAGCATCGGGCCACGTTGTCGAACAGCTCGCGGTGCTCGGGACTCGCGAGGTCCCAGCGATCAGGGCCGGGGCGATGGCGGATCCACTCCTCGTAGAGGCTCCTCGCCAACCACTCGGCGTCGTTCTCCTGGGTGTTCCCCGCGAGGTACTGGCCCGTGTTGTGGAGATGGCAGTAGAGGGCATCGGAGACCTTGTATCGTTCGCTCGTGCCGCAGAAGTCGAGGGCATCCTCGAGGAACGTCGTGTGTGTTCTCTTCTCGGGCATCGTTGAACCTCACTTCCTTAGCCGGTCGTCTCGACGGTCGTGACGATCGCGATGAACCGGGGGCTTGCTGTTAGGGATCGGCTCGAGCACCCGGTCGAGCTCGGCATAGGTCAAATATCGCCCCTTGGTTTGAATGGCCATCTTGAGCTTGAGGATACGAGCCTCGATCTCCTGCTCGCTCCTGGATTGTTCCTGCGCCTTCAAGGCGGCCGCTTCGAGGCAGCCCTTCCGAATCACGTCGAACCTGCGTTCGCAGGTCAGGCAGGTCCGTCGCCGGCGGGGACGCGCGCCGGCGGAGTGGACGACGCGGTATTCGCCCAGCGGCCTGGGCTGCTGGCAGGTGACGCAACGGACCAGCGGAACGACGGCGTCGAGCATCATTCGGGCCCTCCAGGATCCGCTGTCGGCTACCTCCAGGCGACGGCCCAGAGGTAGCCGACGAGCGAGCCGACGGCGAAGATCAGGACGACTTCCTGCTGGATGGTCATTTCGCGCCCACCTTCCGACAACGCTCGAGGTAGCGGTCGAGGTCCTCGGGCGAGAAGCGGACGCAGCCGCCGGCGGGGCCGATGCGGTGCGAGGGGATTTTGCCAGCCTTCACCAGACGAGTCAGGGACGGGATAGACAGGCCGATGCGGGCGGCGGCCTCGCGATAGGTCAGGAGCGTCATCGGGGCACCTCGCTTCCGTCCTCGTAGCCGAGGGCCTTGCCGGCCTCCTCGAAGAAGCGGTCGACCAGGTCGCCGCCCTGGTGGGAGCCGACGAGGCCCCGCGCCACCAGGGTGAAGCCGGCCGACATTCCGGCGAGGAACGCCATGCGACGGTCGGCCTTCCAGACCTGGTCCATGAGGATGTCGTCCTCGGTGTCTCGGATGAAGGACTCCAGCATCTGGTCCATCGCGGATTCTGCGTTGCTGCTGCTCGCTTCGGTGCTCATGGGTTTCTCCGTTGATCTTGTTCGATGACTCCTGGCTCGGTCCCGGTCGCTCACTCGCCCTCGGGAGGCCTCGGCCCCCAGAGCTTCTCCCTCGCGGCCTTCAGCCGATCGACCATCCGGTCGACCGTCCGCGGGTCGACCAGGCTGACGGGCGGATAGCCGAGGATCGTGATGTCGCACCTGAGCGGTGCGCCACACCCGCAGTCGCAAGCCTCCTTGGCCTCGACCACGACCCCGCCTTTCCGAGGCTCCTGCGGAGCACTGGCCTCCATCGCCTCCACGAACTTCTTCCCTTCGTTCATCACGCTGCTCCTGGCTCGATGGTGTAACTGGACCGCTTGCTGACCACCTTCAAAGGAAACGGACCATACTTGGCCCACATGCGCTTATGCCGGGCGAACTCGCGGGTCTCGCAGCCCTTGAAGTCCTCGGCGACGACATAGATTGCTCGGCGGCCGGCGACGTACGGCGTTGCAAACTCGCCGACCAGGAAGTCGACCTTGAAGGTGTGGTCGGGGCCGAGGGAGATCGTCACCTGGGGGATCCACCAGGCGACCTTCCCGGCCCGGACCAGGAGATCGAGCTGCATGGCGTGCTCGGCCTCGCCCTTCGAGTCGTACATCCGGCCGTTGTACTCGGTGCGGATCGCCTTGAAAGGGCGGTGGAAGACGTGGCTCACGAAGCCACCCCCTTCGCGAACGGGAGGAGCTGCTGGTCGAAGGCGTCGTGGACGCGCTTGATCAGCTGCCATTCGAAGCAGGACTCGCCGTAGCGCTCGACGATGACGTTGAAGCCTCCCACCTCGAAGTCGTGGCGGCGGAGGCGGACCTTCGGGCGGCCGAGGCCGTCGAGGTCGCAGGTGAAGGCATCGCGGTTGTCGGGGTCGACGCGGAGCTTCACGGGGACCAGGTGGTGGAGCTCGTGGTGGATGAGGCTGTACCGCTCCTCCTCGGTCCAGCTCGGCCAGCGGTCGCCGTCGAGGAGGAGGAGGATGTCGGGTCCGCCGGCGGCCCGGGCCTCCTCGGAGACGACCTTGATGATCCCGGCGCACGGGTAGCCGTTCTTGGCCAGGGCCGGGGCGGCGGTGTCGGAGAGGGCGAAGAGGATCTCGATCGTCAGGCCCGGGGACAGGCGGGCGATCGGCGGGTATTCCTCGGCCAGCACGTCCTGCACCAGGGCGAAGACGTCGGCGGTGGCCTTCATCAGGATCTTGGGCATCGTTGCGGTCTCCAGTCGGGTTGAGGGGGCGATCGCGCGGACCGTCAAACGGGTGGTCTGAGCTGCTGGAAGACCTCGAGGAGGAACATCTCGGCGGCCTTCCCGATGCCGGGCGTGGTGCTCTCGCGATTGCCGGCGACCATGAGGACGCGGGGATTCACCTCGCGGATCCAGTCGGCGACGACCTCGAAGGGGTGGGACCAGAGGAACACGGTGTCCGGAGTTCGGGTGATCAGGACCTCGACCACGCGAATCTCCCGGTTGTGCTCCATCGCCGTGTTGATGGTGAGGCGGGAACCCGAGGAGTCGGGGTCGCCCATGACCAGGACCGCGTCCGCCAGGAGGACGTTGCGGATCGTCCGGTGCGCGTAGCTGGGGGACTCGAGGGCCCGGGCCCCGAACTCCTCGGCGAGCTCCGCCTTGAGCCCGGCCTCGGTCTTGAAGTTGCGCGGCATGAAGCCGCCGGTCGGCAGGCCGGCCCTCTTCGCCGCCCTCCACCCCGCCTGATCGACGCCCGTCTGGCCGCCGGTGATCACCTGCATGATGCCTCCTCTCGATCGATCCAGTCGCTGTCGTTGGCAGCGAAGAAAACCATCTGGCCCACTGCGGACTTCCGACCCCGTCGATACGAGGCCTTCACTCGCCCGCGGATGACGTCGGTCTCCGCGGGCATACTGGCCGGGGGATCTGGAATAGAAACCACCGGTTCGGGGATAACCTGGGGCTCGACCTGGTCGAGCTTCGGCTTCGCCGCGGCCATCGGGTCGATGACGATGTCGGCCGTCGGCTCGGGGCGGATCCAGGCGAGCGGGAAGCCGTCGGGCATGCCGATCCGGGCATCCCAGCCCTGCCGTCGGCGGAACTCGGCCAGGGCCTGGCGGAGCGTCTCTCGCTCGTCCTCGGTCAGGGACGTCATCGCCTCCAGGGTGTGCGGCTGCTCTCGCTCGGAGAACCAGATCAGCGCGAGATCGCCGACGGTCGGACACTGGTCCTCGAGCAGCTCGAGGTGAGTCGCGACCTTCTCGATGATGTCCACGTTGCTGACGCCGGAGGGCCGTGTCCGGCAGGATCTCGGGGAGGCCGACGTCCTGCCAATGGACCTCTGCGACCCTTCCTGGTTTCGCCGTCGGCTGCTCGACGACGACCTGGTCGTCCTTCGCCGGCGAGGCCTCAGCCAACGACTCGGTTGCTGCCGCTGCAGCTCAGCGCCAGGGTCGCTGATCTGGCCGGTCGGGTGGAGGTATTTCCGGAAAGGGGCCCCTGCCGATGCGGTAGCTCGGAGCCAAGGCGATACCAGGCGCCCTGGGGTGACGGCGGCGGGGACGCGGATGCCGAACCTCGCGGACCAGCTCGGCGAACTCGGGGTCGCCGGCGCGGATGCAGCCGGGGTCGGGGCGCCCTTCGCCGGGCGGTCGGCGATCGGGCTGGCGGAGAAGCCGGTCGGCGATCCGGCGGTTGGCCTCGGGGTTGTCGAGGAGCCCGAGGTTGCCGACGGCGGCCCCGGCCCGGGGATCGTCGGCCCAGCTCGCGAGGGGGTGGGGCCTTGTGGCCGGCGGCCTTCAGTCGCTTGGAGATGCTCATCGGGGGCGATGCCTCCGCGATGCACTGTTCCATCGCCCTGAAGTTGGTGAACCGGTAGCCGGCCATGGAGCTCAACCTCGCCCGGATTCGCTGGCGGCCCGGACGTCCGCGGCGGTGGGCGTTGAGGTCCTGGTGATGGCCGATGAGGTCGGCGGCCTCGCGGGTGGTGTCGCGGTGCCACCAGCAGCGAAGGGAAGGTCGACCTGGCTCGCCAGGGGCGCTGGCAGCCACCGGGAGCTGTCCCGGCAGGTGCCGAACGCGAGGCGAACCGCCCCGAGCCATGCCTGGATAAGGCCACCCCTGCCGACGGCGAAACGGGTAGCCCTTGCGGACGTGCTTCTCCAGCCGCGGAGCTGGACAACTCCGAGGCCTTCCTCGGCCACCAGCCGGCCGATCGCCGCCCAGGACCGGTCCGACCAGGTCTCGCCCATCGCCCCCCACCTCGCCGCCGGTCAGCCAGACCGGGCTTCCAGGCCGCTGCGTTCATCGGGATCGCCCTCCGGTTTTCGGTCCTTCAGTCCGCGTAGTCCGCGGCCCACATCCCCCCGCCCCGTACATGCCTTTTTGCTCCTTCCGACCCCCTCTCAGGACCCTGGGACCAGCTACCTATTCCGAGGGGGAAACTGTCCGCGGACCGCGAGGACTGAAGCTCAGGTCCAGTCCCCGACCAGGCGGGATCTCCCCGGAAGCACCGGCCGCCCTTTTCCCGCCGTTCCAGGGCCTGGTCGTCTTCAGGTCCGGGATCGCAGTCCGGACGTTCCGGAGAACCCCCTGGAGGTCGCCGGCGTGGTCTCGCCTGTCGCCTTGCAAGCCAGTCCTTCCAGGCCTTCGTACATGTCCTGGATCCGGACCTCGAAGTCGGGCCCGGTCTCGCACTTCTCGGCCAGGAACGCCCCGATCGGGTTGGCCAGGGCCTCCAGCTCGGTCATGGCCTCCTCGCCGGACTTCGGCTGGATTAAGCGACCGACTCCGAGGTCCTCCCAGCCGGCGATCGCCCAGGAGGAGGATCCCTGGGAGCTCAAGCCGAGATCCGGGGCCTGGAGTTCCATGTCCTCCTGGCCGAAGAAGGAGCGGGTCAGCTTGAGGACGATCATGCGGCCGGGCAGCGCGCCGGAGTAATCGCCGAGGCGGGGCAGCTCGTTGCCCATCAGGACGAACCGGGTGGAGAGCGTGCCCGACCAGTTGGTGACCTGCTTGCGCTCGATCGACTGGACGTCCTCGCCGGAGATGGAGAGCAGCCGCTCGACGATCGCCTGGGTGTCACTCCGGCCGGTGAGGCGGGACTCGGTGCAGATCGCCAGCGTCTTGCCGATCAGGGGCTGGCTCCCAACCGTCTCCCCCAGGCTCGACAAAAGTCGGGGCGGCGACGTTGGCCTCCCCACCAGCCCCTTGAGGGTATGCGATCGTGCCCTTCCCGGACTGCCGGGGCCCGATGATGAGCAGCATCTTTGCTGCCCTGTGCTTCTGGGGGTCAACTGGGGTCAGGCCAAACCACTGCTGGGGCACTTGATGGACTCCTCGTCGTCGGGCCAGAGGGAGGAGAGGAAGCCGAGCCACGCGTCGGGCCGCGGGGCCCGGGCGTCGAAGCCGTACGTCAGGACGTTGGGGCTGAAGAAGCCGCGTGGGGTCGACGGGATCAGGGCCCGGCCGGCCCGCTCGCGAGGAGCGTCGGCAGGTGGACGATCCCGGACTGCGTCGACAGGCACTCGACCGGGTTGGGCCCGGGGCCGTCGATCCAGGTGGGCTGCTGGGGGACCGCGTCCATGGTCAGGAGCGTCATCCCGCGGAGGGCCAGCGCGACGTTGCCGACCAGGCGGGGTGCCGATGCCGAGCGCGGGCTTCTCCTTCTCGCGGCGATGCGGTCGAACTCGGCCTTGATGACCCGGGCCAGGAGAACGCCGATTCCCTTGTCGGTCGCCGATCGCCAGGCCTTCCGCCTTGTGACGACCCATTCCTCATTCCAGTAGCGGAGCGTCATCCCCTCGGGCGTCGTGTGCGTCCCCTGGAGGAAGATGCGGGCGAGGCGGTGGGGGTCGTCGAGCTGCTCCTCGACGCCCTCGGGCGTGCGTTCCACCAGGCGGGCCCGCGGGTCGCCGTCGGCTTCCCGACGTGGCTCATGTCGCGGGGTTGACGATCCCCTTCTTGCGGGCGGAGTCGATCGTCTTCTCGATCTCGGCCGGCTCGGAGCCCGGCCAGGCGGGCGCTCGCCTTCAGGGCCTCCATGGACTGCTCCTCGCCGAGGGCCTTGCGCTACCAGCTCGGTGCTGCCGCGGCGGCCGACTTGAAGAGCTCGGTGGTTGCGGCCGCCGGGGCGCGGCGAACTCGATCCGGGTCGATCTCCTCGCCGAGCGCGGAGGCCGGCGACCCCGGCCGAGTCGGCCTGGGTCGCGGGCGAGGATGCCCTTCCGGGGTGAGACGACCTTCAGGACGCGGGTCGCCTGGGCTGCACCCGGCGGCGGGACGCGTCGTCGCGGTGTGGACGATGATCTCCGCCTCGTCGGCGATGCCTCCAGGAGCGTCCTGGGGACCGGCTTCAGCGGCCAGGCCGCCTCCATGATCCAGGAGCAGCGGTGCGGCCGGTCGGCGGTGTTTTCGCCCTGCGGGCGAGGGTGCCGTAGAGCTTGCAGATCCGCGAGGCGTTGCCCACGGTGGTGTCGACCTTGACCAGCTCGGTGGAGTGCCGGGCCGAGACCGCCTTCAAAACGGCGGCGACCAGGCCCTTGTCGTCGGCGGGGAGGTCGACGTGGTACAGCAAATGCCAGCCGTTGCCGGAGTCGGCGAGGATCGGCTCGGGCCAGCCCAGGTCGTCGAACGATCGCCGGAGCGACATCGCCGCCTGATAGCTGGCCAGCTTCTCGTGATCGGTCGAGCTGACGTCGGCCGGGCGGACCGGGTCCGTGGCCGAAGAGGATCCAGACCTTGCGCTCGACGTCGGCGTCCTTCGCGGCCTTGGCGCCGGCAGTCGGCGATCGGGTTGAGCGTGTAGCGCATACGCCCTCGGCCTGGGCCGTCAGGTTGGGTGGGCGTAGCGGGCCAGCTCGAGCAGCGACTCGCGGTCGGTCCGAACACCAGGTCTCGGCGTGCCTCGACCGGTCGGCCTTCCGCTCGACGCCGACGGCCCGGACCTCGACGCGGTAGCCGCGGCAGAGGATCGCCATCCACTCGGCGATCTGCTCGGCTGGCGGCGGGCGTCGGGCACTCGGGCCGGTCGTCCGGCTGGCCCGTCTTCGCGACCAGTGCCATGGGTTGATCACCCTTCTTCGGGCTTGGGGAGGATCTTGTTTCAACCACGCCTCCGCGAGGGGAAGGACTCACTCCTCGGTCTCTGTGGCGAGCCTTGAATTCCTTCGACCCGCAGGCGGCAGAAAGGCCTCAGCTCGGCCGCGGCGGCCGCGGGGTCCTCGCCCTCGTCGAGCTCGGCCCAGGTGGCACACCTGCCGCGGCCGACTGGTAATTGCCGAGGCTGCCGAACTTGCGGCCGTAGCTCACGTGGACGGTGCGGATGCGCATGCCGGCTCGATCGACCTCCCGGCCGGAGCGTGATGTCGCCGGCGGCCGCGGCCGGCTGACGATCCAGGCCGGCCGGGGTCGAAACCGCCCGGGCTGGTGCCGTCGACCCGGTGGACCGAGGCGAGGAGGTCCTGGGGCGGTCCATGAGCCAGCCGATTGCCGCGCTGGGACTCGGCCACGCCCTCGGGGTGGGAGGACCTGGCCGCGGACGACGACGATGAACTGGGGGACGCCGCGCTCGGCGTAGAGCTGGTGGAGGCTGACGCCGTCGGCTCCTGGAGGGGAATCGAGGTCGACGTCGGAGCGCGCCGGTGGCGAACTCGACGCGGACGAAGAGGAAGACCTGGCCCGGGGGCAGGATCTCCTTGACGCCGTAGAAAGGAGCAGCGCGAGGACCGGGCGGGAGGCGGGCGACCATCTTCACCCGCTGGCCCGTCGGCTGGTAGATCACGGTGTGCATCGGGGGCCTCCCTCTCCGGGTCAGAGCGATCGATCCGGCGGCGAGCGTCCGGATCCCATCGTTTGAGAATGTGGAACATGTTGGCGATCGTCGTCAGCTCCGGGTCACCGAGGGCTGATCTGAAATCGATGCCCCCGTCCGACCGTCGACCGGGTCGACGTCGGCCAGGTCCTCGATCGGGGGGTGATCGTCCCTCTTCGTCGTCGGCCTCGGATTCCTCCATCCGCTGAGGAGCGTCGAGCGAGCCCCATCCCGAGCCTCACGGGCTTGTTGTCCGGGCAGCCCTGACGTGGCCGACTTGCCTCCACCAGCTCGTAGGGGAAGGGCGTTCCGCTGCCTGAGGGCGATGACCGCCGCGTAGACGCGCTGGGAAGAAAGGCCGGTCGCGAGGATCAGCTTGCGGACCGTGATGCGGCCCTTCTCGGCACAGAGGCAGCCCTTCGCGACCTTCTCCTGGTCGGAGGGCTCGCGGGACGTGACGACCGGGGCCGTCGGTCCGGCCTGCCCAGGATGCGGGGCGCGGAGCCGCCGGAATTCCTCGACGGCGCCGCCCTTCTTCGGGACGGTGTGTCGCTTCGGCGGCGGGGCGAACCGCGCAGGGGCCAGGCTCCCCGCTTGCGGAGGTCGGAGATCAAGCACCGAGACGCGCCCACTGGGCCATCCGAGCGTTTCAGCCAGCTTGCCCGGGGATGCCGGCTCGCCCGGCTTGTAGAGCCTGGCCGCCGCGTCGAGCAGCTCCGGCCTTAGGAGCCGAAGCTCTGCGCCGAGGCTGGCAGCCTCGGCGTCCAGCTTGGCCGGATCCAGCCCGAGCCTTGTCCGGATGGGCCGCCGTTCCGGTCTGCGTGCTCCTGCTTGAGGAGCCTCAGCCGCTCCGCCTGTCGACTTCCTTCTCGTCGTCCTCGTCGAGGCCTCGGTGATTGGTCATAATCATCGTCGTCGCCCGCCAGGACCGTGGTAGACCGCCGGCGAGGGCCCGTTGGCAGACGAAGAGGGAGCTTCTCCTGGTGCCAGGTAAGCGCCCGCCGTCCCGCGTCGGCAAGCGCGGCACGGTGGCCGTTTGACGGTTTGCGCCCCGGCGCCCGGCGTCATTGCCCCGGTTGACGGGGCCAGGATCTTCGAGG
This sequence comes from Isosphaeraceae bacterium, assembly GCA_046349995.1. Lineage (GTDB taxonomy): Bacteria > Planctomycetota > Planctomycetia > Isosphaerales > Isosphaeraceae > Aquisphaera. Next base: position 910 of record JAXMBE010000079.1, on the reverse strand, counting down.
GCCGACCCCGCCCTGCTCCTTCACCTCTTGCCGTTCGATCACTGGCGACCCAGCCGGGGAAGTGAGCCGTCGAACTAGCCCAGGACGATGGCCAGTCTTGGGGTTCCAGGTCCGGGTCGTCCTCGTCGAGCGGGGTGACCGAGTTGATGAAGTCGGAGATGCTGCCGTCCTCGCGCTTGTCGTGCTTGACGTTCAGCCGGCAGGCCTGGTCGACGAGCTGGGTGACGTCGTAGCCCTCCTTGGCCTCGTCGGTGAAGGACCGGTTGAGGATCGCCTCGGTGTCGGCCCTCAGGTCGGCCTTGGGCCCGAACGCCAGGTTATAGAACTTGGACATCAGGAGCGGCTTGCCGTCCTTGTTCGTCTTCACGCCCTGCTGAGCTCGAACTGGAGGAGGACCTGGTGCTTGGGCCCGAACTTGCCCTCCTGCGTGCCCAGGTCGTAGACGCCCACGACGACGCCGATGTTCCCCGCGGCGATCGGCTCACGCGTTCCGCTGCCCGACTGCTTGGCCATCAGAGCGACGATCGATTCCTTGAGTCTGCTGATTCGTCGATCTGAAGAGCGAGGAGATCCCCCGCGAACGTAAGTCGCTGCTTGGCCTGGGTGACGGCGACGTACCCGAGGTTCCGCTCCTGCTGGAGGTCCTCTTCGTGGTCGCCCACGGGCCGGGGATCAGCTCCGGCCGGAGGATGACGACGCGGTCGCGTTCGAGCCCCTTCGCCCGGTGGATCGAGCTGAGGCTGACGCAGTTGTGCTCGGCCAGGTCGGTGAACATGGACTCCGCCCGGGTCTTGACCTCTTCGATCGAGGTTGCCTCCTCGGCGATCGCCGCCAGGCAGTCGCAGCGATCGTTCAGGGTTCGGACGCCGGCCGACGCGTTGCGGAGGTCCGACAGCCGCGACAGCTCGGC
>JAXMBE010000078.1:0-39151 GCA_046349995.1 Isosphaeraceae bacterium | reverse complement strand
GACCTGCGACCATTGCGTCCGGACGGTCACCCAGGCCCTGCAAGCCGTCCCCGGGGTCGAGTCGGTTCAGGTCGATCTGAAAAACGGTCGCGCAGAGCTGGCGGCTGACCCGGCCCTCGTGGACAGGGACCGCCTCCGCCAGGCCGTCGAGTCGGCCGGCTACTCGGTCCCCTCCAGCCCGGAAGCGATGCAACCGGACACTCCCGAACCGGTCCCGCCGGCGGCGATCACGCTCCTGCCGCCACCGGCGAAGGAGCCGGAGGCCGCTCCCTCGCCCGAGGAGTGGGAGCTCTCGATCGGTGGGATGCACTGCGCCAGTTGCGTGGGCCGCGTCGAGCAGGCGCTGGCTGGCTCCCCGGGCGTGCGTGAGGCGCGGGTGAACCTCGCCACCGAGCGCGCCAGCGTCGTGGTCGATCCGGCGGTCGCGGAGCTGGACCGGATCCGGGAGGCCGTCGCGAGGGCCGGATATTTGGCGAAGCGCGAGGCCCTGTCCCTCGGGGCCGAGGCCGCCGCGGACCTTCGCCGCGCCAGGGACGAGCAGACGAGGTCCTGGGCCCGGCGCCTCGTCGCGGGCCTGGCGCTCGCGGTACCCCTGGTCATCCTGGGGATCGGCTCGATGCTCATCCCCGCGCTGGGTCATGCCGCCTGGATCGGCTGGGCGATGTTCACCCTGGCCGCCGTGCTCCAGGTCTACCTCGGCGGGCCTTACGTGCGGGGTGCCTGGCAGCGGCTACTCCAGGGGTCGTCCAGCATGGACACCCTGATCGCCATGGGCACGCTGACGGCCTTCGGCTACAGCACCTACCACCTGCTGGCCGGGGAGCACGCCCAGACCCACTTCTTCATGGACTCGGGGATCATCCTGACGCTGATCACGCTCGGGAAGTTCCTCGAGGTGCGCTCGCGGCGGACGGCCGGCGAGGCGATCGAGCGGCTGCTGGACCTGGCGCCGAAGCTCGCCCGGGTCGTCCGCGAGGGCCGCGAGGTCGAGGTCCCGCTGGCCGAGGTCCGCCAGGGCGATCGCATCCGGATCCGCCCCGGCGAGGCGATCCCGGTGGACGGCGACGTGATCGAAGGCTCCTCAAGTGTGGACGAGTCGATGCTCACGGGCGAGTCGCTCCCGGTGGACAAGGGGCCCGGAGATCGGGTCACCGGGGCGACCCAGAACGGGGATGGCACGCTGCTGGTCGAAGCTCGCAGGCTCGGCAAGGACAGCGCCTTGCAGCAGATGGTCCGGCTCGTGCTCGAGGCGCAGGGCTCAAAGGCTGGGGTGCAGCGGCTGGCGGACCGGATCTCGGCCCACTTCGTCCCGGCCGTGCTGCTGGTCGCGCTGGCGAGCCTGCTCGCCTGGGGGCTCCTGCGAGGGGACTGGAGCCAGGGCGTACTCTCCGCGGCGGCCGTGCTGATCATCGCCTGCCCGTGCGCGCTGGGCCTGGCCACCCCGATGGCCGTGGCCGTGGCGACCAGCCGTGGCGCGCGGGCCGGGCTCTTCGTCCGCGACGCCTCGGCCTTCGAGCGGATGGACCGGCTGTCCACGGTCGTCTTCGACAAGACGGGGACGCTCACCGAAGGCAGGCCCGAGGTCGTCGCGGTCGAGGCGGCCCCGAGCTGGGACCGCGAGCGGGTGCTCGGCCTCGCGGCCGCGGCCGAGTCGGGCAGCGAGCATCCCCTGGCTCGGGCGCTCGCAGCCTACCACTCTCCGAGGTCGGTGTCCGGTTTCCAGGCGGTCCGCGGCCGCGGGGTGAAGGCCGTCGTGGACGGCGAGCCGGTGCTCGTGGGCTCGGAGCAATTCCTGAGGGAATCGGGGGTCGATTTCCCCGAGCGGCTGCGCGGCGTCGAGGAGGAATGGGGGAAGCAGGGGCGGACCATGCTGTTCGTCGCCGCCTCAGGCCGGGCCGTGGGGGCCGTCGCCCTGGCCGACACGCTCAAGCCCCATGCCCGCGAGGTGATCGACGACCTCCAGCGGCGCGGGGTCTCGGTCCGACTCCTCACCGGCGATCGCATCGGGACTGCCCGGGCGATCGGCGGCCAGCTCGGGCTCGACCCGTCACGGATCCTGGCCGAGGTGATGCCCGACGCCAAGGCCGCCGCGATCGAGACGATCCAGCGCCAGAGCCCCGGCCGCCGCGTGGCGATGGTCGGCGACGGCCTCAACGACGCCCCGGCGCTCGCCGCGGCCGACGTGGGGCTCGCCCTGGGGACCGGGACCGACCTGGCGAAGGCCGCGGCCGACATCGTGATCGCCACCGGGGACGTCCGGGCGGTACCCAGGGCCCTGCGGCTGGGGCGGGCCACCCTCACGGCGATCCGCCAGAATCTCTTCTGGGCGTTCGCGTACAACACGCTGGGCATCCCGCTGGCCGCCCTCGGGCTCTTCGGCCGCTACGGCCCGATGGTCGCGGCCCTGGCCATGTCGTTCAGCTCGCTCACCGTCGTCGCCCGCTCCAGCCTCCTGGCGAGGCTCGACCTGGACCGGTAAGATCGTCTGCCGACCGGCCCCCGGGCCGGCCGGTCGGCGGAGGTCTCCACCGGATGAGCGCTGCTCCCACGATCCCCCAGGGCAGGATCCGTTCGCTCGACCAGTTCCGCGGCTACACCGTGGCCGGGATGCTGCTGGTGAACTTCATCGGCGGCTTCCGCGAGGTCGGCGCGATCTGGAAGCATCACAACACGTATTGCAGCTATGCCGATACGATCATGCCTCAGTTCTTCTTCGCGGTCGGGTTCGCCTTCCGGCTGACCTTCCCGCGGCGCGTGGAACGCCTCGGCCGGATCGCGGCGTACCGCGCGGCGATCAGCCGGAGTCTGGGGCTGATCCTCCTGGGACTGGTCATCTACCACCTCGACGGCGATGTGAAGTCCTGGTCGGAGCTGGTGGACCTCGGCCCCGGGGGCGTGCTCGCTCGTGCCTTCCGCCGCGAGCCCTTCCAGACGCTCGTCCACATCGGGCTCACCGCGCTGTGGATCCTCCCGGTGATCGGCGCGAGCACCAGGGCTCTGGGCGTGTACCTCGTCGCCTCGGCCGCCCTGCACCTGGGCCTCTCCCATCTCTTCTACTTCGAGCACGCCTGGACCTTGCCGGTCATCGACGGAGGGCCGCTCGGCTTCCTGAGCTGGTCGATCCCCACGCTCGTCGGCGCGCTCGCCTGCGACGCCGTGGCGGGGAGGCCCGAGGGCGCTAACCCCGTGCCTCGCCTCGTCCTCTGGTCCGCGGTTCTGATGGCGATCGGCTACGGCCTCTCGTGCCTCGGGCAGCCGACCCCGCCGCCCCCGTTCGTCCAGCCCGCCTCGCGGGAAGGGGTCAACCTCTGGACGATGAGCCAGCGGACCGGCAGCGTGTCGTACCAAACGTTTGGCGCGGGCTTCTCGCTCGCGGTCTACGCCCTCTTCTACGTGCTCTGCGACCTGGGGAGCTTCGGGCTCGGCCTGTTCCGGACCTTCGGGCAGAACGCCCTCGCGTCGTACATCGTGCATCCGATGGTCGCATCGGCGGTGAAGCCCTACGCCCCGAACGACTCCCCGCTCTGGTACGTCCTGGCCGCCTTCCTGCTCTATTTCGTCATCTGCTATCTGTTCATTCGACAGCTCGAGAAGAGCGGCATCTTCCTGAGGCTCTGACCGGGGATCGTCTCCCGCGGATGCTCAGAGGCCGCGGTCCGCGATTTCGGACTCTGCTGGTCTGGACAGCATCTCCATCCGGATCAGTCGGCGTCAGGGACGTCCTGCCTGGCCATCGCGAGGCTGAGCGGCAGCTCCAGGCCGTGGGCCTCGACAAGCGTCGGGTTGCCCAGGATCCGGCGGCTGGGGCCGTCGGCGACGACCTCGCCGCGGTCGAGCAGGACGCTGCGGGGGCAGATCTCCAGGACCATCTCCAGGTCGTGGGTGGCGATCAGCTTGGTGGCGGGCAGGCCCTCGATGAGTTGGATGAACCGCCGCCGGCCGCGGGGGTCCAGGTTTGCGGTCGGCTCGTCGAGCACCAGGACCGTCGGGTCGCAGGCCAGGATGCCGGCGAGGCAGACCCGCTTCCGCTCGCCGAAGCTGAGGTGATGAGGAGGGCGGTCGGCCGCGTGGAGCAGGTCGACGCGATCCAGGCAGTCGCGGGCGAGCTGCCTGGCCGCGGCCTTCTCCATCCCCAGGTTGAGGGGGCCGAAGGCCACGTCCTCCAGCACGGTGGTGCAGAAGAGCTGATCGTCGGGGTCCTGGAAGAGCAGGCCGACCCGGCGGCGGACCTCCCGGGCGTTGACGTCGTTGACCTCCAGGCCGTCGATCCAGACGGCGGGGGCCCGCCGGGCCGGCTTCCCGAGGGGCAAGGAGGGGCCGTGCGAGTGCCCCGCCTCGCGGCCAGGTCGTCCCGGCAGCAGACCGTTGAGGTGGAGCAGCAGCGTGCTCTTGCCCGCGCCGTTGGGGCCGACCAGGGCGACGGATTCGCCCGGCCGGATCTCCAGCGTCACCCCGCGGAGGGCCTGCTTGCCGTCGGGATATCGGTAGTCGAGGGCGCAGAGGCGTACCGCAGACGGCCCGTCGGCAAGTTGCCCACCTCCCACGTTCATTCCTCCAGGCTGCGCATGGTGCCGTCCCAGCCCCGCGCCAGCATCGCCGCGTGGACCCGCTCGGAACGCTCGAACGAGCGCAGGAAGAGCATCCCGATCAGGCTCGTGAGCATTCCCCAGGAAAGGGCCGGGCGACGGCCGAAGCTTCGCGCCCTGCGGGCCAGGGTCATCCTCCGCGACTCATCCCCGAGCACCTGGAGATAGCGCTCCATGAACTGGAGTGTGCCGACGAGGATCACGGGCATGCCGAGCCGCCGCAGGCCCCGCAGCAGCTCGGCCCAGGGCGTCGAGGCCGCGAGGGTCAGGAGCATCAGGAAGCCCAGGCTGTTCTTGGCCAGGATGGTCATAAGCACCGTGGCCATACCGTGCCCGGAGCGGGCGCTCAGCCCCGGCGCGATCGTCAGCGCGATGAAGCCGACCAGCAGCAGGAAGCCGCACCACCGCAGGAGCAGGGCCTCGAGGCGTGCGCCCGAGAGACCCACGAGGAAGGCCAGGAGCAGTCCGAGCCCCCCGAGGATCCGCCACTGGCCGATGGGCGTCGCGACGACCGCCACGATGTAGGCCAGCACGAAGATCAGCTTCCAGCGGGCGTCCAGCCGGGCCATCGGGGACCGGGCGGCCGCGGACGACGCCAGGGCCTCAGCGGGCATCCGCTCCGCCCCTTTCCGCGAGCGGTCGTTCGGCGAGGGCCCGGGCCAGGCCCCAGCTCGCGACGAAGACGATCAGCGTGCCCACCAGCCCCGCCGCCGCGGTCGCAACCTGCACCTGGCGAAGTCCCGGGAGAGGGAACTGATAGTCGCGGAGCGGCGCGGGGAAGGAGTCGCTCACGGAAGTTTCCTCCAGGACTCCGGTCTGCTCTCCCACGAATTCCAGTCCGTCCGGAAGCTCCGAGGCGAACGGCGCGAGGAACACGGCGACCGCCAGCGAGATCCCCAGTCCGGCGAGGATCGGTCGCAACCAGGGCTGCTCCGTCCGCCCGGCGCCGGCCTCGATCTCGGCGTCCGGCGTCTTCTCCTTGCCCTCCGCGATCAGGTCGGGCCGTGTCATCAGGACGAACCGCACGACCAGCCCCGTGATCAGGGCCTCGCCGACGCCGATCGCCGCGTGGACTAGCGCCATCCAGCTCAGCACCCGGAGGAAGTTCCGGCGATCCCCGACTGCCGCGATCTCGATCGCGCAGCCGCCGGCCGCGATCAGGACGGTGAACCAGGCCGCGATCATCGCCCCGATCAGGATCCCCCGCTGGCCGCCGATCGCCCGGCGGATGGGCTCGTAGATCGCGTACCCGAGGACCGAGCCGACCATCCCCATGTTGAGGAAATTGGCCCCCAGGGCCGTGAGCCCGCCGTCGCCGAACAGGAAGCACTGGACCAGGAGCACGGCCCCGATAACCACGGCGCCGGCCCACGGCCCGAGCATCACCGCCGCGAGGACCCCGCCCAGGAGGTGCCCCGAGACGCCCGGGCCGACCGGGAAGTTCACCATCTGGGCCGCGAAGACGAACGCGGCCATGATGCCCATGTACGGGGTGGTTCGGTCCTTCAGCTCCTTCTCGGCCCGGTGCAGGCAATAGGCCAGCCCGGCCGCTCCGAGCACGCCGGTCGCCGCGACCACCGGGGGTTCGAGGATCGCATCGGGAATATGCATGCGGGTTCTCTCGGGCCATTCGGTTCCGGACTTCGCTCGCCAGTGTGCCCAGGTCCCATCTTAAGTCGCGTATGACGGATGGTCAAAAAGTTCATACCGGCGGGCGAAGAATCTTCGGCGGGGCACCAGGGCAGGCCCGATCGTGCGACGAGCAGTACGGTCGGGATGGGAAGGCTGCGGTTAGCCCGGATCCGGGCTCCAGGCGGGCATCCGGCTGAGGGCCGTCGCGAGCTTCTCGTCGATCGACGTCCTCACATGGTCGTACAGCATCTTCTCGAAATCGTCGCTCCGCCGGCTGCTGAGGGCGATCTGTCCCGAGAGGTAGGCGGAGAGGTTCGGCAGCGGGACCGGGGTGCGTGCCGAGGGGGTCGCCACCCAGACCTGGCGGCCGTGCCTCTCCAGGATGAGCCGTGCATCGATCCGGGTCAGGCGGTTCTCGGAGGTGAGGTACTTCCCGTCGGGCCGCTCGTTGATCTGGAGGATGAGCCGGAAGGGCGATCCAGCCCACCGATCGCGCCAGGAGGAGGAGTCGGGCCGGGGGAGATATCCCCTGGACATGAGGGCCCGGTCGAGGAAGGGGAGGCTCCAGGTGCCGTCGCCGCCGGGCCGATGGTCGGGGCGCTGTCCGGGGATCTGTTCCACGACGATGCCGCGAGTCAGGACCAGGCGATCCACGATGGCGTCGAGGCGGGAGCGGATGGCGGACCGGTCGGAGTCAGGCAGGTGGGCGACCAGGGCCCGAGCGGACTCGCAGCCCTCCAGGGCCTCGGCCGGCTTGCCCACTCCCTCGGCCTTCACCGCGGCCTCCTCCAGCGAGTCGATTCGTTGGTGGAGCTTCTGCCGCATCGCCCGTTCCACATCGGCCCGGAGCGGGGCGAGCTTACGGTCGGATTCAACCCGGGCCTTCAGGTTGAGCCAGTCGCCGAGCGGGAGGACCGCGGCGTCCAGGCCCTTCAACCGGTCGAGCATGGCGCCGACCTCCCGCAGGCTGAGGGCGTCGCGCCGTTGCCGCAGGATCTGGATCTCTTCCGCCGAGCCGGAGTCACTGCCGGACCGGAGATGGATCGCGGAATCGAGGTCGATGAGGGCCTTGCTCAGGTTCCCCTCGGACTCGGCGACCTCCGAGGCCGTCACGAGTTCCCCGATCGAACGCTCGAGGCTCGCCTGCCCGTGCCGGATGATCATCCGGGCGAGTGAGACGGTCAGGACCGCGACGGTGGCCAGCCCGATCACGCTCCACGCCAGCACGACCCACCAGGGACGGCCGAACCGCCGGCGCCGCCACTCGGTCTTCACCACCCGGGGGAAATACGGCACCTCCAGCAGCCGCCGGCAGAACCCGCAGCGCACCTGCCGCCCCGGCGCCAGGCCCGAGATCTCAACGCTCGTCCCGCATTCTGGGCAGTCGAAAGTCTCGTCCATGCGCAAGAGCCTCGGGACTCGACCTGGGGTCGGCTCGGAGGTTCTTTCGTGCGATCGGACCGGAGATTGCGGAGAAGCGATCCCGGTCCGGTTAGTTTGCCTCGCCGGCCTTCAGATTTCGGCGACTTCTTCCGATCGTCGGCAGGACAATCTCGACGGAGGACATCAAATTTACGGATTGATGCATCTTCTCGCAACGGGTGCATATCGTCGCGTACGGGGTACTCGCCCGAAAGCCATCCTCGGACGCCCACGCTCGGGGGCTCCGGCGGCGAGTCTCTAGGGATTACAGGCCGAGGTGCAGTGGTTGATCAGCCAGGTGTCCACGTCGGCGAGCATCTGGCTGTTGAGGCGATGGGTGGAAGGGTAGGACTGGAAGGCGACCCTGAGGCCGCCGGCGCGGAGGATGCCGACCTCGCGCCGCGTGTTGGCGAGGGGATGACGCAGGTTCCAGGCTCCATGCACGACCAGGATGGGCAGGTCACGACAAGCCTTCATCCGGCCGAGCGGACGGAACCCGCCGGGGAGCCAGCCGTTGATCGCGACCACCCCGGCAAACCGCTCTGGGAAGCTCAGACCGAAGCGGTAGGCGACCGCGGCACCCTCGCCGCAGCCGACCAGGAAGATCCGCTCCGAGTGGATGTGGAGCAGGCTGCGCGTCTTCCGGATGGCCGTGAACACCCCGGCCTCGAGCCGGTCGAAGTCATCGGGATCCGCGTCGAAGAGCGACTTGCGGACGATCTCGGCCTCGGGTCCCCGCGTCCGGGGGCGGAGATTGATCCGGTCGTGGGACTCGAAGTCCCGCCCCCAGCTGAAGCCGGCCAGGCGGTCCCGCTTGATCACCGGCTCCGGGCCTCGCAGCCCCAGCGCGACGTAGTTACGCCAGCTCAGCGCGGGCATGGCGCGCACTAGCTGATCCTCGTCGGACGCCCTCCCGTGGAACAGGACGAGCAGGGGGTACGCATAGTTCGGCTCGTACTGACGCGGCACGAACCGAGTCTCCACGAGCGTGCTCGCGGCGGAGCTGGTCGTCGTCGGTGCGGGACTCGGCCGGTCGTGGATCATCCTGATAAACCTCCCCTGTCGCCCTACGGGGCAAGGATGCGCTGCGAGCGATTCTGGCGTCAATCCGGCCGCGGTCCCGACCACATCAACCGTCGATGCATCGGGATAGATTTGCAAAGCATAGCCACGATCTTGCCACCCTTCAACAAACCGCCCTGTTATTTCCAATTTTGTCTCAAGTTTCGGCGAATGCGATCCGAAACCCCGGCGATTCGCCGGAAAATTCGTCGGTTGTGTGGGTTAAGACCAATCCGAAAACTAGGTACTCTGGGTCGGTGTTGCGATCATGCAACGATCCTTGTGTCACAGGGCATCAAATGAGCTTTTTGATGGCGTCGTTGACCCGCTTGGGGAAGACGCTCAGGTTGTGGATCAGGCTGTTCTCGGTCGGCGGGGGCTTGCGGAAGAGCCGTTTCTTGGGGGCGGTGGTGGCCGAGCTCGACGCCGTCGCGGGGTCCGCGGTCGCCGCGGCGTTCACGGCCAGGAGTTGCCAGGGAGGCGGCAAGTTGGGGACGGTGCTCGAGCCGTCGGTCCCGAGCACCCGCAAGGTGACCGGCGCCGAGGTCGCGACGTTGTTGTTGTTGAAGGTCTCGCCGAGCGCGTTCTCGGGATCGACGATCGCGGCAATCTTCCCGGTCGAGAGGCTGCTGACGGTCACCCCGGCCGGCAGCCGGGACGGCAGCGAGAGGGCCTGGCTGACCGTCAGGGTCTGGCCCGGCGGCAGCGACGAGACCATCGTGTCGCCCAGGAAGAACCCCTGGACGGCCCCGCCGGTGGTGGGCCCCACCAGGACGAACCGCACGCGGAACGGGCCCGGGTCGACGCTGCCCAGGTTCTGGACGAGGGTCTGGACCTCGAAGGTCTGGCCCCAGTGCAAGGCGCTCGGGTTGACCGAGACCGAGCTGGTGGCCAGGTCGGGCAGCGAGCCGGTGGGGAGCACCGTCGTGCCCGGCGGCACGTTGATCGTCACCGGGACCTGGTCGATCCCCGCCCCGCCGACCGGCAGGTGGGGATACACCGGGTTCGTCACATAGTCGGCGTCCGGCAGGATCGACAGCGTGTACTGGCTGTATGCCTCGAAGCCGGGCGGGGGCGACTGCGGCAGGTAGAAGTGGTTCTCGACGTTCACGGTGGACCACGGCGAAAGCGCGGGGACCTCGATGCTGCCGATCGTCACGTCGGACCCGCTGCCCGGCGTCGCGCCCGACGGGGTGAGCACCACCTGGACCCGGCTCGCCGGTGCGCTGCCGTACGACTTGTTGCTGATCTGGGCCGCGACGGCCATGCTCTGCCCCCACTGGGTGGAGCTCGGGTAGACCCCGGCCGCCGTGCTCACCAGCGAGGCAGGCTGCTGGGGCGCGACCTGGACGACGGCCGAGTCCAGGCCGCGGCCCAGGCCCCGGTTGTTCCGCTCGGACTGCTCGCGCACCCGCTTCGCCGGGTCGACGTCCAGGCTGATCTTCATGGGATCGTTGGGCTTCACCCCCGGCACCGGCGACGCGGGCAGGCGGAGCGTGGCCGAGAACGGGACCGACTGTCCGGGAGCGAGGTCCCCGGTGACGGTCACCTCGCCGAGCTTCACCCCGGTCCGCCCGACGGCCCCGGTGCTCGACGCGTAGATGCGGACGTTGAAGGGCGTCGAGACCGTCGCCTTGCCCTGGTTGGTGATCTGGCCGGTCGCCGTGATCGGGTCGCCCCAGTCGGCCTTGGGGCTGACCACGAAGGAGGAGGCGACCAGATCCGGCAGGCCGTGGCCCGCGGTCGAGAGGACTTCCCGCTTCTCCAAAGGCTCGAACCTGAGGATGATCGGCCCGCGCCCCCAGGCGCGACGGCGTCCGGCGGACCGGCGGTCGTGGGACGGCATGCGTGTTCTCCTCCATGAGAGATGGCGGATCGCGGCGATCGGGCCTGCCGGCCTCGAGCCAAACCGGGGAGGTCGCGACGGCATGCCGCCGCCCCTCATCCCCCGTGACCCTTCCTTGGGCAATGGCAGACGCTAATCCCACGCCCCAGCCCCGTCAAGAGCGATCGGGCGACCATCCGCTCATCGCCCGCCCTGGGGGCCCAGCCCCCTCCGGCTCCCGGCGCCCGCCCTGAGCCGACTCGCGACCGCTTCGGAGCCCGGAACCTAATGAAAGACAAATAAAGGATTTGCGCCGGGCCGTTGGCTTTGTTTGGTCGCGACCGCCGTACCTCGTCCCGCGCCGGCCGCGCGAGCCGGGGGGCCATCAATCCGCCGATGACGGAGCCCTGCCCCGCCGTGACCAAACGAGTTCGTTCGTGACTTCCGCCGACGGAACGACTTCGGCCGGGGCCCGCCGAGGTTCCGGATAACCGACGGATAGTCAAGGAGCCCGAGAAGCCGCAGCGCTCTTAATCCTCGAGGATACCTCACCGGAAGTTAGGGGCGCCCGAGGGGGAGTCCTTGCAGAAAAGTCTCGATTGCGCCGTTTTTCTTTTGACTCGCTCTGATTGTACGGGTCCAATACGCCTGACGAAGAGAGACGCGATGAGGCGCCTCGGCAATGGGGTCGACGCCGATCGAGGGATGCCGGCAGGGAAGCGGTGTTCCCACGCAGGGCTAAAAGCTTCGGGGCGACTGAGCGAGGCCGCTCGGTCTGCCGGGCGCGTTCACTGGGAGAATCCCCTGGCCAGGATCCGGAGGATCGATTGATGGGTGCGAGACGATGGCTTCTGACGACGGTGTGTGCGCTGGTCATAGCCGGGTCGGCCGCCGCCGAGACGATCGTCTACACCGACGAGGCGCGGTTCCTGTCGCAGGTCCTGCCGGGATCCTACACGGAGACGTTCACCTCCCTCGCGGATGGCTCCTATCGCAGTCCCCTCGACTTCTCAGGTAACGGATTTGCCTACACCGTGCGATCGCTCGGCGACTTCCTCGTGATGGACGAGCCACCAATCAAGTGGCTCTCGGGCGGGATCCTCGCGGGCGACGTGATCCGCATCGAATTCACGAGCGGGAACGTGACGGCGATCGGCGGCGACTTCTTCACCCTCGACTCAGGCAGGAACCTGGCGATTCCCTCGTTCGTCCAGATCGACCTGAGCGACGGGACGCGGATCACGGTCAACGACCCCACGCCGGACACCTTCCGGGGATTCATCTCCAGCACGCCGATCGCCTCGATCCTACTCACACCGGATCCGAAATTCTTCGCGACGATCTCCCGGCTCACCGTTGGGGCAGCCGTCCCCGAGCCGCCCTCGCTGGTGCTGTTCTCGATTGCCGGCCTGGCGGGAGTGGGGTACTCTCGGACGACGCGGTTTCGCTTCACGGTGCGCCCCGGCTCAAGGGGCGGCGGGATGTAGCGGTCACCGCGCTCATCGTTCTCTGGTCGGATCGGCCGTACGCAAGGCTCAGGTTACGCGAGGTCAGCTCCGCTCTCGGTCAACTCTTGGCCACGGTCCGGATGAGTCTGGCCTTCGGCTCATGGAGCGGTATCATGGCCCACGAAGTCCGGATCCAGAGAGCTGAACCCCGCCCTCTGGCCGTCGTGCATCGCCTGGCGAGCGCGGCAGAGCTCGGCAAGGTCGTGCCGGATGCTTGCGGCCTAGTCTGGAACGTGCTGCGGGCGCAGAATGTCACGGGTGCCGGCCGACACATCGCGATCTACTTTGATGACCGGATTAACCTGGACGTCGGCGTCGAACTCGAGTCCTCGTTCGCCGGGCACGGCGAGGTCGTCGGCTCGTCGACTCCGGCCGGCACCGTGGCCACCACGACCCATCTGGGGCCTTACCATCAACTCCACCTCGCGCATGACGCAATCCTCCGGTGGTGCGAAGGCCAGGGCTACCCGATCGCCGGTCCGAGGTGGGAGGTCTACGGCCACTGGGAGGATGCGTGGAACGCGGACCCGGCGAAGATCCGCACGGATGTTTTCTACTTGCTGACGGGTACGTGACGGTGAGTCTGCCCTGCCCTCGTCCCATCAGAGCCCGCGGACCTCGGGAAGTTCTCATTCGTCTCAGGGGCCATCGTTGGGAGCTGACAGGTCCCTGAGGACATCGAACGGTGGTTCGAACGCGTCGGGTCCATACTCGCGGGTCGTGAAGAAGTTGAACAGGTAGACGCCGTCGGCACCCTGGGCGCGGAGGCGACGGGCCGCCTGGCGGTATTGCTCGGCGGTGAGGTAAAGCTCTCGCTTGCCGCCGGTGGTGCACTCGATCCCGCCGTAGACGGGGACCTCGCGGATGGCGGCCTTCCACTCTCGGATCGGCAGGTCGCCGCGCTCGAAGAGGAATTCGGAGACGACCACGAAGTCGACCCAACCGTGCTTCGCCCAGGCGGCGGGGTCGCATCCGATCTCGCGGGAAGTCTGAGGGGTCGGCGGCTTCCGCCCGAAGTTCGACGGCACGCGCACGCCCAGCACCAGGCGGCGGCCGCGCTCGCGGCCCACCTCGTCCAGCAGGCCGCGGATGCGCTCCACGTGGGCGTTCATCATTGCGAGGCGCTCGTCGGTCGTACCGCCCCGGAAGAACGCGGGGAAGCGGTTGAAGTCCAGTTCCAGCCCGTCGGCGTCGTAGCGGCGGACGGCCTCCTCGATCAGTCGGAAGACATACTCGCGGACTTCACCCTTGCCGAAATCCAGGGCCCCCTTCCCGAGGCGGCAATCCGGGTGCTCCTCCCAGAACCGGGTGCGGAGGAAGTCGTTGCCATGGGCGTCGTTGACCCGGTACGTCAGCAGGGCCTCCTTGCCGCGTTTGCGGGCCTCGTCCAGCATCACGGCGTAGGGATCGATGCCGGAATCGAAGAACCGGCGGACGTTTTCGAACCGCTGGGTCTCGCTCGCCGGCCAGCGCTGCCGCTCCTCGGGGGTCGAGCCAGCGCCTCGCATCGTGCCGACCGTCGTCGGGTAGTACATCACCTGGGCGTTCACGCAAACCAGGATCGTGTCGACCTGGCTCCCCTCGTAGGCCACCTCGTCGATCAGCCGGACGAGGTCCTCGCGGCCGGTCGCCACGGGGCCCTTGCTCCCGGCCCGGGTGAACAGGCAGGAATCCCCGTCGAAGTTGTAGAGCACGCGCCTGGACCGCGACGGCCGATCGTCGGCCCCGGCGTGCAGCCCGGCGAGCATGAACAGCAGCAGGTTCATCAAAATTAGCACGCGGCGATTCATGGGCGGCCTCGCTTCATCGCACGGAGGTGGGGAGGTCCGGACGGACGCGTCGTCCTCTTGCCATTCGCGACCGCCCCGGATTATCGGGCGCAAGTCGAACCGGGTGAAGGCGTCAGCGAAGACCATTCAGAGCCGGGATCGGCCATGTCCGGTGCCCTCTCGTCTCACGCGGTGGACAGAGGCGCAGGGAGCCCTCGACGCCCGCGGCAGGTTATGATACGAAAGCCTGGAGACGGCGGGGCTTGCGAGGCGACCCCGGCCGGTTCCCCGCCCGATCCCGCAGGCCGCCTGGAGAACGCGATTGGCGGAGTCGATCATCGGACACCTGGGTTACGTCGGGATCGCCCTGATCCTGATCCTCGGGGGCCTGGGCCTTCCGATCCCCGAAGAAGCGCCCGTGATCCTGGCCGCCGTGCTCTCCAAGAGCGGCAAGATGATCGCGCCGCTCGCCCTGGCGGCGTGCCTGGTGGGCGTCCTGGTCGGCGACTTCATCGTCTATTTCCTGGGCTACTACTACGGGGAGAAGGTCCTCAGCCTGCGGCTGACCCGGCGGCTGCTCACCAAGGCCCGCGAGGCGCAGATCAAGGGGTACTTCCATCGCCACGGGTTCAAGATCCTGATCCTGGGGCGGTTCGCGGTGGGGTTCCGGACGGCCGCCTACCTGACCGCCGGGATCCTCAAGCTGCCTCCGCTGAAGCTCTTCCTCACCGACCTGCTGGCGGCCTCGCTGAGCACCTTCCTGATGTTCGGGCTCGGCTATGTGTTCGCCCAGCAGATCGAGAGCGGGATCCGCGAGGTCCAGCAGTACTTCGCCGTGGCGCTGGCCTCGGGCGTGGTCGCCCTCCTGCTCTACCGCTTCTATCGGGAGCGGAAGCGCGCCGGGCTGCCGGTCGGCCCCCCCGTGCTCTACGGCGAGGAGCCGCCCCTGCCGCCGGATGACCTGAAGACCCTGGTCGGCGACCGGGACCCCGAGATCGACGACCTGCCGGAGCGCCTCACGGCGCCGCGGCCTCCGGCGAGCGTCCCGGAAGCCGATCGCCCCGGGCGCCCCCTCTCGCCGCCGGCCGGTCCCGCCCCGGCGACCAGCCCCGCCCCGGCCGTCGAGGAGCCCGCCCTGCCGGCCGACACCCGCTGCCGCCCTGGCCGATCTCGCGTCCAAGGGCGGACGCCGGTCGGCACCGATTCCCGCTGACGGCCCGCGACCCCGAGTCGGCTCGCCCCCGGTGCTGGACATCGTGGTCCGAAATCGTGTTGACCGATCCTGGCCTTCGATAGGTCTGCCGTCTTGGTCAGCCCATCTCTGGCCAGGGACAGGAAGAAGAGCAGCGGGATCGCCGTCCCCGCCCGCGAGGGCGGGCCGATCGAGAGTCGAGGACGCCCTCCGGCCGGCTTCAGTGCTTGAAAGCCGCCGGATGTCTCGAGCCGCCGATCGGGACACGCGGAGGGATCCTCGGGAGGGCCGGAACGAGCCCGCCCCAGCTCCTCGGCGCTCGACGAGAGGGTGGCCCGCGGGCCCGTCCGAGGTGGTCTCCGGCCGGCGAGTTATGGATCGGACTCGCACGGGGAAACTCACGGAAACGGCGAGTTTCCCGGACTGGACCCCCGGAAGATCGCTCGAATGAACAAAATCTCTATGCTCTCGCCCTGTGGGGCTGGTCTTGTGCTGAGTTTGGCCGGCCCGTCCGCCCACGCCGCTCCCACCAACCAGCAGCTGGCCATGCCGGAGATGTCCTCGGAGCAGTTCAAGAGCCTGTCCTAGCCGATCTCCGCGCCGACGTTATCAAGGCCCCCTTCCCAGTTCATGAACACCCCGACCACCGGCTGATGGTCTCGCAGGTAACCCAGGCGTGGGCACGGGCTGTACGCCTACGCCTACCAGATCGCCGTGAACAGCGTCACCGACACGAGCGGCCAGCCGACCTCGGTCAACAGCGCCTTGCCCGCCTTCAACGCGACCCCCACCCCGTTCAATTTCAACAACGATCCGAACGGGATCGGCTCGGCGACGGCCGTCGTGAAGGACGGCAAGGTCGGCAACATCGACCTGCCGCAGGCCGCCGCGGGGAGCGTCGTCCAGATCCCCACGTCGGTGGCCTGGATGCCCGGCCAGAAGACCGGGGCCCTCACCTTCCAGTACCTCGACGCCGCCAAGAACAGCGGCCCGCTCGAGGGCGGGCCAACAGCCGCGACGGTCGTGGTGTTCACGAACCAGCCCTACGTGAACCAGCCGGTCAGCCTTCAGAACGCCAATCCCCAGATCACCTACCCCACCGCCTACTCGGCACAGGGGGGCGATATCCACGAGGTGCCCAGGCCGGAGCCCGCCACGATGCTGGCCTGGGCCGGCATGATCGGGCGCCGTGGCCATGGTCCGGCGGATCCGCCGCGGCCGCCTCGCCGCCTGATCCAATCGACCTCGGCGGGCCAATCCACCCCGACCTGGAACGCCCCGGCGACCGCTCGCGCGATCGCCCGGGGCGTTGGTCCTTTCGAAGGGGATCGGGTATCATCGATGCTTCACCCCAGCGAGGAATCTCGATGAGCCTCCCCACGATCGCCCGGGTGCGACGCACCCAGCAACAGCCCGAGGTCCAGGACGTCTTCGAGGAGGTCGCCAGCCAGATCCGCGCCAGCCACCTGGCGGGGCGCGTGCTGGCCGGCGGGCGCGTCGCCATCACCGTCGGCAGCCGGGGGATCGCCGGGCTCCCCCGGATCGTCCGGGCCGTCGTCGACGTGGTGAAGTCGCTCGGCTTCCGGCCGTTCGTGGTCGCCGCCATGGGCTCGCACGGGGGCGGCACCGCGGAGGGCCAGCGGGCGCTGCTGGCCGAGCTCGGCGTGGACGAGGCGTCCGCCGGCTGCCCCATCCTCTCGGACATGGGCACCGTCGTCCTGGGCACGAACTCCTTCGGCCTGCCGATCCACTTCGACCAGAACGCCTTCGACGCCGACGGGATCATCCTGCTGAACCGGATCAAGCCCCACACCTCGTTCACCGGGCGGTACGAGAGCGGCCTGCTGAAGATGCTGGCCATCGGCCTGGGCAAGCGCGAGGGGGCCGCCCAGATCCACAAGCTCGGCCTTCCGGGCCTGAAGACCATGCTCCCGGAGGTCGGCTCGTTCCTGCTGAAGCGGACCCCCGTGGCGCTCGGGCTGGGGATCCTCGAGAACGCCGAGGAGCATCCCGCGCGGATCGTGGCCGTCGAGCCCGAGGAGCTGCTGGAGGTCGAGCCCGTCCTGCTCGACGAGGCGCGCACGCTCATGGGCCGATTGCCCTTCGACCAGATCGACGTCCTGGTCGTCGGCGAGCTCGGCAAGAACTACAGCGGGACGGGGCTCGACCCCAACGTGATCGGCCGCCAGCGGGTCGAGACCATGCCCGACCTATCCCGCCCGATGATCACTCGCCTGGCGGTCCTGGACCTGTCGCCTGAGACCCGGGGCAATGCCCTGGGCATCGGCCTGGCCGACCTGACCACCGACCGGCTGGTGAAGGCCATCGACCCCGTGCCGATGCGGGTGAACAGCTTCACGAGCAACTTCCTCACCAGGGCCCGCGTGCCGCTCTCGCTGCCGACCGACCGCGACGTGATCACCGCCAGCATCGACACCTGCTGGCGGATCGATCCGGCCGAGGCCCGGCTGGTGATCGTCCCCAACACGCTCGAGCTGACCACGCTCTGGGTCACGCGCCCCCTCGCGGCGGAGGTCGAGGCCCATCCCGAGCTCTCGTTCGAGTCCGACTTCCTGCCGATGCCCTGGGACCGGGCCGGCAACCTCGAGCAGGAACGCCTCTTCCCCGAGAGCGTGCGTGGCCGGCGCGCCCGACCGCACAGCTCGCACGGAGGGCGCGAGCGCCTCGAGGCGACGATCGAGGCCGGCGACGGCCGGGCCGCCGAGCGCGTCGAGTTCCGGGTTTGACCGAGGATCCACCCGAACATGCCTGCTCCGATCCGCGCCGTGGTCTTCGACCTCGACGGCCTGATGTTCGACACCGAGGCCCTGTTCTTCCGGGTCTCCTCCGAGATGCTCGCGGCCCGCGGCAAGCAGTTCACCCCGGAGATCATGCGGGCGATGATCGGCCGGCGATCCCGCGATGCCGGGCACCTGCTCAAGACGATGAGCGGGCTGGAGGAGCCGCTGGACGTCCTCCTGGCCGAGGTCCGCGAGCGCTTCTACGCCGAGATGGACACCGCCGTGCACCCGACGCCGGGGCTGTTCCACCTGCTCGATCGCCTGAAGCACGCCGGCCTGCCGCTGGGCGTGGCGACCTCCTCCGGCCGGGCCTATGCCGAGCGGCTGCTGACGGGCCACGGCCTGCGGGAACGCTTCTCCATGCTGCTGGGGGCCGAGGACGTCTCGCACGGCAAGCCCGATCCCGAGATCTACACCCGGGCCGCTGAGCGCCTGGGCGTCCCCGCCGGGTCACTGCTGGTGCTGGAGGACAGCCCGGCGGGGGTCGCCGCGGGCGTCGCGGCCGGCGCATTCGTCGTGGGCATCCCGCACGAGCACAGCCCGGCCGAGGCCCTGCACGCCGCCCATCTGGTCGTCCCGAGGCTCGACAGCCCCGAGGTGCTCGGCCTGATCGACGGCTCGATGCAGGGCGCCGCCCCGGGCCACGAGTTGCCCTCTCCCTGAGTCTTCAGCGGTCCGCTTCCCGATGGAGTCGCTTCGACGATGGAAGGCACGATGAAAGCAGGCCTGCGAACGGCACAGAATGTATCATGGGTCATGCATTACATGTCTTGAGGGCATCGTGAATGAACGTCCGAATATTGAGCCGCGTGCGGCTCACGCTCGCCGGGCGGGCCGCCTGGCTCGTCGGACTTCTTCTCGTCCACGCGGCCTCGATGCCCTCCTCGGGGCGTGCCGAAGGTCAGGAAGGCATTCCCGGCCAGGCCGGCGGTGCAGGCAGGTCCGCGGCCCCGCGTGTGATCGTCTCGACCGACTTCCCTCCGCTGGACGTCATCCCCGTCAAGGCGGCCCGCAAGGGCGACCCGCCAGAGAGGTGCAGCGACCCCGACGACGTCCAGTCGATGGTCCGCTTCCTCCTCTACGCCAATGAGTTCGACGTCGAGGGACTGGTGGCCTCGGCGGGCTCCTTCGCCAACGTGGCGAACAAGAAGAACCTCCTGGACATCCTGGACCTCTACGACCAGGTGGATGAGAATCTGAGGCGGCATGATCCCCGCTATCCCACGGCCGACCGTCTGCGCTCGGTCACCTGGCAGGGCCGCTCGGGCACCTGGGGAGACCCCAGCCTGGGCGCCACCGCCAGGCCGCTCGAGGAGATCCTCGGCGAGGGCAAGGACAGCGAGGCTACGGACGCGATCATCCGCGTCGTCGACCGTCCCGACCCCCGGCCGGTCTGGGTGTGCGTCTGGGGCGGCCCGCGCGAGGTGGCGCAGGCCATCTGGAAGGTGCGGAAGACGCGCAGCCCCGCCGAACTCGAGGGTTTCCTGGGCAGGCTGCGGCTCTACGTGGTCGCGAGGCAAGACAGCACGGTCCGGTGGCTGCTCGACTCGTTCCCGGGCCTGTTCATGATCCTATCCGAGAAGAATTATATGGGAATGTTCTGGAACATGCATGATTCCGATGCGAAGCTCGCCGACCTCGCATGGATCGACGCGAACATCCGCAAGGGGCACGGGCCGCTGGGTGCCGTGTACCCGCGCAGCGGGGGGGACCCGAAGTTCCCCGGGCAGCAGGAGGGAGACACGCCCTCGTTCCTCCACCTCGTCGGCGCGGTGCGCGGGCTGAACGACCCGGAGAAGCCCGCCCAGGGCGGATGGGGCGGGAAGTTCGTCCGCCCGGACCCCTCCCGGAATCACTGGTTCGATGACCCGGCCGGCTCCCGGACCGTCTCACGCTGGCGTCCCCAGGTCCAGGCCGATTTCGCCCGTCGCGCGGACTGGATGCTCCCGTGAGCGGCAGCCGGCGCGTGTCCGGGGTGACCGATCGCTGGGAAGGAGGAGTGCCAGCCTCGCAGGGGCCGCAACTGCGGGCCTCTCGGAACGAAGTTATGACTTTGTCCAGCCGCTTGATACCACAGCTTCTTGCAGGAGGGTCGCCGCGTGTCCACCGTTGCCGAGCAGCCCCAGCCTTCGAGCCGGACCGAGGCCACACCCGGCGAGCTGATCCCCTATATCGTGCCGATGCTGGCGTTCCTGGTGCTCACCAGCCTTGAGGGCTCGTTCCCGCAGGGGTGGTATCCCGTGGTGTACGCGGCCAAGGTGCTCGCGGTGGCGGTCGTCGCCTGGCTCTGCCGCCGGACCTGGCTCGACCTGAAGCCCGTCCCGAGGGTCGCCGCGGCGGCGCTCGCGGTCGCGACCGGGGTGGTCGTCTACCTCCTCTGGGTCGGGCTCGAGGGCTTTTATCCCTCGCTGGGCTTCCTCGGCAAGCGGACGGGCTTCGATCCTTCGACCCTGCCGCCGGGCTGGAAGTGGCCGTTCGTTGCGATCCGCCTCTTCGGCCTGGTCCTCCTCGTGCCCCTGATCGAGGAGCTGTTCTGGCGGTCGTTCCTGATGCGCTGGTTGATCAATCCCGACTTCGTGAAGGTCCCCGTGGGGCGCGTCACCCCGGTCGCGGCGGCCATCACCTCGGTCGCCTTCGCCATCGCCCATCCCGAGTGGCTCCCCGCCCTGCTCACCGGCGGGCTCTGGGCCTGGCTGCTCTGGAAGACCGGGTCGCTCTCCGCGTGCGTGCTCAGCCATGCCGTGGCGAACCTGGCACTGGGATTGCACGTCCTGGCCACCGGCGACTGGAAGTACTGGTGAGCGCGCCTTGCCCTCCGGGTCCGGGACCAGTCAACATGGTCATCAGCCGTCGCGCCCTGCAACCCGTCCGGATCTGAAAATGGCCTCTCGAAATCCCGGCCCGGCGTCCATCCCATTCGAGGACCCCTCCGCTGCGGCCCTGCGCGCCTTGCGCGGGCACCTGGAGCTTGAGGAGGTCGAGGCGGCCCGCGGTGTTTACGATCAGTCGCGGAGGAAGATCGCCGGCTGGCAGCCGCCCCCGGCCGACTGGCTGGTCCTGATCAGCAGCCTGATCCGGTACGAATTCTGGGACGACGCCATCCGCGTGCTCGAGGCCTATCTCGCCGAGGTGGAGTCTCCCTCGCCGCGCGCCCGGTTGAAGCTCGCCCAGCTCCTGATCCAGAAGCAGGCCCGCCCCGCCCGGGCGCTGCGCGTGCTCGGCGAGATCCCGCGGGGATCGCTCCCGTCCAATCTCGAACCGATCCGCGAACAGCTCACGCGGCAGGCCGAGCGGATGCAGGACGAGGGGCCGCTGGAACTCGGCGACGAGGTCTGATGCCGGCCCCGGGAGACAGTCCCGCATGATCCGCAAGTTGGTCGACGCGATCCTGGTGTGCGTGACGCTGATCGGCGCCTGGTTTGCCTGGGAAACGGGCCAGGAGCGGAGTCGCCTGGAACGGACCTATGCGCGAATGGTCGCCGCCGTGGGCGACCTGCCGATCGGGGATCCGGGCAAGATCCATCTGCGCGCCCTGGAGACCGGCGAGCCGTTGCACTTCGCCTGGCGCGTGTACTTCCCCGCGAACTCCAATGTCCGGGTGAGTAGCCCCAACGGAGGCTTCTTCACGTCGAGCTCCAGCGGCGCGACCGAGTTCCTGGCGCGGGTCCGCCTGCGCGAGAACGCCCAGGGGCAGATCGACCTGTACACGCATTTTTCCGGCGGCAGCAGCCGATCGACGCTCTTCGATCCGAAGCTCACGAAGCTGCTGCACGGGCGCTGGGGTGAGATCCGGGTCGAGCAGCTCGGGTCTCCAGACCTGGCCGTCCTGGACCCGGACAAGCCCGCGATCCTGCTCCGCCTGATCCTCCCGGAAGACCTCCAGGCCGAAGCCCGCAAGGTCCTCGACGAGTACGACCTGAAGCGGATCATCCCGGAGTTCTACGAGCTGACGATCGGTCCGCCCGATGCGAGCCCCTGAGCCGAGGTCTCCGGAGAAATCCCTCGTGAGCGATCGCCTCAACGCCTCTGCGCCGTCCTCCGGACCATCGCCCGCGAGCCCTCGGCTCGACCGGAAGCGATGGCAGTTCCGGATGCGAACCCTCTTCCTGCTCGTCGCGGCGATCGCCGTCTGGCTGACGTCCTTCGTCAATCGGCGGCAGAACGCCTTTCTGCGGGGACGGATCGAGGTCCTGCAGCCGCTGGCGCATGAGCTGCTGATCAATGACCCGCGCAAGATCGCGGTGGTGAAGCTGGAAGAGTACTGGTACGACGACAACTCCTGGGACATCCACCTGCCGCCCGGGGCGTATCGCCTCTGCCTGGCGACCCGCGAGATCGACTCGGGCCTGGCTTCCGCGCGGGCTCGTGCCCCCCTGCCCGCCGGCCGGCACCGCATCGCCCTCGATCAGCAGCGTGACAAGGGTATGGACAACTGGCGCGTCACGGTCACGCTCGACGGCACGAAGGTCCTCGACGTGATCGAGCCGAAGGACTGGGACCCCGGACGCGGCTCGTCGGGCGGGGGCCAGTACGCGATCAGCCAGCAGTTCGCCGCGGATCAGCCCCTGGTCCTCTTCCGCCGCCGCTTCGACCGGCCCGTGGGACAGGGCCCCGGCCAGAGCGCGACGCCCCAGGGGCCGTGCGAGGGAATCCTCCTCTGGATCGAGCCGACGAGAGACCCGAATTCGGGACCGTGATCGGTCCCATGGACCGGTGGGCGCTCAGGTCACCTTGCTGGGGTCAAGGTCATGCGACGTGACGAGAGCCGCATGCCGGCGACGATGGCGGCCGGGATCGCGACCAGGTTAGCGGCCTTGAACCAGATCGGGTAGGGCAGCATGGAGAGGTTCAGGACCAGGGCCGACAGCAACAACAGCCCGACGAACCCGGCAGAAAACACGTTGCCGATCCGCTGCGCGATCCAAGTGCCGAGCATCGCCGCGCCGGCCCACATGGGGACGACCGCGGCCAGAACCCACTGCGGGTACCGCTCCAC
The DNA here is from genome assembly GCA_046349995.1 of Isosphaeraceae bacterium. Lineage (GTDB taxonomy): Bacteria > Planctomycetota > Planctomycetia > Isosphaerales > Isosphaeraceae > Aquisphaera. Next base: position 16,358 of record JAXMBE010000078.1, on the reverse strand, counting down.
GTGCCGGCACATCTCCTCCATGGTCTCTCCGAAGTCCGGCGGCAGCGGATGAACCAACGCGCTGAAGCCCTCCACCGCGATGATCCCGACGAAGGCCAGGAACAACCCGGTCAGAGCCGCGACCACGGTGCGTATGGAGACGTTCATGGGGATCCTTCCATCAAAATTCGTGATTCGAACCGCGCTCCGCGCGTGAAACTCGTGGGTCTCGCCTCTCCCTGTCCCCTCCGGAATGTGAACGAGGCTGATACCCGGCGGCCGCGACGCCTGCCCGAGCCGCGATTGGACACGCGCCGCGAGCGATTGTCGAGTCCGAAGTGACGAACAAACCGTGACCGTCCTCGGCGGGCTCCTGCTTTTTCAGGATGCCGTTCTGGGCTCCGGCCCACCTGCCGCGGGTCGAGTCGTCTCTCCCTTCCGTTTGAGGTCTTTCACCGCTTGCCTCGCCCCTGGCTCGGCTCCTGACCGCGATAAAATTCGAACCTCTCACCGGCATCGAAGTCGGGCGGCACTTCGTAGACGAATTCCTTTCCCCCGCGATAGATCGTGATTTTTGACCTCGCCTCCCGGTCCAGCCGGTATCGGATGCCCCAAAGGACGGCCGCGACGATGGCCACCAACCATAGCAGGGCGCGGAGCCGGAAGCGGAATCGCTTCATGTTCAGCACCTCGACATGCCCGCCACGGCTCGTCGACCACCTGGCAGGCGTCGTCAATGGTTCACCGGTTACTCTACCCGGGAGGCCGCGGTCCGCTGCCCTCTCTTGGTCATGCGGTCTCCGGCTTGAGGATTTCGTCGCGGTGGTCTCGAAGGTAGTTCATGACCTGGCTCATGACGGAACACAAAACATCCCATTCGCCGAAGTACTCGCGATCCAGCCGATCCCAAAGTGCCTTCGTCTCCTCATAGGGTAGGGCCTTGATCGCATCGATACGATGCTCGCTCGAGACCGGCACCCGGGAATCCGGGAAAACCGAGCAGGCCTTCAAGAGGATCTGTCTCGGACCCTCGAGTTCCATCTCCTCCAACGCGGTGAGGATCCGGTTCACCTGCCCACCCGAGGGGTTGAGGAAGAACCATGTGTGGCCGTTCCGGCAGATCTCAGCGTCGTAGGTCAGGAACGAGTAGAAATTCATCTCCGGACGGGAGAGGCCCAACTCCGGTTCGCTCTCGTCTCTCGGCCAGATGTACTGACTGATCTCTCCGAAGGCCTCAACCGGATCGGGGTCGTCCAGAATCCGGTCGATAAGGTCTCGACTTATCAGGTGCATTTAATCCCGCCGCCTAGCAAGGACTTGACGATGCGATTTCGTCGAACACTACGCGAGACACACGCACAAGGGCTGAAAGCGATCTCCGCGCCCGTTCGGAACCTCGAACAGATGGCACGCCTGATTTCCAAATCACCCGTAAAAAAAGCGGCGATTCGAAGGAACTTATGAGACAACGAATGGGAATTTTCTCATGCGATTGGGGTATCGAGAGGTTGCACCTTTTCTGACGTCGACTGCCGACGGATGTTCAGTGAGTGTAGATCGTTCCCCTGATCCAGGACGGATGTCGAGATCGGCGAACCAACGATCAGAAATCTACTGCCGACGCAGGAGGATCGCCCAGTCGGCGGGGCCCTCGCGTTCGGGGTTCGTCCAGCGGGGGCCAGTCACGGTGCCGATGGCGTCGGTCTTGCCGGTGCGGGGGTCGAACCACTCGGCGCGGTAGGAGCCCTCGGGGAGGGTCAGGGTGGTGCGGCCGCCGTCGGGGAGGTAGACGAGATACTGCCGGCCCGGCTCGGCGAGGCAGTAGGCACCCTTCTGCACCAGTTCGTCGTGGGGGTCCATCGTCCACCACCGGAGGCGGGCGAAGCACTCGACGATGTGGGCATAGCCGTCGAGCATCGTCATGGATTCGTCGCCGCGGCCGTTGAGCCAGCCGCCGCCGGAGTCGGGGGCCTTGCCGGTGCCCCGGTCGGCGCGCTCGCCGGTGGTCTGGTAGCCGCCGGCCAGGTACATGCCCCAGGCGAGTCGTCTCCGGTTGTCGGCCGACCGCGCGGGGGCCTTGCGGCCGCCGCCCCACTTCGTCGGGTAGTGGTCCTCGTAGCCGTATTCCTCGTTCACCTGGGGCATCGGCCGGCCGGTCTTCGCCTGCTCGCGCCGCATCTTCAGCAGGAAGTCGTGGCCGCCCCCCTCGTCCCACGACTGGTACATCGCGAAGTCGGACCAGGGCGAGGTCCGGAACTTGTAGTCGGCATGGCCGTGCACCGAGGTCAGGTGATCGTACGGGTCAAGCTGCTTGATCAGGTTCCCCCGCTGCTCCACCCAGGGCTCGGTGCGGAACAGGTGGTACTCATTGGTCACGTCCCACATCACGTTCGGGAACGCGGCGAACCGGGCGACGGCGTAATGGTAGTAGCGCGTCTCGTCCTCGCCCCCGGCCCGGGCCTTGCCGAACGGGTCCACGCCGGGGTCCCGGCCGTCGAGGAAGAACAGGAGCGAGACGACGATCCCCCTGTCTCGGGCGTACTTTACCATCCGCTCGGCCTTCTGCCAGAAGGGGACGTTGAACCGGGTCACGTCGAAGCCGGGGTCCTCCACGCTGTCCGGCCGCTGGGCCACCCAGGGATTGAGGCGGAACCGGAACGTCGCGGTGTTGACCACCTGCGACTCGTCCCAGCGCGAGCCGTCGGTCGTTCGGCCGCAGAGGGCGACCCGGATGCGGTTGACCTTCAGGCGGGCCAGCCGGTCGATGGCCTTGCGGATGACGCCTTCGTCCTGCCAGCCGAGCAGCCAGTACGTCGTGGTCCCGTTCCAGAAGAAGTGTTCGCCGGTGCCCTCGCGGACGAAGTGCCAGGGGTGTTCGGGGTCGACCCGCACCGGGCCGGGCCGCCCGGCGTCGCGGGCCGTGAACCTGTCCTCGAGCGCGGCTTCCCGGTCCCCCCGCCGGAGCGTCACCCGGTAAGTGTGCACGCCCGGCTCCGTGGGCATGAACCGGACCCGGAAGACGCTCCCGTCGGGCGAGTCGCAGAAGCCCTCGACCTTCCGCTCCGGCCCGCCCTGCCGGGAGAAGACCGCCTCGACCTGCGCGTCCAGGAACGGGTTGCGCATCGTCGGGCGATCGACCTTGACGGTGACCGTGAAGTCCTCGAAGACGGCGGGATCGCCGCGGTCGCATTCGAAGTGGACGTCGCCGGCGTCCTGCACTCCTGGGAGGGTGCAGCCGGCCAGTGTCAGCACGAGGAGCGGGAGTGTGAGCATCGCGGGGTTCTCCAATGAAGGTTGCACGCCCTCGCCGCCGGGAGCAGATGGGAGCGGGCTCGGCGACACGATTGACCTTATCCGATCCGACCCGGAACGCTAGACTGCAACCGGCGGAACGGTGTCCGCCGGGTGGACGGCCGGGGTCCGCGCCGAGGTGCGTGGTCGGCGGCGGTGACGGGGATCATGGCCTGGTCCGGGTCCTCACGTCCGGTCCGTTGCGGGAGAGGGAAGCGATGAGGCGAGACATGGTTCGGGCGTGCCTGGGGCTGCTGCTGGCGGTCGCGGTGCTGGTCTACGTGGGCTGTTCGTCGTCGTCCCAGCCGGGCGCCTCGTCTCCCGCCCCCGCCGCGCCGGCCGGCGAGGTGAAGGCCGCCCCCAGGGCCGCCGCGGACAAGTCCGCCAAGCTCCTGGCCGACTGGCCGAAGCCCCAGGCGCTCCTGATCATCACGGGACAGATGGACGGCTACCTCGAGCCCTGCGGCTGCACCCAGGGGCAGCAGGGCGGGCTGATCCGCCGGCTCGACCTGGTCGAGCGGCTGAAGACCCAGAACTACGACTTCGGTCTGATCGACCTGGGCAGCCTGATCAAGGACCCGGCGGCGGCCCGCGGCGGATTCGAGCAGGCCAAGATCAAGTTCGGCATCGCCCTGAAGGCCTACAGCACGCTCAAGTATGATGCCATCGGCCTGAGCGCCGAGGACCTGAAGGTCGGCATCGGCGAGGCCTTCGCCCAGTTCCTCAACGGCCTGGGCGACGAGACCAAGATCGTGGTGGCGAACGTCCAGCCGGGCGCGGGGTTTGAGTCGAGGATCCAGCCCAGCCAGGTGATCCAGGCGGGATCGGCGAAGATCGGCGTGACCTCGGTCATCGACCCGGACGCCCTGGCCCAGCTCTCGGACCCCGACAAGGGCGACCTGCTGCCGACCATCAAGCGCCCGGACGAGGTATTGGGCCAGACGCTCTCGGAGCTGGAGGGCAAGAGCGACCACCAGGTGCTGATGGTCCAGGGCCCGCCCGATCTGGCCAAGCGGCTGGCGACGGCCTATCCGGGCTTCGAGGTCGTGGTGGCGACGTCGCAGTTCGCCGATCCGATGGACCGCGAGCCGCTCTCGCTCAACGGCGGCAAGACCCTGCTGGTGAACGTCGGCCGCCGCGGTAAGTACGTCGGCGCCGTGGGCTTCTTCCCGGGCGACGCCGAGCCGGTCCGCTTCCACCTGCTGGCCCTGGGCACCCGCTACGACGGCCCGGGGACGGCCGTGAAGAAGGTCATCGAGGATGAGTACCGGAGCATGCTCAAGGCTGCCGGGGTGGTCGAGAACTTCCCCAAGCACGACTTCGCCGGCGGCGCATCGGGGGCCACGTTCGTGGGTGCGGAGACCTGCAAGCGCTGCCACCCGAACACGTTCATGAAGTGGTCCACCACCAAGCACTCGCAGGCCTTCACGGCGCTCGTGAATGATCCCAAGCCGAACGCGATCCACGACGCCGAGTGTATCACCTGCCACACGACGGGGTTCGAGTACACATCGGGCTACCGCTCGGAGGCGGCCACCCCGCAACTGAAAGGCAACCAGTGCGAGAACTGCCACGGGCCCGGTGGCAAGCACGTCACCGACCCGGATAACCTCGCGTTCCGTGCGCCGATGAAGATCAGCGCCGAGCAGGCCGACAAGAACCGGCTCTGCCTCCGCTGTCACGACGAGGACAACGACCCGAACTTCGATTTCGCAAAGTACTGGGGCCAGGTCGTCCACAAGGGGCTGGACGAGTACAAGGATCCGAAGGTGCACCAGGGGATCACCCCGAAGGTCGCCCGGACGGCACCACGACCGAAAAGTGACGTGAGCCAAGGAACGGACACCCGCCCATGATCGAGCCCATGCCCGTGCCGGCCGACGCCGTGACCGGCTCCCGCTTCGACCGACTGGTCGCGAAATACCGGGAAGACCACCGCCACCCGATCAACCACTTCCTGCACGTCGGAGTGGGCTGGCCGATCATGGCGGCGGCGGTCGTCCTGGTCCCGTTCCGGCCGCTCTGGTCGCTAGGCCTGTTCTGCCTCTCCTACGGCATCATGTGGACCGGGCATTTCGTCTTCGAGCGGAACCTGCCGACCGTGTTCAAGCACCCGACCACGCCCTTCGTGATCGCCTGGGCGGTGATCCGGCAGATGCTCTCGCCCGTGGCGAGGCTCTTCCGGGGTTGAGCGCCGCCCCCTGCAACGAATAGATTGAGCGAATCTTACCCTGTCAGAGCCGTCGTAGTGTCCGCAGCGGACCCTACCACGCGGAGTAGGGTGGGCACCGCCCACCGGGATCGCCACGGCCCCGATCGGTGGGCGATGCCCACCCTACGACTGCACGAACTCGGACAGAATCCAGGCTCTCATCGATTGCGCAAACCCCAGAGGCCCATCCGACGATGTCCGAGACGATCAGCTACGACGATTTCGCCAAGCTGGAGCTGCGCGTGGCCAAGGTCCTGGAGGCCCGGCCGCACCCCAACGCCGACAAGCTGCTGCTCCTCCAGGTCGACGTCGGCGACCAGCAGAAGCAGATCGTGGCGGGGATCCGGCAGCATTACACGCCCGAGCAACTGGTCGGCAAGCGGATCGTGATCGTCAACAACCTGGCGCCGGCGATGCTGCGGGGCGAGACCTCCAACGGCATGCTCCTGGCCGCGACCTCGGGCGACAAGGTCATCGTCCTGACGCCCGACGACCCCGAGTGCGAGCCGGGCTCCAAGGTGAAGTGACCGGGAAACCCGGCCGATGAGCAGGCGCCGCGAGTACGGCGATTTCCAGACCCCGCCCGAGCTGGCGCGAGCCGCCCTGGCGACGCTCGGCCCGATCCGTCGCCGCTGGACGCGCGTCCTCGAGCCCACCTGCGGCACCGGCTCTTTCCTGATCGCGGCGATTCAGCCCGATCGTGCCCCCCGCGAGCTGATCGGGATCGATATCGATCCGGCGCATTGCGAGGCGGCCCGCTCGGCCCTGCTTGGCTGTCCGGACTGCTCGGTTCGTATCCTCGAGTCCAGCGTCTTCGCGCTCGACCTCGGCCGGGACCTCCCCTGGACGAAGGACGGGCCGCTGCTGGTCGTGGGCAATCCCCCTGGGTGACGTCCGCGGCTCTGGGCCGGCTGGAGAGCGGCAATCGTCCAGGCCGCCGCAACGTGAAGTCGCTCCCGGGATTGGCCGCGCAGACCGGGGCTTCGAACTACGACCTCGGCGAGGCCGTCTGGCTCAAGCTGATCGAGGACTTGGCGGACGAGCGTCCCACGATCGCCCTGCTCTGCAAGACGGCCGTTGCCCGCGCGGTGCTGGACGAAGTGCAGCGGCGTGGACTGAAGGTCGCAACAGCCAGCCTCCACGAGATCGACGCCGCACGCTGGTTCGGCGCCTCGGTCCGCGCCTGCTTCTTCCGGATGACGCTCGGGGCCGGCGCCACAACGATCCGCGTGCCCGTCTTTGCCCGACTGGAAGACGTCTCGCCCCGCGAGGTCATGGAGTTCCATCGCGGCAGGCTCATCGCCGATGCGAAGGCCCTCCGCCCGTTCGCCTTCGCGCTGGGCGCCTCACCGCTCTGCTGGCGGCAGGGGATCAAGCACGACGCCGCGCCCGTCATGGAGCTCCGCGGTGAACCGTGCGAAGGGCCACTCCGCAATCAGCATGGCGAGGAGGTGGACGTCGAGCCCGAGCACGTCTATCCGCTCCTGAAGGGGGCCGACCTGCGGAGGCCCTCCACGGAGCGTCCGCGGCGCGCGGTGATCGTGACGCAGCATCGGCTCGGAGAGCCGACCGAGGACCTGGCGACTCGGGCGCCCCGACTCTGGGCCTATCTCCAGCGACACGCCGGGTTCTTCGCGTCGCGGAAGTCGTCGATTCATCGGGGCCATCCGCCGTTCTCTCTGTTCGGGGTGGGCCCGTACACGTTCGCACCCTGGAAGGTGGCCGTCGCCGGGCTCCACTGCCCTGCACTCTTCCGGGCCGTCGGGCCGGTCGGGGGCCGGCCGGTCTTGGTCGACGACACCTGCTACCTGCTGCCCTGCGACTCGGCCGCGGAGGCCGCCGTGCTTGCCGCGCTCTGCAATCATCGCGCTTGCCTGGGACTCGTCGCCGCGCTCAGCTTCCCCGGTTCCAAGCGGCACGTGACCAAGGGACTGTTGCAGCGGCTCGACCTCTCGGCCATCCTGAAGCGGGCGGACCGCACCGAGCTGATCGACCGGTCGTCCTCGATCCTCGCGGAACTGACAGGCCCCGCGATCGAACCGATCACGGCGATCGCCGACGAGATCGATCGCCTGAAACAACGCTTCTCGCAAGCCGCCGCGGCCCAAGGCCGCACACCCTGAGGACACGCCATGGCCTTCGCCCGGATCAACTACTTCAGCCGTTCGCTCGTGAAAGCCTCGTCGGTCAGCGTCGTCTTCCCGGACGACCCGAGCATCCCGAAGCCGTGGTGGACCTTCTACCTGCTCCACGGCCTCTCCGACGACGACACGATCTGGATGCGGCGGACGAGCATCGAGCGCTATGCCGAGGGGCTGCCGCTGGTGGTCGTGATGCCCGACGGAGGCCGCGGCTGGTACACCAACGCCCAGGTCGGATTCGCCTACGAGAATGACCTGATGAAGGACGTCATGGGGCTGATCGAACGCACGTTCCCCGTCCGCGCCGAGCGCTCCGGCCGGGCCATCGGCGGGCTCTCGATGGGCGGCTACGGGGCGGTCAAGCTCGGGCTCAAGCACCATGAGACCTTCGGCAGCGTCAATTCCCACTCCGGCGCCCTCGGCATGCTCCAGCAGGACTGGTTGAACAGCGAGCGGCTGAAGGACTCAGTTCGAGTTTCCGGAGCGGGATCTTCGGCAAGGACCACAAGGGCGGCCCCGAGGACCCGTTCGCCATCGTCGAGCGGCTCGACCACGGCCGGATCCCGCCCTTGCGGATCGACTGCGGGAAGGGCGACTTCCTGCTCGATCAGAACCGGGCCTTCCACCGCCACCTCGAGTCGATGAAGATCCCGCACGAGTACGACGAGCATGGCCGGCGAGCACAACTGGCCCTACCGGGACGAGCACGTCCAGCAGCGCTCGAGTTCCACGTGCGGAACTCGGAAGATCCGAAGTGATCGCGCGGGTGCCCCATGGATGACGTGACGCGAATCCTGCGGCCATCGAGCGGGGCGAGCCGGGAAGGCCCTGGGCGCAGCTACTGCCCCTCGTGTACGGGGAGCTGCGCAGCCTGCCGCCCGGAAGCCTGGCACAGCAGAGAAGCCCGGCCAGACGCTCCAGGCCACGGGCGCGGGTCCACGAGGCCTACCTTCGCCTGGTGGGCGGTGGGGACGGGACGCTCGGCTGGAACAGCCGCAATCATTTCTTCACGGCGGCGGCCGAGGCGGCGTCGGATCCTGATCGATAACGCCTGGCGGAAGGCCGCGGTCAAGCACGCCGGGGGCGTGTCCGCGTCAGTTCGAGGGGGTCGACCTCTCCGAGGAGCCGCCGGCCGATGAGTTGCTCGCCCTCGACGAGGTCCTGACCCGCCTGGCCGCCGAGGACCCCGGCAAAGGCGGAACTGGTGAAGCCTGTTCTTCGCCGGCCTGTCCATCGAAACCGCCGCCGAGGTGCTCGCGATCTCCCCGGCGACCGCCAAGCGGTGGTGGACCTTCGCCCGCGCCTGGCTGCTCCGCGAGATCGAGCGCGGCGGGCCGGGACCGGAGACCTGACGCTTTCAGGGAACCGGTGAGCCAATCCGGGGCGATTTCTCGCACGTGATGTTGGGTGACCTGAGATCCGCCGAGCGATCGGGGCAATCCGTCATGGCTCTGAACATCGCCAGCGTCGAGCGGATCTTCAGCGAGGCCCTGGAACTCCCCTCGGCCGGGGCGCGGGCCGCCTTCCTGGACCGCGCCTGCTCGTCCGACCCCGAGCTGCGTCGCCAGGTCGAGTCGCTGATCGAGGTCCACGAGCGCGCCGGCCCGTTCCTGGCCGCCCCGACGATCTGCTCCGAGCCGGTCCAGGCCGAGCCGGTGGATCCCATCGTCGGGCCCTACACGCTCATCGAGCCGATCGGCGAGGGGGGCATGGGCGTCGTCTACGTCGCCGAGCAGACCGAGCCCGTCCGCCGCAAGGTGGCCCTGAAGGTCATCAAGCCGGGGATGGATTCGAGGCAGGTGGTCGCCCGGAGTTCGAGGCCGGCGCCGCCAGGCCCTGGCGATGATGGATCACCCGAGCATCGCCAGGGTTCGACGCCGGGGCAACCGGGGCGGGCCGCCCCTACTTCGTGATGGAGCTGGTCTCGCGGCATCCCGATCACCGAGTACTGCGACCGCGATCGGCTCTCGATCCGCCAGCGTCTCGAGCTCTTCATGCTGGTCTGCCGGGCCGTCCAGCATGCCCACCAGAAGGGGGTCATCCACCGCGACCTGAAGCCCTCGAACATCCTCGTCACGGTCGTCGACGGCGTCGCCGGCCTCGAAGGTCATCGACTTCGGCGTGGCCAAGGCCACCGGCGGCTCGCCGACGGAGCAGACGCTCCAGACCGCCGTCCATCAGTTCGTCGGCACGCCCCTGTACATGAGCCCTGAGCAGGCGGGCCTCTCGGGCGCGGACGTGGACACACGCAGCGACATCTACAGCCTGGGCGTGCTTCTCTACGAGCTGCTGACCGGCACGACGCCGTTCGACCGGCAGTCGTTCCGCGACGCCGCCCTCGACGAGATGCGGCGGGTGATCCGCGAGGAGGACCCGCCGCGGCCGAGCATCCGCCTGAGTGCGCCGGGCGTGACGCGGACGACCGTCTCGTCCAATCGCAGGGCGAACATCAAGCATCTCGACCGGGCCGTCCGGGGCGAGCTCGACTGGATCACGATGAAGGCGCTGGAGAAGGACCGTCGCCGTCGCTACGAGACGGCCGGAGACTTCGCGGCGGACATTCTGCGATACCTGGGCGACCAGCCGGTGGAGGCCGGTCCGCCGTCGGCCTGGTACCGCTTCGGCAAGTTCGCGCGGCGTCATCGAATGGCCCTCGCGGCGTCCGCAGGGGCGGTGCTCCTGGTCGTGGTGCTGGCCGTCGGGCTCGGGTCGCTGGCGCGTGACCAGGCCGCGTTGCGGGCGGCCGGCCTGGAGGCGCTCGGCGAGGCCGATCGCTGGTCGGCCGCGGGCCGGCGGCCCCAGGAGCTCGAGGCCGTGAAGCGGGCCGAGGCCCTGCTCGCGAGCGGCCGGGCTCGTGCGGATCGCCTTCGATCCGTCCGGCAGCGGCGGGCCGGCCTGGAGCTGGCCCTGCGGCTGGAGGAAGTCCGCCTGGAGGTCGCCGGCGAGGTCAAGGATGAGCAGTTCGACCTGGGCCTCGGCGACACGCTCTACGGCGAGATCTTCCGGAGCTACGGCATCGATGTCGATTCGCTCGATCCTGCGGAGGTCGCCCGGAGATTGCCCGAGGGGGCCGATCGCGGCCCGATCCTGGCCGCGCTGGACGACTGGGCGCGGAGCCGCCGGAAGATCGCGAAGCCTGGCGATGAGAGCTGGAAGCGACCGCTGGCGGCGGCCAGGGCCGCGGACACCGATCCGTGGCGCGATCGCCTCCGCGCCGCGCTATCGAGGCGGGACATCAAGGCTCTGATCGCGATCCAGGACGCCATCCCGCCGGGCCGCACGCACCCCTCGGACGCCATCCTCCTGAACTGGACGGTGATCCGTCCCGCCGTCTGGGACGCCCTCCGCGATGCCCTGCGACGCCATCCCGACGACTTCTGGCTCAACACCGACCTGGGCCTGCACCTTCAGAACGTCCGGCCCCCCCAGCCCGGCGAGGCGGTCGGCTACCTCCGGGCCGCCCTGGCGCTCCGCCCCGACAGCCCGGGCGCCTGGGTGAACCTCGGCGCCGCGCTGAACGCTGCGGGTCGCCCCGACGAGGCACTCGCGGCCGATGAGCAAGCGATCCGGCTCAAGCCGGACTATGCCGGGGCGCACAACAACCGGGGCACCGCCCTGCTCAACCAGGGCAAGCTCGATGCCGCGATCGCGGCCTTCCGCGAGGCCATCCGCCTGAAGCCCGACTACTTCCTCGCGCACTACAACCTGGCGAAGGCCCTGTTCGAGAACGGCGCGCCGGCCGAGGCCGTCGAGATCGCCCGCAAGGCCGTTCGCCTCCGTCCGACGGACGCGTCCGCCCAGCACAACCTCGGGACCATCCTCTCCGGCACGGCCGCCCTGGACGAGGCGGAGGCCGCCTTCCGCGAGGCCATCCGCCTGAGACCAGAGGACCCGACCGGGCACAACGGACTGGGGACCCTGCTCTGCAATCGGCGGGGGGATCTCGAGGGCGCAGTCAAGTGCTTCCGCCGCGCCATCGAGCTCGATCCCACCTTCGCCCTGGCCCATGAGAACCTGGGGAACGCGCACTATCGGAAAGGGGACCTGAACCGCGCGGCGGACGAGTATCGCCTGGCCATACGCATGGATCCGAAGTCGCCCCAGGCCCATGCGTTTCTGGGAAAGTCCCTCGCCCGGATGGGCAGGATGAAGGATGCGATCCCCCTCTTGCGGAAGGCTATCGAGCTGAAACCAGACTACGCAGAGGGCCACAGCAATCTGGGCATCGCCCTGAGCATGGACCAGCAGCCGGGCGAGGCGGTCAAGGCCCTCCGCCGGGCGATCGAACTCGACCCCAAGGACTCGCTCGCACACTACACGCTCGGCAACATCGCCGTCGGCAGGCAGGACTGGGATGACGCGGAGCGGGAATTCACGGCCGCCATCAAGTGTCAGGCCGACAATGCGGAGGCTCACTGCAATCTCGGCCACGTATTGCGGGAGAAGGGCCAGCTTCGCGCGGCACTGGCGGAACTGCAACTCGGCCACGAGCTCGGCACCAGGAACCCGAACTGGTCGTACCCGTCGGCCAGGTGGATCAAGGACTGCGAGGCCCTGATCCTGGACGACGAACTCTCGACGGTGGGGAATCCGAAGAAGCCGTAACCGGGCACCACCGGGTCGGCAACACTCCCGTTGAACTCGATCGCCGGCAGCGTCTGTCGGCGCCTTTGGACCCCGCGCGGCCGGTTCGCTTGCCGGGGGACGAGGAATGTACCGACTTCGCGAGCCGCTCACCAGGAGGACCGACCATGCTCTCTCTCCGAGATCGCCGTGCCCCGCGGGGATCGCGCGCCCGCCGTCCCCGCCTCGAGTCGCTCGAGGGACGCCTTGTCCTTTCCGCCGTGTTCGACTCTGTGCTCGACGTCGGCAACGATACGGCGTCGATCTTCCCCAAGGATGTGGCGGTGGACTCCGCGGGGAACCGGTACGTGACGGGCCTGCTCTACGGCCAGATGGACATGGACCCGAACGTCGAACGCCCCGACGGGTCCGACATCCTCACACCGCTGGGATCTCAGGCCGGCTACGTCGCGAAGTATGCCCCGGACAACACGCTCCTCTGGGCCCGCGCGATCGGCAGCAGCTACCAGCGATCGACGAACCCCAACGATCCGTTCGAGCAGGGGCGGAGCATCGCCGTTGATGCTTCCGGCAACGTCTACGTCAGCGGCGACTTCGTCGGCCAGGTGAGCTTCGGCTCGACCGTGCTGACAGGCACCGGCAGCACCGACGCCTACGTCACCAAGCTCGACACGAACGGCAACTACCTCTGGGCCCAGCGCTGGGGCAGCTCGTCGACCCGCGAGTTCGCCAACGCCATCACCGTCGACGCTTCGGGCAACGTCTACTCCGCCGGCTTCACGGCCAACCTGACCTCGACGGGCGCCTGGTGGGCCAGCGGTTTCGAGATCCGCAAGTACAGCCCCAGCGGAGCCGCCGTCTGGGACAAGAGGTTCAACAACGCGGGAGGGATCGCCGACGCCGTGGGGACCGACGCCGCGGGCAATGTCTACGTCTGCGGCAGCTTCAACGGCACGCTCGACTTCAACCCCGATCCGCGGAAGACCAGTTACGTTACCGGGGCGTCAGGCTACTCCGGCGGGCAGGCCTTCAACGGCTTCGTCCTCAAGCTCACGTCATCCGGCGCGTTCAGCAGGGTCTCGCCGTTCATCGCCAAGGCCTCGAATTCCAGAATCAGCTGCCAGGATCTCGCACTGGACGGCGCGGGCAACGTCATCGTGGGCGGCACGTACAGCGGCCAGGTCGACGTGAATCCGAGTTCGAGCGTGGACACGAGGCTGCCCAATCTGACGACGAGCGACGGCTACGTCGCCAAGCTGTCGTCCAGCGGTGCGCTCTCTTGGGCGACTCCGCTGGGAGGCGCAACGGTCTGGGGCATCGATGTCGACGCCGCCGGGAGCATTTACGCCACCGGCACGTTCTATGAAACCCTCATCCCCGGCTCCGGCCTTCCCAGCGTGACGACCCAGGGGAGCAACGACGTCTTCCTGACCAAGTTCAACGCGACGGGATCCGTCGCCTGGGTGTCGACGATCGGAGGTACCGGCACCGATCTCTGCTATGCGGTCGCGGTGGGCACGGACGGCTCGATCCACCTTGCGGGCGTGTTCTACTCCACGGTCGACTTCGACCCCGACGCCATCGGGACCCACCAGGTGACGAACACGAAGTTCGGCGACATGTTCCTGCTCAGGCTCACGCAATCGTGATCGGACCGTGAGGACGTGCGCCGGGGGCCGGGAGTTCCGCTTCGATGACGAAGAACCTCCGGCTCACCGCTGCTCCGCGAGCACTCCCACCCGGTGCCGCCAAAGCTGACTTTGGCGAATCCGCCCGCTCATCGTAAAATGAGAAGTGCGAACCGGTTGGTGAGGGCCCGAGGGGCCGCGGCCGGTCCGCCGGTGAGAGGGACGGGGGCCCCGCGCGCGTGCTTCGTGAACTGTCGGTGCAGAACCTGGCGCTGATCGAGGACGTCCAGGTGGAGCTCGAGCCGGGGTTCTGCTCTTGGACCGGCGAGACGGGGGCGGGGAAGAGCCTCTTGCTGACGGCCCTGGGCCTGGTGCTCGGCGGCAAGGCCTCGGCCGAGCTGGTCCGCGCCGGGAAGCCCGAGGCCCGGGCCGCGGCCGTCTTCGAGGTACGCGACGGCTCCCTGCGCTCCGAACTGGAGTCGATCCTCGGCGGGCCGCTCGAGGACGAGAGCCTGATCCTGACCCGCCGGGTCTCGGCCCAGGGGCGGAGCACCGCCCAGGTCAACGGCCTGCCGGTGACGATCGGCACCCTCCAGCGCCTGGGGGAGCACATCGTCGATATCCACGGCCAGAACGAGGGCCGGGCCCTGCTCGACCCGGACCGACAGCGCGCCCTGCTGGACGCCTTCGGCGGGATCGAGGGGCCGCTCGACCGCTACGGCAAGGCCCGGGAGGCGCACGACGAGCTGCGGCGGAGGCGGCTCGCCCTGATCGAGTCGACCCAGGCCCGCCAGCGCGAGCGGGCCCTGCTCGAGTTCGAACGCGACGAGCTGGCCGCCGCGGAGCCCCGCGCCGGCGAATACGAGGAACTGGTCCGCGAGTCGCACCGCCTGGCCAACGCCGAGGCGCTCCGGGCCGCCGCCGCCCAGGGCTACGAGTGCCTCTACGAGGCCGACCCCTCCGCCCAGGAGATCCTCAAGCGGATCGCCCGCGGGCTCGAGCCGCATGCCGACTCGGTGCCGGAGCTCGCCGAGGCGGCCGCCACCCTGACCCGCCTGGCCGACGAGACCCGCGAGGTGGCCTACACCCTCCGCGACCTGGCGCAGACGTGGGACGACGACCCGGACCGGCTCGAGGACGTCGAGGCCCGCCTGGCGCTCTACCGGCGGCTGTCGGCCCGGTTCCATTGCGAGCCGGATGAGCTTGTCCCGCGCCGGGCCGAAGTCGAGGCGAAGCTCGCGGAGATCGCCCGCGACGACGAGGACCTGGAGCACCTCGACGCCCCGCTGTCCGAGGCCTTCAAGACGCTCGGAGAGGCCGCGGCGGAGGTCTCCGCGGCCCGGCGGAAGACCGCGAAGGACTTCGCGAAGGCGATCCAGAAGCGGCTCCCGCCGCTGGGGCTCGAGCGGGCTCAGTTGACCGTGGACGTCGAGACCCGCGACCTCGGCGGCGACCCGACCGCGCCGCCGCCCCCGGAGGCCGGGCTCGACCGCGTGGAGATGATGTTCCTGCCCAACCCGGGCGAGCTGCCCCGGCCACTCCGGAAGATCGCCTCCGGCGGCGAGCTGTCGCGGCTGACGCTCGCGGCCAAGACGGTCCTCGCCTGCACCGATCGGGTCTCGACCCTGGTGCTCGACGAGGTGGACACAGGCGTCGGCGGCCGACTCGGCGCGGCGCTCGGCAAGACGCTCGCCGAGCTGGCGAGGCATCACCAGGTCATCTGCGTCACGCACCTGCCACAGGTCGCCAGCTACGCCGACCGGCAATGGGCCATCCGCAAGCGCACCGAGCGCGGCCGGACCCGGACCACGATCACGCCTCTGGACGAAACCGAGCGCGTCGCCGAGCTGGCGGCCATGCTCCGCGGCAAGTCGGCCGCCGAGGGCACCCGGCAGGAGGCCATCGCGATGCTCGAGGAGGCGAGGGCCTCGATGTAGCCAAGCCGCCGGATCGGACCCGCCGCCGCGTCCCGGGAATCGTCAGTCCCCTTCGAGCGAATCATGGAACCGCCCGCCTCTCCCTGGTCCCGAGCCGCCGTCCGCCTTCGGCCGATCGCCGCCCGGATGGGCCGCCCGGTCCCGGGATGGACCGTCGGCCTCTGCGTCCTGGCCCTGATCGCGCTGCCGGCCTGGCTGTTCGCCGATCACCTGAGGTATGCCGGGATGGCCCGCGACGACTTCGTGTACGTCTCGGATTCGCGGGACGTGGGTCGCACCCTGGCCACCCTGTTCGAGCCCCACAACACGCACATCGTGCCGCTGTTCCGGATCTGGACGTTCGCGCTCTCGGGTCTGGCCGGGCGACTCTCCGCCCTGCCGACGGCCCTGGTGGACGCGGCCTACCTCCACCTGGTGCTCGCCTGCCTGGCCGTCCGCTCTCTGGTCTGCCGGGAGACGCGGAGCCAGGCCGCCGGGCTGATCGCGATGGCGGTCCTGGGACTCTCCACGCTGAACCTGACGGCGATCATCTGGTACTCGGCAAGTCAGGCCATGATGGCCGGTGCGGCGGTCCTGGCGACGCTCC
>JAXMBE010000077.1:0-40137 GCA_046349995.1 Isosphaeraceae bacterium | reverse complement strand
GATAGGCCGGATCGCTGACCGTTTCCAACTGGGCGCACGCGATCTTCCGGCGGCGTTCGAGCTCATGGAGGCTGTCCGCGTGGTCGCGGAGGTCGTCCAGGGCCGCCTTGATGCTGGCCAGGTGCCGCTTCCAGAGCGTCTGGTCGTGGGCCTGCTTGGCGGCGAGCCGCTCCTGGTACCAGCGGCTGGAGAGGAGGGCCTCGCGGGTGAACATGGCCCGGATGTCCGGGTGACGGACGTCCTTGCCCTCGAACTGGCCGTCCGCCATGATCCCGAGCAGCGCGCGGAGCGGCGGGCAGGCGTCGTCGATCGACCGGTCCTCGAAGTACTGGCGGGCCACGCGCTGCTGGGCCTCGGTGATGTTCAGGACGCCGTCGACGAACGCCTCCAGGTCCTGCGTCTCCGGGCGGAGCATCTCCTCCGGGAAGACCCGCGCGGGGTGGTCGAAGACGCGGCCGAGGAAGACGCGGGCGAACTTGGGCGTGATCCGATAGCCCAGCCGGCTGGCCCTGATGAGCTGGCCGCGATGCTCGAGGTCCCGGACGGGCTCCAGGTACTCATTGGCGATGAGGAAGGCGGGATCCCGCTCCGCCGCGGTCAGGCGGCACCAGATCTCGGGGATGAGGAGGCTGATGTCGTGATCGACGCGCATCCTCGGCCCGACGTAGCCCGCGGCCGTGGAGAAGCCGCCCAGGCCGGTGAGGATGTAGGAGACCAGGGCCGCGTTGAGGTCGATGATCGGGCGCAGGGCGTTGAACGGCCCCTTGGTCAGGGCCCCCTCGGAGCCGGCCCCGGTCGTCGACGGGCTCTTCCCGGTCAGCGAGCAGATGAAGTCCATGAAGAGCTCGGGCAGCTCCTGATAGTGGATCGGCCCGTAGACGGCCAGCGGCCGGATCCCGTGCGCGGGGTCCGGCGGATTGTTGCGCCTGCCCACGAGGACGGCGTCGACGGGCACGGCCAGCGGCGTCCGCCCCTCCAGCTTGCGGGCCAGCCGCATCCCCCGCTCGGCCACGTACCGGGGGAACGGGTTGACGAGGTCGGGCCGCGTCTGGAGGTACCGGGGGTTCTTGCTGGGCTGCCCGTCGACGAGCCTCGGGTTCGCGGAGCAGGCCACGTAGCCGGAGCGCGACTCGGCGGCCGCCCGGAGCAACCGCTGCATCGGCTCGGTGAAGTCGTCGAACTCGGTCACGCGGTCCACGATGGCCCGGGCCTGTCCCGAGGTGAGCGGCTCGAAGTTCGAGAGGAAGTTGTCCGGCCGCGCGAGGTCGGCCTCGGTCTGCCGGTCGAGCCCGCGATGGATCGCGTCGTCCGGGCGCTGGAACAGCCGCGACTCGCAGTTCTCCGCGAACTTGTAGCTGCCGGCGGGGAGCCCCGGGGGGCGCACCACGAGCTGATCGGCCGGCACGACGGTGGACGCCGTGATGTCGTCCTCGGCCTGCACCTTCGCGGCGGCGATGAAATCCTGGCGGAGCTTGAACGTCCGCCAGCCCTGCGAGGACAGGACGCCGACGCGGAGGTACGTGCCGACGAGCTTGCGGCCGAAGGCCTTCAGCTCGTGGCCGGGGAAGCCGTTGACGGTGTCCACGCCGAACATCTCGCGCCAGTGGCCGACCACCTCCTGGGGCGCGAACCGCTTGATGATGAAGACGATCGGGAAGATGTAATTCGGGAACGAGCCCAGCCACTGGTTGTACTCGTCCGTGTAGTCGTCCGAGGGGGTCAGGAGCTTGATCACGCTGCCGAGCGACCGCAGCGAGCTGAGGACGGGCCGGCTCGCCCGCGCCGCGTAGTCGGGCGCGCGCCCGGGCTTCCAGCGGTCCGAGTAGTCGCGGTCGAAGATCTGCTGGACGAGCTCGAAGTCCTTCTCGACGTCGGCCACGAAGATCGGCCCGTAGATCATGTAGTCGCGCAGGCTCTTGGAGATCTCGCTCTTGCCGCCGCCGCTGACCGTGCAGGGCTTGTGGCAGAAGATCCCCTCGGCGACGGTGCCGATCAGCCGCCAGCTCGCCGCCCCCGGGTGCTTCTCGAGGTGCAGCTTGTAGCCGGAGGGGGTCATGTACACCTTGCCCGGCTCCAGCGGGATCGCGGACTCGCTCCCCTCGCGGCCCCACCAGACCTGGAGCCGCGAGATGCTGACGCGGGCATCGCCGGGCACGTAGACCAGGTCGGGGAACTGGCGATCGACCGCGTGCCCCTCGGGCTGAGGGTCGATCGTCTCCGCATTCTCGCGGATCACGTCGGCGAGGGTCTGCCCGTTGCCCCGGTACTTGCTCGCGTCGAAGTCGTAGCCGAGCGAGTAGCTGGCGAAGGCCAGCGTCCCCCCGGCGTGTTCCTCCTCCACGTTGCCCAGGAGGTTGGCCGCATACGAGATCTGGGTCTTCACCTCCTTCTTGCAGTAGCCGTAGTAGTTGTCGGCGATCAGCGTCACGATGACCCCGGCGGACGAGCGGCAGGTCAGCTTGAAGGCGTTACCGCCGTTGTAGAGCTCGCCGGGATCGCGCCAGCACATCTCGTCGCGGCGCTGCCGCTCGGTCGCGTCGTCCCAGTGCGGCAGGCCGAGCCCCTGCTTGGTGAGCCCGGTCAGCTCCGGCGCGAGGATCACGCAGCCGGTGTGGCCGGTCCAGTGCTCGACGTCGAGCCCGGCGTCGTTCTCGGGCAGGTAGGGGTCGCCGGCGTTGCCGAAGATGGACTCGACGAAGTCGAGGTTGCTCACCAGGCCGCCCGGGGCGAAGAAGTGGACCTCCATCGTCTTCCCGGGGCAGACGCCGGGCACCTCCGGGCAGACGAGGGGCCGCAGCAGCAACGACACGAAGGTCCGCAGCGGGCGGTCGCGGCCCGCGGTGTAGGGGATCGTCAAAAGCCCGGCGGACGGCGCCACGGCATGCCGGAACAGCTCGGCGAAGACCGGCCGGGGGACGGCCTTCTTGTCGCCGGGGATCGGCAGGCCGCCCTCGACGATGTGGAACGTCCCCTGGGTCGTCCGGCGATCGCTCCGCGGGTTGTGCAGGACCCCGTTGCGGAGGCGGAAGGAGCCGACGTGCTCGTTCTGGTAGTGGTCCTCGTCCTCCGGCAGGGACAGCTCGCGGGCGATCCCGTGGCGGGGCAGGACGAGCGACTCGGCCGGCAGGCGCAGCGGCGCGGCCAGCTTCAGGTCGCTGAAGTGCTGATTGAGGAACTCCTCGATCCTGCGGTCGATCGCCGCGCGGTCTCCCGTGCGGTGCAGGAAGGGGGTGCTCCCGCTCGACCAGGCCGTCGCCCGGGCGGGGCCGGTCCGGTCGTCCGTCGGGGACCCGGTGCGGATTCCCAGGGATGTCTCGACGCTCATGACGGGGCGTTTTCCTCGGCGAGGCGGAAGGGGAAGTCGTACGCAAACGGCCCGGGTACCACCATCCGCGGGAGGGTCGGACGATCGTGGTGTGCCGCTGATCGCGGAGCACCCCGGCGGGATCGAGGGGTCCGTGGAGAGGAGAGGGGATCGACGTCTCGTCGGGCGCGATCCGCCTGGCCGAACACCTGCTCGGAGCTTTCAAGAGGTAGCATAACGCGACGCCAAAATCCACCCTGACGGGCGAGGCGTCCCTCGCCGCGAAGTCATTCACGTATAGGCATAATCGGCTTCGATCGGCATGAGGTGGAAGACCGCCCCCGGCGGGATCAGCCCGCGGCGGTCGCGCAGGCTGAATTCCAGCTCGAATCTGGAGGTGTATCCGGCGTCGCGGAACCCCTCGGCGAGCCGGGGCGTGCCGGCGAAGCCCTGCGCGACGTCCGCCCGCTGGCGGGCGAGTTCGCCCGTCAGGGCCACGATGGCGGCGGCCCAGAGGCTCCGGTCCGCGTCGCCCAGGAGGCAATCCACGACCTTGCCCAGCCGGACTCGGCCGTCGTGCTGCGGGACGAGGTTCAGGACCGCGAATCCGACGAGCCGATCGGGGGGAGCCACCAGGTGCCAGCCGGTGACGGCCTGGCGAGGGAAGCGGAGGAGGTGATTCAGGCGCGCCGCGGTGCGGCGCGTCAGGATCGCCGACCCTTCAGCCTCCCGGGCGATGGCCTCGACCTCCTCGCCGAACTGCGTGACGGGCCGGAGCTGGAGCCCTGGCCGCCGCGGCCGGATCGCCAGCGACAGGCCGTGGCCCGCGTCGCGCACCAGGAGCGATCCCCGCCGCCAGAGGGACTGGCCGGGCACGCGGAGCCGGTGACCCGGGCGAAGCACCCGCTGGAAGACGGGGACCGGCTGCCTCGGCTCGTAGCCTCCCCGCTTGATCACGGCCCGGCCGGCGTTGCTGCCCCCGAGGCCGAACTGGGTCGACGTCTGCTCGTGGGCCCGCCGCATCAGGCTGGCGCCGACCGACGGGTGCCCCGGCGACCCGAGCCAGTCGATCATGTGCAGGGTGGAGACCGGCGACCCGGGCAGCGGGTGCCCCCGGAACTCGGTGCGGCAGAGGCCCACATGGCCGATGAGCGCCCCCGCGTCGTCGTGGGCGACATAGCTCCGCGGGGCCGGATCGATCTCCTCGCCGAGCGGCTCGAGGTACTTCCAGGCGAGGACCTCCGGGGCGGCGAAGTCCGCGTCCGCCGCCGTCCGGAATCCCGCCGTCAGGAAGCGGCTCAGCGCGTCCAGGTCCCCGGCCTGCAATGGGCGAATCTCGCGGGTCATGGCCCCGCCACCCTAACAGACGCGCGGCGCGGGACCAAGACGGGGAGTTGCGAGCGGATCGGGAAGGGTATGGGCCACGGATGAACCGGAGGGGGAAATTAGCCACAGATGAACACAGATAAACACAGATGAAGAACGGGAGGTCGGATCTGGCACGCCGGGCGACCAGCGGCGATGAGGCGGTGTTCCCGGGCCATCCTGTCCGTTATCTGTGTTTATCTGTGTTCATCTGTGGCTCATTCTTCTTTGAGAATCGGAGCGTTCAGCCCGCCTTGCGGAGGGTGGTCTGGCCGCGGATGTAGTCGACCTCGCGGCGGTCGAAGGGCGTGCCGTCGGGGCGGAAGATGTCGTGGAACCAGACGGGCGGCTCTGCGGGGTACGGCTTCTTCCAGGAGTCCCAGGGGTAGACCGTCTGGGACTTGCCCGCCACGAAGCCCCAGTTGTAGGCGCCCACCCGCTGCGACCTCAGGTAGCCGAGGACGGGGTCGAACCGGCTCCCCGCCGGGCGGGCCATGTACTCGGTGCAGAGGATCGGCCGCCCGTAGCGCCTCAGGGCCTCGACGTCCCGCCTCATCTCGTCGATCGGCTTGTAGTTGTGGAAGCTGATTACGTCGGACTGCTCGAGCATGAGGCGGTTGATCGGCGAGAGCTTCCGCGGATCGGTCAGGTCGCCCGTCCAGGCGCCCGCCGTGAGGGGCTGGGTCGGGCTGACGGACCGCGCCCAGGCGAACTCCTTCTTCAGGAGCGCCAGGGCGAGCTCCGGCTTGTTGGCCGGCTCGAGGCGGCCGTAGCTCGACCGGTTCGGGTTCTCGGGCTCGTTGAACAGGTCCCAGGCGTCGATCCGCCGGTCGGCGCGGAAATGGCCGATGACGCCGGTGACGTAGTCCTTCAGCTCGTCGTGCCGGTCCGGGTTCCTGAGGATCACGAGGCCCGGGCTCTGGACCCAGCCGGAATTGTGCAGGCCGGGGATCGGGGCGTGCTGCTTGCCGGCGTGCGGGAACGGGTCCCAGACCCCATCCAGGAGGACGAACATCACGCCGATCTTGTGGCGTTCGGCGATGGCCAGGAACTGGCCGATCCGGTCCAGGAAGCCTTGCCGGTCGCTCTCCCAGGGGAGGTGGTGGAGGAAGACCCGGACGCTGTTGAAGCCGAGCCCCTCCGCCCATCCCAGCTCGCGGTCGATCGTGGACGGGTCGAACGTATCGGCCTGCCACATCTCGAGCTGGTTGATCGCCGTGCTCGGGATGAAGTTGCAGCCGACCAGCCAGGGGTGGGACCTTGCCCATGACGCCGCCTCGGTCTGCGACCAGACGCCGCGCCCGGCGCCCTCGGGCTCGTTCGCATCGGCGAGTCCCGGGGCCACGAGCAGGGCCAGCAGGATCAACGGGCGCGTGGGGGAGTTTCTCATGGGGGCTCCATCGCGTTTCTGGGGGGAGCAGGGGGCTCGACGCGTCGAGCAGCCTGCAGTTTAGGCGGACCTCCGACGGGGGGGCAACGCCGGACCGACGGACGGCCCGACGTCGCCGCCCGGGGATTCCGGGCGAGGGGAGTGACGCGCCGCGGCCGGCCGCTTGCATTTGGCCGAACGGGTGTCATAATTCCGGCGGCCCCTCCCCAGCCGACGCATCGAAGTGGCCCGGCCGACGCGCCGATCAGACGCCCTCGATCCGATCCGATCATCCCGAGTCGGATCCTCGGCGCGAATCATCGCCTGAAGACATACCCCCGAAGCACTCCCCTGGGCGGGCAGGGCGCGCAGGATCCGTCGCGCTCTGCCCGCTCTTTTCTCGCGGCACGAAAGTTGCCGAACCCGACCGATCCGGATAAGATTGTATTCATGGATTGAGCGTTCGCGCCGCCCGGTGTCACACCGGAAGAACGCGGCCCTAGAATTCATGGGCGACCGTGTCTGATGGCGGGCAGAGCCGGCCGATGGTCGACGCGCGTTCAGGAAGACTTCGGGGTGCTGTGTGCTGGACATCCTGATTCGGATGCTTGATGGCTGGGTGGGCTGGCCATCCAGGCGGCTGGATTTCGAGCTGCCGGCCTACATGGCCAGCCTCGCCCTGCACGCGGTCTTCCTCGTCGTCCTGGCCCTGGCCGGGCATCAGGTCCATCAGATCGCCGGGCGCGAGTTCCGCAGCCAGCTCCTCGACACCTCGCTCGGCCAGTCGGAGTCGACGTTCCAGGATCTGGACCAGGACCCGGAGCTGCCCTCCTTCGTCCCGGCCGCCGGCTCGTTCGCGCCCGACCTGGCCGCGACGGTGACCTCGGCTCCGAGCACGGCGAGCCGGCTCCCGGTGTCCTCGGCGGATGCGGCCGGGGCGCTGTCCGCGGACCTGGTGCCCCTGGATGTCCGCCGGGCCACCAAGGTCGTCATCCCGACGGCCAATCTCCTGGGCCAGTCCGTCTCGATCCGGGGGAGCGGGGCCGAGCACGTGGGCGGGGTCGAAGGGGCCGTCGACCGGATCGCCGTCGAGATCCTCCGCCGCCTCGAGCAGGGCCGGACCCTGGTCGTCTGGGCGTTCGACGCCTCCGGGAGCCTCCGCGCGGAGCGGGAGCGGCTGGTCAAGCACATCGGGGCCGTCTACACCCACATCACCCGGCTCGACGAGAATCGGCTCTCGGCCGACGACGGGCTGCTGACGGTCGTCGTCGCCTTCGGCGAGGGCCGCAGGGCCATGACGTCGGGGCCCACCGGCCAGCTCTCCGAGATCCTCGAGGCCATCGAGGGCATCCCGACCGACGAGTCCGGCATCGAGTCGACGTTCACCACGGTCTCCGAGATCGTCGGGGGCTGGGGGCGCTACAAGGACCGCTCGGGGAACGCCTATCGCCCCATGGTCCTCGTCGTGACCGACGAGGTCGGCGACGACGAGAACCAGCTGGAGGTGGCGATCGAGCGGGCGCAGCGGGCCAGGGTGCCCGTCTACGTGCTCGGGTCCCAGGCCCTCTTCGGGCGGGTCGAGGGTTACATGGACTACACCGACCCGAAGACCGGGCAAGTGTTCCACGGCATCCCCGTCCGCCAGGGGCCCGAGAGCGCGATGCTGGAGCAGATCCGCCTGCCCTTCTGGTATGGCGGGCCCCAGTACGACGCCCTCGAGGCGGGCTTCGGCCCCTACGCGCTGAGCCGGCTGGCGAGCGCGACCGGGGGCATCTACTTCGTGACCCGGTTCACCGGGCAGCGCTTCGGCTTCGACCCGGCCCGCATGAAGGAGTACCGGCCCGACTGGGTCCGCCGCGACCAGTACGAGGCCGCGATCGGCCGGTCCCCCCTGCGGCAGGCGGTTATCAACGCCGCCCGGGTGACGCAGCAGCAGCTCCCGGGGATGCCGACGCTGGCCTTCCCGCCGCTGGAGAGCCCCGCGTTCAAGGAGGTGATGGCGGCCAATCAGGCGCTGGCCGAGCGGACGGCCTACACGGTCGACGAGGCCCTGGGGCCGATCAATTCCGTGGCGAAGCTGCGCGACAAGGAACCGTCGCGACGCTGGCAGGCGCATTACGACCTGATCCGGGGCCGACTGCTGGCCATGAAGGTCCGCTGCTACGAGTACAACTGGGCCTGCGCCCAGCTCAAGAAGGATCCGCCCAGGTTCACCAATCCGCGGGCCAATGCGTGGAGACTTGTGCCGGATACCGCGATTCAATACAGTGAGAAGGCGGCAGCGGCCGCACAGGAGGCGGACCGGCTGCTGCACCGCGTCGTCCAGGAGCATGCCGAGACGCCCTGGGCGCTGCTGGCCCAGCGTGAACTCAGGAATCCGTTCGGCTTCAAGTGGGTGGAGACCCACGTCACCCTGACCCCGCGCGGGGAGGACGTCGCCGACGCGCCGCAACGCAAGGACCGGAACCGGCCGGCCATGAAGCCTGCCGAGCCCCCGAAGCTGTAGGCCGAACCCTGGTGAGGACCGCCAGGCCCGGGCCCGGCGAGCGGGAGGGCAGGCGGAGGCGAGGACCGAAGCCCGGTCGATCGAGCCGATCCGTGCTCGCCAGGCCGTGATCCCGTGGTCGGAGAGCCTCCCGGCAGATCCCGGGGGATCCCGGGGCCGTCGATTGTATCCGTCTGTCCATGTCCGCCGGCCTTCACGGATGGCACGCATACCCCGTGAAGCCGGGATTCAGTCGGCTGTCCCGGTCCACGGGATCGGCGCACGTGCAATCATGGGTTAGAATCGACGATTCGTTGAGAGCGGACCGATCTCCCAACGGGAAAGGGTGAGACGCCATGGACCAGCAATTCCCTCCACCCTCGTCGGATGACCACATGGGTTCGCTGGACCAGAGCACGGCGACGGTCCATCGGCCCGTCCGGAGCCCGGTGTCGGCGGAGCTGCCCCGGGCTCCTCGTCGAGACGCGTCGATGGTCCAGGACACCGAGGCCCCCACCATGTCCTCGGTCGCACCCATCTACCGCCCCGAAGGCCTGCCCGGCAACGTCCTCGGGGCTGCGTCCACCGTGGCGGACGCGGGCCAGGCCGCGACGACCGCGAGCGCCACGAGCCAGTCGGGTCCGGTCGAGAAGGAGTCGCCCTCGGGCGGCCATCCGGCGCCGACGCAGCCGGACGCGCCGGGCGGCGAGCCGGCTGCCGCGAAGGCCCCCAGGCTCAGGCCCAGGCGCCGCTCCCGCGTCCGCCTGCGCCACCTCCTGCCCGCCTGGTGCGTCTCGCTGATGGTCCACGTGGTGATCCTCTCCGCCCTGGCCGCGGCCACCTTCTCGAACCAGGATGCCGCCAGGCCATTCGTCTCCTTCGACTCGGCGCTGGCCGACCTGCGCAACGGCGAGCTCCAGGAGGCGCCGATCCTCGCCGAGCCATCGAACATCCCCCGGAAGGAGGCCGTCGGCACGGTGCGCGGCGGACCCGAGGAGGATGCCGCCCCCGAGATGATCGCCGATGGCGGCCCCGAGGGGGACGCGGGCGATGGCGGCGGGACGGTCGTCGGCACGGCGTTCGGGGCGGTCCCCCCCTCACAAACGCCGCGTTTCCTGGGCCGGGGCAGGGGGGGGATCAATGAAGCGAACAGCCTCCCGCACCTCAAGCTCGAGGGCATGGCCCGATCCCCGATCAACACCCTGCCGCCGAATCCGGCCGCGAACCTGATCGGCGTCGGCGTCGGCGGCGACCCCACGTTCCACGTCAAGACCATCGGCGAAGGCCTCGACCAGCTCGCCCGCGAGATCCTCCTCCGGCTCAAGGAGCACAAGCTCACGGTGGTCTGGATGTTCGACGAGTCGATCAGCATGAAGGACGACCAGCGCGCGATCCTCAACCAGTTCGACCGCGTCTCCGCCGATATCAATAAGAACATCGAGCCCGGCAAGAAGGCCGCCGGGGCCCTCGCCCACGCGATCGTCGGCTTCGGCAAGAACTCGAACTACGTGATCAAGCCCACGGTCGATATGGACGAGATCGGCCGAGGGATCAAGAAGCTCCCCGAGGACCATTCGGGCGTCGAGAACACGATGCAGGCCATCCGCGAGACCGTCGAGGTGTTCGCCGGGATCGCCAAGGAGAAGGATCGCAAGCTGATGCTGGTCCTCGTGACCGACGAGTCGGGCGACGACGGCGCGGATGTCGAGGAGGCGCGTCAGGCCCTCGCGAAGCACAAGGTCTCGCTCTTCGTGATCGGCCGGCAGTCCCTCTTCGGCTACCCGTTCGCCCACCACCGGTTCCAGGACCTGGTCACCAAGGACGTCTACCACCCCCTGATCCGCCGGGGGCCCGAGAGCGCCGACTTCGAGATCTACCAGTGGGACGGCCTCTACGACCGCTGGGATGAGCAGCCCTCCGGCTTCGCGCCCTGGGAACTCGCCCGCCTGACCAAGGACTCGGGAGGGATGTACTTCCTGCTCCCGAGCGAGGAGTTCATGCGGGTTCGCCAGCGCGAGCAGGCCTATTCGAGCGAGCAGCTCAGGGAGTTCAGGCCCGAGTACGACAACCGGCTGCGCTACGTCCAGAACCGCACGGCCTCACCCCTGAAGCGGAGCCTCTACGAGATCATCTCGGAGACGAAGAAGTTCATCTACCGTCGCGAATTCCCCATCGATTCGGCCGAGCAGGCCAGGGCCGCGGCCGAGGAGGCGGAGAAGGCGGGCGCGAAGCTCAAGGCCCTGCTCGCGGTCCAGGAGCATCTCGAGAAGCTCAAGGGCCTCCGCGACCATGAGCCGTCGCGGCGCTGGCAGGCCCACTACGACCTGATCCTGGCGCAGACCGTCGCCTTCCAGGTCAAGGCCTTCGAGTACCAGGCGCTCATGGTCCAGCTCGCCGAGCGCCCCCGCACGCCGTCGAAGCAGCCGACACCGGACCTGTCCATCGACTTCGTGGTCGATCACTCCCAGAAGCCCCTGGCGCCCCAGGGCTTGACGGCCAAGAAATACGCCGAGGCCAGGCGACTCCTGGACGACGTGATCGCCCGGTACCCCAACACCCCGTGGGCCGACCTCGCGAAGGATACGCTCGCCCGCGGCTTCAGCGTCGTGTTCAACGAGTGGCACCACAACCCCGAGTATGCCAAGCGGGCACAGTTCGTGCCGAAATATTGAGGCCCGGATCGTCGATCGGCCCGCGTGGAGGCGGCTCGTCAGTCGAGGTACGGCTCGAGCAGGCTCCTCGGCAGGCCGATGTCGATCACGGTGACCTCGCCGGTGTAGGCGCTCGCCCCCGGCGCGGCGAAACCGAGCTTCGGCGCGACGAACGTCGCCGTATGCCGGGCGCGGACGGCCGCCCCGAGCGGCATCCCCGTGTCCGCGTCGAGCCCCGAGGGCAGGTCCAGCGCGAGGACGGGCTTTCCTGCCCGGTTCATGGCCTCGACGGCGAGCCGGAAGGCCCCTTCCACGGGACGGGTCAGGCCGGTCCCCAGGAGCCCGTCCACCAGCCAGTCGGCGTCGTCGATCCGCCGATCGAGCCGCTCGGGAAGCGGATCGCCGGCGGGCCCCTCGGGCCAGGCCACCTGGTCCACTCCCGAACGATCCAGGATCTGCCACTGGACCCTGGCATCCCCGCGCAACGCTTCAGGGCGGCATAACCAGACGACGCGGACCGGGTAGCCCCAGGCATCGAGGTGGCGGGCGACCACGCCGCCATCGCCGCCGTTATTCCCCGGCCCGCAGAGGACGAGGACCCGGGGAAGGGGGCCGGGCGGTTCCCCCGTGGATCCGGCCCGATCCCTCGAATCGGCCCGACCCGCGCCCGTCGCCCGCTCCGCGAGCAGCGCGGCGGCCCCGCGACCCGCATTCTCCATCAACACCAGGGTCGGAAGGCCCAGCTCGGTAGCCGCTCGCTCATCGAGCGACCGGACCTCCTGACGCGACAAGGGTCGGGGCCGGCGAAGCATCGTCCCACTCCCGTACGATGTGACCGAAATGGTAATCTGCCAACAGGTTAATCCATGCGAACGGCGATTGACAACCCTCCCCGCAGGCTTCAAAATGCGAGGGAGTTCCCGGAAGGAACCTCGCTCTCCGAACAGCCTCGCGGAATCCAGGAGTCCCCTCGCCGATGCCCCTCTACGAGTATCACTGCGAGCCCTGTGCCCACACCTTCGAGACCCTCGTCCGGAACCCGAGCGACGTCGCCCGCTGCCCGAAATGCGGCAATATCGACGTGGCCAAGCAATTCAGCGTCCCCGCCGCGGCCCATTCGGGACGCTCATCCGCCCTGCCGATCTGCGGAGAAACAGGCGCCCCGGCCATGGGATGCGGCCGCCCCCAGTGTGGCGGGGGCACCTGCGCATTCGACTGAACGCAGGTTCGCAGCCCAGGGATGATCGGTCCGCAATCCGGATGCGATCTCTCCCCGACATCTTCGCCTGGTTAATCTTCTCGCATCTCCCCTTAATTGCCTACCCGGTACAGGCCCGCCATGCGCAAGAACCACCTATAGGTTCACTGGATTGCTTCTTTGACAGCAGACTACCCAGAGCGCATAAGCTCCTGGGTTCGGATCGGTACACTGCTGCCGTCTGAGCGGGTTCATGGATCACAGGCCGCCAGGAAGGCTCGCCACCGTCCAGGTCACAGGGATTTGGTCGGCGGGTGGGCCTTTGCGCATTTTCGCGGCGTGCCGGGGCCGGTCGCCAGGCGATGTGGGGGTCACGATGGAGCGCAACACCAGCCTGCTGGGCTCAATCCGGGAAGAGCCCGATCATCGCGGCGACCCATCGTCCGTCGAATGTGCACTCCGGGCGGCGATTGCTCAGAAACTCGGCGAGTCCCGGTATGGCCTGTGGTTCGGCGAGGGCGTCCAGCTCGCGATTCGGGGCGATGGCGATACCCTGGACGTCCGCGTCCCGAGCGCCTTCTTCCGGGAATGGATCCAGACGCATTTCTCGGGCAGCCTCGTCGAGGCGGCCGCACTCGTCACGGGGCGTCGCCCTGACCTGCGGTTCTCGCTGCGCGAGGAGTCCGACGCGGCTCCGAGCGGCCGCCTTGAGCTGGACGCCGATCCGCGAGGCGTTGTGCCCGGTTGCTCACCATCCCCGGCGGCAGTGGCAGCGTCCGCGGCAGGCCGGGCGAGCGATGTCCGCCCTCGGCGTCCCGCAGGCCCCAATCGGGGAGCCGGTCCGGCCGGGCGATCGCTCCCGTTCCGGGAGTCCGGCGCGGCCGGTCGCGGGGACGCGGGCGAACCGCCGTCGCCGATCCGGGCCGCCCGCCGGCTCGACAATTTCGTCGTCGGGTCCTGCAACCGGCTCGCCTGCGCCGCCGCGCAGGAACTGGTGCAGAGCCGCGGCGCGGCGTTCAATCCGCTGGTCATCCACGGCGGCGTCGGGCTCGGGAAGACGCATCTGCTGGAGGCCGTCGCGCACGGGCTCCGCGAGCGGGACCCCGGGGCGAACGTCCTGCTGGTCACCGCGGAGTCGTTCACCAACGGCTTTCTGGAGGCCATGCGCAACGGCTCGCTCGCGAGCTTCCGGCACCGCCACCGCCGCCTCGGCGCGCTCGCCATGGACGACGTGCACTTCCTCGCGGGCACCCGGGCCACGCAGAACGAATTCCTGCACATGTTCAACGCCCTGGTTGACTCCGGGGCACCGATCGTGGTGACCGCGGATCAGCATCCCAGGCGGATCTCGAAGCTGAGCGACGAGCTGGTCACCCGGTTCCTCGGCGGGATGGTGGTCAAACTCGACGCGCCGGACCGCGCGGCGCGGCGGGCGATCCTCCAGGCGAAGTCCGAGGCGCGCGGCGTCGCGGTCCCGGCCGCCGTGCTGGATTACATCGCCGAGCACCTCCGATCCAGCGTCCGCGAGCTGGAGGGGGCCCTGCACAGCGTCCTGGCCCATTCGCTGCTCACCGGCAAGCGGCTCGACCTGGCCCTGGCCCGCTCGGCGCTGCGGGATACGCTCCGCCACACCGCCAATGCCATCGGGCTCCGGGACGTCGAGCAGGCCGTCTGCCAGCTCTTCCAGGTCGACCCCGAGGCGCTGAAATCGAACAGCCGGGCCCGGAACCTGTCGTACCCGCGGATGCTCGCGGTCTACCTGGCCCGGAAGCACACCGGCGCCCCCTACAGCGAGATCGGCCGCTACTTCGGCGGCCGCAACCACTCCACGATCATCTCGGCCGAGAAGAAGGTCCAGGGCTGGATCCGCGAAGAGGCCGGCAGCGCCCTGCTCCCCGGCTTCGAGACCGTCTCGGAGATCCTCGCCGACCTGGAGCGGGCCCTGAGCTGCTGAGGTGGACGGGGCGATGCCCGCAGTCGGTAGGGTGGGCATCGCCCACCGCGACCGGCCGCGGCATTCCCGGTGGGCGGTGCCCACCCGACAAAACTCACCGGAGTGGAGGAGGCGGGGGAGGAGGTAAGGATAAAGGGCCCTCCAACTGGAGGCCCGAGTGGGGCTGCGAAATTGGGGATGGAGAAAGCGGCGGGGGCCGAACCGCAGGGCGGCGTCCTGAAGAGATGATTGCGATCCCCCCGACGAGGGCCGCGATGGCCACCACGACGAGGATCCCCAGGCCCAGCGGGATCCCACTCCGGTCGTGTCGCGCAGGCACATCCTGTTCGGTTGAATCCGATGCGGCTCGCCAGAAGAACGTGGTGATGCCGCCGGCCGCCGCTCCGATGGGCGCGAACTTCACGCAGTTCCAGACCGCGTAGAGCTGCCTCATGTCGCCCTGTCCCGAGCCATAGACAATGAAGGCGATCATCCCCCAGCACACGCCGCCTCCGAGCAACCCCAGGAGGACATTCCTGCTCGCCGCGAGCCCGAGGATCGCGAGAATCCCGAAGACGGAGCCGACGAGCAAGGCCTGGTTCGACGGGCCGGAGTAATTGAAGGAAGCCAGGAGCACCATGTCACGCCTCCTTTCCATACCTCCATCATAATGTGCTTGGAGTCGGTGTCTCCATATGCCGGTGTCAGATGGTCGGGTGGGCACCGCCCACCGGGAGTACGGCGGCCGGTCACGGTGGGCGGTGCCCACCCGACGACGACCTGGACGCCCTTTGCGCCCCGCGGATGATCTCGTACACCTGTCGGGCATCGGTCGCCAGCTCGAAGCTCGGGACGGCTTGGTGCCCGAGCCCCGGCCACCCCGCCGTGCCGGACCACCCGTAGAACGGCGGCACCGGGCCGAACGTGATGGTGCCCGCCCCGTCACCCCGCTCGGTGAGCGACACGTCGGTGATGGTGTCGATGCCCAGCGACTGAACCCGCCGGGCGAACACGCCCGAGACGATGACCACCCGCTCGGACGTGACCGCGTAGGCCGTCTCGGCGCGCTGCCGGGCATCCACCCAGAACCGGCCGAGCATGATGTATAGCCCGACCAGCACGAACGGGATTCCCCACAGGGTGAAGAACCACGGCGCGCCGGACGCGAGGACGCTGGCCTCCCAGAAAATCGCGAACCCGCCCCACATGATGCTGAACGGGATGAGCAACGCGTCGGCCGCCCGCAGCACGAACCCCTGACGGGGGCTGCCCGCCCAGAGTAGCTTCTCGCCCTTGCCGAGCTCGCCGAGGATCAGGTCTTGCGGCTCCCCACCCACCGCGGCCCTCCCTTCCGCTGCCCGGGGTCAGACCGGGTTCGTGGTTTCTTCTCGGCTTGAGACGCGAGGAGCCCGTAGGGTGGGCACCGCCCACCAGGATTGCCGCGGCCGGTCACGGTGGGCGATGCCCACCCTACGACTGAGCATACCGTCCCCGCCGCCCCCGCATCCATCTGCTCGGGATCAGGTCGGCCACCGGGGGCCCCTCGTCGCCGAAACGGATTCTCCCGGGCAACGTGAACCATCATGGCGTACGATGGTGTCCATCTCGTGCGTGGGGAGTTCCTCGATCCCCTCGCATGATGGCGAAGCGTCCTTTCAGGCAGCAGCGATCCCCGGAGGCGGCGACGAGTCATGCCTTTCCTCGGGTACTTCAAGGGCCAGCCGACCGAGCACATCATCCGGTACAGCTCCGGCCGGATCAGGAGCGAGGGGCAGGGGCTGGCCTTCTTCTACCTCAAGTACAACACCCAGATCGTGGCCGTGCCCACGAGCAGCACCGACGCGAACCTCGTCTTCAACGAGGTCACCAGCAATTTCCAGACGGTCACCATCCAGGGGCAGTTCACCTACCGGATCCAGAACCCCCGGAAGGCGGCCGAGCTCCTGAACTTCACGATGGACCCGGCCACGCACCAGCACCTCTCCAACGACCCCGACCGGCTGGCCCAGCGGATCACCAACATCATCCAGATGGAGACCCGCACCGAGATCCAGAAGCGGTCGCTCGAGGAGGTCCTGACGCAGTACGAGACGATCGCCGCGCGCGTCCAGGAACGGGTCAAGATGTCGACCTTGCTCGACCCTTTGGGCGTCGAGCTGCTGAGCGTCTACTTCGTCGCGGCCAAGCCGACGCCCGAGGTCGCCAAGGCGCTGGAGGCCGAGTATCGCGAGGGCCTGCTCCGCAAGGCCGACATGGCGATCTCCGCCCGGCGGGCCGCCGCCGTCGAGGAGGAGCGGAAGATCAAGGAGAACGAGCTCAACACGGACAT
The DNA here is from genome assembly GCA_046349995.1 of Isosphaeraceae bacterium. GTDB lineage: Bacteria > Planctomycetota > Planctomycetia > Isosphaerales > Isosphaeraceae > Aquisphaera. The sequence goes on along the minus strand of JAXMBE010000077.1, from coordinate 23,503 downwards.
CGCCCTGGAGCAGCAGCGCCGGCAGTTGATCGACCTCCAGGGCGAGAACGCCCTGCGCGAGGCGACCTCCCGCGGCAAGGCGCTGGAGGAGGAGGCCCGCTACCGCACCCAGGCGTCGCGGATGGACCTGGAACTCTACGAGACGATCGACCCGAAGAAGGTGCTCGCCCTGGCCCTGTCGAGGCTCGGCCAGAACGCCGAGCGCATCGGGAACCTGACGATCACCTCGGAGATCCTGGCGGCCCTGCTGAACGCCCGCGACGGTTCGACCTCGCCCTCGGGTCAGGAGTGATCGACCCATGGCCGGGCGCGACAAGCTGGTGATCGTCACCCGCAAGACGGCGCTCGAGGAGCTGATCGAGCGCTTCAACACGCGGGACCAGGCGCGGTTCTACATCGAGCACATGGGCGGCGATTTCGGCCGCTACCAGCAGGCCCACGACGCCTACCGCTCGGCCGTGGCCCGGCTCCGGGAAGCCATCCCGCGGGGATTGCGGGTCCAGTGGATCGACCGCCAGTTCCTCCCCACGTTCACCTTCGGCGAGTCGGACGTGGTCGTCGTCCTCGGCCAGGACGGGCTCGTGGTCAACGCGGCGAAGTACCTGGCCGGCCAGCCGGTCGTGGCCCTCAATCCCGATCCCGAGCGGATCGACGGCGTGCTTCTGCCCTTCACGGTCGATCAGGCGGGCGCGGCCATCTCGCTGGCCCTCGGGACCGAGGATTCCTGGCGCGAGGTCACCATGGCGCGGGCCGTCCTGAACGACGGGCAGAGCCTGCTCGCGGTCAACGACCTGTTCGTCGGCGTGCGGAGCCATGGGTCGGCCCGCTATCGCCTCCGCCATGGCGGCCGCGAGGAGGACCAGTCCTCATCCGGCCTGATCGTCTCGACGGGCGCCGGGTCCACTGGCTGGTACCGGTCGATCCTGACCGGCGCGGTGGGGGTCGTGCGGAGTTTCGTGAATTCCCGGAAGGTCGACGAGGTGAAGGAGCAGTACGCCATCCCCTGGGAGGCCCGCTACCTGGTGTTCACCGTCCGCGAGCCGTTCATCAGCAAGACCTCGGGGGCGGACATCGTGCACGGGACCATCGAGGAGGATCAGCCCCTGGAGATCGTCTCCCAGATGCCCCAGAACGGGGTGATCTTCAGCGACGGGATCGAGGACGACCGCCTCGACTTCAACAGCGGCGCCATCGCCCGGATCGGCCTCGCCGACCGGACGCTCCGCCTGGTGGTGCCCGCGGGGGACGCCGACCGTTCGTCCCGGCATTGAGCGGCGAGCCTCGGGACCGAACCGACCCGATCCGTCGCGGCCGGGGCGGCCGCCCCGGGCTACTTGCCCTGCGGAGGCTGCGCCTGGGGCCCCGCCAGGATCTGACGCTCCAGCCGCTCGAGCCGCCGCTCGAACTGGTTCAGCCGGTCGGCGAGGACCTGGGGCAGCGAGAGGTTCAGCTCCTCCGCCTGGGCCGGAGGCACCGGTGCCCGCAAGGGACTCCGGGCGGGCGGCGGGATCGTGACCGAGGCGGCCGGCTGGGCCGGGCCGGGCGAGGCGGGTGTCACCGCGGGGATCAGCGAGGCCGGCGCGCCCGAACTCAGCTTCTTGACGGTCGGCTCGGGCCCGCGGGCGTCCGACTCTCGCGGAGCGACCGAGACCGCCTGGACCGGGGGGCCGGGCGCCGGGGCGTGGGCCCCGGCCGGCGGTGCGGACGGAGCCCGGGCGGTTCGCTCGAACTGGGACCGGCTCGTCGTCTGGAGGACGAACCGGAGCTGCTTGCGACTCGGGCCCTGCCCGCGAAGGACCTCGAGCTGGACGTTCGACTGGGAGGGCAGGCGATCGAGCCGATCGGTCAGGTCCGGGGAGGAGTGGATCGGTTCGCCGTTGAGGGCGATGATCGCGTCGCCGGACTGAAGGCCCGCCCTGGCGGCGGGCGTGTCGGCGTAGACCTCCTCCAGGCAGGCGCCCTCCGAGCCCGGGGGGGCCGGTGTTTCGCCCACGACCGGCGGCATCGAGAATCCCGGGGGGGGCATCGGTTGCAGGCGGACGCCGAGGTAGGCGCGATCGACCTTCCCCCGGGCCCGGAGGTTGTCCGCGATCCAGAGCAGGTCTCGCGTCCCGATCGCGAAGCCGTACTTGCTCTCTCGATCCGAACGATCCCGGGGGGATGTCGGGTTCGCCAGGCCGCTGCGGATCAGGCCGATCAGCTGGCCCCGGAGGTTCGCGACCACCGCGCCGCTGTCTCCCGGGTAGAGCGGGGCCTGGACCTGGATCAGCCCGCCGACCTGCCGGTGGCCGAGCTCCAGGGCCCGATCCAGGCCGGCGATGTGGCCCCGGCTCACCGAGTGCCCCAGCCCGAAGGGATTGCCCACGACGAGCACCTGGCTGCCGAGCGTGGGGCCCTCGGGCGCGATCACGATCGGCTTGATGACGCCCGGGGCGATCCGCAGGAGGGTCAGGCCGCTCTCCGGGTCGTGGGCGACCCAGCGGACCACGTGCCGGCGCCCGGACGCGTCCCGTGCCACGATCGGGGATGCCCCCGCCGCCGCCGACGGGGGATCGATCCGGATCGAGAGCAGGTCTCCCGAGGCGTTGATCACGACGCCCGTCGCCAGCCGCATCGATCCCGGCGGGCTGTCGGGGGTCGCGTACTCCAGCGCGACGACGGAGTCCCTGGCCCGGTTCATCCCCTCCTCCATCAGCCGTTCGAGCCGCTCCAGCGCGGCGAGCACGTCGGCCTCCGAGTCCTCGGCCCGGTCGTCCGAGGCCCGGCGGCGATCGGCCGACTCGCGGGCGGGATCGGGCTCGCGAGGACCCCGGTCCGTCGGCGTGCCGGCGAGGGCCCCGTGCGGAGCGGGGCGGCCCGGGGCCGTGCCGTCGCTCGCCGCTCGATCGTCCCGCGTCGCCGGACCAACGGGAGAGGACCCGCGCCGGGGTTCGGCGGCCGCGCCTCCCGGGAGCCCGGGGGCCCGGCCGACGGCCTGCGCGAGCGACCCCGCCCAGAACCCGACCGCGGAGGCGACGGCCAGCAGGAGGCCGCCGGTCAGGCAGATCGCGAGTCGCTCGTGGGGCCGGGGCTGATTACTTGCCATCACCGAATCTCATGCGGCCGCGGAGCCTCCGAGAGCAGGGACGTACCGGGACACTCGGATTCTCCGACGCGATGAATCTCCGTCGCGAGCCGCCACGGGGTGTGCACGGCCGTCTGCGACGAGGCGGGAGCCGTCGCGGGCCCGGGTCGTCAGTACGCCTGCCTGAGCCCGCGGTTTTCGGGAGACATCGGCGTACCGTGCTCGAGGTCGTAATCGTACCGGGGGCCGGCCGTCGCAGCGGGGGGAGTCGCCTCGGCCCTGGGCGGAGATGAGACCGATCCGGTACCGCTCCCGCCGGCGATCGCCGGCGGCCTCGGCGGGGACGCCTGGGCGAGAGCAACCGGGGTGGACGGGTCCGGGGCGATGGACGTCGGTTCGCCCGCGGATCGGATCGCGGGCCCGGTGTCCATCCGCGTCGACCCCTCGGAGGCGAGCCGCCCCGCCGCGAACTCCTCGTCGAGGCGAGGGGCCTGCATCCCCGGGATGGGGGCCGCGTTCAGGGCGACCCGGGCCTCGGCCTCCATCCGCTGCCGGTGGGCGACGCCGGCCAGCACGAAGGTGAACAGGAACAGGGCGATCGCGGCGAGCCCGACGCCGAGCCCCACGCGAAGGTCGAGGGACCGGACGAGCGGCCGCGGATCGAGCATCCGGCCGGCCCGCAGGCGCGTCGAGAGCTCCGCCAGGGCTTCCCGCACGGAGTCCCGGCTCCAGGCGATCTGGAGCAGGTATTCGGAGCGGAGCGAGGAGCGGGCCCGGATCGGGGGGCGGGCGCCGCCCGAGGGGCTCGACGTCCCCGAGGCTCGCCAGGGGCGCAGCCAGGAAAGACGGCGCGGCTCGCGACTCCGGCGGATCGTCTCGTTGACGCCCTCCAGGACCGACCCCGAGTCCGGGCCGACCTCGGCGTCGCTCGCCACCGCGCCCAGGATCGAGAGGACGTCGGCGAGGGCCAGGTGGCGGGCGCGGCAGGGCCCGCAGTCCGCGAGGTGCCGGCCGATCCGATCCCGGGTCTCGACATCCAGGTCGCCGGAGGCGTCATCCTGGCCCTCGGCGAAGAGAGGCAGCCGCTCACACACCCACCGGCACGTCGTGCCGTTCATGATGACGCCTCGATTCTTCTCAGCCATTCTTGGCTTCCCCCCGCACCTCGTCGTGGCGGCGCTGCCAGATCTCGCGGAACTTGTCACGGGCCATCGAGAGCCGCCAGCGGACGGTCGCCTCCCGACGCCCCACGATGGCCGCGACCTCGGACGAGGAGAAGCCTTCGAGGTCTCGCAGGACCAGGATTGTTCGATAGGACACCGGCAACTGGGACAGGATGTGATGGACCTCCTGGGCCAGATCCGCCCGGATCCGCGGATCGGGATCCGGGAGCTCGAGGGCGAACCGACCGTCGCCCCGGCTCTGGTCGATCGACGCGGGGGCGGCCGACTCGGTGCGGGCCCGCCGCAGCCAGTCGAGGCCGAGGTTCACGCCGACGCGGAAGAGCCAGGGGCCGAACCGCCTCGCCGTGTCGAATCGCTCGAGCCGGCTGTAGACGCGCCAGAACGTCTCCTGGGCGAGGTCACGGGCGGTCTCGGGGTCGCGGATCAGCCGGGCCAGCACCCGAACGAGCTTCCGCTCGTAGCGGCGGACCAGCACCTCGAACGCCCGATGATCCCCGTGCCGTGCCAGCTCCACGAGCCGGGCGTCGTTGAAACTCGCCTCGTCGTCCAGGTCGAGGGGTGGCGGCGCGGATTCCGGTTCCCCCCGGGGCTCAACGGCCGCCGTCGGGGAATGGGGGAAGCCTGCGAGTTCCGGATCCGGGCCGGCCGTCCGACCGGGCTCGGATCCCGCGTCGTCGGCAACGGGCAAATCCCCGGAGTGAACCGACTTCCGCATTCGCAGCACCTCCCCATGTGAATTATGATACGGAGGAACCTGGGCAAGCGTTGGAGTTTTTTCCGCATTCAGGGCGGCCCGACCGCCGCGCCGGCCGCCGGATCGATCGGCGATGGATCCGAGCATCGAGGGACCCCGACGTGCATGAATCCAGCAACGTCTCCACCGCTCGATGCTCGCCCGGGACGGTTCCCCGCATGAAGCTTTGGATTTCGAGCGAAACCGCCAATAAAGCGCCAAACGCCATCGGTTTGTCAACCTGGATGGCGCGACGTCCCGGGGACGGTCATCGGCGCACCATCCCCTGCATCCCGGGCAGCCTTCCCGAGCGTTGAAGTGATGTCATGACCTCCTCGAGCACCGAAGTGCGCCCTTGCCCGCCCGGACTGCGGCGAGCGGCCCTCCAGCTCCTCTACCAACGGGTCCCGGATTCCCTGCGGGCCCGCCTGGTCGAGGACGTGCTGCGCGAGGTCCAGTCCGAATTCATCGACCTGTCGGGCCTGTGGATCGCCACCGAGCGGCTCTCCAAGTTCTGGCCGGATCGCCACCGCCGCCAGATCACCGGGGCGCTGCTGACCCAGCGCCTCGCCGGGAGGGCGGCCGCCGTCTGGGCGCCGGAGACCGGCCCGTCGCTCCGCCGGGAGGCGACGGCCCTGGCGCTCGTGCGCGCCGCGCTGGAGGACCTCCGATCCCGGGGCGTCCGCATCGTCCAGTCGGTCCTCGATGAATCGGCCAGCCGCCAGGGCGCCCTCGACCTGGCCAGGGGCGGTCTCCCGAAGGTGACCGAACTGCTCTACCTCGAGCGGGACACCCGGCTCCCCCTGGCCGTCCCGCCGCCCGGCCCCGGCGGGCCGCCACCGATCGAGTGGCGCCCGTTCAGGCCGGCCCACGAGCGGGAATTTCGCGAGCTGCTCCAGGCGACCTACATCTCCAGCCTCGACATGCCCGAGCTGGAAGGGGTGCGCAGCCTGGACGACATTATCCAGGGCCACCAGGCGGCGGGGCGCTTCGCCCCCGAGTTCTGGCAGTTCGGCCGCGTCCCCGGACTGGACGGTTCCGGGATCGTCCTGCTCCTCTCCGACATCCCCGATCGGGACACCTGGGAGGTCGTTTATTTAGGTCTCACCCCGCCGACTCGCGGCCGCGGCCTCGGCCGCGCGGCGCTCGCCCGGGCGGTCGAGCTCGCCCGCTCGCACACGCGTCGCATCGAACTCGCCGTCGATACCAGGAACCACCCCGCGACCCGGCTCTACGCCTCCACGGGCTTCCGCGTGTACGACCGCCGCGCCGTCCACCTGGTGGTCTTCCGAGAGCCGTCCGACCGGGCCGGAGGCTGACCGGGACGACGCCCGCGGCATCCGCGCACGAGCGGACCGCGATCGCCGGTCGAGGCTCCGTCCCTCCTGCGCCGCGGGTCCCGAGGGGGAGGAGACGATTCCATCCCCGCGGGCGGATCGCTATGGTGGGCGGATCATCGCGGGGGTCATCCTTCCGACCGAGGTGGATCCGATGAAGAACTCAGGCCGAGCGGGCGGGCCGCAGGGGCGAGGCGAGGCGCCGTGGTACACCGCCGCATATCGTCGCGCCGTCATCGATATGCACATCCCGGACTGGGACGAACGGTTCCTCTCGAAGGTCGACGTGTCGCGGTACGTCGAGCTCCTCGCGGAGGCCCACGCGCAGTCGATCGTGGCCTATGCGATGTCTCACGTCGGCCTCTTCAACTACCCCACGAAGGTCGGCCGGCAGCACAAGGGGCTCAAGGGACGCAACCTGGTGCGCGAGATCCTCGACGCCTGCCACGCGCGAGGGATCGCGGTCCAGCTCTACAACAGCCTCATCTTCGACCGGACGACGGCCGACCTCCACCCGGACTGGCGGATGAGGACGGTCGACGGCAAGGCGCACGGCGAGGGGGGCCGGCATGGCCTGCTCTGCATCAACTCGCCCTACCGCGAGTATGTCCGCTCCTGGGTCGAGGAGGAATGCGCGCTCTTCGACTTCGACGGCATCCGCTTCGACATGACGTTCTGGCCGTGGCTCTGCTACTGCCCGCACTGCAAGAAGCGGTTCGCCGACGAGGTCGGCGGCGAGCTCCCCACGACGGTGGACTGGCTCGACGAGCGGTGGGTGGCCTTCCAGCGGAGGCGCGAGGCGTGGCTCGGCGAGTTCGCGGCGATCGCCACGGGGACGGTCCGGAAGCGGAGGCCCGGCGCCAGCGTCGAGCACCAGTCGTCCACGTATCCGGCGAGCTGGATGCAGGGCGTCAACACGCCGCTGATCGCGAACAACGACTTCCTCCAGGGCGACTTCTACGGGGACTCCTGGCAGGGCTCCTTCGTCCGCAAGCTCCTGGAGGACCTGACCCCGCATCGGCCGTTCGGCTTCGAGACCAGCTTCTCGATGGAGCTGGCGGACCACACGGCGATGAAGCCGGAGCCCCTGCTCGAGGCCAAGGCCTCGGCCGCCGTGGCCGACAACGCCGCGTTCATCTTCATCGACGCGATCGACCCGATCGGCACGCTGAACCCGAAGGTCTACGAGCGGATGGGCCGGGTCTTCGAGCGGCTCATGCCCTTCTACCAGGAGCTCGGCGGGACCCGGGTCGCGGACGTCGCCGTCTACTACAGCCTGGATTCCAAGTTCGACTTCGCCGGCAACGGCCGCCCCGCGGCCGCCCCGGACACCACCGACGCGCACACCCGGTGCGTCACGGGCGTGACCCGGGCGCTCGGCGGCCACCATCTCCCGTTCACGGTGATCGGCAAGGGCACCTTGCCGCACCTGGCGGAGCGGGGGTGCAGGATCCTCGTCCTGTCCAACGTGAACATGATGGGCGACGACGAGGTCGAGCAGGTCCGGAAGTGGGTCCACGCCGGGGGCCTGCTGCTGGCGACCGGATGGACCTCGATCGTCGATCCGCGGGGCAAGCGGCGCGGCGATTTCGCCCTGGGCGACCTCTTCGGGGTCTCCCTCAGGCAGCCGAGCTGGGCGGCCTGGCCCCATTACGTCGCCCCGACCGCCGCGGCCGGGCCGGACTTCCCGGGCTTCAGCCCCGAGTACCCGGCATTCTGCCGGACGACCGGCCAGGAAGTGGCCGTCCGCCCGGACGCGAAATCCGCCTCGGTCCTCGCGACCACGACGCTCGTCTGGCCCGCGCCCGACGGATCGAGGTTCTCGTCGATTCACAGCAATCCGCCCTGGACGCCCACGACCCGGCCGGAGATCGTGCTCAACTCGTTCGGCAAGGGCCGGGTCATCTACTGCGCCAGCCCGATCGAGTCGGTGGAGCCGCTCGCGGCCACGCTCGTCCGGCTGGTCCGGAGGCTGGACGGGCACCGCGCGGACGACCCCGGTGCGGGCTTCACCTTCGAGGCGGATGCCCCCTCCGCCGTCGAATTGACGCTCTTCCACCAGCCGGAGCGGCATCGGTACCGGCTCAGCCTGGTGAACTTCCAGAAGGACCTGCCCAACATCCCGATCGAGCGGATTCCCGTCCGGCTCCGCTTGCCGCAGAAGGTGCACCGGGTGGTGAGCCTGCCGGACGGCCGCGCCATCCCCTTCACCGGGGACGGCCGCCTCATCCGGTTCGACGTCCCCCGGCTCGAGACGCTGGCCATGTTCGGCGTCATCACGGGCTAGCGTGGCGAGCTCGAAATTCGTTTCATGATCGATGGCCGATGGCCATCACGCCACCATCCCGATGGCGTGCTGGATTCGAGAGATCACGCCATCGCCCCGGCGGAGCGACCGCAGGGGAGTGAACCCGGCCGGGCGGCCGTCGAGAGGACGCCGCCCGCCCCGCGACCCGGGTCAGGAGCGGACCCCGGAGGCGTTCAGCACCATCCCGTGTCCGGCCATGAGTGTCAGGGGCGAGAAGTTCGACGAGCAGGGCTCCGGCCCGGTCATCAGGCGCACGACGTCCGCGAGATTGCCGGCGCGGCCGTACGCCAGGAGCTGCCTCGAGGCGCCGGTGGAGCCTCGCAGCCGGATCCGGAGATCCCGCAGGTAGGCGTCGCATCCGAGCTCCCGGCCGATCGGGGTCAACCGGTCCACCAGCTCTCGGGCCAGGATGCGGGCCGGGGCCTTCTGATTCGTCGCCGGGTCGACGAGCGTGGCGTCGAGGCCGTACCTCGCGGCCAGCCAGCGATTCTGCTGGAGCACGAGGTCGTGTGCTCGCTGCCGGGCGGGGATCTTCGCCTCCGCCCCGGCGGCGGATCCCGACGCGCCCGGCAGCTCCCGGCGGGCCAGCGATTGAATCAGGCACTGGACCAGCGCCGTCAGGCCGAGCACGGCCTCGAGGCCCAGGGGCATGTCGAAGATGCGGACCTCGACGGTGCCGAGCGCCGGGCTGGGTCGTGCGTCCCACCAGAGGTCCTTGTGAGACTCGATCTGGCCGCAGCCGGTGAGCTGCTCGATCAGGTGTTCGTACCCGTCCCAGTCCTCCAACCGGGGCGGGATCCCTCCGCCGGGCAGGCTGCTCATGACGTCGACCCGGTGCGACTGGAGGCCCGTCGGCCGGCCGCACCAGAACGGGCTGTTCACGGACAGGGCCAGCAGGACCGGGAGGTAGGCGCGGAGCCCGTCGGAGGTCCGGATCGCGGCCTCCCCGGTTTCGACGGCGACGTGGATGTGGAGCCCGAAGGTCACCTGGCGGAGCAGCGTCTCCTGGTAGAGAGACGCAAGCTTGCGGTATCGGCCCTCGGGCGTGACGGCCTGATCCCTCCAATGGGAGAACGGATGGGTGCCGCCCCAGGCCAGGAGCATCCCCTTCGCCGCGGCAGCGTCGGCGGCCCAGCGCAGCTTGCGGCTCAGGTCGCTCCGTACCTGATCCACGCCGGCGCAGACCGCCGTGCTCACCTCGACGCAGCACGTATGGAATTCGCGCTTGATGGAGCCCCGGAATTCCTCGGGGACCTGGGCGAGGATGGGGTCGATGCCAGGCCGGAGGGCCAGCGCGCTGGCATCGACGGTTTGGAGTTCGAGCTCGACCCCGAGGGTCGGGAGCCCATGCTTTTGAAATCGCTCGTGGAGCATATCAAAGCTCGGGAGTCCGGGTGACGGTCGCGAGAGAGGAAGGGCTGAACAGCCTTCGAAGATCAGGGGCGATCGGTGTCGCCACCGGTGCCGCTGGAGCTTCCCGCACCGCCCGTGCCGCCGCTGCCGGGTTTCGGGCTCGAGCCGGTGCCGCCGGCGCCGGTGCCGCTGCCAGAACCCGCACCGGCCCCGGTCCCGGTCCCGGTGCCGCCCGAGCCCGAACCGGTCCCGGCTGCGCCACTGCCGGAACCGACGCTGGTGCCCGAGCCGGTGCCGCTCCCCGGGCTGATGCTGCCGGTCCCCGAGCTGGTCCCGGCGCCGCTGGTGCTGGTGCCCGTGCTGCTGGTGCCCGAGCCCATGCCCCCCGTGCCGGTCGTCGTGGAGCCCGGCGTCACTCCCCGGCTGCGATCCGGGCTGATGGAGTTCCCGCCCACACCGCCGCCGGGCTCATCCGCGCCTGGCTCATTGCACCCAACGATCAGGAGCAGGCCCAGAAGCCCCAGGGACAGGGTCAAACGCAGGCGAGTTTTCCGTATGTTCATCATTCAACTCCTCTTGGAACCTGGCCCTCGACGCGGGGCCCCGCGGCCGGCGAAATGAACCAGCCCAGGGGAATTTTGCAAAGCCGGTGCCGTGAGAACCTTGGGAAATCGTCAGGCGTTCGGCCGCGGCGAGCCGTTCATGACCGGTGACGCGCATCCTCGGCGATCGGGCGTGGCCCCGGTTTCCCCGGACATACCTCCCGGCGAAGCCGGCCCTCACCCGGCACTTCATGCCACCCTCTCCCGCTCCCGCGGGCGACGTTCCCTGAACCCTTCGCCCCGGCGAGGGGGAGAAGGTGCCTCGCAGGGCAATCCTGTTCGGCACGAGTTGCAGATGAGATCGAGGGAGGGAACGGCGAGCAGCCCTTCGCCCCGCGCCGGCGGGGAGAAGGTGGCCCGAAGGGCCGGATGAGGGGTGATCTGCAGGGGCCCGCGACGCCGAGTCGGCCCATGAACAAGATTCGTGCCGAACAGGATTGCCCCGCAGGGGCGGATGAGGGGGCGCGCAGGCCACGGCCCGCGCCGGCCCTCACCCGGCACTTCGTGCCACCCTCTCCCGCTCGCGCGGGCGAGGGTTCGATTCGAACGGGCGGATGAGGGGGCCCTCGGCGGCCACGGCTCCGACGCCGAGCGGCGGGCCGGCCGCGATGCAGATGATCGATCAGAATTCATTATGATGGGGATTGGGCGGAAGATCGCCCCGCGGCCGGGGTGCCCATCCGTCCGGGACCGGCGTGCGGGCTTCCCGCTCGGGTGTCAAATGACAGGGCCGGCGCAATCCGCCGATCGAATGGTGGTTTGCGCCGGCCCCGCTGTCTGTCGAGCTCGACGTGCGATCACGCCTGCGAGCTGGTCTCCGCCGCCTGGAACCCGTTCCCGTGCCCGTGGATCAGGCTCGACATCGTCGCGGCCGGTCCCATGACCCGCTCGACGGGCGAGCGGAGCTTCGGGTTACCCGTCACCGCCGGGGGCACGGCGATCGGGGCGATGCGCCCGGCGTCCTGGACGGACTCGATGACCCGCTTCGCCGAGAGGATGGCGCCGTCCTGGTTGAGGTACTTCCACTCGCCGAACCGGCCGATCGGATAGATGTTCAGGCCGTGGAGATAATCGTTGATCACGGCGAGTCGTCGCTCGCGATCCGGGGTGAAGGGGATGTAGGCGTGCGGCATCCCCAGCACCTGCTCGAAGACGACCTGATCGCCGTCGCGCCAGAGGTCGGTCCGCTTCAGCCCCGCGATGCATGCGTCGATCAGGGCACGCTTGCCGCGCACCGGGAGCGGCTTGTCCTTCGAGTGGCTGATCTCGAAGGTCAGTGCGCTATGACCCGGCGGCGCCGTGAACGGCGAGGCATTCGACTGCACGAAGATGCGCTGGAAGATGTACTTGTCCTGATTCTCCGGATAGTAGATCCAGTGCTTCTCGGTGACCTTCTCGCGATTGATGCCGAGGTTCACGCAGACGACCGCGGTGCTCGGCAGGCCCACGGCCGCCTCGCGCACCGGGTCGGGCACTCCCCTGATCGACGCGACCAGTTCCGGGAGTGGCACGCTCGGGAAGAGCCGGTCATAGCGGATGGACTCCAGCCGCGCGCGGCCGGCGCCCGGCTCTTCCACCCGGAAGACGGCCCGGCGGCGATCGGGGTCGACCTGGACCAGGGAGCGGTTGAGGACGAACCGCCCGCCTCGAGACTGCACCCTGCGCGAGAGCCCGGCCACGAATGCCTCGCAGCCGCCGTGCAGCGGATAGCCGAACCGGGCGTTGGGGCCCATGTCGCCTCGGCCCCGCTGGAGCGAGCCCTCGATCACCTCCTCGAGCGACGGCGTCAGGACGCGCCCGGCGATCCAGTCGCTGCTCATCCGCGCCGGGTCGATCCCCCAGACCTTGAAGTTGTAGGGCTGCATGAAGTGGCGGGTGATCCCGTCGCCGAAGGTCTGGCGGCTCCACTCGAGGAAGTTCGCCGGCGCGTGCTGGCCGTTGCCGTTCCCAATCCCGTTGCCGTTGGCGTTGGCGTGGTTCGAGTGGCCGTGCCCCCGGCGAGACGCGTCGATCACGCCCAGCAAGCACTCCTTGATGACGTCGGGGGGCAGGCCGAAGAGGTTCGCCTGGAACGGGTAGCGCTGGTAGGACTCGTAGAGATAGACCCAGCTCTCGCGCTGCTGCTCGTGGAAATTCTCGGCGAGGATGCTGCGGAAGAGGCCGTCGACGTACCTGTCGTTGGTGAAGAAGATGTGCCCGGCCTGGTCGAACGTGAACCCGTCCTGGATGAGCGACCGGCAGAGCCCCCCGGTGCGGCCGTGCCGGTCGGCCAGGATGAAGTCGGGGTCGTCGAGGTGCAGGCCGCCGCTCAGCCCCGCGGGGCCGCCGCCGACGATTAGGTTCTTCGCCGAGTCGGCCGGCCGGCTCGACGCGCGCCGGGGTGCCTTCCGCGTCGGACGGGCCTCCGACGCCCGGCCGGGCGACGGCTCGATCAGTCGACGCATCGCCTCGGCGGTCGCGTCCCAGCCCCTGCCCCTGGCGCGCTCGCGGCCGGCCTGGAGCCGGTTTTCCCGACGATGGGCGAGGGCCGTCCGGGTGAGCTCGATGAACCGGGCCGCGTCCGACGCCACGGAGACGAGGTCGCCGTGATCCCGGACCACGTCGGGGACCGCCGTCGAGACGATCGGCTTGCCCCCGGCCATGTACTCGAGCGTCTTGGTGGGGCTGATGGCCTTCGTGGCGTCGTTCAGGGCCCACGGCATGAGGCAGACGTCGAAGCCCTTGAGGTAGGCGGGGAGGTCCGAATACGACCGCTGCCCCAGGTAATGCATGTTCGGCCGGCGCGGCAGCCGCGCCGGGTCCACCTTGATGGCGGGGCCGACCAGCACGACCGAGCCCCCGTTGAACGCATCAGCAAGCTGCTCGATGAGCGAGTAATCAAGCCGCTCGTCGACGACGCCGTAATAGCCGAGGATCGGCCGGGGCAGGTCATCGAGGTCCGCGGGCAACGCCAGGCCGGGGTCGCAGGCCCGGGCGAAGTGGTCGTACTCGACGGCCGACGGGAAGCAGTGCACGTTCGGGTTGCGGCCCCGCTTCGCCTCGTACAGGCTGCGGCCCCCCGTGAAGACCACGTCGGCGCGGGCCAGCAGCCGGTCCTCGGCGGCCCTGAGGCCGTCCGGGGCGCCGGCGAAGTTCGCGAGCTCGTCCATGCAGTCGTAGACGACCCGCTGGTCCGGGCCCAGGCGGTCGCCGTATGCGCCGAACATGGGCGTGTAGAACCAGCGCACGAGCGGCCGCTTGCCGCGCACCAGGGCGACGTGTTCCTCGACCATCGCGCCGATGTCGACGGGCTCGCCGCGGCGGGCGTGGGGGCGGACGACGAGCACCCCGTCGCACACCCTCAGCAGGTCGAGCCCGGGCGGACGATCGTCGAGGACCGGCTCCTCCTCCACGATCACCGGCCAGTGCCGGGCGATCCTGGTCAGGAGATGCTGGGGACGCTGGAAGACCCAGTCCCAACGCAAGTGACAGTGGCAGACCACGATCGGGGCTTCGTGCGGCGGTATGTCGAAGCCTTGGGACATGGGTGTCTTCCTTTCATGAAGCAATATCATTCTGAAGAATGATAAAAGTTTGATGCGCGTGGATTGCCCTCCCCAATTGCTGGGGACGTTCGGATCGCCGAGGAGCGGGGATCGACGGCCCCCGGACGACCTGAGTTGGTCGGAAAAAGCACGCCAGTGTTGGGCACTGGCGTGACGGGCGTACCGGAAGGGGCGGGGGAGAAAGCAGCAAGTTTGGTGCCGCCCGCCCCCACCCGCCCGACGACGAGGCGGGGCCTTCACCTCAGTGAAGAAAACTCAATATTATTATATTTAACTAACTGGATATGAGGGTATGATGCTGTATTGACCAGTCCAGTCCCGCCGCGATCAGGCCCTGCGCAGCTTGCCGTAGATCTCCGCGAGGTCGGAGCGGCCGTGGGGCGCCATGAGGTAGCCCGCGATGTAGGCCAGGGTGCCGACGGTCAGGTGCAGGAGCAGCGGGAGGGCGCGCGTCCGGAGCGACTCGCCCGGGTAGGTGATCGGCAGGAGCTGCTGGATCAGCGACGTCGCGGCGACCAGCATCGCCGCGCCCAGCAGCGGGGCGGCGAGCGTCCTGGAGAAATATTGCTTCAGATCAATCTTGAGCACGCGGAAAACATAAACGCCCGGTATCAGGAGATTGGAGAGGAAGGTGGTCAGGACGGTCCCCCAGATGACGCCGGCCACGCCGATCCGGGCCGTCAGGTAGCAGCTGACCGGCAGGTTGATCAGCGAGCCCGCGATCGCCGACAGGGCGATCACCTCGATCCGGTTGATGCCGATCGCCATCTGCACCGGCACCGAGAGGACCAGCGGGGCCGCCGCGGTGAGGAAGAGCCGCATCAGGTGGCCCTCCTGCGCGGCGTCGTAGCCCAGCCGGTTGCCCACCCACAGCGAGAGGAAGGGGCCGGCGTAGATCCAGCCCAGCAGGCCGATCGGCAGGAGGCTGCCGATGTGCAGCCGGGTGCCGTCGTACTTCACCCGCTCCAGGGCCCGGAAGTCTCGCGCCGCCGCCAGGCTCGCCACGGCGGGCATGACCATGTGGGCCAGCATCCAGCCCGTCTGCCGGAGCTGGAGGAAGGGCTTGCTCACCACGTCGTACACCATGTTGGCCCGGCCCGGCTCGGGGTGCATGAACCCCAGGATCGTCGTGTCCACCTTGTCGCCGAGGACGACGCTGATCTGGATCAGCGCCATGAAGAAACTGATATGTAAAAGCGAGCGATAATCTGCCAGGCGGGCCCCCAGGAAGCGCGGCACGTGCCCCAGGTCGTGCACCATGACCCACAGCCCCGGCCCGAGCGAGAGCGAGACCTGGATGGCGGTCTGGGCCACGACGATCCAGAAGAAGTCGACGCCGCCGGTGACACCCAGGAGCAGCATCAGGAAGCGGAGGATCGTGATGGCCACCTCGAGGCGGGGGATGAAGTCATACCGCCGCGCCGCCTGGAGGACGCTCGAGACCACGACCGACAGGCCGTAGCACGGGGCCGTCAGGATCTGGAGCCAGAGGATCTTGACGATGAACCGGTACTGCTCGAGCTGGGCCACCGTCGCGGCGATCCCGTGCCCCGGGTCCCCCAGGATCTGGAGCGCCATCGCGTTGCCGACCACGCTCTCCGACCCGCCCGCGAAGTTCGTGAAAGGCAGGAAGACGTAGGCGACCGCCAGCAGTGCCAGCACCTGGACCATCGCCATCGCGGCGTAGAAGTTCATCCCGCAGGCGACGGCGCGGTCGACGCCCTGGCGATCCCCGCGGGTCCAGGAGTCGGAGATCTGGCGCTGCAGCGCCGAGCTGATCCCGAACTCGAAGAGCATCTGGAAGAAGCCGAAGCCCCAGGCGAAGCGGTACGCGCCGCCCATGCCCGGGCCGATGGCCTGAAGGACCAGCCGCGTGGTCCAGAGCGAGAAGATCACCTGGAGCGGCACCCGGAGGGCCAGCCAGAACGTGCCGCTGAGGAGACGGCCCAGGACGGGTGGCAATGCCCGGGTGCCGGGCATGGCACTGGTTGCTGCCGTACTCACGGGGTCCTTCCTTGGCGGCGACGGCGGCGTGGACACTCCTCAAGCGCTCCGGGACGAAGGAGGCCACATCTTAGCCGCCCTCCGCCGCGGTCGAAAGGCCAAATCTCAGCAGCCTCCCCGTTATGCAACCAACCCGGGATGCGGCGATCCGGGGCGCGAGCACGTCCCCGGGTCGTCCCCGCTCGCCGAGCCGTCGATGACGGCCCCGGCCCGGCCCGGGATGATCCCCGACGTCGTCGTCGGGCGGCCTCGACTCGGTTGCTTTTCCCGGCCCGGCGGCGAGAATTCCGCTACGGGATCTCCGTTCCAGCCATCTTCAGAAGAGGACCGCCGATGTCGCACGACCTGGTCCAGCAGTACCGGCACTGGTTCGACTACGAGAAGGACGCCCACCGCAAGGTGCTGGAGTCCTTCGAGACGGTCCCCGCCGACGGGCGGCAATCCGCCACGTTCCAGAAGGCGCTGGACCTGATGGGGCACATCATCGTGGCCCGTCGCATCTGGCTGTATCGCCTCGGGTTCAACCCGGATCGCCCGGCCCAGATCTTCCCCACGGGGATCTCGATGGAGGAGCTCGCCCGCGACCTGGAGGGCATGGAGCGGCTCTGGGAAGATTACCTCCGGAAGCTGGATGCGGCCGAGCTCGACCGGGTGCTCCGGTACCAGAGCCTCGACGCCGGGTGGTTCGAGAGCCGGCTCGTCGACATCCTCGCCCAGCTCTTCGGGCACTCCTGGTACCACCGCGGCCAGATCGCCTCGCTGGTGAAGGCCTCCGGCGGCGAGCCGGCCATGACGGACTACATCTACTGGAGTCGGAAGTCGATCCCCGCGCCGCTGTAAGCGTGGCGCCGCTCCCTCCCGCGGCGATCGTCGGTCAGTCGATCATTCCCCACTCGGCGGTCCTGCCCGCCGGACCTCGCCGGGGGTCGGCGTTCGCATGGCACCGGGGCGTGGGGCGGGGGTATGATGGCGGGTGACCGATTCGCCCTCGAATCCCCAAACGACAACCGCTCTCGTTCGGGAAGGTGGGTGTGAGGCCGTGTCCACGGTGGATTTCGAACCTCTGACGATCAGCGTCCCGCTCCGGGAGGATCCTCCGGGGGTGTTCCGGGTCGGCGACAGCCGGGTGCTGCTGGAACTGGTGCTCGACGCCTTCCGTCGCGGCGAGAGCGCCGAGGCCATCGTCCGATCGTATCGGACGCTCCGGCTGGCGGATGTCTACGCGGTCATCAGCCGGTACCTGGCGGACCCCGCCCCGTTCGACGAATACCTCCGCCGCTGCGACGACGAGGCCGCCACGATCCGCCGCGAGATGGAAGCGGCCGGAATGACGGGCGGCGTCAGCAAGGAAGAACTCCTGGCCCGCGCGCGAGCGAGCGAAGGGGCCTACCGCGTGATCGTGTTGCTCGTCGATCCGAACTTCAATCGCAAAGGAAAGGGCCCAAGCTATATGAATAGTCTTTCCGACACCCTTTGGCTTCAGTCTCCAGGAGTTCCTGGAAGAGGCCAGGCGGATCTGGAAGCGCTGGCTGTTGCGGCGTCGCTGCGCCGGCCCGGACACGTGGACGGATTTCCTGCTCGCGGAAAAGCAGCACCGGATCCCCAAAGCCCGAATGTTCCACACCCTGTTCAGCGGCGCAGCGTCGTCATGAGATGACGAGGCGGGTGCGTGGAATCTGCATGCCCGGATCTGTAGGAGCCCCGGATGAGCAATCGCCCGGGACAACCTGGCCCACAGACCTGAAGCCCGCCGATTTTCCCGATACCGATTTCCCCTTCAGCTGAAGCAAGACAAAGCTCGGTCGCCGGTAGCGTCACTCTCGGTGGGAGAGTACGCTACGACGGCCGCGCTGGAAGCCTGCGCAAGCCTACTGCCAGAGATTGTAGCGGGTGCCTAGTACCCCTGGGCAGGCCAGGGACGAAACCCGGACCGAATGCCCATCTCGCGGGCGACTTAAGTGGCGGGTGCCCTGATGCCAACCAAGATCTCCCGGTTCTACGTCGAAGCGCTGCACGGCGCATGGTCCGTTGACGTCCCGATCGAGGACAACAAGCTCATTCTGGTCGGCGAGAACGGATCGGGCAAGACGACCATCGCAAACCTGCTCTTCTACTTCCTCTCGTGTCAGTGGGGGCGACTGGCCGGGTACAATTTCGAGAGCCTCAAGCTAACGGTCAGCGACGAAGAAATCACCCTGAAGAAGGATGACCTCGCATTCGTTCGCCAAATGGCGCCGAGGTTCTGGCGCCACTTCGGTCCTGAGAAGTCGACGATGCTGTTAACGGCCTTGTCGAAGAAGGAGCCGTTCGAGTTTCTGCACTCGCGAGAGATGTTCCACCTGACCGAAGAGCTTAGAATGTCCCCGTCGATGCTGCAGGAGATCATCCTGTCAGGGAAGCACGCTCCGGAGTCGCTCGCGGAGATCGCCAAGATCAACGAGCGGCTCAACACCATCTTCCAGGACCAGATTCTCTACTTACCGACGTACCGCCGCATCGAACACGACCTGAGCTCGATTTTTCCCGAAATCGAGGAGGAGATCCGTAAGCATCAGGAGCGGTCACGCCGCCAGCACGCGCACCGGCACCACAACTACATTGAGCTGGTGGAATTCGGCATGAAGGATGTCGACACGCTTATCTCCGAAAAGATGGGCGAGTTGAAAGATCACTGGAGGACCGGGCTCAGCAAGTTAACCGGCACGTATCTCCGGGAGGTGATCCGGGGGGCCTATACCGTCGACATCAACAGGATTAAGGCGATTCCGCCCGAGGCCGTCGACTTGATGTTGAGCCGGATCGAGGAGCAGATCCTGCCGGTGCAGGAAAAGGCTAAGGTGCGCAGTACGGTCGGAGAGATTAAGTCAAAAACCAGCATCACCACTCAGGAGAACGTCGTTGCACACTTCCTCCACAAGCTGATCGAACTGCACGAAGACCAACAGCTCAAGGAAAAGAAGATCAGGAATTTCGTGGCTGTCTGCAACGACTATTTTCCGGACAAGAGCATCGTATTCGACAACGTCAATTTCACGATCTCGATTCGTGCTCGTAATCGGACAACGCTGGTGAAAGGACAGGCTAAGCCGAAGAAGAAGCACGAGCCTCAGAGCAGCGAACTGACGATGCAGATGCTCTCGTCAGGCGAGAAGCAGATCGTTTCGCTCTTTTCGCACATTTTCTTGTCGGGACATACTGGATACATCGTGCTGATCGACGAGCCCGAGCTATCGTTGTCGGTCCCTTGGCAGAAAAAGTTCCTTGTCGACATTCTCCGGACCGGATACTGCTCGGCGCTATTCGCAGTCACGCACTCCCCATTCATCTATGAGAATGAGCTAGACAATTATGCGCGTTCCGTTGAGGAATTCCGGAGGGCGTTGAATGAAGTTCGTTGACCAGTTGCGGGCCGCAAGGAATAGGTCCGGCCCCGTCCTGCATCAGTTTCTTCTCGAGTACAAGCCGGATGGCAAAACGATACATACCTTTTTCGAGGGGTACGACGACGAATCTTTCTACACCAACTTCCTGGACAGCATGCTGCCCGCCGGCTATACGCTGCGAGCGCATAGGTGCGGGAAGAAGAGCGAAGTTTACGAAGCGTTTCGGAAGATCGACCATAGGGTGACACGAAAGGGACGCGCTCTCTTCTTCGTTGATAAAGATCTGTCCGATTACCTCGGGGAAACATGGCCGGTCGCGTCGAACATCTTCGTGACTTGCCATTACTCGATCGAGAATTATCTGGTCACGCCGACGGTAATCCGGCGGGCGCTCCGTGAGCTCTATCAGATGACGGACTCGGAAGAGTCGGTGGAATTGGTGCTCGCGCGATTCCAGGCGATTCTAGATCGCTTTTACTCGCTGATGGCGCCGATCATGCTCTGGATTCTCGCCATGCGGCATTTGAAGGTAGAGATCAACCTGAACAATTTGCAGATGCAAAGGCTCTTTGATGTGACTGCGGACTCGGTGAAGCGGAAGCCAGCAGGAGGCAATACATATACTGCAATCCTGGAGGCCGAACTCTCGGTCACTTCACCGCGGGGTACAGCATCGCATATTTCGCGATTCCGCAAACAGATCGCGGGGCATTCGCCCAAAGCCTATGTCCGTGGAAAATACGAGGCATGGTTGCTGGTGGCATATTTGACCATTCTTAGCACCGAAGCGAGTCTCAAAACGCACATCACGCTTCACAAAGCAAGCTTTATTCAGCTCTTGGGGCCTCGGTTAAGCATGCCTGACGACGTGAGGCAATTCCTGACTGCGAACTTTGCGACCCTGCTCTAACCAGAGCGCCTGTCCCGTGACGACTCTGATCCTGAGACCTTGGAGGCCAAAACAGGGACAGGGAAGTCAACACGGGGACAACAATCAGTTCCCAGTAAAGATGGGCAGGATAGGTCGAGGTGACGGCCAGCGTCGGCATGTCCGTTAAGTTGAGTCTTGACGTCATCGAGGACGTTGAGGCCACCTTCGTGTTGTACTGTTTCTTGTTGGCACACATGCCAGCTCCTTCTGTTGGCAGTGCGGAACCGGTCAGTGGGCTCAGGACCTGAGCTGAGTGAAGAGGTTTTGACCGGTTGTGGCATGGTCGGAGTTGCAGGGAAGGAGAGAGTCACGGGCAGGCTCCTTGCAAGCAATCATTTGGCTGCTCCGAAATTGATGTCTTCGAGCGTCCTGTCCCACGGTGGAAGCGGATGCCACGCGGTTGGTGGGCCTCGCTCCGCTTGACCTACGATGCAAATCCACAATTCAGAATGACTGTAATTGCCGGGCGGATGGAAGGGCCGAGGCCTGAGCGGGGGAGAGTGGGCCGCAGTCCGTAGGCTGGGTCATCGACCCAGCCCGATCGCGATCGTGCCTTGCGGGAGCGCCATGAGCCTCGTTTTCTCAGGGATCCAGGACAATTCTCGATGTCCCCGTCGGGCTTCTCATCAAGCGGCTCAGGCGGACCCGGGTGGCGTCATCACCGGACGATCTTCGGGCCACCGCGTCTGGCAGCGGGTGCCGGGACATTGTCGTCCGGCATCGCGAGGAAGGCGGACGGCCCGACCCCGAAGTACCGGGCCAGGGCGAGCACCTGATCCTTGGTCAGCGAGCGAGTCCCGTTGAGCACGGCCGAGATGGTCGATTGGGAGATCCCCACAGCCGCCTCGAGGGCCTTCTGAGTCAGGCCGTGCCCCGCCATCAGCTCCCGCAGCACGTCGCCCTCGGAGGCGTGAATCGGCGGCTCATGAGAAAGCTCATAGTGCTCGACCAGGTCGGTCAGCGCGTCAATGTACAGCTCCGTGCCGCGATCGGTGCGGAGCTGAAGCAGCTCGTCGAGCAGCGACTGGGCCTTCTTGAGGTGCGCATCGTCCCGGATCGAGGCGAGGGGGAACCGCTCCACGAGCCGGAAGTAGCTTACCGGGGCCGTCTTCACCGCCATCTCCTTCTTGCCTTTCTCCCGCCTCGGCGGCGGTCTGTGGCAACCGCAGTCGTCGACCCACCGCTTCAGGTCGTATTCGCCGTGATCCATCACCTTGAGCACGTAGACCCTGCCCCTGGCAAAGTTGACCCGCCCGATCACGCGGTATCTGTTGTGCCCGACGTTGAACGCCACGCAGCTCGCCACCAGATCCGCCGAGGGATAGGTTCGCCGGAGGGCACTGAAGTTCGCCCAGCTGCAACTCTTGACCGTCCGGTACCAGGCACCAAGCGCGTTCCTCGCGAGGCCCTGGTCGCCCGATCGGGATTCCCAGAACTCGCGGAGCCGCCTGAAGGATATGACTCGCAAAGGTTCATGTGCCTCGGGAAGCCACGACCACTCCACGCACGGTCGGCAAGCCGGGACCGCACCGGGGGAATTATCGCGGAGTGCGATAGCGGGGTCAACCCGCTTCATCGGACACCGAAGTGGGGGCAGCTGGAACTCAGGGCGGCGATCAACCCCAAGGAAAGCTGGGCAGGATGGGCCTACGTGATGGCTGGTGCGGGTCTGGACTCGTGCGGCGGCCTTGTCAGGGGGGCGTAATCCGCCGGATCCGATGAACCAGGCACTGCGATGGCCTCCGGATGGTGGGCCTCGCTTTGCTCGACCCACCCAGCGGAATTCACGATTCGGAATCGTCATGATTTGCGGGCGGATGGAAGGGCCGAGGCCAACGCCTGGGGCGGGAGCCAGGAGGGGCCTCGGGCGGTTCTCTATCCGTCCGTACATCGATCCGGGCCGGTTGCCCTTGTCAGTCCCGGCCATCCCGGATTTAATGGGTAAGGAAAGGCCCCTGAATACCCCGACCATGACCGGCAACGCAGGCCTGACCTGATCTCCACACGTCTCGTCTGAAGGTTTGCCGGTTAGCAAATTGCCCGTCACGTCGCGTGGTGTCGTCACGGCTCCCGGTCGGGCCCGGAACGGAGCTTTTCCCGATGCAAGACCGCATCGCCTACCAAGGCATCACCTTCGACGACGTTCTGCTCGAGCCCGGCTTCTCGGACTTCCTCCCCCGAGACGTCGACACGCGGACGCAGCTCACGGCCCGGATCGGCCTGAACCTGCCGATCATCTCCTCCCCCATGGACACGGTCACGGAGGCCGAGCTGGCCATCGCGCTGGCCCAGGAGGGGGGGCTGGGCGTCATCCACAAGAACATGTCGATCGAGGAGCAGACCCGCGAGGTCGACAAGGTCAAGAGGTCCGAGAACGGCATCATCGTCGACCCGATCACCCTGCCCCCCGACGCCACCGTCGGCGAGGCCCGCAAGATCATGAGCGGGCACAACATCTCGGGCGTCCCGATCACGGTCAACGGCTACCTGCGGGGGATCCTCACCCGGCGCGACCTGCGGTTCCTGGAGTCGAACGACCTCCGGATCGAGGAGGTCATGACCAAGGAGAACCTGGTGACGGCCCCGGCCGACACCAGCCTCGAGGAGGCCGATCGGATCCTGACGAAAAATAAGGTCGAGAAACTCCTGCTGGTTGACGATGAGTATCGACTGAGAGGGCTCATCACGATCAAGGACATCGACAAGCTCCACCGGTATCCCCACGCGTGCAAGGACGCGCGGGGGCGGCTGAGGGCCGGCGCGGCGGTCGGGGTCCACGATTACGAGCGGATCTCCTCGCTCCTGGATGCCGACGTCGACGTCCTGGTGGTCGACTCGGCCCACGGGCACAGCGGCAATGTGATCGAGACGGTCCGGCGGATCAAGCGGGACTTCGACATCCAGGTCGTGGCCGGCAACGTGGCCACGGCCGACGGGGCCCGGGCCCTGGTCGACGCCGGGACCGACGCGATCAAGGTCGGGATCGGGCCGGGGTCGATCTGCACGACCCGCGTCGTCTCGGGGGTGGGGGTGCCCCAGATCACCGCCATCTATCAGTC
>JAXMBE010000076.1:0-40724 GCA_046349995.1 Isosphaeraceae bacterium | reverse complement strand
GGAGCGAGTCCCTGGATGCTCCCTCGTTCAAGCGGGTCCCCTTTGGCGACCGGCTGTTCGAGATCGCGTACGACGTTGATCGCAGGCCGCTGGGCTTCGATCTGAAGCTCGAGGACTTCGACGTCGGCTTCGAGCCAGGCACCGAGCAGGCGACCCGGTTCGTCAGCAAGGTCCGCCTGAACGACTCGGGCCGGGGCGTCAGGGACCAGGCGCACACGATTTCCATGAACGAGCCGATGTCGCACCGGGGCTACACGTTCTATCAGATGCGCTATTCGGCCATCCAGGATCCGCACACCGGCCAGCGCACCGGGCAGTTCCAGTCGGTCTTCCAGGTGGCGACCGATCCCGGCCGGCCGATCAAGTACGCCGGCTGCGTGCTGCTGGTGCTGGGCATCTTCGTGCAGTTCTACATGAGGGCCGGAGTCTTCACCGACGGCGGCAAGCGGGAGCGGGAACGCGCCCTGAGGAAAGAGGGCACGTTGCCCGCCGCGGCCAGCCGGCCACAGGACCACGCGGAAGCGGAAGAGGAGAGGCTCTGAGGCCCGACCCTTCGCCCGGTTCATCCACGAGAGTGTGATTTCCGACATTCCCCGGAACCTTCGGGTTCACGGTAGTGCGATCCCTGGAGAGATCCGATGAGACGATCCGGCAGGATGATTCTTGGCCTCGGCCTCGTCATGGGCGGGCTCTGGCTCGGCGCGACGCCCGCGGACGCCGCCGAGCCGGCGGTCAAGGCGTTCGGCGTCGGCCAGGCGTACGACCAGGTCGGCAAGCTGGCCGTGATGCATTCCGGGCGGGTCAAGCCCCTGGACACAGTCGCACGAGAAGAGGTCAAGCACATCTTCGGCCGCGAGACGATCAAGCTCCACAACGCCGCGAACGAAATCGTGGAGACCTGGGGCCCGGTCGGCGCCTTCCTCGACTGGATGGTCCGCCCCGAGCACTGGGACGACCAGTCGTTCGTCCTGGTCGATTACCTGCCGTTGCGAAAGGTCATCCTCTCGGGGTCGATCCGCACCCGCCTGAAGGAGATCGCCGCCAAGCCGACGACCTCCGAGGCGGACCGCACCACCCTGACCCGTCTGGCGGAGCAGGGGACCCTCGACCACGCCGCGCTCGCCGCCGCGCTGAAGGCCACGGGCCTGCCCGAATACGACCGCGGCGTCCTGGCGGAGCTGGCCGGCAAGCTGAGCGAGGAGCACAAGTGGCTCACCCCGCGCGAGCTGGAAGACGCCCGGATCGATCACCACGGCGATGCGCATCCGTTCATGGAGTGGGTGGCCGAGCTGGACGACCAGAAGCGGAAATTCGACGCCAACCCGGGCTCCGCAGAACGCCTGACCGAGACCGAGCGCCGGGCGCTCGACGTCGGGCACCGGCTCATGAGCTACAGGGCGTATAGCGGCGACGAGCTCCGCTCGGCTGGGATCGTCCGCGTGATGCCCCGGCCCTCCAGCTACAAGGCGCTGGCCTACATCACCACGGTGATCAAGAAGGCCCGGGAGACGAAGAACCTGCGCGACCTCGCGCCCATCGAATTCGACACGCTCAAGGCCCTCGACACCTACTGGAACGACGTCCCCCGCGACGAGCGGCATGAGCCGGGCGAGAACGCCCAGTTCGACGAGAAGTTCTCCGCGTGGCTGCGCGATAGCTCGGTCTGGGTGCCGCTCAAGGTGCTGCTCAAGGCCAAGCCCGACGACCTGGTTGCCGCCGGCTTCCCCGAGGCCGAGACGAAGGCATTCCTGGACACCTACCGCGGACTGGAGCAGGCCGAGAGCAGCTCCCCCGGCCAGCTGAGCGTGGAGACGGCATCGGCCATGCTGGGCGCCTCTCGCAAGCTCGGCGAGGCGGTCAACCCCACCAAGTACCCGACGGTCGCCGAGATCGAGCGAGAAACCCACTTCAACGCGATGAACCCGTTCTGGCAGGCGCCGATCGCCTACGGCGCGGCGCTCTTCCTGCTGGCCGTCAGTCTGGGCTTCGTGTCCGGGCGGACCACCGTCGTGGGGAAGCTGGGGCACGGGATCTATCTCATCGGGATGCTCGCACTGGCCGCCGGCATCGCGCTGGAGCTCTATGGCTTCTACCTCCGGATCCGGATCTCGGGCTGGGCGCCGGTGACCAACATGTATGAGACCGTGGTCTGGGTGGCCCTGGTCGCGGCCGTCCTTGCGTTCGTCTTCGAGCTGGTCTTCCGCAGGAAGTTCACCGCGGTGGCCGGCGCGGCGGTGGCCCTGCTGGGGACGATCACGGCGGTGAACGTCCCGCTCCTCGACCCGTCGATCAAGAGCCTCCAGCCGGTACTGCGGAGCAACTTCTGGCTCACGATCCACGTGCTGACCGAGGTCTCCAGCTACGCCGCGTTCGGCCTGGCCTGGGCCCTCGGGCTAATCGCCATGGGTTACTACCTGACGGCCCCCTATCGCCGCTCCCCGCAGTTCCGCGAGCTGGCACTCCCGCTGCTCGCGGGGCTCCCCCTCCTTGCCACCGGCGGCGTCGGGGTGGCGGCGTCCTATGGGGCCTTCGGTCCCGAGTGGACGACCGGCGACGCGCTCTTCTACGTGTTCGCGGTCATGGCGGGGCTGGGCGGGATGGTCTCGCTCGCGGCCTTGCTCGCGGCCGGCGGCGAGCTGGTCAACCGGATGGTCTACCGCGACCTCCTGCGGGCCGAGGCGAGTGGTGAAATCGCCGCCCGGCAGGACCTCGCCGAGGACGCCCTGGCCGGGTCGGCCGGCGAGGCCTACGCGACCCGCATGCTCGAACAGAACGGCGGCGGCGTCGCCACGCTCACCCGGCCGACGGTCGCCGCGATCCGCTCCAGCGGCGAGACGGCCTGGAAGAAACTGGACGCGCGGGGCCTGGCGATGCAAGACACCGCGCAGACGATCAAGCCGCTGTCGAACTTCATCTACCGGGCGATGCAGGTTGGCGTCCTGCTCATCGCGGCCGGGACGATCCTGGGCGGCGTCTGGGCCGACTACTCCTGGGGCCGATTCTGGGGATGGGACCCGAAGGAAGTCTGGGCGTTGATCACCCTGCTGGTCTACCTCGTGCCGCTGCACGGCCGGTTCGCCGGCTGGGTGAACACCTTCGGCCTCGTCTTCTCATCGATCGTCTGCTTCCTGTCGGTCGTGATGGCCTGGTACGGCGTGAACTTCGTGCTCGGCGTGGGGCTGCACAGCTACGGCTTCGTGGACGGCGGCTCCCAGGGCATGATGAGCATCATCATCGCCGCCTTCATGGCGATCCCCGTCGCCGCCTACTGGCGAAGGCTGCTGGGCTACAGGGTGAGCGTGGCCCCGGCCGTTTGACGTGAGATCACCCCGGCCGCGAGGGCGAGCGCCATCCGTCCGTCGCTGGCGCTTTCGATCCTTGTCGGAGGCGTCAGCGACGGCGGCGTTCAAACGCCGAGCGCATTCCGGGCGCGGGCGGGCATCCTCAGTAGAGGTCCCGCCCCCGTGACAGCCGATCCTCCAGGCCGTCGGCCTGCTCGGCGATGCGGCGGATGACGTTCTGGGGATCGGATCGCTCCACGGATTCCACCGGCAGGTTCTCCGTGACCACGAAGTACTCCTCGCCGCGGAGGACGCGGATCGCGAAGTGGCCGTCGATCATCCGGGCGTTGTGCTTCAGCAGGATCCGGCAATCGCGGTCGTTGGCGGGTCCGCAGACGGACACCAGCCCGAGCAGGGCCCGGCCCTCGACGTCCGTACCGGAGTGGCCGACGTAGACGGCCTGCTTGCGGTCGAGTCGGGAGGGGACTGTCACCCGCCAGCCGTGTCCCGAGGGGACCACGTCGAAGCCGGAGCGGGCGACGAACTCGCGGATGAGGCGCTCCACGTCGGCATCGGCCGGCTCGGGTGCCTCGTACGGGCCGAGGGCCTCGGCGCCCGCCCCGGCGTCCGGCTGCACGCCCCCCATCGGCAGGCCGCAGCCCACGCAGAACCGGTTCGACCCGAGGTTCGCGAGCGTGCAGCGGGCGCACACGATCATCACGCTGGCCATGGCAGGAGCACCCCCGGAAGATCGCCGCCCTGGTGCGGTGGAATCCCTCGGAAACGTGACGGCCTATTCCTCGACCTCGATCGACTTCAACAGGTCCTCGAACGCCGGACGGATCGAGGTCATCGTCTTGTCCGGCCCGACCATCTTCAGGAAGTAGCCGTAACGGTCGGTCGTGACGATGGCGCCCAGCAGGCGGGCGTTCTCCCGCTCGGGTTCGGGCGGTGCGCCTGGGATCGGCGAGGGCTTGTAGTGCCCCGCCGTCTCGACGAGCGTCACGTCCGTGTTCTTCCCCTTGAGGGTCTTGCTCTCGATCTTGGGCGGATTGCCGTCGGAGCCGACGAACTGCCGCTGCCAGCGGGTGACGTTCGCCTCGACGGTCCCCGCCCCGCCGGGGAACACGAAGACGACCAGCGAGGCCGGGAACCCGTCGCCCTTGACCGGCTCGACCTCGAGCTGGGCCTTCCGCATCGTGGAACGCAAGGGGACCGTCTTCCAGGTCTCCGGCGCCTTGAAGTTGATCCCGCCGGCCCTGATCGTCTTGGTCGCCTCCTGCGCGACGGCGGAGGCCGCCACGAGCGCCAGCCCCGCGGCCACTGTCCACCCGATTCGCCCGATCATGCGAGTCCCGACCATGCTCTCGTCCCTCCCGTTGAAAATCCCGGAGAATGAATCCGTCGCTTGCGAGCCGCCGCCCCGCCGACTACCTTACGTCGAGGAGTCCGATCACGAAGGACCCGGGTTGAACCGGGCCCGGGGCCTCACACGGACGGACCTCAGAGGGGATTAACATGCTTCGTGTCCAGACAGTACGGCTCACCCTGGCGGTCACGTTCGCCCTCGGCGCGGGCTCCCCGGCTCTGGCACAACGCAAGGCACCCGAGGGTGCGAAGGTCTTCCTCCTCACCGGCGGGCAGCGACAGCATCACGGTTACCGCGATCAGGCATTCTACCTCGCCGAGCTGCTGGAGAACACCGGGCGTTACGAGGTGACGATGGGAGAGGAGGCCGCGGTCCTCGAGACGCCTGCCATCCGGAAGTACGACCTGATCATCGCCAACGCCGACCGCCGCGACCCGGAATTCAAGTACACGAAGTCCCAGCAACAGGCCCTCCTGGACTACGTCCGCGGCGGGGGCGGCTACGTCTCGATCCACGCGGCGGACAACGCGGCCCCGGACTGGCTTCCCGGGTGGAGGACGATGCTCGGCGGCGTCTTCTCGCATATCGGCCTGCCCGACGGCAAGGTCCGCAAGGGATCTTACGTCGTCCGGATCGCCGACCGGGCGAGCCCCATCACGAAGGGCCTCGATGACTTCCCACTCCGCGACGAGCTCTACTACCACATGCAGATCGAGCCGGGCGTGGAGCCGCTGGCGACGGTGGAACATGACGGCACCGCCTGGCCGATCGCCTGGACGCGCACGTTCGGCCAGGGCCGGGTCTTCCATCTCGTGCTCGGCCACCGCGACTTCGGCCCCGGCAAGGACGACCCGGTCCGGAATCCGAACCTGGGACGTTTGCTGACCCAGGGCGTGGACTGGGTCGCCGAGGGCAAGGGCCATCCGGCGGGCACGGGCACGCGAGATGCTGCTCGTCCCGTCACGAACGCGCGTTAGCCGCACCGAAACCGACCTGAACCGAACAGGAGCATCGCCATGGCCACCGGATCGAATGGGCTCTCGCGGCGGGAATTCGTCAAGTCGGGATCCGCGGTGCTGGGCGGGGCGGCCATGGCCTCGGCCGCGGCCCGCGCCGGGACCGAGGACCAGGCCTCCGGGCCGACCACCGTCCCGCAGGTTGTCCTGGGCCGGACCGGCGCGAAGGTCTCCCGCCTGGGCATCGGCTGTGCCTACTTCCAGCGCAAGCACGTGACGCCGGATGACGTCACCAGGACGCTTCATCGCGCCCTGGAACTCGGTGTCAACTATCTGGACACCGCCCCGAATTACGGCAGCGAGGAGACCGGCTTCGCCGAGGTGAAGATGGGTCCGGGCATCAAGGAGCTTCGCGACAGATTCTTCCTGGTCACCAAGACCGAGGAGCCAACCTACGAGGGGACCTGGAAGCTCCTGAAGCAGAGCATGGGCCGGATGCAGACCGACCGCATCGACCTGGTCCACCTGCACAACTTCGGCGACGAGAAGATGTGGGGCGATCACAAGCTCGTCTTCGGCGACAGGGGGGCGATGGGGGCCCTCCGCGAGGCCAAGAAGCAGGGCGTCGTCCGGTTCATCGGCGCCAGCGGGCACCTGCACCCGACGCGGTTCCACCAGGGCCTCGACAGCGGCGAGATTGACGTCCTGATGAACGCGGTCAACTTCGTGGTCCAGCACACGTACGACTTCGAGCACAAGGTCTGGAGCCGCGCCCAGAGCCTGAACGTGGGCCTGGTCGCGATGAAGGTCCTGGGCGGCGCCGTGAAGCAGGAGGGCGGCTATAAGGTCGATCCCAGGCACTACGAGCAGGCGATCCGCTACGCCCTCTCGATCCCCGGCCTCTCGGTCGCGGTGCTCGGGCTGGAGAACATCCCCGAGCTGGAAAAGGCCGCGGCCGTCGTCGCGCGCTGCAAGCCGCTCTCCGCGGAGGAGAGCCAGGAGCTCGCCCGGATCGGCCTGGAACTCTCGAGCCGGCCCGAGTGGAAGACGGCCTACGGCGAGCCGCTGGTCTGATCACGAGCCCGGTCCAGTGCGTTCGAGGGCCATGCCCTGGCCGACGTTCCTCCATGAACCGGCAACGCCTCGATCGCATCACGGGGTTCATCCGGGACCTGAAGCCCAGGGTGGACCCCTCGTCCTACCGACCGCTGATCCTCCTGTTCGCGCTCCCCACGTCCGTGCTTCTCTGGCCACTCTCGCTCGATGTCGCCCGTGCGCTCGTCTGCTCGGCCCCACTCCAATTCCGACTCAAGGCCGGCGCGACGCCCATGCCGCCCTGATGTCCCACCCTTGAAGCGACGGGATCCGGCTCGGCAACCCGCCGATAGTCCGTTCCCCCGCGAGGACCTTGCACGTCAGTCCTCGACCTTCAGCCGGATCTCGTCCGAGTTGCCCTTCAGCTCGGGTGCGTACATGGCCGAGCCGCGGGCGGGCAGGGCGTGGAAGGCGCCCGGGATCTCGGCGCGGAGGCGGTAGCTCACGCTGTGCTTGCCGCGCGACAGCGTCCGGGAGAAGAACGCCACGCGGTCGTCGCGGAACTCGACGTAGGCGTTCAGGTCGTTGCCGTTGTAGCCGCTGCGGACCTCCATCGGCTCAAAGCCCGCCGCCTTGTAATCCTCGAAGACGAGGTACTCGTAGTCGTTCTTGCTGTCGATCTCGAGCTCGACCTCCACCAGCTCGCCGCTCCTGAGCGCCGCCCCGTCGGCCAGCGGCTCTCGCTTGTAGCGTTCGACGCGCTGGCCGACCGCCTGGCCGCGGCTGCCGGTGACGTCCTCGGTCTTGTCGTCGCGGACCAGCCGGTAGACCTTGCGATCCACCTTGATCTCCAGCCCGGCGCGGGTGATCGGGTCTTCCAGGGTGAAGTTCGTGAGGTAGGCGTTGAAGTAGAGCGGGCCCGTGCCCTGGCGGGTGAGCGTGAGGTTCAGCGGCCCGTTCGGGATGTCCTTGCCTTCGAGGACCAGCGCGTTGTCGAACCCGAACAGGTCGGCCGGCGTGATCCGGACCTGCTTACGGGTCTCGCCTCCGACCGCGATGGCGACGGTCATGTCCGGCCGGTCCTCGCCGCTGGCCTTCAGGTAATCTGACATGGCCTCGATGCAGAAGGCCGTATCGCGTGTCGAGTTCCAGTAGGCTCCGTGGCGGCGGTTGTTGAGGACGTACTTCACAAGCCTCGGCGCGAGCGTCCCCTTCGGCTCGGTCCGCGCCAGGAGCTTCAGGTAGAAGGCGTGGGTCTCGATCGTGCTGCCATACCACCACCACCAGTAGCCTTCGTTGGGCAGTCGCAGGTACGCGGTCTGGTTCTCGTCGTCCTCAACCACGTACTGGCGGAGGTTTTGGAGGACCATCGCCAGCTTGTCCTTTTCGCCGAGCTTTTCCAGCGCCAGTCCGAACATCGCCTTCGCGTAGGCGGAGAGATGCGTGCGGTCGCGGTCGAGGAAGGCAAGCATGGCGTCGTTTCGGGCTCCGCCGTCGGTCAGGATCATGAACACGAGGCTGTCCGTGTCGTCCGCGCGTCTCTTGAAGGGCTTGATGTCGCTGACGGCGTTCTGGAGGAGCTGCACCTGCTTCGCCTGATGATTCGCGAGCCACGCGACGCCGCGTTCGAGCACGCCCTGGGGGACGAGCAGGTCGTTTCCGCGGGCCAGTTGCAGTCCGTGGACGACGAGGGCCGTCGTGTGCGGCGAGGCTTGCTCGCCGAAGCCCGAGAACCAGCCCCAGCCGCCGTCGGAGAGCTGCATGTCGGCCAGCCGCTGGATGCCGGCGGCCGCCATCTTGTTGACCTCGTCGCGGTCGAAGACGGGGTTGTGCTCGTACCGCTTCCACTGCCTGGCCCGTTCCTGGGGGTCGCCCAGTTGCTGGGCGTTGAGGTTCGTCCGCTTGTCGCGGATGGTTTTCAGATCCACGCCCAGATTGAGGAGCACCTTCTGGGTGATGACCGTGGGGAGGAAGCGGTTGAGGGTCTGCTCGGTGCAGCCGTAGGGGTAGTCGGCCAGGTAGGGCAGGGCGTCAACCAGGGCCCCGGCGAGCGTGGGCGAGTAGCGAACTTCCAGCCGAGATTGCTCGGGCCTGCGCTCGGCCGGGACGCGCAGGATGACTTGCGCCCGGTCCTGATCCGGCCGGATCGTCCCGGCGACCGCCTCCATCCTCAGCATGCCGTGGACCTTCGCCGGAAAGGTCATCTGGGCGGCGTCCGACTCCTCGTCCGTGAGTGCCTTCATGCGGATAATGGCCTGGCCCTCGTGCGCGACCCTGACCCGCCAGTCCACGCGCTGCTCGGCTCCCGAGGCGATCTCCACGGTGCGAGCCGGACTGTCGAGCAGGTCGAGCACGCTCCCCTCGGATTCGAGGACGACCTGGACCGACTTCTTGTTCTTCAGCTTGTTGTGGATGTTCGCCGACAGCACGACCTCGTCCTTCTCGACGAAGAACCGCGGGGCCTGGAGCCGGACCAGCAGGTCCTTGGTCGTGATGATTTCGACGTCTCCCTGCCCGACCCTGGTCCCTTTGCCGAGGGTCCAGGCCCGGACCTTCCAGGTGGTCAGGCTCTCCGGCAGCGGGAACTCGACTTCCGCCGTGCCGTCGGCTTTCGTCTCCAGCGCCGCGGCCCAGTACGCGGTGTCGGCGAAGTTGGAGCGGACGACCGGCTGCACGGCGGCCCCCGCGGGCTGGGGCGCTGCACCCGCCGAGGCGAGTACACGCCCGTCCGGCGAGAAGGCTGCGACGGGGCCCTCCGCCTTGGCCAGCGCCCTCTCGCCGGCCATGGAGGCCGGCGCGGCCATCGGGGCTGCCATGGCCCGGCCCATCATCATCCCGCCCATTCCTCCCATGCCGCCGCCGAAGCCTCCCTGCATCCTCGCCGGGCGAAGCCCCGTGGGGCCATTCCCGGCGTCCCAGAGTCTGACGGCGTCGTCTTCGGGCTCTGGCATGCCGAGGTCCCCCATCACGGGGTCGCCGGGCTTGACCAGGTTCGGGAACCAGCGGCTCAGGCTCTCCTCGGTCTGCGGGTGGTGCATCCGCTTCCACTTCCAGAAGACCTCGCGGATCTCCGGCACGTTCGAGCCGCCCGAGATGTACTCGACGGCCTTGTCGTAGACGGAGAGGACCGTCGAGCCGAGGAACGGCTTGCCGTCGGGACCGCTCAGCCTCAATCTCAGTTTTGCCTTCTGACCCGGCCTGTACGTCGTCGCCGATGGCTCGATCGCGAGACTGGCGATCCGCGATTCAGGCGGGACGGCGATCTCCCGCGCCTCGGTGTGGACCTTACCGCCGGCGACCGTGAGCGCCTCGAGGAAGATGTTGGGCATGTCGCGTGGGACGATCGCAATGTCCTCGACGGCACTCTTGCCGCGGATGTGGAGGACCTTCGGCGGCAAGTAGACGCCGTTTGTGGGCCGCACGAAGAGCAGAACCGTCGAGTCGACCTGGTTCGTGTTGATCTGGAGCCGGAGCGTGTCGCCGGGCCGGTACTCCTTGCGGTCCGGGATGATCTCGAGGTCATTGAATCGGAACGAACCGCCGTCGAAGCCCGGGCCACGGACGACCAGCAGGTATCCGCCTTCGATCGTGTGGCCCTGACCGTCGTCGACCGTGGCGGAGAGGCGGTACTGTCCGGGGGCGGCGGCCTTCAGCGTCTGCCGGCCCTGGCCGTCGGCGTCAAGCGCCAGCTCCCACGACTCGAGCGGGGCCTCGACGGGCTTACCCTCCGCGTCGTAGGAGACCTTCAGCAGCTTCAGTGTCCCCTTCCCGGACACGGGCTTGCGGTCGAGCGTCTGAGCGCGGACGCCCGCCTCGATGACGTCGCCGACGCGATAGTGGCCATGGTCCACCCAGGTGTAGACCCGGAACGGCTGACGTGCGACGAGGACGCTGCCGGCACCCACGATCGTCCGGCGCGACTGGTCGGTGACCTCCGCCGTGATCTCGTAGCGGTGATCCTGATCGGGATGGATTTCCTTCGCGAGCGCCGTGTCGATCTCGATCGGCAAGGTTCCGTCGGGCCGGATCGGCAGTTCGGCCTCGGCCACGACTTCCGGCGGCCCCGATGGGCGGCCCCACCACCACGGCGCGGGGCGGGCGATCCCCCACGAGGACCAGCCGCGATACCAGGGGCGATCGGGGGCGAACCACCAGTAGCCCGAGCCGAAGAGCCAGTCCCAGGGCGCAACCGGATACCAGCGGTCGTCGGCCGTGCTTCGGGTGACCTTGTACTTGACCTTCGCCTCGGAGACCGGCGAGCCGAAGAGGTATTTGGCCTTCAGGGTAGCCGGCACCTTCTCGCCGAGCATGACGGGCTTCGTCGGGGCCTCCACGCTGACCTCGAACTCCGGCTTCTTGTATTCCTCGACGCGGAAAGTCCCACCGCCGTGGTTCTTGATGAAGACCTGAAAGACCCCGAGAGGGGCATCGGAGGGCAGTTCGTAGGTACCGTCGACCCCGCCGAAGGCGTCCGCCTTCAGGCTCTTCGCGAGGACCTTCTCCCCCTTCGGATTGTGGACCTCGACGTCGAACGAGGCGCCGGCGAAGTCGGTGGCCTCGGGCTGGTCGTAACGAGCTCGGGCGACCCAGAGCTTGAACCGGACCGGTTGACCGGGGCGATAGACCGGGCGATCCGTGATCGCATAGACGCGCACCTGATCGTAGATCGGGTCGTGGCGCCCTGGCAGCCAGATGTTGGAGAAGCCCATGTGGGCCTGCCGGCCCTCCGCGGTCCGGGCCGTGCAGAGCCACTGGTAGGTCTCGTGCGGCTGGTTCAGCTCGGCGAGAGCGAACGTCGCCTGGCCGTGCTCATCCGTCTTTCGCTCCAGGTTCCTGGTCAGAACCTGGATCGCATTTCGGTTCGGCTCCTGGAACATCCGCCAGCCGAAGAGCTGGAGGTCCGCGCCGGGGACGGGACGCCCCGTGCGGGAGTCGGCGACGAAGTAATAGGTCTTGCCATCCAGGCTCTTGCGAACGATGACCGTGTCGTCCAGCCAGACGACCACGTGGCTGGTGTTGCCTCCCTCCATCCGGGCCGTCACAAGGTACGCCCCGGCCTTTTGGAGCGGCGTGGTGACCGCGACCCGCCGGTCGAGGTGCCCCGGCAGGGGCTCCAGTCCAAGCTCCCAGCGGGCGACCAGCCGTCCCCGGTACTGGACCTGATTGAGGCTGACCAGGCGGCTCCCGATATCGGAGATGTCCACCTGCTGCCAGTTAACCTCGTTGGGCCGCGACGTGAGGTACTCCTTCACGTCGGTCAGGAGCTTCGGCACCAGGATCTCGTGGGCTTCGAAACGGACGAGGCGGCCGTTACGGAACCGGTAATCGATTGTCGCCCCCTTGCCGGCCGGCTGGGTCATGGTCGGTTCGAACCGCCCCCAGATGCCCAGAATCTGGGCGAGGCGAGCCGACTTCGACCCGTCCTGGTCGCCGTAGCGGTCGCGGCTCAACTTCAGGTATTCGACCGCTCGGACGTACTGATGCCGGTTCTCGAAGATCGAGGCCAGTTGCTGGAGTGCCTCGTTGCCGGCCGGGGACTGCGGGTCCCCGGCCACGCTCTGGAAGATCTTGATCGGATTGAACTCCTCCGGGAGCCTGAATCGCTTGACCCCCGTCGCCAGGCGGGCGATCGTCTCCTCGTCCTTCAGGGTCTCGAGCGAGAGGATCCCCTTCGCCAGCGGCCCGCGATCGTCGGACGGGCCGATGGGGAGCATCCCGCCCAGGGTCTGCGTGCCGAACTGGCCGAGCAGGAAGTTCGCGAGGATCACCCGCGAGGTGTCGCGCAAGGCGGGATCGGTTTCGGCCGCCTGGGCGAGGGCCCATCGCCAGCGCTCGCCATCGGACTTCGCATTCTGGAGATTCCGCGGCAGTTGGTGGTAGACCGGCGTGCCGTCCGGCTGCACCGGCGCCCCGGGTGCCTGGAAGCCCCACATCGGGAAGAACGCCCCCTCCTCGTAGTCGGGCAGGTCCGAAAGCGAAGTGAGGCTCTGGAGGCGCCACGCCTCGGTGTCGCGGTCGAACAAGAGGGACGCGGCGAGCGTCAGGAAGTAGCGGCCCACGCCGGCGCGGTCCGGCTCATCCCTCAGCAGGTCGAGGCCCTTGATCAGGAGCTGGATCGCCC
Source organism: Isosphaeraceae bacterium (assembly GCA_046349995.1). Lineage (GTDB taxonomy): Bacteria > Planctomycetota > Planctomycetia > Isosphaerales > Isosphaeraceae > Aquisphaera. Next base: position 27,962 of record JAXMBE010000076.1, on the reverse strand, counting down.
TAGCACGATCGCGCTCCGTCGCGAACACGGAGCGACCGTCCCCCTGGTGCCTCCCGCGATGGAAGACTCCGGCAACGATCTCGCCGGAGTGACCGGCGTCGTCGTTGACGATCGACTCGGCCGCCTCCCGGATCAGCCGCCAGTTGCCGGGGTGGGCCTGCACGGCGGCATCGCGAAACGCGTCCACCTCGCCGAACCGGCCAAGATGGGCAAGGCACTGGACGCCCTTCCGCAGGTCGTCTCCCACTCGCAGGGGGTCGACACCGGGATCCAGCGCGAGGGCGCGATAGCGCTCGTAGGCGTCCTTGTAGTTGCCCTGGGCCATCAGCCTCTCGATCTGGTCACGCCCGGCGGGCGGTTCCCCGCCGGCGATCACGACGGCCAGGCCGCCGAGCAGGAACAGTGACGCCAGCATGCCGGTGATTGCCAGGATGATCAGCCTCATCGCAGCCTCGCTCCAGAACGTGTCGTCCGACCCGAATCGTCGAACCGGGGAAGGGACGCCCTCAATGATAACGACGCTCGCGACGGTTTCTTAGACGGGCGGGACTGTCCTCCCTCGGAACCTGGCAACGACCCCGGCGATCGGGTCCAATGGAAGGCGTGGCCTGAGCGGGCCGGTCGCGGATCGGCCGCTCCCGCCCGAGTCATGCGGCGGGCCGCAAGTCGGTCCGGCCGAGCGAATCGCGATTCGGCCGGGGCGTCGGCCCGGCGGGCACCTCGTCGAGGAGATCTCAACGTGTCTCAGCAGCGCTCGGCAACGACCCGGCGGCAGTTCCTGGCGGGGACGGCCTCCGGAGCGGCGGCATTCGGGTTCCCGATGCTGGTCCCCGCGACGGCACTCGGCCGCGGCGGGCTGGCTGCACCCAGCGAGCGGATCCGCGTCGGCCTGATCGGCTGCGGCAACCACGGGGTGTACTGGAACTTGCCCCAGATCTTCCGCTGCCCCGACGTCCAGGTCGTCGCCGTCTGCGACGTGGACCGGAACCATCTGGCCGAGGGCCAGAAGGCGGTGGACGCTCACTACGGCCCGATCGTCGGCAAGGACTACCCGCCCTGCGCGACCTACAGCGACTTCCGCAAGCTGGTCCTCCGCAAGGACGTCGACGTCGTCTCCAATCACACGCCCGACCACTGGCACATCATCCCCTCGATCATGGCGGCGAAGTGCGGCAAGGACGTGATCTGCGAGAAGCCGCTGACCCTGTTCCACGCCGAGGGCGTGGCGCTCTGCAAGGCGGTGGCGCAGCAGAAGGGCGTCTTCCAGACCGCCTCGGAGAATCGCTCGATCGACGTCTACATCCGGCTGGCGGAACTGGTACGAAGCGGTGTGCTCGGCAAGCTCCAGCGGATCGAGGTCGGCCTCCCCACCGGCAACAACGACCTGCGGCTAGGCCCGCAATCGAAGGCCACCTTCAACCTGACCAGTCCGCAGCAGCCGCCTCCGGAACTCGACTACGACACATGGCTCGGCCAGGCCCCCGGACTCCCCTACATCCCCGCGAGGATTCACGGCTCGTTCCGCTGGAACCTCGCCTTCTCGGGGGGCGTCCTCACCGACTGGGGCGCCCACATGATCGACCTGGCGCAGTGGGGGCACGACACCGAGCACACCGGCCCGATCTCCGTCGTCGGAAAGGGAGATTTCCCCCCCGGGGAGGCGGTTTTCAACACCGCTCCCACATTCGAGCTCGAATACGAGTACGCCGACGGCGTGACCATGAGCGTCAAGAGCGACGGACCGTACATCCGGTTCCGCGGATCCAACGGCTGGCTCTTCTCGCCGGGCTGGCGCGGAGCACTCGAAGCGAGCGACCCTGCAATCCTGGAAACGAGGGTGGATCCTGATCAGGTCCGGGTCTACCGGCCGAGCGAGATCGTCTCCGCTGCCGAAGGGAACAAGGGGGGCGAGCACCGCAACTTCTATGATTGTGTGAAGACCCGGAAGCCCACGTACGCGCCGGCCGAGGTCGGCCACCGGACGATCACCATCGCCCACATCGGCAACATCGCGATGATGCTCGGCAGGAAGCTCCGCTGGAACCCGGACGCCGAGGACTTCGTGGGCGACTCGGAAGCCGGCGCGATGCTGACCCGCTCCCAGCGATTCCCCTGGACAATCGAGAATATCGATCAATGGATCTGAGCGATGCACAATCTCACAATCGTCTTTGCGTACCTCGTGCTGTTCTCCTGCGGCTGCCTCGGGGCTCCGCCCGGAACGAATCCGTTCTACGCCATGGACACCTGCACGAAGCGGCCGTACCCAAGGAACGACATCACGCCGGCTCAGCAACTGGACCTGCTCAAGGAACTGGGATACGCGGGCATCGCGTGGACCGAGGAGTCGCCCGAGGCGGTCCGTACCGTCACGGCCGAGGCGGAGGCCCGGGGGCTGAAGATGTTCGCCATCTACTGCTCCGCGACGGTGACCTCTGAGGGCGATCTGAAGCCCTCGGCGTTCGTCGAGCCGCTCATCGAAGTACTCGGCGGACAAGGGACCTTGATCTGGCTGCACATCGGCGGGAAAGGGCTGGAGATCTCGTCGCTGACGGCCGGGTCCACCGCGATCGGCCGCCTCCGCGGGCTCGCCGACAAGGCCCGCCAGCGGGGCCTGAGTCTGGCGATCTACCCGCACGTGGGCGAGTGGACCGAGCGCTTCGGCGACGCGGTCCGGGTCGCTCGGCTGGTCGATCGCGAGAATTTCGGCGTGACCTTTAACCTCTGCCACTGCCTGGCCATGGGGGATGAGGCGAGGATCCCGCTCCTGCTCGATGGCGGAGCCCACCTCTTGAAGTCCGTGACACTCAACGGCGCCGATGCGGGAATCCGCGGTCCGGAGTGGAAGCGACTCATCCAGACCCTGGATCGCGGGTCGTTCGACGTGGGCGGCCTCCTGTCCAGGCTGAGGATGCTCGGCTACGAGGGACCGATCGGACTCCAGGGCTATGGACTCCAGGGCGACCGGAGGGAGAATCTCGCTCGTTCCATGGACGCCTGGCGTAGGCTCTCAACAGCGAAGTAGGGCGGCATGCTCTCTTCAAAGGTTCGTCGGACGACCCGCTTGACGGATGAGGCATGATGCTGAGGTGAGCAGGCATCCGGATCTGACAAGGAGAGCCGGGGGATCGGACTGGCGGCGGCGGCGCCCGCATGGCCGGGGACGTCGTCGGCTCTTCATCGCCGTGGTCCTGATCGCCGTGGCGGCCGGTCAGGAACTTCTGTTCCGCGGCATGTTCTGCTTCCCGGAGCTGATCGGTTTCAATCGGCTGCGCTACCAGAAGTTGGACGGGACGCATCCGAGCCTGCATCAGGCTCTGAGGCGTGGCCTGGTCTACGAACGCCTGCTGTTCGAGAGCGAGCCCGACGGCTACTCCGAGGTTCACGAACTCAACCTCTACGGTTTCCGTACGCCGGACTTCTCCATCGAGCCCCCGCGCGACAGGCGGAGGATCCTGATCCTCGGCGATAGCGTTGTCGAGGGTCAGGGTGCGTCCGACTCCGGCACCATCGCCTCGTCCTGGACGCGACTGCTCGCACGCGAGGGAATTCAGGCTGAGGTCATCAACCTCGGAGTGGTGGCCGCGACGCTCCATCAGGTGACGCTGCTGGCTCGCGATGCGATCCCCCTGCTGCGCCCGACCGACGTGGTCGTCGTCGTGTACGCCAACGATCTGCCCAGCGAGCCGTTCGCGGCCGAGCTGGCCGGTCCCCCCATGCGGTTCCCGCGCCGGAGTATCCCCTGGTTCTGGCCTCGACTGCCCGTGCTCTTCTTCGAGGCGATCAGCGGGGAGCCGATCTATCGTCGCTGGCCTCATCGCGCGCTGAGGTTCTTCCCCGGCTCGGACAACCCGACCAATCCCTGGGCCGGCACGTCCGGCCCGCCACCGGGCCTTGACCCGGCGGCTGTTCCGTTCGATGAAGGCCGGCCGGATCAACCCGTGGCTGCACGACCAGGCGACGAAGCTGCCGGTCCTGCTCTCCCACGGCTTCGCGATCGGGGGCCTGCCCACGGCGCATCTGAGGCGAATCTCCGGGATCTGTCGGGATGGGGAGGTCAATCTGCTGGTGGCGTTCGTCCCGTTCTACGCCGTCACGAGCCCGAGGTACGCCCCCTTCCTGAAGCGGCTCGGCATGGATCCTGCGGTCGCGGATGATCTGCCTCTCAATCCGGTCTATCGCGAGCCGAATCGCGTCCTGCGTGTCGTGTGCGACGGACTCGGCCTCCCGCTCGTCGACGCGACGGAAGCCCTGACTCGTGCCGAGGCAGCGGGGGTCCCTCAGTTCTGGGAGTACGATTCCCATCCTCGGCCCGCCGGCTACGCCACCATCGCACGATCGATCCACGACTCCTGGATGAAGACGACGCACCGGCGCGAGACCCAATGAGCGACTGGTCCCGGCGCCGTCCCCACTGGGATCGGGGCGGCGGTGGAGGTGGCTGCCTCGCCGCGGCTTCAGGGCTCATCCCTCAGCCGAGCGTCACCTCGAGCCGCCCCAGTTCGTTCGGGGTGAGATCCACGAGCACGCCGTCGCCGTCCACGGTCAGGTCGATGACCAGTTCGCCCTGAAAGTCGACCTGCCGGGCCCAGGCCGGGCTCCGGAAGAAGCGGACGCGACACCGGGAAGACTGGCCGGCCGTCTCGAGCAAATGGATATCGAGGCCCCAGCCGCGGCCCTCCCCGGTGGAGGGGAGGAAGCCGACATGCGTGACCGCGACGGATTTCTGATCGGCGTGCAGGAGCCAGCCGCTCGACCCGAGCGACGGCGGCCCGGCATCCGTGGGGACCACCGGAGGGGGCGTCAGCAGATCCTGGGCGGCCTGGAAGGGATGCTCGAGGTCGAGGACCACCCCGAGCCGGAAGGCCCTGGCGGACTCCGCGCCGGCCACCAGCAGCGTGTCGAGCATCCGATTGCCATGCTTCTGGTGGTAGGGTAGGCCGCCGAACAGCAGCGCCGTGCGCTGACGGCGGGTGGAGATGTCCAGCGCGTCGGGCGTCTCGGGGCGCTGCAACTCGGTGAGCTCGGGTGCGAGCAGCACGGTCCTGCGGAGCACCGAGGTGGGGTCGGGCCAGGCCCAGCGGCACGCCAGGTAGCATTCCCACGGGTTGCCTCGCCGGGCCCGATCGCACCAGGCTGCGGCCAGCTCGTCGAGGGTGATGTCCAGTTCCAGAATCGGCCGGCCGGTCCAGAGGCGGTATCGCTGCGTGAAGGTCGCGAGGGTTCCCCCGCTCCCGGGATCGACGATCACGCCCGAAGACGTCGCCTGGACCAGCGCCGGACCGGCGAAGTCGAGGTCGAACTTGCGCGCCTTCATCTGGCCCGTCTCGGGTTTCCCGCCCTTCGCGTCGAGCCCGGCCATCACGAGCTGCTGGCCGAGTCGGGGCGTGGATTCGCCGGCGGCCATCAGCCCTCGGATGCCGCCGGTGGTCTCGTCGATCTCCAGCTCGATCGACTCGTTCCTGAGCACGCGGCCGCGGGCAGACAGGCCGCCGGGCTGGGCGGGGGGCTGGTCCACGTTCGGATCCCTGGGGACCCAGGCGAAGCCGAAGGCCGGCACGTCCACCACCGCGGAGACTCCCTCGTCGGTGAACTGCGCCGCACGGAGCGGACCCTCGGGGCGCAGGTCGAGCGCGGCATCCGGCAGGATCACGGCCACCCGGCGCGGGACTCCGAGCGGATTGAGGACCAGGTATCCGGGTCGCGCATCCCCCGTCGCGGCCGACTGCGAGCGCAGGATGCTCTTCGCGAGTGAGTCGGCCCAGAGGGGCTCGGCGCGATCCAGCGCCTCGGACGCCTCGTCATGTCGGTGTTCCTCGATCGCTGCGGCGGTCGCGAGATCGTCCGGCGTCTCGCCTTGCTCGGCCGGCGGGGCGGGTGAATCCGCCACCGATGAAGAGATCCCCAGAGCCAGGGCGCGGAGCCATTGTCCGGCCTCCCAGCGGGCCCGCAGCGCGTGGTGCCGGGCGATGCGCGAGATGGGTCGATCGTCACCTCGGGCGACGGCCTGGCACAGGTAGGGAGTCACGTAGGAATCCGGGTCCGGACGGAACGTCTCGTAGGGTCGGTCGGTGTGATGGAAGAAATCGTTGAGCGTCACCCACCGCCCGAAGGCCGGCGAGTAAGTCGCGCCGCGGCGAAGGTCCAGGTACCACGAGGCCACCGGGCTGGGCCAGTGCACCAGTGGCAGGGTCGCCACGTGGTCGTTGCGCATCGTGGAGGCCATGCGCCAGGCGGCGAGCATGCCCTGCGAGGGCCGGTCCGCGGCCAGCGGCGGCCTCAGCAGGCTCTCCAGGCTCGATCCGTCCGGGCTCTCCCAGAGCCGCTTGGGCTCCGGGCGGATCGGGAACCGCCCGGCATCGAAGGCGAGGTGGAGGCCGAACCTCAGGCCGAATCGCTTGGCGATCTGCGGCAACTGGGTGTAGAGCCCGAACCTCCGTCGCGCGTAGGTCTCCACATTGCGCTCGTCGAGGTGGGCCCGATAGGCGACCGCTCCACGCTGGAACTGCCAGATGACCGACCCCAGGGGCAGCAGCGAATCTTCGACCTCCGAGTAGGATCCCCCGGCGACGTCCACCCAGCCCTCGGTGATCGCCTGGCGGAGCCGCTCCAGGCCCTCGGGGTCCAGGTAGGCCTGACGCTCGATCGCCTCCCCCTGCGCGACGAACGAGATGGCCACCGACGACTGCAGGGGCCCGGCGAGGACGCCCGCCGGCAACGCGGGGTCGAGCAGGCAGAGATCCACGATGTATGCGTCCACCGGGTAGAACCGTTCGCGCGCCTGGGTCAAGATTTCGAACCCGGCCCGCAGCCGGTTGACGGCCGTCGTGCGGTCGCACGCCTGCCAGGCGTCCGCGCCGGTGAGCAGCTCGCGCGCCAGCGCCTCATGGTTGATCGCGTCGGGATGGCCCATGGCGACGGCCATGTCGCGGAGCAGCCAGCGCGTCGTGCCCAGGGCCAGGAAGTCGTCCGCGACGGCGATCATCCCCGGGTCGTCCGAGGTCTCGGGAGTGCCGACGGCACCGAGCCGCTCCTGGAGCTGCCGGATCACGGCGGCACGGTCCGTCCCGGCTTCGAGCACCAACGCGCCGGCGTCCTCCGCCTGGGTGAGGTAGCCCGACGGCAGGCGATCCTGGGATCCCTCCGGGACAAGGCGGATCTCGCGGGCACCGGGCGAGCTCGGCGTCTCGATCGGCTCCAGCCGGGGCAACTCGGCGGCGCGGGCGAGGATCGAGGGGTGCCAGAGCGCCGAGACCGCACACCAGCAGGCCTGCGCCAGGTCGTCGGAGACCGAGGCCGGTGGTTCCCTGCCGTCGTTCGGGATCAGGCAGAAGAGCCGCCAGCCGGTCCGCGGCGCGGGGGACTCCGGTATCGCCTCCTCCTCCGTCGTTTCGGCCTGCGGTCCCGCGGCGTGCAACTCATTGGCTGCGCCATCGGTTGGTACGTCTCCGGGGAGGATCTCCCTCGCATCCTGGTGGCCGTGGTCGGGCATGCTCATCGCTCAGGCTCCGAGGGCGGACTTCAGGTCGCGAACCTCGACGCGGAGCTCGCTGAGTTCGGCCTTCAGCTCCGCGGCCATGGTTGTGACCTCCAGGAGCCGTATCTTGAGGTCCTCGATTTCCCCCTTCGCGGCGGCGAGCTCCCCGGCCCACGCCGGCGCAGCGGCCGCGGCCGAGAGCTCGGCCCGCGCCGCCGAGGCGCGGCTCGGGATCCCCTCCTCGTCTCCCGAGGCCGCGGAGGCCGCGAAGGCGGCGCGCACCTTCTCGAGCTCGTCGGGAGGGTAGAGCCCGTGGGTCACCATGACCCCGCGTCTCTGGCCGGGAGGGGAGAGGTACACCACCAGGCCGCGGGCCGCGAGGGAGTCCAGGATCGTCTGCAGCGCGGCGAGGTCGGAGAGCGGCTCCATCCGGCTGGCGCGAGACCGCAGCTCGCCCTCGGTCTGCGGCCCGCGGAGCAGGAGCTCGATCAGCACGGCCATCTCGGCCTTGCTGGCCCTCAACCAGTCGTACAGCGTGTGCTTCCAGCGGGGCACCCGGCCACCCGACTCGACCAGCACCGTGGCGCCCTTCTTGCGAAGGCCTTGCAACGTGTCCTCGACATCGTCCTGGTCATAGTTCGTAACGGGGTCGCGGTTCGATTTCTGATTGCACCCCGACACCAGGGCGGCGACCGTCATCGGGTAGTATTCGGGCGTCGTCTTCATCTTCTCCGCGAGCACGCCAACCACCCGGCGCTCCCGGGGGGACAGGGGGACCCAGGCAGGGGCGGCCCCGGCCGTCGATTCGCTCTGGCTCATGGTCGATCCGATCTTTGCGGCGGGGAGGCGGGACGCTCGCCCCGGGATGGCCTTCGTGCCGCGGACGACCGCCGGGCCGCCGTCCCGAGGTCCGCGCCGTCGTGGCTGCTCAGGGAAGTTCAAGCTGGAGGGTTTCGCTGATTCGATTCGTGAAGTTGGCCAGGGCCACCGTCGCCGCGAGCTCGACGAGCTGGCGGTCCGAGAGCTTCCGCTTCAGTCGCTCCATCAATTCCTCGGTGACCACGACACTGCGAGTCACCTCCTCGGCGTACTGGAGCACGTCGCGCTGGAGCTCGTCGTAGATCTCGTTGTCCGTGAAGCTCTCCGTCTCGTTCGCCTGCCGCTCGTCGAGCCCGACCTTCCGCGCTGCCCGCTTGTGATGCTGGAGGCAGTATCCACAGGCGTTGATCTCGGAGGCCCGGATATACGCCAGCTCCCTGAGCTTGGGGTCGAGCTCCACCTTTCCCAGCGCCCCGTTGAGCGCGACGAAGCCCTCCATGATTTCTGGGTTATGAGCCAGGGTGCGGAGGAAATTCGGCACGTCGTGGCCCTTCGATTCCATGCCCTCGAAGCGTGCCCGGACGCGCTCGGCGGCCTCGGGAGTGGAAACATAGCGGATGTATGCCATGGGAGGGCCCCCTGAATGTCGGCTCGGCAGGGCCGAGTTCACCCCTCCCCCTCGGGTTCCCGGCCGCGCCGGCCGATGGACCCGCGGAAGTCGAGGGCAGACGCTCATCCTAGCCGCGTCCCTGACGGGGGTTCAAGGAGCCACCCTGGTCCACCGTGTCCGAGTGCCCGGAACCGGATCGGGTCGCGCCGCTCGCCTCAATGGAGCCGGCTCAGCCGCCCGGAGACGGCGGAGAACTGGGATCCGACGTCTTGCGACGGGTCGGGCCAGACGGTGAGGAATCCGCGGTACCCAATCTCCTCCAGGGCGCCGAGGTATTCTTCCCAGGACAGGGCCGCCGCGGACAGGCCGGACCTCCGAATCGCCTGGGGCCCGGGGCGCGGCCCGCCGGACGGGGCGTAGGCGTGAGCCACCCACTCCTGGAGCTCTCGCACGGCGGAAACCGGGTCGACACCAGAGCCGAGCAGGCTCGGCGCGTCGATGCTCGCGCCCAGGCTCGGGTGGTCCAGCGAGGCGAGGAAGGAAGCCAGCCCGGTGCCGCCCTCCGATCCCGTCTCCAGGGCCAGGCGGACCCCCCGATGCTCGGCGTGGCGGGCGAGCGAATCCAGGGCTGAATCGAACACCTTCCGCTGGTCTGATCCTTCCTGTTCCGGGACCCCGCCGGCGCGCACGAGGACCAGGCGGGTGCCCAGGTCGTAGGCCAGGCCGAAGGCGGAATCGGCCCGGCGGATCCGGACATCCAACTCGTCGGTCGTGTCGAACGGCCGGCGGGTGGGCAGGCTCAGGGCGACCAGCTCGAGCTCGACGGTGCGGAGGATGTGGCGAAGCTCGCGGCGACCGGTCTCGCCCAAACGGTGGGGTGCCAGGTCGCCGATGGCGTCGAGCACGACGCCCTTGGCCCCGAACCGCGCGGCCTGGTAGATCTGGTCCCTGATCGGCAGGTCGGGGTTGAGGCGGAGCCCCAGCGGTTGACGGATCATCACGGATTCTCCCCGGTGGCGGCCGATCGGCCAGGCGGCCACCGCCCCATCGTCGCCAAACGACGCCCACCAGGCAAGCTCGGTCCGCTCCGCCGGAGAGGCCCATCCCGAACCCGGCCGATCTCGCGCCTGGGGGCGTTGTGCCCGACTCCGGAGGGCTCGGGGACGCCCTCGGTCCGTGCGAGGTCTCGGACATCGGAGCGGCCCGGGTTGTTCGCGAAGGGGTGAATCAGCGAAGATCGAAGGATGCCCGAAACACTGGACATCAGGGGAGGCTGGATCGTCGGTGGCGATACTCGGACAGAGCGGCTGCGTACAACAAGTCCTCGACATCTCGCTCGACCGCCTGCCGGGGGCGATTGGTTCCTGGCCCGAGCCGGCCATCCTCGGCAGCGGGCCCGGATTCGGCGAGGCGGGACGGTGGAGCATCTTCACGGCCTATCCCCGGCTGGTCTTCGAGGCGACCGGATGCCACTGGACGACCCGCGATGACCGGGGTGAGTTCCGGTCGGGAGAAGGCGACCCGCTGACCGAGCTGGCACGCCTGGTCAGGCGGTTTGACCTGGGCCCGTCGGCGGAGTCTCCCAGCACGGACTCCTGCCCGTTCCGGGGAGGCCTGATCGGCTACTTCGGATACGACATCGCTCCCCTGATCGAACGACTGCCCCGGCGGACCCCTCGCGATTCACGTCTGCCCGACATCCGCATGGCGCTCCACGATACGGCGGTGATTGCGGACCATGCCCGCGGCAAGGTGACGCTCAACGCCTGGGACCTCACCGGAGAGGGAACGGGGGCCGCCGAACGCCGCTGCAAGGCCTGGCGGCGGGCCCTCCGCGACGCCATCGACGCCCCAAGGGCCATCCGGACATCCAGGCTCGGGCCGCTCCGCAGCAACTTCAGCCGCGATGCCTATCTCGGCACGGTGGGCCGTGTGCTGGAGTACATCGCCGCGGGCGACGTCTTCCAGATCAATCTCTCGCAGCGGTTCACCGCCGAGGGAACAATCGAGCCGCTGGACCTCTACTCCCGACTCGGTACCCTGAGCCCGGCGCCGTTCTCGGCCTTCCTGCGCTGGCGCGACCTCGCCGTCGTCTCGGCGAGCCCCGAGTGGTTCTACGCCACGAGGGGCGACCGGATCGTGACCCGCCCGATCAAGGGGACCCGGCCCCGGAGCGCCGACCCCGAACAGGATGCTCGGCTGGCGACCGAGCTGGCCGCCTCGCCCAAAGATCGAGCCGAGCTGACCATGATCGTGGACCTGGAGCGAAACGACCTGGGCCGGATTTGCCGCTACGGATCCGTCCGGGTCATCGATCCCTTGACGGTCGAGTCCTTCGCCCAGGTGCATCACCTCGTGGCTACCGTCGAGGGCCGGACGCGGCCCGAGGTCGAGCCGGTCGATGTTCTACAGGCCGTCTTCCCTGGCGGCTCGATCACCGGGGCTCCGAAGATCCGGGCGATGGAGATCATCGACGAGCTGGAGCCCACCCGGCGGGGCCTTTACACCGGGGCGATCGGCTACCTGAGCCGGGGTGCGAGCGGGTTCAACATCGCGATCCGGACGATTACGGTGGAGGGGAACACGCTGCATTACCAGGTCGGCGGCGGGATCGTGGCCGATTCCGACCCGGAAGCCGAGTACGAGGAGACGCTCCACAAGGGCCGTGGCCTGCGTGCCGTCATCGAGGAGCAGGGGGGAGCGTCATGATCTGGCTCCGGGGAGAGATCGTGGCCGACCAGGCGCTCACGATCAGCGTGCTCGATCGGACGTTCGAGCACGGACTCGGGCTCTTCGAGACGTTCCGCACCTGGAACGGCCGCGCCACATTGCTGTCGCGGCACCTGGATCGGCTCCGATCCTCGGCGCAGGTGCTGGGGCTGCCGCTGGACCCGACGTCTTTGCCCGATGAGGCAGCGGTCCACGCCCTGCTTCGTGCCGAAGGTCGGGAGGGGGATGCCCGGCTCAGGATGACACTCAGCGGAGGACTCTCGGCCGATTCCGCCGGCACGCTCTGGATGCGAGCGTACCCGCTGACTCAGCCCGCCGAGGCTGGAATCGTCCTGGGCAGGGGATGGCCGGCACGAAGCGACCCGCTCGCCGGCCACAAGACCCTGAATTACTGGGCGAACCGCCTGATGTTCGAGGATGCGCAGGAGCATGGATTCCACGAATGCGTCACCGTCACTCCGGACGGCAACGTCTGGGAGTGCAGCCGGTCGAACCTGTTCGCCGTGGTCGAGGGCGACGTGCTGACGCCGCCCTGCGAGGGTCGAGTCTTGCCCGGCATCATGCGGGGATTGATTCTGGAGCAAGGGCCACGGCTCGGATTCTCAGTCCGCGAGGCGACCATTGGGATCCTGGATCCGCTCTTCCGCCCGGAGGAGATGTTCGTGACCAACTCGGTTCGCGGCCTGACACCGGTCCGGCGGTGGGGCGACGCTCAGTTCCCGGCACCGGGCCCCGTGTGCCGGCAGCTCTGGGACGGCCTCAGGGCCTGGCTCGAGGCAGGAGGGATGACTAAATGATCACGGTTGTCCAGGTCGCCCGATGGCTTGAGTCGTTCGCACCGTCACGCCTCTCGGAGAGCTGGGATAACGTCGGCCTGCTCCTCGGCGACCCGGATGCACCGGTGACGCGCGTCATGACCTGCCTGACGGTCACCCGGCGCACCGCGGCCGAGGCCGTCGAGGAAGGGGCCGAGCTGATCGTGAGCCACCATCCCATCCTCTTCCGGGCGGCGAAACGGATCCGCCCCGATCTCGCGGAAACCGCGCCGGTCTGGCTGCTTGCCAGGTCCGGGATCGCCGTCGCCAGCCCTCACACCGCGTTCGACAGCACATCGGGGGGCATCAACGACGGGCTCGCCTGCCGGCTCGGGCTGGTCGAGGTCACTCCTCTGCGGCGGCTCACGCCGCCGGGCGCCTGCAAGATCGTGGTCTTCACCCCCGAGTCGGACCGGGAGGCCGTGCTGGCGGCTGGGTTCGCGGCCGGTGCCGGGCACATCGGCGACTACCGGGAATGTTCCTTCGCCATCCCGGGGCAGGGGACCTTCTTCGGGTCCGAGGAGACGAACCCGACGGTGGGCCAACGTGGTCGACGCGAGATGGTCGAGGAGTTGCGGCTGGAGCTGGTCTGCCCGAGAGCCCGGCTGGCGTCGGTGATGGATGCCATCCGCGAGGCGCATTCTTATGAAGAGCCCGCGATCGACGTCTACCCGCTCGAGCCCGAGCCCGGCCGTCAGGGCGAGGGCTCGGGCCGCATAGGGCGATTGGCGGAACCACTGTCGCTCCAGGATTTTGCCCGGTTCGTCGCGGGGTCGCTCGGTCACGCGCCCGGTCCAGGTGGTCGGCCCCCGGACAGGCCGGTCAGCGCGTCGCCGTCGCCTGCGGCGCGGAGACGACTTCCTGGCCGACGCCGCGCGGCCGGGGCCGACGTCCTGGTGACCGGTGAGGCACGATTCCATCGCGCCCTGGAGGCCGAGGCGCTCGACATCGGACTGATCCTGGCCGGCCACCATGGGACCGAGCGGCCGGGAGTCGAGGATCTGGCCGAACTCATCGCCCGGGCCTTTCCGAATCTCACGGTCTGGCCGAGCCGGAGAGAACGCGACCCCATCCGGCTCGTCACCGTCGGCGAGCCGCGCGAGCCCGAAGAGACGCGAGGTGAAGGCTGATCGCGGAAGAGAGCGGTCCCGGATCGAGCCGGCACCGAGCGTAAATCGAGGCCGGGAAAGAAGAACCCCCGGGGAACACCCGGGGGAAGAAGAATACGAAACCGTGTCTGGGTCAATCCTGAGTCGTCCGCAGCCGACCGGCACGAAGGCTCACTTCTTCTTGCTCTTCGCTCCGTTCAGACTCTCGATCGACTCTTCCTCTTCGCCGTCGAGGTCACCCGCCTCGCCGGCCGGCCCCTTGCCGGTCCGCGTGGTCGGCACCGCCAGGTACATCTGGTGCTCCCACTGGCCGGACCAGAACTGGCCTGCCCACTTCTGCAGAGAGATCGCGCGGACGGTCGGCCGATCCTCGTCTCGGATCACCTCGCCCCAGGCACCGGCATAGGCGGCACGGACCTGAGATGAACTCTCGCCGACGCAAAGCAACCGCTCACCGGTCGGAGCCAAGCAGGCCACCGCACGCCAGTCTTGTGCACCGCTCGAACCATTACTCATCGTTGTTCATCCCCGCCCGGCGGCCAGTCTACCCCCGAACTCCTTGCCAGGGTCACGCGATCAACATCTTGCCGGGTCTTTGCTTTCAAGAGGCTTCCATGTGGAACGTTGCGCGTCCTGTATCCACTCGCTATCGGCCGAAGTCCGGCCCCGGGATCCGGCCATCCTCGGGACACACCATCCTTGCCTACGTCGATCGTGATGGATCGAAACGCGGGAGTGACGGGATCCCGGAATACGCTCGAGGGAATCACGGGGGCAGGAAGGCTCAAATCCAGGTGGAGGGAAAGGCCAAGGCATCAGCGGCTTGACCCTGTGGCAAGCGGCTGTCGCCTCACCACAACCGCTCCAACGATTCGACTTTAGAATTGTAGCGTTGGAGGGCGGCAGGGGCGAACGAAAATCGAGAAAATTCTCCTCCAATATTCTTATGGATCGGCCCGGTCCGAGGATCGGGCCCCCTGGTGCGGTCATCGGTCGCGCGGCGAATTGTCCGGACTGGCGCCACCCGGTGTCACGCAAAATATTGCCAATAAGACCCTTGGAGCGACCAGCCGGCTCCCGATGATCGCCTATAACCGGAGCAAGACCTTCCCGCCTCGGGCGACGGACTCTGCGTGATGGACGGCCCGAGCGATCTCCTCCAGCCGGAAGCCGGGGCCGAGGTCCGATGCCAGCACACCCTCGCGAATCAGGGCCGCAATCTCCCGGAACAGGAGCAGCGAAGCAGGGATCGATCGATCCCGCATCCAGTGACCCAACCAGAAACCCTCCAGGATCTTGCGGCCGGAGATGAGCTGCCGGGGCTCGACCTGGATCGGTTCCCCGGAGAGCGTCCCGTAGACGACCATACGGCCCCCGCTGGAGAGTGACCGGAAGACGCCGCTGCCGGTCTCGCCGCCGATGGGGTCGAGCGCGTAGCGGACACCCTTCCCGCCGGTGATCCGGGCGACCTGCTCCTCGATCGGGCCCTCGGAGGAGCTGATCACGACGTCGCCCCCCAGCCGGGTCAGCTCTTCCCTGGCCTCGGAACGGCGGACGACGTTCAAGGTCTTGAATCCGTCGCGGCGGCCCAGCTTGATGATCATCTTGCCGAGGGTCGAACCGGCGGCCGACTGAAGCAGCCATTCCCCCTTGGGGACGCGCAGGACGTGGCGCACGAGTGCCAGTACGGTGGCCGGGTTCACGAAGAAGGTCGCGGCCTGCTCGTCGGGGATATCCGCCGGGATCGGCCGGGCCTGGCGGGCGGGGATGACCGCCCACTCCGCCCAGTTGCCTCCCGCCGAGTTGATCACCGCGACTCGCTTCCCATCGACCAGACGTCCCAGCAACCCGGACCCCACCTTGTCGACCACGCCGACGCCCTCGAAGCCCGGCGTCGCCGGCAATTTCGGCAAGACGCCGTATCGCCCTCGCACCACGAGCAAATCCGACGGGTTCACCGGGCTGGCGATCATCCGGACCCGCACCTCTCCCGGTCCCGGTTCCGGCGCCGGAATGTCGCGGACGCCGAGTACCTCCGAAGGCTCGCCGAATGTCTCGAACACCGCAGCTTTCATGGGGGATCTCTCGTGACCTCGGAGTCTTCCGCTCTCGTTCCCTCTCCCCCTGGAGAAGGTCGTCGCAGGCCGGATGACCGCCAGACGTCTCCGCCTCCGGCAATCCTCGTCCGCCGGCTCGCACGGCTTGGGCGGATGCATCCGCCCGGTTATCTTAATGGGCACACACGCCGAAACCCACGGGGGACCTGCCCATGGCCTCGCCCGACGACCTCCTTGTCTCGACCGATTGGCTGGAAGCGCATCTGAAGGACCCTTCGATCCGGGTCGTGGACATGCGCGGCTACGTGGTCACACGCCCACTCGAACCGGGCGTGGAGGAGGCCGACTACCGCGGGGCGCGCGAGGAATACCTCGCCGGGCACATCCCGGGGGCCGTCTACATCGACTGGACCCGTGACATCGTGGACCCGGACGACCCGGTCCCGGCCCAGATCGCGCCTCCCGAGCGGTTCGCCGAGGCCATGGCCGAGCGCGGGATCGGTGACGCGACCCGCGTGATTGCGGTGGACCACAGCGGCGGCCAGTTCGCCACCCGGCTCTGGTGGGCGCTCTCGTACTACGGCCACGACGCCGTCAGCGTCCTTCAGGGTGGCTGGAACCGCTGGGTCGAGGAGGACCGGCCCGTCGAGGCCGGCGCGGTCAGCCCCCCCCGCGCAAGCTTCACCCCCCGGCCCCGCCCCGGGCTGCGGCTCACCGCCGAGCAGCTCGCCGCGCGGCTCGGCCGGCCCGACCTCCAGCTCATCGACGCCCGCGACGCCGGCCAGTACACCGCCGCCCGCCGCCGAGGCCCCCGCGGTGGGCACATCCCCGGCGCGGTCAGCCTCCCGCGCGAGCTGTTCTTCGCCCAGGGCGGCGGGTTCCACTCCCTGGACGACCTTCGCCGCGTCGTCGCCGAGAATCGAATCGCCCCCGACCGCCCCGTCGCCGCCTACTGCAACGGCGGCGTCGCCGCCACCGTCATCCTCTTCAACCTCGCCCGCCTCGGCTTCACCGACCTGGCCAACTACGACGGCTCCTGGAACGAGTGGGGCGCGCGGAGCGACTTGCCAATCGAGCCGTAAGGGGGGGACGAACCCATCGTCGCTTTGGCCGGGTCGCAATCCGGTCGACGGTGCTTGACGAAGGGTCGGGAACTGAGGTCGCTCGTGAGACGCCCTCATTTCGCGCCGGGGACGGGCTTCGCCTCCATCGCCTCCGGTCCCGGACGGCTGAGCATTTTGGCGGCCTCGGACCAGGCCCGCCTCATATCGGGGTCGGTCGAGGCCTTCTCCTTCATCCAGGCCACCGACTTGTCGAACCAGCGTTCCGCCTCGTCCTTCCTTCCCAGCTCACAGGCGATCATGGCGAGGTAAAGCCACTCCTGCGGCCCGCCGCCGTTGCCCAGCTCTAGCGCCTTGCGGAACTTCGCCAGCGCCTCATCACGCTTTCCGGCGCGGTAGAGGACCGTGGCCAGCGTGCTGTTCCAGTTATACTCCCCGGGTGCGAGGGCCACGGCCTTCCTGGCGTGCTCCAGGGCCTCGATGAGGTTCCTCTTCGCCGGATCCGGGTGGGTCACGATGGCCCAGGCCAGATTGTTGTGAGCCATGCTCTGGTTCGGATCGATCCGAAGTGCTTCGCGAGCTTCCGCGATGGCCTCATCCGCCCTCCCCTGAACCTGCAGGATCGTGCCGATATTGGTGCGAGCCTGAGCGTCTGCCGGATCGATCCGCAAGTGCCTCCTCAACTCGGCAATCGCCTCGTCGGGCTTCCCAACGTTGTATAAGGCCATCCCGAGATTGAAATGAGCGATATCGTCGTCGGGCCGGCTCTCGACTTCCTTGCGAAGAAGGGAGACTGCCCGTGCCAGCGCGTCGGAGACTTCCTTCATCCGGCCCTCTCGCTTCAAGGCCAAACCCAGGCAGGATAGGTTCCTGCTGCTTTCCGGTCGCCGTTGCACCAGGTCCTGCAAGATGGCAATCGCCTCCCCGGTTCGCCCCGTGGACTCCAAGGCATGGGCAAGGTCGTGTGCCGACTCGGGGCGGATCGACCGGGCCGCCGTGCCAAAGCGGATGGCCTCGTCAAACTGGCCCTTTGATTGGAGGACCATGGCCAGCGTGAGGTTCAACATCAGGTCCTGGGGATAGTGGAGCTGACCGAAGCGGAGGATGGTCTCAGCGGCTGGGGGGTCAGCGTTCATCAGACAGGCGCTCAGCAATTTCAGGCTTCTTAGCCGGAGCTTCTGGAGGTCGGCCGACTTCCCTAGGGCTGTCAACGCGGACTGGCGTGCTGGCTTATCAGGCAAACAGAGCGCAGTTCTCAACTCGTTCCGCCACGGGTCCGGGTCCGCAACCCGGGCGGCTTCCACCGTCCTCATCGCCCCAGTTTGGTCGAGTAGAAGGAGTCTGATCCGGGTCCAGCCATCGAGGCCGGCCGCTATGTCGATCGCCGTCGTGCCAGGACGTGCCCTGATCCGTTCCCCGACTTGCCAGGGGGAAAGGGTCGAGAGGTCATAACCGGCCACGCGGAAAGCCTCCGCCAGGGACCTCTCGGCCTTCTTCCAGCCGCCTTCTTCCACCCCGGCGACGCGAATCTCGTCAATGCGAGCCAGCAGCTCCCGATCCTTACGATCCGCCTCCGCCGCTGACTCCACCTGCTTGCGCAGCGCCGCGAACGCCGACCGGGTCTCGCCGTCGGAGCCTTCTGCAAGCGTACTCTCCGCTCGCCGGACGCCCTCCAGCGCGGCGGGCCAGCGGGCCGGGTCGTCGGGGTGGGCGATGGCCTGTTCGCGGAGTAAGGTGGCTTCCTTCAGGGCCAGCGCCACCCGGCCAGCCCTCACCTGGCGGTCCTGCACGTAGCGGGCGGCGCCCAGGCCGGCCAGGGCGGTGATCAGGACGGCCGAGGCCGCCACCACCGTCGTCAGGCGACGCCGGGCCCGCTCCTCCACACTCGCCAGCTCTGCCGCCCGGAGGCGACGCTGTACCCCGGCCTCGTAAGCCGAGAGTCGCTCGGCCACCGACCCGGCGTCGTGGGGGCGGTCCTCAGGTTCACGAGCCAGGCAGTGCCGGGCGAGGCTCATCAGTTCCGCATCGGCGCCGGAGCGTTCCAGGCGGGCCAGCGCGTCGGCCGTGTCGCCGAGGGCCGCCTTGCGCTGGATCTCGCCTACCGAGCGGCCGATGAACGCTGGCTCGCCGGTCAGCAGCTCGCAGAGGATCGAGCCGAGGGCAAACACGTCGGCCCGCTCGTCCACCTGGTCGAGCTCGCCGCGGGCCTGTTCCGGGGCCATGTACGCCGGCGTGCCCATCACGCTGCCGGGGTGGGAGAGCTCGGCCGAGTCGTCCCCGCCGCTTCGGGCCGTGGCGATGATGGTCTGCGTCCGAGGCTGGATCCCCGCCTGGGCGTCGTCCACGATCCCGCCGCGGGGCAGCACCTTGGCCAGCCCCCAGTCCATCACCTGCACCTCGCCGAAGCTGCCGACCATCACGTTCGAGGGCTTCAGGTCGCGGTGGATCACCCCTCGTGCGTGCGCGTAGGCGACCGTCTGGCAGACCGCCTCGAAGATCGACATGAGCCGGGGCAGGTCGTCGGCCGGGCTGCTACGGGCGTCGAGCAGTTGCGCCAGCGTGTGCCCCTTGACCAGCTTCATGGCGAAGAACGGGCGGCGGTCGGCCAGGGTGCCCAGCTCGTAGACGGGCACCACGCCGGGGTGCTGGAGCTGCCCGGCGATCTGGGCCTCCTCGACGAACCGCCGGGTCATGTCGGGATCCCCGCGAAGGTCATCCCGGAGGACCTTCAGGGCGACGTCGCGGCCGAGGTCGGGGTCGCGGCCCTTGAGCACCGCGCCCATGCCGCCGCGGGCGATCTCGCCGTCGATCCGGTACCGGAGGGAGGCATCCCGCTTCTCATCCCTGGTCTGGGTGACGATCGGCCCGGGCTCCTCGCCGGGGTTCGTGTCGCGGAGCAGGACCCGGGGCAGCGGGCCGATCGAGTCCTCGAGCGTGGCCAGGGCGCTGCCGCCCGTTGAGGCGTCCGTCCTGGAGGCGCCTCCCGGCATCGCGGCCCTCATGAGGCAGCCAGGGCAGATCCCGCGAATCGCGTCAGCCGTGAGCGTCTGGCCGCAACCCGGGCAACGTCTCGTGCCGTTCGACATCGTGGATTCCTCCGCGGCGGGGTCGAGGGCGGCCAGCCGACGTCGGCCTCCGCCCTCCACTCCTTCTTAACGGAGAATCCGGTCGAAAGTTACATAGAATCCGCCAGCCGATGTCACGCATGAGGATGAAGTCCAGTCCCCGCGGCGTTCACGGAGTGCCGGATCCGGACCCCAGTGCCACCACGAATGTCTTGATCTCGAACGGCCGGAGGGCGAACTTCAATTCGTGGTTCTCGACCGCCACGGGCTTGATCACATCCTCCAGCAGATTCACCTCGGCGCCGGCCGAGACGGGGACGTGAAATGCCACCCTCGCTTCAGGAATCGCCTGGCCGGCGGCCTCGTAGACGCGGATCGCGACTCGTCCTTGACGGGAAGGCTGCAAGGCCGAGAGGACCACGTTCGGAGCGTCAACGTCGAGAAGCCCCCACGACCCCGGCAGGCGGCCTTCGTGAGCAGCGACGGTCTTCGCGATCAGCGGGTGATTGAATTCGAGGCCGTCGCGGAAGACCCTTGCGGAGCGCCAGTCGCCGGCGTGGGGCACGAGGGCGTAGCGCATGACCCGCTCCTTGCCGAGCTGGAAGCCCGACTCCGACGACATGCCCGGCTCGTAGCCGCCGCCGAAGCCGTAGGCGCCCAGGGTGTGGGCGCGGAGCAGCGAGACCATCATCGTGCCGTCGGTCTCGACGTTGCCCGGCAGTCCGATGTTCAGGATTGCCAGGCCGCGCCGGCCATCGCCGTGGTCCACCCAGTTCTGCGCGGGAAACTCGATCCCCGACGGCCGCTGCATCGTCCCGAACGGGATTTCGTGGACACTCTTGCCCCCCTCGATGTCGGTGGGGAAGAGGGCGTGATAGCGGACGTATTTCTCCTGGTTCACGAGTGCGGTCCGACAATCGATGCGCCCCAGTCCTTCGTAGACCCGCACGGTCGTCTCGAATCGGCCCGAGTCGAAGGGATGGGCGACCTGGAACTCGCTGTAGACAGGCCCCCCGCGCAGCGTCCCGGGCTTGTCCTTGAAGTCATTGCTGAAGACCGCCTTGCCGGGCGCCGGGATCTCCTGCCGCGTCGTCATGGCGATCTTGCTGCCGCCGTCCAGGCCGCGATAGGGCTCCCAGAGGTCGCCCCTGTCCTCCAGGCGAGAGACGACGTTGGCGGGTCCGGAGAAGACCTCCCAGTCGCCGTCCTTCATCTGCAGGCCGGTGATCGCGCCGGTGGATCGGTCGAAGCGGATCCGGAAACGTCCCGTCTCCAAGCTGTCTCGGTCCAGGGCCTTCGCGGCCTCGGGAAATCCCGGGCGGTCCATCGCGACCGCGTGAAAGACGCGGTAGCCCAGCGCGGGGAGATCGCTGGCCAGGAGCGCGACCCTGGCGGTGCGGAGCGTGCCGTCGGCGTAGCGTGTCTCCCGGACGAGCTGGGCCGGGACATCTCGTCCGGCCTCGTCCCGGACGGTAAAGCCGCGAGTCGACCCGTCGGCGAAGCCGAGGTCCGCCTCAACGACGTCCGTCCTCGTCCAGCCGAGGGGGTTGAACACCAGGATCGGCACGCCGGGCCCTCGCGTGTCCACGCTCGCCGCGAGGGCCTGCCAACCGGCTGCGATCTGCTCGTCGGCCAGGCGATCGACGAACTCGTAATTCCGCACCGTGTCCTCGTAGACGTGGTCGGTCATCACGCCAGAGGCCAGGTCGTGGGTCTCGTTGAAGAGCAGCGGTTCCCCCGCCCGCCAAAGTGAAGCTGGCTGGGCCGGCCGTCCCAGCCAGCCCCCCAGCGCGGCCAGCTTCTCGGAGGTGACCAGCTTCTGCTCGAGGGTCCGAATCCAGTGCTTCAGCTCGATGCGGCTGCTGTAGGCCCCCTGGAAGATCGGATTGAGCTCGCCCCGGAAGGCGGGACGATCGGTACGCCTGGCGACCACGGCCTCGAACTCCGAGGGGACCGCCAACCGCATCTGGAACGGCGCGTCCTTCTGTTCGTTGAACGCCTTGATCATGGGCACCAGGTGCTCCTCGGGCTCGGACACGTCGGCCCCGGCCATTCCGACCCGATCGTTGCCATAGGAGTTAGCGTCGAGCATCGCGTACCGCTTCCTCATGAAGGCATCGAACGCGGGGGCCTCCTTCGGCGAGTGGTAGAGCAGGCCGTAGCTGTGGGGGAGCCAGAACGCCGGGATCCTCGTGCCGTCGATCCCTTCCCACAGGAACTCCGAGGGATGGTCCGGCCGCGTGACGCCGCGCTGGAACCACGCCGAGGTGAACCCCGCGAGCTTGAAGAGCTGCGGGATCTGCGCGTGCTGACCGAAGGTGTCCAGTGGCCAGCCAATCTTCACGTCAACGCCGAGTTTTTCGCGGTAGTACCCCTTGCCGTACTGGATTTGCCGCACGAACGTCTCGCCGCCAGGCATGTTGACATCGGGCATGATATCCAGTGCACCGGTCAGCTCGAGCCGTCCTTCCTTGAGGAACTTGCGAAAGTCGGCCTCGTGTTCCGGATACCGCTCGAGGAAGGGCTTCACGTAGGCCACCTGGTCGAGGACGAACCGGAACTCCGGCTGCTCCCGGAGCAGCTTCATCGCCTTGAGGATGTTCGGGAGCCCCATCTCCAGGTACTCCTCGCGCGTCTTGAAGACGGCCCCCTCCCAGTGTGTGTGGGGGATGACCCAGAAGGTCGGCCTGGAGGGCTCGGGCGTTCCCTCCGCGCCCACCGAGCCAGTTGACATGAGCAGAGCCACCAGGACGCCGGCGAGCAGGGAGAGAGCGGGCATGGAAGTTCCCCGGTTCGTTTCACATGGAGCATCGAACGATTCGTCACTTCGTGGAGCCGTCACCGAAAGCCAACCGGAGCCGACCCGGCTTCACCAGGGTCGCGTCGAGCCAAAGCCGGCGGCCGTCCCAGGCGAAGCGGCCGGCATCCAGCGGCTGACCATCGAGCGATACGGTGATCGGGCCGGTCGGTGCCCCGTCCAGCTCCAGCACGGGATTAACGCACACCGGTGCAGGGGCGAGCCGCACGGCGACCGCGCGACCCTGGACGCGGTTGCGGATCGCCCGACGCTCGGGTACGTAGGCGTCCGGCTCGATGACGCCTCCTCGACCTCGATTGAGGGAGGGCTCGCGTAGCTCCGCGCCCACTGGAGCAACCTGGAATCCGGACATCGCTCCTTGATCCGGCCAGGCCCAGCGGCGACGCTCCATCGGCCGCGACCGCCCCAGGGCATCGATCCCCGTGAACCGACCCGAGAGCAGGGGGGCGGGCGAGGCGTCCGCCCAGCTCATCACGCTGTTATGGCAGGGCGTCAGCGCGACCCGGTCGTCGATGGCCGGGCCAGTGGCATTCCCCCTGGCCAGCGGCCAGTGGCTCCCCCAGTAGCAGGGCGTCACGATCTGGCCGCCGTCGCGGAACGCGGGGAAGATGATCGGCGGCGGACGGGTCTCGAGCGGGTTGGCGTAGATCGCCGCTTGCGTGTCGTCCCTGTGCGCCCTGAGTCGATAAATGGACGGAGGCGATGGCGAGGGCCTCGGATCGCCCCCCTGCTTCGGCTCGAACGGGAAGTGGAACTCGGTCTTCTTTCCTTCGCGGTCGATCGCCTCGACGAGCGTCTCGGGCAGGACGTCCAGGGGGTAAGTCCCCTGGGGAGTCAGGACGATGAACTCGCTCAGCTCGTAACGGGCCCCCGGGCTTGTCCTCAGGTCGAGCGAGCGGACGCCGAATCCGTCGGGGTAGAACGTGTACTCCTCGACGGCCGAATCTCCCCACACCCGGTACTTCAGGTCGGTGGATTGATACGTCCAGCGCACTCGGACGCAGGCCGGGGTGCTTTCAACAATCTCCACGCGACCGTACCGCAGCTCCTTGTCCATCAGCGGCTCGACACAGTCCACGGCGTCATCGGGGCGAGACAGCATCTCGGCCCACTCGTAGCAGGCGCCGGTGTTGTGAGCGCCGGCCCAGAACGGGATATAGCTCGACCCGCGCCAGAAGACGAATCGCGAGCCGTTCGGCAGCGAGACCACCACGTCCCTGAGATCGTCGTCCCACCCGTCCTCGTAAGGTAACGAGGAGAAGGCGCCCGTCGCGGGATCGCGGACGGAGATCGGGGCGTCATAGCGCAGCTTCGTCGAGGTCGCCCCGAACCGCGGCCAGCGCGGCGGCTCGCGCACGAGCATCACGGGGATCGTCTTGTGCCAGATCGCGGTCCCCTTGCCGTCCCTCAGCGAGACCGTGAGATGATCGCGAGCAGCAGGTGCCCCGATCTCCGGGATCGGCAGCTTGCGGCGGACGAGCGCGCCGGCCACGAGCGGGAAGGAACCCGACCTGGCGTGATCCGGACGAGATTCGAATGCCAGTTCGATCGAGGCGTCGGCCATGTTCCGGCGCCGGCTGAGCGCCGCGACCTCGATCGTCCCCTGCTGGCCGGGCCCCAGGAGCAGCCAGCCGCTGGGGACCAGGATCGTCCCGAGATCGATCGGGTTGACCGGAGGCGACGCGGTCGCGACCGCGTCGATCTCGAACTCCGGGCGGTCCAGTCGAAGCCGGGCGAGTTCGACGTCGGCTTGATCTGCCCCGACTCCTCCGAGCAGGACGACCTCGCTGGCGTGGGGATCGGGGGTCCGCCTGACCACGAATGGCGGCGCCTCGGGCCAGGCCAGGCGCTCCCGACGCAGCTCTCTTGAGCCGTTGAGAGCGACCAGTTGGAGTTTCTTCGCCGAGGCGTATGCGCGGGCCTCCACAACGACCTCGATTCCGGAGCCGACGCGATCGAGGCCGAACGGCGGACGCCAGGCATGCCTCGACGCGATCCGGAGGACATATCCAGTCGGCTCGGCGCCTGGAGCTCCGAGGTTCATCGCGACTAGGAACATGCCTACGCAGGTCGCGCGTGTCGACAGCTCGCGAAGCCGAGGGATCAAGGTCACCTCCCGCGGGAACTGGGCGATCGCGACGCGATCCGACCGTGCCACGGCCGACGAATCACGCCCGCGGCGCCATTCGTACGCGGGGAGTCCCCTTGCCGCAAGGTACTTCCGCATCCGCAAACCGCGAAACACACCGGGCGGGTGTTGATCGGGCCGGGTTCGGGCCGTGGCTCCCCGACACGCTGAAACGAAGCGGACGACCGAACCGCGGATGGCGGCCCGGCTCCGCGTCTTGCTGCCGTTCGGGAGTCCGCCCTGTTATGATGTCGAGTCGCGAGCCGTTGCCGCGGGAGGAAACGAGCCCCCCGACCCTCGGGTGAAACTCGCGCTCGCCGAGGGTTGAGCACCACGATCCGTCGCGCGATTCACCCGCGCTGACTTGCTGAGCTGAATCCATGATTTCCCGATCGCGGATCATCCCCTTGATGATCGGGGCGGCTGCCCTGTCCATCGATGCCGCTCAATCCGCCCCGTCGGCCGGCGACGCCCCCCCGGGGCGAGGTTCGGCGACGTTGAGAGTCCTGATCCTCTCGGGACGGAATGGTCCCGAGTGGCGAGCGAGATCACGCGCTTTTCGGGAGATCCTCGAGGACTCGGGGCCCCATGAAGTGAGGATCTGCGAGGCACTCGTCGGAATGGACGCCCGGCTGCTCCGCGAGTTCGATGTCCTGATCGACGATGTCGGGGCATCCGCGCCAGGCGTCGAGACCGAGGATGCAATCGCCGCTTACGTCGAATCCGGCAGGGGCCTGGTGGTGACTCGCGGTTCCCTGGACACTCCCGGGAACAAACCACGAGAACACGATGGCGAACCACTCTGGCCGGTGATTCCCCAGGAAAGCCCTGTCTCGGCGGTAGCTCCCCTGCGACTGAGGATTCAGCGGCCCGATCATCCGATCCTGAGAGGCATGCCGGGGGAACTGCTCTTCGCCGACGCGATCCGCTGCGGCCTGAAGGTCCTGCCGGGTGCGGAAGTCCTCGCCGAGGCTCAACAGCCCGGCCAGGCGACCGCAAGAGGCCAGGGAGACGCCATCCTGGTCGCCACGCGGCACGGCAAGGGGCGGGTGGTCTGCACGGTCCTCGGGCATGATCTGGCCGCGATGCAGGAACCGGCGTTTGTCGGCTGCTTCACCCGCGCGGTGGAGTGGGCCGCCACCGGTCAGGTCGCACCACCGGCCGCACCAGGACCAGCCGAGACCGACGCGGCAGCGACCCGGGCGCTGGTCATCACCGGCGGCCACGACCACGAGACATCGTTCTACTCCCTGTTCGAGGGGCACAGAGACCTGCCCCGCGTGGCCGTCTCCACCAGCGCCATGGCGTTCGAGAAGGACCTCGCGGGCAAACACGACGTGATCGTCATGTACGACTTCACGCGGGATCTGGACCCGAACGGACGGACGCACCTCCGCTCATTCATCGAAGGCGGAGGAGGGATCGTCGTGCTTCACCATGCTCTGCTGAACTACCAGGATTGGTCCTGGTGGACGGACGAGGTGGTGGGCGGAAGCTACCGGCTCAGGAAGGAAGGGGATCGCCCGTCTTCGACGTACAAGGATCGGCAGTCCATGTTCGTCAGGCCGGAGGCCGAGCACCCGGTCACCCGGGGCATCGGCCCTTTCCACGTCGTGGACGAGTCCTACCGGCGCATGCGGATCTCGCCGCGGGTCAGACCGCTCCTCTCGACCGACCATCCCGAGAGCGATCGGCTGCTGGCCTGGATCGGGCCGAACGAACGCTACCGCGTCGTGGCGATCCAGCTCGGGCATGGCCCCGCCGTGTTCGGCCATCCGGCCTATCGGTCCCTCGTCCACAACGCGATGCGCTGGGCCGCGAGGAGGTTGAGGTGACGGACGGATCCTCGCGGGATCCGGCCTCGAGGCAATCGATTTCGGACACATTCCCGACAGCGGAGGACGAAGTGCCATGAAGATCGGGCTCTACAGCATCACCTACCTCGGTCTCTGGTACCGCGGCGAAGCCCTCTCCCTCCCCGACATGATCCGGAAGGCCAGGGAGTACGGCTACGACGGGATCGAGATCGACGGCAAGCGGCCGCACGGCAATCCCCTCGACTGGCCCGCGCCGAGATGCCGAGAGTTGAGGTCCGTGGCCGACGGCGAGGGGATCGAGATCTACGCCGTTGCGGCCAACAACGACTTCAGCAACCCCGTCCCGGAGGTCCGGGAAGCCCAGATCTGCTTCGTCCGCGACCTGATCCGCATGACGTCCGACCTCGGCGCGAAGACGCTGCGCGTTTTTCTCGCCTGGTGGGGCGTCACTCGCCATCCGAAGCTGGCCACCTACGACATCGCGGAGGGCTACTGGCCGATCGTCCACGAGAAATTCTCCACGGAGGAGATCTGGGGCTGGTGCCGCGAGGCCCTGGTGGAATGTGCCCGCTACGCCGGCGATCACGGCGTGACCCTGGCGCTCCAGAACCACAAGCCCCTCATCAGGGACCATCACGACGTGCTGCGGATGGTGCACGAAGTCGGCTCTCCCCACCTGAAGGTCTGCCTCGACGCCCCGCTCATGCCTGACAAGAGCCCCCAGGCGATGCGCGAGGCCGCGGAACTGACCGGGCCGCTCCAGGTGCTCTCGCACTTCGGGGGCGAGTACGAGCGGCGGGCGGACGGCTCGATTCGGGGCTACGACCGGATCGACGGCGTGGTGATGGGAGACACGAACCAGTACTACCGGGACTTCATCCGGGCCATGCACGACATCGGCTACAAGGGGTACTTCGGCTACGAGCTCTGCCACCAGCTTCCCGTCGTGGATGGTCAGACCGTGGATATCGGGTACGCCCACCAGAACGCCCGGCTCGCGGCCGAGTTCCTCCGCGAGATCATCACGTCGGAGACGCAGGCTGCCGGCTGAAGCAGGAGCCAGGGAGCATTGTCCCGCGTCCCCGAGATGGGGAGCCCTACCGACGGTCCCGGCCGTCCCGGGAGGATCCATGAACAGGAGTCGATGGCTGGTGATGGTGGCCATCTGCTTGGCCTTCACAAACGCGGCGTTTGCCCAGGAGAAGAAGCGACGCCTGCTGGTCGTCGCCGAGTGCAAGGGATACCAGCACGAGGCGATCCCCACCGCGATGGTCACGCTCTTCAACCTGGGGAAGAGCTCGAAGCTGTGGGAGACCACCTTCCGCACCGATTGCGCCGCCATCACCAAGAAGCCCCTGAAGTGGGGTGCCCGGAACCTGGACGCCTACAACGCGGTCGCCTTCTTCACGGACGGCGACCTGGACATGGACGGCTCACAGAAGGCCGACCTGCTCTC